>DCFQ01000098.1:0-26051 GCA_002319915.1 Bacteroidales bacterium UBA1800 | reverse complement strand
TGATTCGAGAGAATTCGGACGAAGCTTGTTGTCGGTCGAGAAGTTCATTATCCCTCCCGTTACCGGGAAGCCGAAGTAATGCTTGAAATAGGGATCCACATCTTTCATTCTGAACCCTGATATCTTAAGGATTAGATCGAGGTCGTTCAGATTGGCGGGATCGATTGTTCCGTCCGATGAGAAGCTCCCTGTGCCGTTTAGTCCCGCGGATACCGCGTAACTGAGCCTGCCCGGTTCCCTATCCTTTTCTGATATCTTAAGTGAAAGGTCTTCGATATGGTAATCAAAGGGATAGCCAAGGGTCTTGTCGGAAAAGACAACCTTTCCCCCTGTTATGACAACTGGCGGGAAGTTGTAGCTGAATTCGGGTCCTGATCCTTCACCCGTTCCGGTCCTGCCGGATGTATCTTCCTGTTCCTCCCCTGTCTGCCTGATAAGGGCCGAGATATTGTTTGAGGAATCTGCCAGCTCGATAAAGAGGTACGGATTGGTCATTTCAACCTTGCTGAGCCTTACCCGGTTCCTGTCGAGTGAAAAGGTGTCAATGACGAGCCCGATCCTGTCGGCAGAGAATACCGTCCTTCCGAGGGAATCTTTCATCCCGAACCCATAGACCTGGTTTTCCCCCGAGACGGTGAGCCTCATAATACTCTGCAGGCTACCCTTGAGGATAAGGTCATTCGAGAGAAATCCGCCAAATGCTGTCACATTCAGGTAGTTCTTAACATATGGCTCGAAAATCCCCAGGTTGAGGCTGTCGAGCTTCAAGCTGATGGAGTAAGTGCTGTCAGCCTGGTTGATATCGAGCTTCGAATAGAGCCCTCCGCCATCCACAAAGTTGAAATTGACGTCAAGGTTTGTTGATCCGCTGTTCCATTTAAAGCCCGGGATCTGAAGATCGAGGCTGTCGAGGGAAATTGTATGGTTCAAGGCAAGATCAGTATATTTTATATAGCCTTTTGATATCCGGATATTCCTTATATCGTACATCGTGGGAGCGGCAGGCACGGTATCCTTTGCCTCCGGGATGGTATCACTTTTCATGAGGTCCGAAAAATTGAACCTGCTGCCGTTCTGAAGGACTTCGGCATAAGGCTCATCCAGAGTGATGTATGCGACGGAGATCTCATGCCTGAAAAGGGGCAGGTAGTCGAGGTTCACCTTTAATCTCCCGAATCCGAGGAACAGGGTCTTTTCGTCAGCCTCAAACAACTTAAGATCCCTAATGGTAAGGGTGCCGGTAAAATAATTCACCCTTATCCTGTCGATCGAGATCCTGCGCCCGGTAAGCTCCTTCCCGTTATTTACAATATACCATCTGGCCAGCCGGGGAGCGGCAAAAAGCACGAGTATGAGAAAGATCACCAATCCAGACAGGATCTTTGAGAATCTGCTTAACCGCAAAATTTTCATCTCGGCAGTTTGTTAATGTCTGAATATTCAGGGTATCATTCAAAGATATTCATACATTTCTCACAATGAATTGTTTTGCACGGGATATTTTATTTGCTTTTCAACAGCTGCGGGGTTTATTTCAATGGCCCTCTGTTAACCCTGCCGCAAACCGGACATCCCGCAGTGGCGGAATCAGATTTTTTGACCGCCCCGGGGAATGACTGTCACCAATAATTTGACTAACTTACATCGACAACTTAATCCCGGAACCATTAAACCATACTTAGATGAAAACCCGAAAAATTTCCCGCCGCAGCATGATCGCCGCGACATCTGCAGGAGTAGTTGGGTCCTTTTTGAACTTTTCATTCATGCCATTTGAGATCACAGGCCGGACCCAGGTGAAAAAGCTTGCAATTACCGGAGGCCCGAAGGTACATCCGGGGTCATGGCCCGGCTGGCCGGTCTGGGATCAGAGTGCGGAGCCCGGCCTTATTGAAATGTTCAGGTCAGGACGATGGTGGAGGGGGAGCGGGGAGCATGTGGAAGAATTTGAAAGGGAGTATGCCCGGCTTATGGGGGCCAAGGCTTGTGTTGCAACCGCGAGCGGCACGACCGCGCTCCAGACCTCCCTGGCAGTACTGGGTGTCGACGCAGGCGATGAGGTCCTGGTTTCACCCTACACATTCATTGCAACGTATAATGCCATCCTGTCGCATAAAGCACTGCCGGTGTTCGTCGACAGCGATCCGGAGACTTTTCTCATCGACCCGGGGAAGATATCCGAACGGGTCACCGACCGCACTGTCGCGATTGTGCCTGTCCATATCTACGGGCTCCCCGTCGACATGGACGGTGTCAACAATGCGGCAGGAAAGCACAGTTTGAAAGTAATCGAAGATGCATGCCAGGCTTGGCTGGCTGAATACAAGGGAAAAAGGGTCGGGTCGTTGGGGGATCTTGGCTGCTTCAGCTTCCAGAACTCAAAACACCTTGCCTCGGGAGAAGGTGGCGCCATCCTGGGGAATGACGAGGAGCTGGTCGACAGGTGCCATGCGTACCATAACTGCGGGCGGCCGTTTGGCAGGATGAAACCCGTTGAGGGAAACCAGTACAACGGCATGAATTACAGGATGCAGCAATCCCAGGCACTGATCCTGCTGTCGCAGATGAAAAGGATCGAAAAGGACAATGATGTACGCCTGGGGAATGCCCTTTACCTTGACAGCAGGCTGAAGGAAATCCCCGGCATAGTGCCGTACAGGCTTGCCAGCGGGGCCACAAGAGCAGTCTATCACATGTACCCGTTCAGGTATATTAAGGAGGAGTTTAACGATCTTCCGAAAGAGAAATTCCTCCGGGCGCTCAATGCTGAGGGCATTCCTGCCGGCAGCGGATACGGACGGCAGAACCATGACGGCCTGATGGAAGAAGCATTCAGCTCCAGGGGATTCAGAAGGCTCTTTCCGGAATCAAGGATAAAGCAGTGGCATGAGCAGAATATCCTGCCGGGAAATGACAAGCTGAGCGAACAGGCGGTCACGATATACCAGAGCGTGCTCCTAGGAAGCAGGGCCGACATGGACGATATCGCCAATGCGGTAAGAAAGGTCTATGAGAACAGGGATTCGCTGGTATAGATGAAGAAGTTACACAGATCCCGATAGCTTTCGGGACACTGAGAAGGCACGGAGAATCACGGAGAATGCCACATTAAAATCTTACAATTGTTTTAAGAATGAGGAAGATACTTTCATTTATTTTTTATACTGCATGGGTTATTTGCATGATGCTTCCGGCTTCATGTTCACGGCTCCGGAAACAGGATGCCGAGCCTTTCAGGGATGAGTTCGATTCAATTGCCGTCAAATGGGTACCTGATATACAGGAGGGGATCTTCGAAGTATCGCTCCTTTCCGAAGGGAAGCAGCTTGTATTGAAAGGGGAAACCGATCACCCCGGCGCAAAGGACGCGGTAATAAGCTTATTACGGAAGAGAGGGGTGCAATTCCTTGACAGCATGAAGGTCCTACCTGATACAGCCTTAGTGAGGAAAACCAGGGGGCTGGTGAATGTGAGCGTATGTAACATAAGGGCTTATGATTCGGATGATGCGGAGCTGACAACACAGGCCCTGATGGGTACGCCGGTCAGGATACTCAGGAACGATGACGGCTGGCTGCAGGTTCAGACACCCGATCGCTATATAGGCTGGGTCGACAACGATGCTGTGCAACAACTGACGGAGGGGGAATTCCGGGACTGGAAGAAGTCGCAGAGGATCTTTTTTCTCAGGAAAACGGGCGACATATTTGCCGGGTCCGGACCGGGAAAGGTCATTTCTGATATTGTGGCCGGATGCATTCTGCAGGCAGGCAGGCCGCAGAAAGGATTCACTGAGGTCGTGCTGCCCGACGGCAGGCGCGGGTTTATCAGGAACGGGGATGCAGTTCCGCTCGAACAGGTAAACCCGGAAAATTTACTTACACCCGCAAATCTTGCCGCTACCGCCGAGTCATTTATGGGCATACCATATCTTTGGGGCGGGACATCCTCAAAAGGATTTGACTGCAGCGGATTTGTAAAGACCGTTTATTACCTGAATGGCATCATCTTACCTCGCGATGCTTCCCAGCAATTTGATCACGGTACCAGGATCCGGAGATCATGGTATCCCGATTCCCTGAAGGCAGGCGACCTTCTGTTTTTTGGTCATGTCAGGCACGGCAGCCCTTATGCAACGCACGTCGCCATGTACCTGGGTGATACCAGGTTCATTCATGCATCGGGAATGGTCAAAATAAACAGCCTCGATTCCACAAGGTCCGATTTCAGCAGGTTCCGGCGCGACTCCTTCCTGGGGATCCGGAGAATCATTGCCGCTCCCCCTGACAGCGCCGTTGTTCCGCTGACGCGACACGGATGGTACAAATAATGATCAAATATGAATAAGAGGGAATTTATCAGGAACGCTGTGCTGATAGCCGGAGGGTCACTCATGGGAGGCCGGCTTGCAGGGAATCCGGAGCAGGCAGCTTATTACGGACAGAAGAAAGGAGAACCTGGAAGACTGACACTGAGGTTTTCCCCCTACACTCTTCAGCTCAGGCATACATTCACCCTTGCCACAAATTCCAGGACCACAACGCCCGTGGTGCTTACGGAAATTGAGTATGACGGGGTCACAGGGTATGGTGAAGCCTCCATGCCGCCATACCTGGGCGAAAGCCATGAATCGGTCCTTAAGTTCCTTTCATTGTTAAATATTTCACAATTCAGGGATCCTTTCCTGGCGGGTGATATCCTGGACTATGTGGATAGCGTGGCGCCGGGAAACCATGCTGCCAAGGCATCGGTCGACATTGCACTCCACGATCTTACCGGGAAGCTGCTGGGGAGGCCATGCTACCAGGTTTTCGGACTTAACCCGGAAAAAACTCCGGTGACCAGCTTCACCATTGGCCTGGACACTCCGGAGATTGTTAAACAGAAAGTTGCAGAAGCCGAACCCTATAAGCTGCTGAAGGTCAAGCTGGGGCGTGACAATGATAAGGGGGCGGTCGAGGTGATACGATCGTGCACCGATAAACCGTTGTGTGCCGATGTGAACCAGGGGTGGAAGGACCGGAGGTATGCCCTTGAAATGGCAGGCTGGCTTAAGGAGAAGGGAGTGGTTTACCTGGAACAGCCGATGCCGAAGGAGCGGATGGAGGACATTGCCTGGCTCACTGCTCAGAGCCCGATCCCGGTGATAGGGGATGAGGCAATACAGAATGCCGGCGACCTTGTCAGGCAGAGGGATGTTTATTCAGGGGTTAACATAAAGCTTATGAAATGCGGCGGACTGGCCGGTGCGGCAAGGATGATCGATGTTGCCAGGGCCCTCGGCATGAAGGTAATGCTTGGTTGCATGACCGAAACATCGTGTGCCGTGACTGCAGCAGCCCAGCTCTCGCCCCTGGCCGACTGGTGCGACCTCGACGGGAACCTTCTTATCAGCAATGACCCGTTTGAAGGGCTTAAGATCGTGGATGGAAGGATCATATTGCCGGGCGGCCCAGGTATCGGGGTCAAAAAGGTGAGACCGGCCTGAGATCTTCTGCCCGGACCGGCCCCGCCGAAAGCTTGTCGCAGGGTATTTCGAACCCGGTTTTCTAATAGTTTATCCTGAAGGTTACTGGTACGAAGAACCATACCGATACTGCCTTCCCGTTCTGCCGTCCTGGTTTCCAGACGGGAAGTGATGAGACCACCCTCCTGGCTTCCTCGTCGAGGAGCGGGCTGACACCCCTCGTTATTTCGATCCGCTTTACGGAGCCGTCGGGAGCAACGGCAAATCGTACGATCACCTTGCCCTGGATATTGTTTTCCAGTGCCTCGGGAGGATACTTGGTATTGTCGGCAATATATTTCAGCAAAGCCGCTTCGCCACCGGGAAAGACAGGAGGTTCTTCAACCGATATTACTGGTTCGGGATCTTCATTCACCTCGACTGCGGCGGAAGTATATGCCACCGAGTCAACCGGAGCGGTCACATCCCCGTTGGTGACGGTCTGGACGGCAAAATCATTTATCATCATTTTATCCAGGTCCACCACGGAGTCGACGATCTTTGGCGCCACATAGACATTCTTTGGGACCACAGGCAAAGGTTTTGCAGCCGGTTCAATGACCTTGCCCGGATCGATGGTATTAAGGGGTTTCAGGATCACGCCCACCAGCGGGCCGGAAGTGGCGGCGACCGGTACGGGCGGAAAGAGGAATGACAACAGGAACGGGATCGAAAACAGGGCGACCCCGCTTAACAATGAAACCAGTGCGGAGCTCCTGTATTTTTTCCGGAGGTCGTAGGCTCCGTAGCTTTTGTTTCGGTTCTCGAAGATGATCTCATCAAATCCGGGAATCTTCTGGGAATTCTTCTTCATTTTCTTACAGGTTAAAAGGTTGATAAATTTCACAGAGGCAATCGTTTTAACACTATTTCAAAGAAGAATCGTTCAACAGATAAAAAACAAAAAGGGTGCCAATGAGGCACCTTTTCCGTACAATTATTCCCCCCAGGCTCGATATATGGACTTTGCGCCCGGATACCCGTCGGAGTCTATTTTAGTCCGAACCTGTAGCTGAACTTGATCAGGAAGACATTTTTAAGCTGGTAGTCGGAGTTATCCCTGTAAAGCCTCGGGTTGAAAAGGTCCCCCATATCATTGATATAATCCATGTTCCCGACCGGGTTGAAGCCGCTCCTGTTCTGGCTCCAGACCAGGTACACGGAGGAACCGGGTGAATACTCCCAGCGGATCACGAGGTTGGAGAGAAATGCCTTATAGTTGAAATCAGACTTGTCAATGGAATAGGTCATGCCGTTATGGTTCTCGTCGACGGTGAAATTATCCGGTCCCTCCTGGATCTGATCGGGCAGGTAGGTGTGGAACCTGTCTTTGTAATTCACTGCCACCGGGTCGGTTATATATTTGTAATCATGATACTTGCCTGATGCGACAAATGGCTGGCCCCAGTACTGCAGCGTGAGATTCGGGCTCAGGTTGAGGTTTATCCTGAGTGAGGCGCTCAACGTCTTCTGATTAATTGACGCAAAGATATACCTGTCGGTATTGTTCGGGGTCAGGTAATTCACGTATTGAAGATCATTCGTGGACCAGTTGTATGACGGGCTCAGTGTGAATGAAATGTAGTTTGTTGGCTTGTATGAGATGTCGACTTCTGTGTAGTAGCTTGTGTAATAATTATCGAAGCCTTTCGACCGGTTGCCGTAAACGCTGAAGTTGAGCTTTTTCCGGTAGTCGGTAGAGAACCCGAGACGCAGGTTCAGGTTCCCCGGCACCTTCATGAGCGGACCACCTCGGAGCATCCCGGTCGAGACGGATTGACTCTGTAGGTTGCCGCCCGTCCAAACATTCCAGTAGTTCTTAAGGGTGGACGACCCGTTCCATTCAAAGCCATCACCGGTGATATCCCCGCCGAAATCATTTACCAGGTAGAAATCACCATTCAGGTTGTACGACCTGTAGATCCCTTTCGGTTCCCACTGGTTGTAACCCGCTGCCACAACCGAGATCACCTGGTCGGCTTCACGAAGATATCCGAGGTCGTTAATCTCGAACCCCGGGGTTTTCCATGTGACTGCTCCAAGAACGAAAAAGTGCCCGTTGAGCTTCTGGATCTGCATTCTGCCTCCGGACCCCATCAGCGACGTCCTGGTTGTGTCAAACCGGGTATAGTTGTTTCCGGGCCTCTGATAGTATCTTGCAGATGACATCTGGGTGCTTGTCAGGGCTTTGCTTGTCCCGTTCACCTGGCTGAAAGCGGCATTTAAATTGAACTGCCATTCTTTCTTTGCGAAGTATTGTGTGAAATCTATCCCTCCGGCATATGCAGTCTTGTGCAGGTAATCGGCAAGCCTGGTGTCGAGAAAGCGGTTGGTGCCGGTGAATATCCCGCCAATTATGGTGTTCCCGTTATTGAAGTCCTTCTGGACGCGCCCGAGAAGATAGTTGGTAAGCGGTTCCACTGTCTGGTACGACGTTTGGCCTTCTGAGCTGATCTTCGCCCTTACCTCAGCTGTGACTGCTTCGATGAACCCGAGGGAGAGTCCGTCCTTGGTCTTTCCAGTGAGCTTTGTGGCGCCGAGTATCGGGGTCATCGGTGACATTTTGGAGTATTCCCCGTCGTTCAGATCAGGGCCAACCTGTGGTGTCCTGCCGATCCTTCTCGAATAGAAAAGGTTATCATTCCCGACATCGCCGTTGCCGATGCCGATATTGAAATTGGTAATATTGTTACCCTCGATGAAGAATGGACGTTTCTCTGCAAAGAATGTCTCATATGCCGTAAGGTTGACCTGCGACGGGTCGGCTTCGACCTGCCCGAAATCGGGATTGATGGTAAGGTCCATCGTCATGTTGTTCGTAACACCGATCTTGGCATCGATACCCCCGTTAAGTCCGAACTTGTTTCCCCTTGAAGTGAACGGATTGTTCGGGTCAGCCTTGAATGTCTCAAATTTCGAAACGCCGTAGGGTGTCACGTCAAATATCTTCCTCGGGCGGATATTCTCGAGTCCGTTCAGCTCACCCATCAGATGGATGAACTCGGAAGCGTCCCTGGGGATATGCTGCCAGAACGACTGTTCATCATTCCGATATTCGATCCTTGCGATATCAAAGCCCCACACTTCACCGGAATTCTTGTCAAATCTAAGCTGGCTGAAGGGTATCTTCATTTCTGCCACCCATCCTTCCTTGGTGATAGATGTTCTGACCCACCAGTTGGGATCCCAGGAGCCATCCTGCTTCTGTCCGTCCTCCGTGAACACCTGGTCATACTTCACTCCGGCAGAGCTTACGCCGAAGAGGAAGCCTGTCCTCAGATCATGGAAGCTGTCAATTATAATGCCCACCAGGTCCCCGTCAGCCTGGTCACGCCGTGTAAGGCGGTTTACAATGCTGTCGGGACTGGTATCGTATGCCTTGATACCGACATAGAGATTATCCTTGTCGAACAGGATCTTGAATTCGGTCTTCTGGGTCGCGGGCCTCCCGTTGTAGGGGCGGTTCTGTGTAAACCCGTCTTCCCAGATACCGACTTTTTGCCAGGCATCTTCATCAAGTATCCCGTTTATTACGGGCGATATTTCAATCTCTGTCGCTTTGTAATGCCTCTTTTCGGCTGTCTGTCCGGCGGCAGTCGCAAATGCCAGCAGGAGAATGTAAGAAAATGCCAGAAGTCTTTTCATGGTTTGTATTCGATATTTCAAATGCAAATCAAAGACGTATGAATCGGAATTTTGATGCAATTTCCCAGGAATTATTTTCATTCCTTCAGGAAAGTTATTCATTAAGATATTGTTACGATATTTTATTCCGGATTGTACCCTTCCCGGGATTTCCTGACAAGATTAATTGTTATCTTAGACTAAAATCTTGACCCGATGGTTTCACGCAGAAGTTTTAATTCGAAAAGTGCCGCTGCAGCCGCAGCCGCTGTTATTTCACCTTCAGTTTTCACTCCTGGTGCCAAGTCTCCGGATTCGCCCCTGAAGGGAAAGAGAGTCCTTTTTGTCTGGGGGGGATGGATGGGACACGAGCCTGACAAGTGCCGTGATATTTTTGTTCCCTGGATGAAATCAGAGGGAGCGGAAGTTACTGTCTCAGACACTCTTGCAGCATACCTTTCCAATGACCTCGGAAAGGATGTGGACCTGATTGTCCAGGCATGGACCATGGGAACCATTGAAGCCGAACAGGAAAAGGCGCTCCTGGAAGCGGTGAAAAGCGGGACAGGGCTTACCGGCTGGCACGGAGGCCTGGGCGATTCCTTCAGGAACAATACCGAGTACCAGTTTATGACAGGAGGACAATGGGTTGCGCACCCGGGAGGCGTGATAGATTACAGGGTGAATATCTCCGACCATGATGATCCCGTGACAAAAGGGCTTAGCGATTTTGATATGCACTCGGAACAGTACTACATGCATGTCGATCCGAATGTGAAGGTACTGGCCACAACGACATTCAACGGCAAGAATGCCGACTGGATCGATGGCTGCGTCATGCCTGTCGCATGGAAGAAAATGTACGGGAAGGGGAGGGTCTTCTACTCTTCGCTTGGGCATGTCGCATCTGACTTCGGGGTGCCCCAGGTACTTGAGATTCAGAAGCGGGGAATACTCTGGGCATGCATGAGCAAGTTCGCCCTCGCCGAACCATGGAAGAACCCGGTTTATAAGGGACTGAAGAAGTAGAACTGTGACTCTCCCGGAAGGTTAAATCCAATAACCGCAAAGAACGCAAAGTCCCGATACTAATCGGGATGCAAAGAACGCAAAGGCATGTAATTTATAATCATCTCTTTGCGCACTTTGCGGTTAAAACTTACTTTTGAGAAGTCCCCATTATCCTCTCATTCGTAGAGCTTTATAAACTCAAACGAATTCCCTGTGTTATCCAGGAATTTCAGGAAATCGGCTCTCGATATTACGATGGTTGCCGTGTTGACATTTGGATGGAATGCCAGCCTGTCAAATTCATTGAGCTTCTCATCCAGGAATACATGAACATTCTTTTCCGTATCATTGATAAGCCCGAACGGCGAGACTGAGCCGGGCTCGACACCGAGGTGCTTTTTCAGCCGTTGGTCCGAAGCGAAGGTCAACTTGCCCTGTTTGAGCCGTTTCTCGAGATCGTGGATATCGAGCTGCCTGAGATGTTCGAGGATCACCAGGTAATGCCGGTTTCCTTTGTGGTTCCTGAAAAAAATGTTCTTGCACCTACCGGAGTTGTAATCCTTCCAGTGGATCTTTGCATCCTCGATTGTGGCAAGCGGCGGATGCTCGTGGTACTCGAAGCTTATTGACAGCTTTCCGAGAAGTTCGTACAGTTCCTTTTGCCCTTGCATTTTTAAAGATCATTTATCAGGTTGTCATTTTCGTCTGCGGCGATATACCCGGTGTCGTCCGAGAGTGCGGGCTCTTTTGCAGCTTCAACAGCCAGCCGGTCGCAGAGTTCATTTTCAGGATTGTTGTCGTGGCCTTTTATCCAGACGAACCTGACCTTGTGATTCCTGTAGACCTTAAGGAACCTGATCCACAGATCGCTGTTTTTCTTTTTCCTGAAAGACCTTGCTTCCCACTGGAAGACCCAGCCTTTCTCGACCGCATCCGCAACATATTTTGAGTCGGTATAGATTACCACTCTGCTGCCGGGGATCTTCAGGGCTTCGAGGCCAGTTATTACAGCCATCAGCTCCATGCGGTTGTTCGTGGTGAGACTGAAACCCTCTGATTTCTCGAGCCTGTGCCTGCCGTAGATCAGAACGACGCCATACCCTCCGGGGCCCGGGTTGCCGCTTGAAGCTCCGTCGGTATAGATCGTTATTTCACCTGGCATGATGAAGGATAATGCCTGTGTTGGTCAGAAAAAGCCTAATGGCGATCGAAAGCAGTATAACCCCGAAGACTTTCTTCAGTATCTGCAATCCTCCCCGCCCGAGGATCCTTTCAAATACCGTTGTGAGTCTCAGCACAAGATAAATAATGACCATATTAAGCACAAGGGCAATGAAGATATTGATAGTCTGGTATTCGGCTTTAAGCGAGAGGATGGTGGTGATCGATCCTGCACCCGCGATGAGCGGGAACGCGATCGGGAATACGGACCCGCTGCCATGGGAATCCTGCTTGAAAAGTTCCACCCCGAGGATCATTTCCATAGCTATGAGGAAGATGATGAAGGAACCGGCTATGGCAAATGATGACACATCGATCCCAAATATTCCGAGCAGCGGGCTTCCGATAAACAGGAATGCAAGGAAGATCAGGAATGAGACTGTAGTCACCTTCCAGGGATGGACATCGCCCGTTTTGGCTTTAATATCGATTATCACAGGGATTGAGCCCGGGATGTCGATGATGGCGAAGAGGACCATAAAGGCAGCCAGGATCTCAACAATGTCGAAGTGCATTCGGAAAATTTTTGTACAAATGTACAAAGAAAATCACATGGTGAAGAAGAACATTTTAACACGGAGCAGCACTGAGTCAACCCTGGCTGACAGGTTTAGTGGCACTGTTTTCTCAGCGTAAACCTGTAATCACTCCGTGCAGCCCCGTGTTAAAAAGTCCCTGTTTATCATTACTGCCTGAGGTCCATCTCCTTTACCAGATGGCCGGCACCGGCATATATGTCCATTATCCAGAGCACATACCTTATATCGACCACAATTGTCCTTTGCAGTTCGGGTTCATAAGCGATGTCGCCGCTCATTGCCTCCCAGTTCCCGTCGAATGCGAGGCCGATGAGCTCCCCGTTTGCATTTATGACCGGGCTTCCTGAATTACCGCCGGTTATATCGTTGGTCGTCAGGAAGCATACCGGCATATAGCCTTCGGGAGATCCATAAATCCCATACTCCTTCTTGTTGTACAGGTCGATGAGGCGCTGGGGGACATCAAACTCATAATCGCCTGGTTTGTATTTCTCCACCACACCCCTGAGGGTTGTATAATATTTATAGATCACACCGTCCCTTGGCTGGTAGTCCTGGACCGTGCCGTAGGAAAGCCTCATTGTGGAGTTGGCGTCAGGATACAGGGTTTTTGAGGGTACCATTTCCTTAAGTGCGGCGATCCAGAGGCGGCGTCCCTGATTGAGGTTGTTGTCGTACTGGCTGAGGCCTTTTGATACTTCTTCACTCACCCTGCGGATGGAACTGGTCGCGACAATCAGAGGGTCGTTCTCAAGGGTCTTTAGAACGGGTTTTTCAAGGAAAGCATTCATCCTCCCCTGGTCAGCAAATATTGATTTTGCGAAAAGGTTATCCACGTACTTGTCGATATCACCCCTGAATTTCTTATCAACGATCTTTGAGTAAAAATCGGGCTGGTAGGTGACCGGGATATCACTTCTGAAGAGCTTAAGCATTGCCTTGGTAGCCTTCATGTCGGTCGGCGGATTATAGTCCTTGTAAAAATTCGCGGAGATGTTCTTCATCCTGGCAATAGCTTCTGTGATCTGCTGATTGTCGGCTGATGCCAGCGCCTTCTGGAGCAATCCTGACATCAGTCCCATCTGCGAAAGCTCACAACCCTGCAGCAGGCATTCGTTTATATATTGCTGGGCATTTGTATACTGGGCCCTCCCTTCAACGGCATTTTTGATAAGGTCGAGGGCATTACCGTATTTTGCTTTCCTTTCAGGTTCCTCATTTACCCAAGCCCTGAACTGGTTTTCCAGGTCTTCCTTCTTACCCTTTATATTAAGCCTCTCAAGGCCTGCCTTCTGCCCGATGGAATACTTCCAGTAATTCGATGAGCCGGAGTATTTCGATGCATACTGGATATTTACCTTCTGGTCGGCCTGCATGTCCTTCATCAGAATTTCCTGCCTGATGCCGCGGATCTTAATCCTGTTGGGATGGGTGATCTTAAGCAGTTCATCGACTTCATATGAAGTGGCATAGCGCTGTGTCCTGCCGGGATAGCCGAGGACCATTGTATAGTCGCCTTTCTGGAGGTTCTTTATCGAGACCGGCAGCCAGTATTTCGGCTTGAGCGGAATATTGTCCTTTGAATACTGGGCAGGTTTCCCATCCGGGCCTGAATAGACCCTGAACACGCTGAAATCACCGGTCTGGCGGGGCCATTCCCAGTTGTCGGTATCAAACCCGAATTTCCCGATCGATGAGGGAGGCGCACCCACAAACCTTACGTCAGTGTATCTTTCATAGACAAGCAGGTAGAAATTGTTCCCGCCGTAAAAAGAAGCTACGGTCGTCCGGTAGCTGTTCCCTTCCGCGGCTTTCTTTTCGATGACGGCACGCGCATCATTCACGGCAGTGGTCCTTTCTGTCTCGCTCATTCCCGGCTTGACTGCTGCCAGCACCTGGTCGGTAACATCCTCGATCCTGAGGAGGAAGGTAACCGAAAGCCCCGGGTTCGGTAGTTCCTGTTCCCTTGTCATCGCCCAGTAGCCGTCTTTCAGGTAATCGTGGTCAACAGTGCTGTGCGCCTGTATCTGTCCATACCCGCAGTGATGATTGGTCAGCAGAAGCCCCTGCGACGAAACGATCTCCCCGGTGCATCCACCTCCGAAAATGACCACTGCATCCTTGAGGCAGGCCTTGTTAAGACTGTAGATATCATCGGCTGACAGCTTCAGTCCAAGTTCTGTCATCTTCCCGATATTGAGCTTCTCAATCAGCGGGAGAAGCCACATTCCTTCGTCAGCTTTTGCCTTCAACCCGAAGGTCAGGGCAATGATGACAAAAAAAGCAAATACTCTTTTCATGTTGTTTTTGTTTAAGATTTTCTAATAAATATTAATAGTTGCCAAATATAGTTTTTATTTGAAAGGCTGCTTAGAAACGGAACTCAAGCTGAGTGTTAAAAAGTGTGAAAGAGCGCCTGTGATACGGGGTTATACCGTTCCTTAATATTGCTTCACGGTGGAATAGCGTTCCGTAGCCCTTATTCTTGTCCCAGCCGTATTCCGGATACTCGGGATGTATTTTTTTCATGTACTCATCACGGAATGTCTTGGCAAGCACTGAAGCAGCGGCGATGGGGAAGAAAAGCCCGTCACCCTTTATGATAGTCTGATGCCTGATATCCTTGTACGGGAAGAACCTGTTGCCGTCGACAAGAATGAACTGCGGCTCTTTCGACAGTCCCCCGATGGCCGTGTGCATCGCTTTGATCGTAGCTCTCAATATGTTCATGTCGTCTATTTCGCAGTTATCGACGAAGGCAACTTTCCATGCAATCGCCCTCTCGATGATCTCCTCCTTCAGCTCATCCCTCTGACGCGGGGTAAGCTTCTTTGAATCGTTGAGGACCGGATGCCTGTAGTTCTTGGGAAGGATCACAGCAGCAGCCACGACAGGTCCGGCGAGGCACCCCCTCCCTGCTTCATCACAACCTGCTTCGATCAGGTTATGGTAAAGAAATGATTTCAGCATTTCCGGTCTCTTTCATAAGTGATCCCGCAAATTAAGTAATTAACCCCTTTGCTTGTCAGATATTATTAACAATCTGCTGCCTGCCCGTGTTCAGTGCATATGAACAGCTTATCAACTTCGTTTTGAACAAATTGTTAATAATTGATTCGGCACACTCCGCAGAATCAACGAGGGAGCATCATTTTATGATATACCAGGACTCGCTGTTTGCTTCTACACTAACCGGTATGACCACATTATGGTTCCCGTCGATCCGGAACTTCCGGCCCGGACCGTCATTCTCGCTGATAATTGCGCTGCCTGAAAGCCCCGTATAGTAGATATTCAGCCTGAGATCCTCCCTGACAGGTGAGGCGGTTGGGTTATAAACCATCAGCAAGCCCTTCTCGGGACCGGCAGGATCGGCATGAAGGATTGCATCCGGACCGTTGCCGTCAGGCCTCCTGACATGGATTATATCCGCGTCGAGGATGGCCCTGTGCTTTTTGTAGAAAGAGACCCATTTTTTAACAAGTTCCATGGTCTCAGGGGCATCATAGAGCCTGTTCCCTCTCCATGCAGCCTGGACGCCTGCTCCGAAAAGATCGGCAAGCCTCTGCCCGTAATGTGGGAGATGGTCCCTGAGAGGCTCGATGGTTGCCTCCGCACCGCCTCCCTGATATTCAACGAGGGGTACGTGCATCCATCCCATGGAAGGTGTTTTTTCCCATGTCCCGTCATAGACATTCTGCCTCTCGATAATCTCCTGCTGTTTACGGGGCAGTGACCAGTTCGACTCCCGGTATCCCATTCCGGTCTTGCTGCTGCCGTTGAGGAAATACCAGTCGGGCACTGTGAGGTATACGCCTTTGCCCCTGCACCACCTGTAGAATCCCGTGATGATTTCAAACTGCTTTGCCTGGGAATCATCCAGGCTTTTATGACCTGGATGAGAAACCGAAGCACAAACATCTCCGGGATAAGAACCATCATGCTCGAAATTGTCAAAGCCGGTGTATTCTATGAACCTGTAGAGCTTTTTAAAGTATTCCACTCCCCAGGTGCTTCCCAGGCACGGTGAATTTCCGAATACAGGCTCTCTTCCTTCCGGCATCACCACATCATTGCCACCGCCCACCTTCCTGCTTGCTAGCAGGCTGTAACCGCCAAGGGCAATGCCTTTGGAGTGTGCATATTCTGTTAGCTTCCTGTACTTTTCGAGGTTTTGAATGGAGGTATCTTCAATATCGAAGCCGCTGCCAAACGAAAGAATGATCTTCTCGAATCCTGTGGCCGCACATTGGTCAACCGCATTCCTGACCGTTGCCGTGTCGGAATGGCGCAGGTGCATGAAAACGGGATTCTCTGTCACCCATGGAGTGATGGCCCGGTACATCTTCCTCTGGGCCAGTCCCCTCCTTTCCCTGTCGGAGCTGTCGAGAACGAGGATCCAGGTCCTGAACCCCGAGAACGTTCCGCCGGTCATTATCTCTTCGGCAGGTCCGATCACCGGACGGCAACTCAGCAGTGTAGGCTGGATCCTGTTGTAATTGACCACGGTTTTGTATTCGGGATCGGGTCCCCACCAGACCGATTTCTCATAGCACGATTCCGACGACATGCTTCCTCCGAAGGCATAATCGGTTTCCACATACACATCAGGCAGTATCCAGTTCTTTTTGTCGCCTACTGTGCTTTCCGCTTCCGTGAATGCCAGGATCTCGGAGGAATAGGTATCGACAGTAATTTTATCCGGGGAGCCGTTCCGGATGGTTATCCATTTGCAGATCAGCGGTATCCCGTCGTAGATCTCATAATGGACAATTACTTCGAGACCCCGGTACTCCCCGCTGTCGCACGTCCAGGATAAATCGGCTTTTTTCCCCGACGGAGGCCACGGCAGGTCTTTCGGCATCCAATCGAGCCTTTTCTTCCAGCCGAACCTCTCCTCGGTATCCCCGGTTTTGAAACCCTTCAGGGTAAATGCAGAAGCAGGGTCCGCCTTCATGGATGCCAGCCACTCCTCCGAAAGGTAGTTCATGACGGGCTGGCCCGATAATCCCCCGACCTTCAGCTCTTTCCCGTTTACCGTTATGACTGCCTCCGGCTTGACGGCCCTTAAAAGTTCATTCCCTGTCGCCAGGTTTCTGAATGAGATCGTGGCGCCGCCCGGCTTTAGCATTATTGTCCTCGAAACAAGACCGTTCCAAAGGACTATCCTGTCGTCCTCCTGCCTGACAGCCGCCTTGTAACCTGACGGATCGATCAGCCAGTCTGCCGGTCCGGCCTGGTCCCTGATGCATGATGGCAGCAGTAAAAGACAGGTGAACAGAGTGCACAAAATGACCATTTGCGGGTTAATGAACCTGCTTCGTTCTGGCTGGTGATTGGGAATAAAAATTCTCATTCAGGTACGGATTTTGTCAAGACTGATTCAAATTTAGGAACAATTATCTCTTTTGCTACATCCCTTAAAAAAACTAAATTTGCCCAAAATCCGAAAGATGATAACTATTGAACAGGTAAAGGAATTGACAGAGCGACGTGATGCGCTGAGGAGGTATCTTTGACATCGATGAGCGACAGAGACAGGTAGAGGAAAAGGAGGCTGAGACTCAGAAGCCGGAATTCTGGAATGACCCAAAGTCGGCTGAAGAGCTCCTCAGGCAGATCTCCCAGATCAAAAGCTGGATAAGCGGTTTTAACGAGGTGAGTACTGGTGTTGAGGACCTGGTGGTCTTATTCGACTTTTACAAGGAGGGGGAGGCCACCGAGGAGGACGTTGACAGGCAGTATGAAACCGCGCTGGGACTTGTTTCTGACCTCGAGGTCAGGAATATGCTTCAGAAGGAAGAAGACCAGCTGGGTGCGATACTGAAGATCAATTCAGGGGCAGGCGGGACCGAAAGCAACGACTGGGCCTCAATGCTCCTGAGGATGTACCTGAGATGGGCCGAAAGGAACAATTACCGGGTAAAGGAGCTTGATTTTCTGCCCGGGGATGAAGTGGGGGTCAAATCAGTGACCATTGAGGTGGATGGTGAAAGGGCCTACGGGTACCTTAAAAGCGAGAATGGCGTTCACAGGCTGGTCAGGATCTCCCCGTTCAATGCACAGGGGAAGAGGCAGACTACCTTCGCTTCGGTCTTCATAACTCCGCTGGTCGACAATAACATTGAAATCGCGATAAATCCTGCGGATATAACCTGGGAGACTTACCGTTCAAGCGGGGCCGGCGGACAGAACGTGAACAAGGTCGAAACCGCCGTCAGGCTGAGGCACCATCCCACCGGGATAGTGATCGAGAACCAGGAGACCCGCTCCCAGCTCAACAACAAGGAGAATGCCATGAGGATATTGAGATCCCAGCTTTACGACCTTGAACTGAAGAAGCTCAGGGAAGAGCAGGCGAAGATTGAGGGAGAAAAAAAGAAGATAGAATGGGGCTCTCAGATACGGTCGTATACCCTTCATCCATACAAGCTGGTCAAGGATCACAGGACAAACTACGAGAGCGGCAATGTGAATGCAGTCCTCGACGGGGACCTTAATGCATTTATCAAGGCATTCCTGATGGAGTTTGCAGGGAAGTAGAATTGAAGAGCTCTCATTTATTTTTTTTGTTTCACAGAGGGCACGGACCTGCCTGCCCTGCCTACCGGCAGGCAGGCGGTAGCCAGGGGAGACACGGAGTTGCACTGAGGGAGAGCACCCGGGAAAAGGATAATTGACTGGAAACTTAAGGCAAATATATATTTGTGAAGGATAAAAGACTGTTTGAAGAATTTCCGCCGGTTTCCGCAAAAGAGTGGACCGATAAGATCAGCAGCGACCTGAAGGGCGCTGATTTTGTAAGGAAGCTGGTCTGGAAAACCAAAGAAGGGTTCGATGTAATGCCATTCTACAGGAAGGAGGATCTCGAAGGCATCTTGATGCCGGATGGATCAGCCATGAAGGATAATAACCGGTGGTTCATTCGTCAGGATATAAATGTATCTGACTGGACCGTGGCGAACAGGGAGGCTCTCTCCCTCATGAAAAAGGGCATCGATTCGGCAGGATTCATTATCGGCGATCCGTCATCTGTCAATGAGGATAATATGCGGAAGCTACTTGAAGGTATCGACCCGCGATCGCTTGAGATGAATTTTCTGTCAGAGGGCATGGCCAGGGAGATAGTGGCATGTCTCAGGGATATCTTCGGCAGCTCTCTCCCTGATCTCAGGGGATGCATTGAAGCCGATCCGCTCGGCCGGCTTATGACCAACGGCACTTTGTGCATACCGGAGGATAAAGGCTTCGATTACCTTGCTTTGCTGACAAAAGATACGCTGCCCTTTCCGGGTCTCAGGAATATCCGGGTGAGCGGCAGGAATTACAAAGATGCCGGCTCTGACTCAGTAACCGAGCTCGCCTTCAGCCTGTCGATGGGTGTCGAATATCTCGACCAGCTTATCCGGAGAGGGTTGTCGGCCAGTGAAGCCGCTGGCAAGATAAGCTTCTGTTTCGGGACAGGACCGGATTATTTCATCGAGATAGCAAAACTGAGGGCGGCACGCATCCTCTGGTCTCTTATTCTTGAAAGGTTCATGCCGGGGGAAAGCAGCATGCCTCCGATGAGGATACATTCAGTCACTACTGCCTGGAACAGCACAGTGTATGATCCATATGTGAATATGCTCAGGACCCAGGGGGAAGCGATGTCAGCCGTGATCGGCGGCACAGATTCCCTAACGATCCTGCCGTTTGACAACGCATTTTCGTCCGGGGGAGAATTCCCGGGGAGGATTGCTAGGAACCAGCAGCTTATCCTGAAGGAGGAAGCCTTCTTTGATAAGGTTGCTGATCCATCGGCAGGTTCATATTATATTGAAAACCTGACCAGCCTCATGGCCGAAAAAACCTGGCAGCTTTTCATTGAAACGGAGAAGGCCGGAGGGTTCCTTTCGTGTCTTAAATCGGGAGTTATCCAGGAGAAGATCCTCTCAATATCGGCAAGGCGGAGGTCGGATATCTCACGCCGGAAAGAGGTGCTGGTCGGGACCAGCAAGTATCCCGACCCGGACGAAAGAATCACACCTGACGCTGTTCCTCTTTTCAGCAAGGGCGGCCCCGGGGAAATTGTTGATCTTCCGGTGAGACCGGTAAAATCATCCAGGGCGGCTGAGGAGATCGAAAAAATACGGATCGCCGTTGAAAAAGCCCGGGTCCGGCCTGAAGTATTCCTTCTTACGATTGGCAATCCTGTCTTTGCAAAGGCAAGGGCCCAGTTCACAGCCGGATTCTTCGGTTGTGCCGGGTACCGCATAATTGACAATGAGGTTTTCAGGACACCTGAAGATGGTACTAAGGCAGCGATGGAATCGGGAGCCGGAATTGTGGTGATCTGCAGCTCGGATGAAGAGTATGCGCAGGTTGCGCCCGGCATATTCCGGAGCCTGGGCGGACATGCCGTTGTCGTGATAGCAGGAAACCCCGAATCAGCAGGTGAGCTGCAGGCGGCGGGGATAACGAATTTCATCAGTATCAGGTCGGATCTGTGCGAAACGCTTAATTATTATAACCGGATCCTTGGAATTAATTAACTGATCAGTTCTTCAACGATATATGAAGCCAGAATTCAAAAGTGACGATCTGCTGAACTACCGGGCGGACAAAGGAAGAAACAGTGAGGAGGGGGAAGGTAAAGGGACAGGAGTCTGGATGACCCCCGAAAGGATTGCTGTAAAGAGAAGGTACTCCGCTGAGGACCTGAACGGCCTGGAACACCTGGATTATGCAGCCGGGCTGCCTCCTTTCCTGAGAGGTCCGTACGCTTCTATGTACACGATCCGTCCCTGGACCATCAGGCAGTACGCCGGATTTTCAACGGCTGAGGAATCCAATGCCTTTTACAGGCGGAATCTTGCTGCAGGGCAGAAGGGGCTGTCGGTCGCATTCGACCTGCCCACTCACAGGGGATATGACAGTGACCATGAGCGTGTAACAGGTGATGTCGGGAAAGCCGGTGTAGCCATCGACTCGGTCCTTGACATGAAAATCCTCTTCGACAGCATCCCTCTCGACAAGATGTCGGTCTCGATGACAATGAACGGGGCGGTACTTCCCATAATGGCTTTCTATATCGTTACCGCGCTTGAGCAGGGGGCAAAGCTTGGGGAGCTCACAGGGACCATTCAGAACGATATCCTCAAGGAATTCATGGTGAGGAATACGTATATCTATCCGCCTGAATTCTCGATGAGGATCATCGCCGATATTTTCAGGTACACCGCTGCAAACATGCCGAAATTCAATTCTATAAGCATATCGGGCTATCATATGCAGGAAGCCGGCGCCACCTGTGATATCGAGCTTGCCTATACCCTTGCCGACGGGCTTGAGTACCTGCGGACCGGGATAAAGTCCGGCCTCAGGGTTGACGATTTTGCCCCGAGGCTCTCGTTCTTCTGGGCAGTCGGCATGAACCATTTCATGGAGATTGCCAAGATGAGAGCCGCAAGAATGCTCTGGGCTAAGATCGTAAAGCAATTCGATCCGAAGGATCCAAGATCGCTGGCCCTTAGAACTCATTGCCAGACTTCGGGCTGGAGCCTCACGGAACAGGATCCTTTCAATAATGTCGGCAGGACCTGCATTGAGGCGATGGCAGCCGCTTTCGGCCACACGCAGAGCCTGCATACCAACGCTCTCGACGAGGCGCTGGCATTGCCGACCGACTTTTCAGCCAGGATCGCCCGCAATACCCAGATCTATATCCAGGAAGAGACAAACATCTGCCGGGCAATCGATCCCTGGGGCGGGTCATACTATGTTGAAAGCCTAACAAATGAGCTTGCCCGCAGCGCCTGGAAGCACATCAAAGAGATTGAAAGCCTTGGCGGAATGGCAAAGGCCATCGGCTCGGGCATCCCCAAGATGCGGATCGAGGAGGCTGCTGCAAGGGCCCAGGCCAGGATCGACTCGGGGTTGCAGACGATCGTAGGTACCAACAGGTACAGGCTTGAAAGAGAAGAGCCGATCGAGACCCTCGAGGTTGACAATTCAGCCGTAAGGGAAGCCCAGATCAGGCGGCTGGCCATGCTCAGGGCCGGTCGCAATGAAGCAGAGTGCCAGGCATCTCTCAATGAACTGACAAAATGTGTCGAATCCGGGGAAGGCAACCTTCTCGCCCTTGCAGTTGATGCTGCGGCAAAAAGGGCCTCCCTGGGTGAAATTTCCAATGCATGCGAAAAAATAGCCGGGAGGTATAAAGCAGTGGTACACACAATATCAGGGGTATACTCTTCGGAGTATAAGTCCGACAGCGAATATGATGAAGCAAGGGCGCTTGTCGCAAAGTTTGCTGAAAAAGAGGGCAGGCAGCCCAGGATAATGATTGCCAAAATGGGCCAGGATGGCCACGACAGGGGAGCTAAAGTAGTCTCCACAGGTTATGCGGATATCGGATTCGACGTGGACATCGGACCCCTCTTCCAGACGCCGTCCGAGGCAGCAAGGCAGGCAGTCGAGAACGATGTTCATGTCCTCGGTGTCTCGAGCCTGGCAGCTGGTCACAAGACCCTTATTCCCGAGGTGATCGAGGAACTCAGGAAGCTTGGCAGGGAGGATATCCTGGTGATCGCAGGCGGCGTGATACCTCCGCAGGATTATGACTTCCTTTACAATGCAGGCGTCGCGGCAATCTTTGGCCCAGGAACATCAGTTGCAAAAGCTGCCAGGCAGATCCTGGAGATCCTTCTTCATTCATTTGAATAAAAAATCACTATCTTTAATAATCATGTATTATACCGGTTCTTAGCATGTTATAAGATGAAAAAAGCTATACTCTTCAGCACCCTTTTGATCCTCGCCATTGTCGGCTGCAGGTCAAAAAAAGTCCTTGTTGAAGCTCCTCCCTCATCTGAATTAATGGCCCATAAAACAGGTACGGATTTCTCACTCCAGGAGACCTGGCTGCTGGGATTTTTTGATTTTGGCAGGCTTTCCCGGGAACCCTATTCGGAGTGGTACCTGAAGGGATTCGATGAATACCAGCCCAATCCGGTCGCAATGTCGGTCCTGACTGAGCTTGACAAGTCGGGGATCTCTGTAAAGGTTGTAATGGGGACATGGTGCCCCGACAGCCGGAGGGAAGTCCCAAGGTTCATGAAGATCCTCACGCTCGCGGAATTCCCGATGCAGGAGCTGACGTTCATCGGTGTTGACAATGCGAAACTTTCTCCCGTTGGTGAATTTGACACTCTCGGCATCCAGCGCGTGCCCACTTTCATAATCTTCAGAAATAAAGTTGAAAGCGGACGCATCATTGAAAATCCTGTGGCGTCTTTAGAACAGGATTTGCTGGATATTTTGAAACGGAATGAAAAACAATAAAAATGATTGAATGATGGAAGATTTCTCAACCAACACAGGACAAGGTTCTCAGCAGGTTCAGGGTCAGGCCGGACAGACCCAGGGCCAGCCGGTCGGACAAAACCTTGGAATAGCAGCGCTGATCACTGCAATAATAACATTTGTCCTGGCAGTCATACCATGCGTGGGACTGATTGCCATCATCCCCGGGATAATAGCAATCGTGCTGGCAGCAGTGGGGCTGTCGCAGGCAGCCAGGAATGATTCCCCGAGGGGGGTACTCCTTGCCGCACTCATCATCGCGGTGATAGCCTCATTTATTTCCTTCTCACAGGTATTCGTTGCCGGAAGGATAGCAAGGAAAGCGGAGCACAAGCTGCCTTCGAACATCGAGAATGTAATCAACGATTTGCAGGAAAACGTGATCAAGAACCTTCAGGATGAGACCGTTAACATCAAGGTCGAGAGCAACGGCAACAAGGTCGAGATTACTACCAGCCCGGCAAAGACCAGCAGGGAACAGGAGCTTGAGAAGCTCGAAAAAGGCAATGCGAAGCCCGATGACACTATTCCTGCGAAAAAATAATCACACTGGGATAAGAGGCCTGATTACCGGGGAACCGTACCTTTTAATTAATATAATCCTCGCCGGAGTAATAGTGCTGATTTTCGCCTACTCCGGCATTTTTTCTCCTGTCAGGGACAATTATCCGGTTGTCTGCATTCATGAGAAGCTTACCGGCCAGCCATGCATTTCATGCGGCCTGTCGCACAGCTTTTCCCTGATTGTCAGGGGAAAGGTCGGCGAGGCCCTTACCTGGAATATCTACGGACTGAGGATATTTCTCTTTTTTGCTCTTCAGCTTGTCATGAGAGTCGTCTTGTCAGCTATCTGGATCAGGAATCCCGGGATACGGAAACAGATCGTGGTTTATGATGCCTCAGTGTCGGGATTGGTGTTCCTGATTGCTTTCTGGCCTTTCATAATAAACATATTCACCCAGGTACTTCAATTGTAGCTACGTCGAAGCATTTATTTTAACCGCAAAGCGTGCAGAGACTTGTTAAAGTACGCAAAGTAAATTTATCAGGGTATTTTCTTTGCGATCTTTGCTTAACCTTAGCGATCTTTGCGGTTATGATTCAATCCAGATCATTTAACAGATCATAAAGCAGGTGGCTCTCATACCCTCTCGACAATCCGAAGCGCATCATTTTCCCCTTGAGGTCGTACTGGTTTTTTGCCTTCAGGCTCTTCCTGTGGGAAGCCAGCACCTCCTTGATCATGTTAAGGTATTGTGAATCATCTACTGCATTTAAAGATTCCCTGATAATGTCATCAGGGATACCTTTAATCTTCAGCTGCGCCGCTATTTTGACCTTACCCCACTTGTTGTACCTGAGCTTATCGGAGATATAGGCTGCGGCGTATCTTTTGTCATTTACGAAATTCTCTTTGGCAAGTACCCGTATTATCTCACCGGCATCCTCTGCACTCACTCCCCAGGATGAAAGCTTACCGGCGATTTCCCCGCCCGAATGCTCGCTTCCCGCGCAGATTGCCATTGCCCTCCTGAGGGCGCTTTTGAAAAGGTCGGGATCACCCATTCCAGGTTGCCTTTACTATCCTGTCCTTCCCGTTAATATCCTTCCGGACAAGTATGTTACTGAATCCAAATGAAGCCGTGAGTTCGCGGACCCCGCTTCCCAGTGCCTCATTGATCTCAAAATAGATCCGGCCTCCGTCCCTGAGGATGCTGATAGCTTTTGCCAGGATGGCGCGGTAGAAGAGGAGCGGGTCGCTGTCGGGCACAAAAAGGGCTTCGTGAGGTTCGTAGTTGAGCACGTTCCTGCGCATCTGTTCTTTCTCTGAATTCCTCACGTACGGGGGATTGCTCACCAGGATATCCGTTTCCCGGGGCAGGCCTGGCTCACCTTTCAGGATGTCAGCCTTGATGAAATTGATCTTTACATTGTTAAGTGCAGCATTTTCACTTGCTGTCCCGAGTGCCAGGTCAGATACGTCAGTGGCAGACACGGTCGCAGAGGGGAGCTTGACCGCGACTGCGACAGCTATGCACCCCGAGCCTGTTCCGATATCCAGGAGCTCCCCGGTGAATCCGGGATTCTCCCTGATTATCAGGTCTGCAAGTTCCTCGGTTTCGGGCCGCGGGATCAGGACACCGGGCCTGACCCTTATCACACAGTCAAGGAATACGGTTTCCCCCAGTATGTACTGGATAGGCTTCTCCGACTTCAGCTCCTCGCAAATCCCGACAATTCTTAAAGCATCTTTCGGTTCGACGAACTTATTTTCCGCCCCGTGCAGCGTAAGCCTGCTCAATTTCAGGACGGAAGCGGTGATGATGGCGGTGAAGGCCCATATTTCACCTTCAGGATAGAGACCGGCGAGTTCTGAGGAAAGATACTTTCTGATATCCGCGATAGTTTGTAATTTAACGGCCATAAGTCAAATTTAGCACTTTAGAGGGAATGCAGGAAGGTGATGACAGGAAATTCATGATGAGGTGCCTGGAGCTTGCCTCAAAGGCAGAAGGACTGACTTACCCCAATCCCCTGGTCGGCTCGGTGATCGTGCATGACGGCAGGATAATTGGAGAAGGGTATCATGTCAAAGCCGGCGGTCCTCATGCCGAAGTGGTTGCAGTCGAATCGGTCAGGGAGAGGCATCTCCTGGAAAAATCGGTTCTTTATGTTAACCTGGAGCCCTGCTCTCATTTTGGGAAAACACCCCCGTGCACCGACATGATAATAGCTAACAGGAGCCCAAGGGTAGTGGCCGGCACAATCGATACAAGCGATAAGATTTCTGGCAAGGGGATCGC
>DCFQ01000074.1 GCA_002319915.1 Bacteroidales bacterium UBA1800 | reverse complement strand
AGTGCAGGTACGATATCATTCGTGTATTTTGTCTTTAAAGCAGGCGTATACATTACTTAATCTCCTCTCCTGATTTTTTTGAATAACGAACTAGTTTATTTTTATCATTAAGCCTTCTGCCGACGCGGGTAGGTTTCCCGGATGTCGGGTCGACAAGCATCAGATTTGACAGATGAATAGGAGCCTCCTTCTTGATAATACCACCCTGCGGCGATTTGGCATTCGGCTTGGTATGCTTCGATACCATGTTCACACCCTCCACCAGGGCTTTTTCCTTTTCCCTCCTGACTTCAAGAACACGTCCTTTCTGCCCTTTGGATTCACCGGAAATGACTATGACCGTGTCTCCTTTCCTGATATGTATTTTCTTCTGCATTGTTGTTAATTTAAGTATTAAAGCACCTCGGGCGCAAGAGAAACAATCTTCATGTACTTGTCGCGCAGCTCCCTTGCCACCGGGCCGAAAATACGCGTTCCCCTGACCTCGTTCAGGTTATTCAGCAGGACGACGGCATTGTCATCGAACCTGATGTATGACCCGTCGGGACGGCGGATCTCCTTTGTGGTCCTGACAACTACCGCTTTGCTGACGGTTCCTTTCTTGGCCTCGCCTGAAGGAAGGGCGCTTTTAACGCTCACAACTATTTTATCGCCGACTGTTGCATATCTCTTTTTGCTTCCTCCGAGCACCCTGATGCAAAGCACCACCTTGGCGCCTGAGTTATCGGCCACTGTCAATCTGCTTTCCTGCTGTATCATGACTACTTAGCTCTTTCAATTATTTCAACCAATCTCCAGGTCTTTTTCTTGCTCAGAGGCCTGGTCTCCGAGATGAGTACGGTATCACCGATATTGCACTTGTTCTCTTCATCGTGTGCCATCAGTTTCGAGGTCCGGTTGATAAATTTGCCATAGATCGGGTGCTTTACTTTTCCCTTGATGGCCACCACGATTGATTTATCCATTTTGTTGCTGACCACAACACCAATACGTTCTTTTCTGATATTTCTTTCCATTGCTGGTAACCGGTATTTATTTCTTATTTAACTCCCTGTAACGCAATTCCGTCATAAGACGTGCAATAGTCTTCTTCGCCAGTTTGATCTTCTGCGGATTATCAAGGGGCGTTATTGCATGGTTAAGCCTCATCCGGACAAGCATTGTTTTTTCGGTGTCAATGCGCTCAACCAGATCGGGGGTACTTAATTCCTTTATTTCTGAAGTTTTCATCTCTGTTCCTGTATTATTCCTGTACGTAATCGCGTCTTACAATAAACTTCGTGGTTATCGGAAGTTTCTGTGCTCCAAGCCTGAGCGCTTCCTTTGCAACGTCAAACGGAACTCCCTCGGCCTCGAGAATTATTCTCCCGGGGGTTACCGGTACGACAAATCCTTCAGGTGCACCTTTACCTTTACCCATTCGAACCTCGGCAGGCTTCTTGGTTATCGGCTTATCCGGAAACACCCTGATCCAAAGCTGACCCTCACGTTTCATGTGACGGGTGACAGCCTGGCGGGCAGCTTCGATCTGCCTTCCTGTGATCCAGCATTGTTCAAGCGCCTTGATACCAAATGACCCGAATGCCAGCTCGTTGCCTCTCTGTGCATTTCCTTTCATTCTTCCCTTCTGGGCTCTCCTGAATTTGGTCCTTTTCGGTTGTAACATAGCTCAATATGTTATATAGTTTTTTAAATCTTTAGCTTATTTCTTCGGTTTCCTTTTAAGGCTCTTGTTCTTGGCATTCCTTGCACCGATATTTGGACTCAGATCACGCTTTCCGTAAACCTCCCCGTTGCAGATCCATACCTTTATCCCGATAAGTCCCACCTTTGTGTGGGCTTCAGCCAGCGCGTAGTCGATATCTGCCCTCAAAGTGTGAAGCGGGATCCTGCCTTCCTTGTAGGTCTCGCTCCTGGCCATTTCAGCTCCTCCGAGCCTTCCCGAGATGAGGACCTTGATCCCCTCCGCTCCCATCCTCATTGTTGAGGCAATCGACATCTTGATCGCCCTCCTGTATGAGATCTTGCCTTCAAGCTGACGGGCAATGTTGTTGCCGACGATATTTGCATCCAGCTCAGGACGCTTTACCTCGAATATGTTGATCTGAACTTCCTTCTTTGTTATCTTCTTGAGCTCTTCCTTAAGCTTGTCTACTTCCTGACCACCTTTACCGATTATGATACCCGGACGGGCAGTGTTAACGGTTACGGTAATGAGCTTCAGGGTCCTCTCGATCACGATTTTCGAGATGCTGGCCTTTGCAAGCCTGGCGTTGAGATATTCCCTGATCTTTGTGTCTTCAACCAGCTTGCCGGAAAAATCCTTTCCTCCGTACCAGTTTGAATCCCATCCTTTGATGATACCTAACCTGTTGCCTATCGGATTTACTTTTTGTCCCATTGATCTTATTTTGTGGTATTTTCAACTACTTCATTATTCTTGCTGCCGAGGATCAAAGTAACATGGTTCGATCTTTTCCTGATCCTGTAAGCCCTTCCCTGGGGAGCAGTCTGAAGTCTTTTCAGGGAACGCCCTCCGTCGACATGTACTTCCTTTACGAAAAGGTGGCTCTCCTCAACCCTGGCACCCTCGTTCTTTGCCTGCCAGTTGGAAATTGCGGAAAGCAGAAGCTTCTCGAGCCTGCGCGATGCTTCCTGCTTGCTGAACTTAAGGATATCCAGAGCCTTGTTCACGTCCTTCCCGTTGATCAGATCGGTCAAAAGCCTCATCTTCCTCGGTGAGGTCGGTGTATTCCGGAGAACAGCCTGATACCTGGTTTTAGCTGCTTCCTTCCTGTTTTCTGCTGAATTTCTTTTTCTTGCACCCATTTCTAAATGTTTTTCAGGTTTACATTACCTATTTATTCCCGGAATGACCCCTGAATGTACGGGTAGGGGCAAATTCGCCAAGCTTATGTCCTACCATATTTTCCGTAATGTAAACAGGGATGAACTTATTCCCGTTGTGAACTGCTATGGTATGTCCGACAAAATCAGGTGAAATGACAGATCTCCTCGACCAGGTCTTGAGCACCGTCTTCTTTTGTCCCTCGTTCATATCAAGTACTCTCTTCTCAAGTTTGAAGTCAATGAACGGGCCTTTCTTAATAGATCTACTCATATTATATCACTATTTTTTCCTTCTTTCAACAATAAGTTTTGCCGAGTATTTCTTCTTGTCACGGGTCTTGTATCCTTTTGCAGGAACTCCCCTGCGCGATCTCGGATGCCCTCCAGATGCCTTCCCTTCACCACCGCCCATGGGATGATCTACCGGGTTCATTGCAACACCCCTCACCCTGGGTCTGCGGCCCTGCCATCTTGAACGGCCGGCCTTCCCCGATTTTTCGAGGTTATGGTCAGGATTGGAAACGGTCCCTATCGTTGCGCGGCATGTGGTAAGCACCATCCTGGTTTCACCTGAAGGCAGCTTGATAGTTGCATATTTCCCATCGCGGGCTGACAGCTGCGCGTAAGTACCTGCACTGCGGGCTAATGCGCCCCCTTTTCCCGGCTTTAGTTCGATGTTGTGAACAACGGTTCCAAGGGGAATATCACTGAGAAACATCGTGTTTCCAACTTCCGGGGCAACTTCTTTCCCCGACACGATCTTTTGCCCGGGCTGCAGACCAGCCGGAGCAAGTATATACCTCTTCTCCCCATCCTCATAAACAACAAGGGCAATCCTGCATGATCTGTTGGGATCGTACTCGATTGCCTTCACTGTTGCCTGCATGCCATCTTTATTCCTCATGAAATCGATGACCCTGTACATCTTCTTATGGCCGCCGCCGATGTACCTCATAGTCCTGTGGCCGTTAGCGTTCCTTCCTCCGGATTTTCTCAGCGGACGGAGGAGGGATTTCTCCGGCACCGTGCTCGTGATGGTCTCAAAAGCACTGATAATCTTGTTTCTCTGACCTGGTGTTACAGGTTTTAGTTTCTTAACTGCCATAAAGGTTCTTATATATTGCTATAGAAGTCAATTTTGTTTCCTTCTGCAAGAGTGACAATTGCTTTTTTCACTGCATTGGTTTTGCCGACCAGCAGACCCGATTTCGTATTCCTGGTCTTTACCTTCCCTCCGTACCTCATGGTGTTGACGGAATCAACAGTCACCCCATACAGATCCTCAACAGCCTTCTTTATCTGCAATTTGTTAGCGTTCTTCTCAACAACAAACCCGTAGCGATTGAATTTATCGCCCTGGAGCGTCATCTTTTCGGTCACGATGGGTTTAAGTAATATGCTCATCTCTCAAAATTTTCTAGTTTTCAAAAGTTGCCTGCAAAACGTCAATTGCACTCTCTAAAAGTACCAGAGTCGACGCCTTCATAATCTTGTAAGTGCTTATTTCTCCGGCTGTTATAACCTCAACCCCTTGTACATTTCGGGATGACAAATATATATTTTTATTTTGTTCCGCTAAAACAAAAAGGGATTTTTTATTCGCAATGTTAAGATTGTTGCCTACTTTCACCATTTCCTTCGTTTTCGGAACTTCAAGGTTGAAGTCTTCCAGAACAATAATATTGTTGGAAGATGCCTTGTAGGAGAGTGCAGATTTCCTGGCAAGCTGCTTGACTTTTTTGTTAAGCTTGAAACCATAGAACCTTGGCTGCGGACCGAAGATGCGGCCACCCCCTCTGAAGAGCGGATTCTTTATGCTGCCTGCCCTTGCCGTGCCCGTGCCCTTCTGTCTTTTTATCTTCCTGGTGCTTCCCGCGATTTCGCCGCGGTGTTTTGCCTTATGCGTACCCTGGCGCTGATTTGCGAGGAACTGCTTTGTGTCCAGATAAATAGCATGATCATTGGGCGCTATACCGAAAATGGAGTCGTTAAGACTCACTTTTCTTCCGGTCTCCTTACCTTCAATATTAAGAATTGCTAATTCCATTACTTTGTTATTATTACGTAACCACCTTTCGGACCTGGAACTGATCCTTTTACCAATATCAAATTACTCTCTGCCATTAGCCTGACGACTCTCATGCTCATCGACATGACTTTCTGGCCGCCTGTACGGCCTGCCATACGCATACCGGGGAGAACCCTTGACGGGAACGATGAAGCTCCGAGTGAACCGGGTGC
>DCFQ01000009.1:22022-23617 GCA_002319915.1 Bacteroidales bacterium UBA1800 | reverse complement strand
TTGTCAACCGCTGTGTCCCCTGCCATCCCGCTCCCTATTATACGAACCGGAAATCGGCCGATGTAGGCACCCTGGCAGCCACCGATGACAGCATACTCTTCGACACGCCACATCTTAACAATGTAATCTTTTCACCTCCATACCTGCACGACGGGCGCGCCTCCACGCTGGAGGAGATCTGGACCGTCTACGGTCAGACTGAACAGCACGGGGCTTTGAATGACCTGACAAAAACCCAGCTGAATGACCTGATCGAGTACCTAAAGTCACTCCGGGATCCCGCTTACAACAAGGAATCCGGCCGTATTTACAGAGCTTCACTTTCTAATTAATCGTCCAAGTAACCATGAAAAAACGACTTACCCTGAGATCCGCATGCATCACAGTTGCGACAGCAACTCTTGCCGGACTGCTGACAAGCGGGTTTATCCTCCACAGCAGGAACAGCTCTGGCACCAAGACTGACAGGGAATCATCCGGCACACCGGCCTCTGACGGGAAAACCACAAGCTCACCAGTCACCACGTCTATACCGGAAGCCAAGGGCATGCCTGTTTTTGGTCACTGGCGCAATTTCACGACTGCCGACGGACTGCCTTCCGACCATGCTTACACAGTGCGTATCATCGGCGACAGCGTCCTGGTCGGTACGCATGACGGGCTGGCTGTATACCGGAACGGTAAATGGCGGACCTATACCACGAAGGACGGACTTGCTCATAACGGGGTGGTCTCGATTGATTACAGCAAGCTGACGGGTGATGTCTGGATAGGGACACTCTCAGGATTAAGCCGGTGGTCGGCCGGGAAGTTTGAAACATTCAATCAGTTCAACAGCGGCATGCCGAATGACCTGGTATATTGCGTCTATTGCGACGGCAAGGACCTGTGGGTCGCAACCGGAGGCGGGGCAGGGCGTTTTGATACCTATACCAGGCAATGGGATATATTTACCGAGCAGAATGCACCGATGCACGAACCATGGACCTACGGTGTATCGACCGGTAACGGGAAGGCATACATTGCAGCCTGGGGAGGCGGTGTGATCGAATATGACCTTAAGACGAAAAAATTCAGGGATTATACCGATCCCGACGGCTTCATGGAGATCGACCTTCAGCCCGACGACGGACTGATCCATGATATCACCACGGCTACCTCCTGGTCTGATGGTATCCTGTGGGTGTCAACATATTTTGGTATGAGCCGCTATGACGGCAAAAACTGGAAAGGCTATTTTGACCATGACAGCGGTCTCGCAAGGAATTTCATCAATTTCCTCAGGGCTGTCGGACCGGTCGTATACGTTTGCAGCGACAAGGGGTTAAGCACTTTCAACGGGGAGACCTGGGTCACCTATAAAAAAAATGATACTGGAGAAGCCGGAAAAGCTATAATCAGGACCGGGAATTCAATAAAGGAGATCCCGATGTCACCGTGCATTTCCCATAATTTTATCATCGGTGTCGATGCTAGGGATAATTACCTTTGGGTCGCTACTGCGCATGGCGTCAGCAGGGGAGAACTGATTAAGTGATCCGGATGCTGGTTGCTGGTTAATGGTTACCATCAACAAGCAACAAGCAACCAGCAAC
>DCFQ01000009.1:0-21750 GCA_002319915.1 Bacteroidales bacterium UBA1800 | reverse complement strand
AACCAGTAACTTAAATAAAATGTCGAAAACCAAAACAACTCCAATGAGACAATACATTATATCTTTCTCCGCACTGCTTCTCCTTGCTTCTTTTTCCTTCACTCCTGCGAACGGCCAGGCGAAAAAAGAGAACTACGGGAACATCCCTGACGAACTGGTTGCATACGACAAGTACATGAAGGCCTACAAATACCATTTTCTCGAGCCTACTCCGTTCTACGGGGCCGGCCGTGAATTGAAGACCCCTTCTGGACTGAAGGAGGTAAGGCTTGGATTCCTTGGTCCGCTGGAAGGCTCGATCATTTCTGACCTTGGAAAGCAGATGCTCCAGGGTTGCCAGCTCGCCATGGAAGAAGCCAACAAACGTGGCGGATACCACGGGATCCCCTACCGGCTAATGCTTCATAACGATGCAGGTTTATGGGGTGCCGCTGCCAATGAGGTAGTAAAGATGGATGACGAAAAGGTATGGGCATGGCTTGGTACAATTGACGACAATAATTCACATGTGGCGATAAGGGCTACGCTGAAGCTTGAAATTCCCAACATAAACACGGCCGACCCTGATCCCACTTTTACAGAGACCGGTATACCCTGGGTCATAAGGGTCATCCCCGACGACAGGCAGTGCAGCTATCAGATGGTCAATTATATTTTCAAGGTAAAGAAATTCTCCAGGGTTGCGGTCATAAGGGTCAATAACCGCTATGGAAGGGTAGGCATACTGCATTTCACCCGCTCTTCCACCCGTATCGGATTCCCTCTTGTAATCGAGGAACGGTTCAGTGACCGTGAAACAAATTTCAGGGTTCAGCTGGCAAGGATAAAGGAAACTAATCCCGACGCAATCATGATATGGGGAAATGCGAAGGAATCCGCCCTGATCCTGCAGCAGATCCGCGAGCTCGGGATGAATCAGCCGGTCTATGGATCCGACAGAATGGTGAGCCCGGAATTCCTTAAGATCGCAGGTAAGCTGGCTGAAGGAATAGTGACCACCTGCCAGTACAATCCCGATTCGGATAATCCGAAGCTTATGGCATTTAAGGCCGCATACGTTAAGAGATTCAGCCAGGATCCCGACGTGTTTGCAGCATTTGCGTACGATGGCATGAATATTACCATCGCTTCAATTGAGAAAGCAGGTCTTAACAGGGCTCTTATACGCGACGTTCTCACCGACCTTAAAACATTCCAGGGTTATGAGGGCGTTACAGGCAAAATGGCCTTCGACAAAACGTGGAACAACGTGAGACCCATCTTTATGGCTGAGGTCCGCAACGGGAAGTTTGTTTTCACTCCTGCTCCCGATCTTAAGATGGATGACAAGATCTATAAAAAGCCAAAATCGGGTTATGAATATTAAAGTTAAAAGATGATGGAAACCAGTTCTTGCAACATTTCACCTGACAACGATTATTCGAATCCGATCCGTGTAAGCCGGAAAACGAAGCCGGATACCACCGTTGTCAAAACAGGAGGTGTGGAGATCGGCGGAGCGGAGGTCATTATAATCGCAGGTCCCTGTGCCGTCGAGAGTCACGAACAATTATCCGTGACTGCCCATGCCGTGAAGTCAGGAGGAGCCAGGATGCTCAGGGGAGGCGCCTTCAAACCCCGGTCGTCACCTTACACATTCCAGGGATTGGGAGAGGAAGGGCTGAAGATGCTCAGGCAGGCCAGTCTCGAAACCGGTCTGCCGGTGGTTACTGAGGTTATGGATACCCGGCAGGTGGCGCTTGTCGGGGAATATGCCGACATACTCCAGGTGGGATCACGCAACATGCAGAATTATCCGCTCCTCAAGGAGGTGGGGACCCAGAAAAAACCTGTTCTGCTCAAACGCGGGATGATGGCCACCATCGAGGAATTCCTCCTCGCCGCCGAATATATCCTCAACCAGGGTAACGAAAATGTGATACTGTGCGAGAGAGGGATCAGGACATTTGAACCCTCCACTCGCAATACGCTTGACCTGAGCGCAGTGCCCATGCTCAAGCACCTGACCAACCTGCCTGTAATCGTCGATCCCAGCCACGGGACAGGGCTCAGGTGGATGGTGCCAGTGATGGCAAAGGCCGCTGTGGCAGCCGGCGCCGACGGGTTGATCATGGAAGTGCACTATAAGCCGGAAGAGGCATTGTGCGACGGACATCAGTCCCTGGCACTCAATGAATTTGAAACAATGATGGCAGACCTGCGCAAAGTTGCCGCTGCAGTCGGAAGGGAGATCCGCCTGCCCTGAGCATCATCCGGGTCAATATCTAAAGCTGACTGCCTCGATGAAATTATTCAAGCAGGTTGTTCGTGTTTTTTTGTTGCTTACTGTTGCAACCTTCACGGTTGCTTTCATTTCTTCCTTCATAATCCCGGGCAAGCCTGAACCGGTGAAGATCGGGCTGCTCATCCCTGACAATAGGTCTGTTGCAGCAGTGCGTGGGGCCGAACTTGCTGTCAGAAAAGCCAACAGGGAAGGTGGGCTTAACGGCCGTCCTTTCATGCTTGTTGTCAGATCCCTTGAGGGACCCTGGGGTACAGGATCAAAACAAGCAGTAAACCTGGTCTTCGATGAAAAAGTGTGGGCCATCCTCGGCTCTCAGGACGGCCGCAATGCCCACCTGATCGAACAGGTATCTGCCAAAACCAGGGTGGTCTTCCTGTCCTCCTGGTCAGGTGATCCCACCCTTGCGCAGGCTTTTATCCCATGGTTTTTCAACATCGTGCCTGACGACCGGCAGCAGGCAGCGGCCCTCTTCCGTGATATCTTCCCCACGCCGGGCGGTGAAAGGGTGGCGATTGCCTCAGATAACAGCTACGATTCCAGGTCGCTTGAAAAGTATTTCCTGGAAGAAGCAAAGAAGGCGGGGAATGCCACTCCTTCAAGATTTTCCCTCATACAGCCGGAAGGTGATCTCAAAAGAGCGGCCGATTCAATAAAGACCACTGGCGCTGACCACATCCTGATCCTGGGGGGACCTTCCGCCTCCGGTAAGCTGCTCCGGCTCCTGACCGAAAAAGGCATATCAGTCCCGGTAACCGGGACCCTTCAGCTTCTCAGCGAAAATGAAGCAGCTGACAAAAATACGTTGGATTACAGGAACCTGAAGGTCGTTTCGCCTGTCAATTATGATGATGCTGTTTACAAAGCTTTCAGGAAGGAGTTCAGCTTCATATATTCAGCGGAGCCTGGGCCTGTGGCATCCTATGCATATGACGGGATGACGGTCCTGATCGGCGCAATTAAGAAATCTGGAGTCCCGGACTACAATATGATCAGGGAATCACTCGCCCGCACAGATTACATGGGGGTCACCGGAAGGATCCGATTTGATGAGACCGGCAGCCGGACCGGAACCTGCAATATTGCAAAGGTCATGAAAGGAAATATCGTAACCGATAATACCTCCCGTTGAAAAGATGACCAGGCTCCGGAATAAATTCTTAAACCCGGTGCCTTCCTTTCAGCTTCTGTTCTTTATATTTTATAATTTTAACAACATGAAAAATCTCCATATCACCGGGCTGGCCCTCATCATTTCCCTCCTGTTTTTCAGCTGCAATGACAAGGGAGGGGGTTCCGGGCAGAAATCGACCCAGCTGGTAAGTGCAAGGAGCCTTGGCCTTGCCTACCTTGAAGAGTTTAAGCTGAATGAAGCTGAAAAGGAATTCCAGAAATTCATCAGGCTTTCACCAAAAGATAAATTTGGCTATGCAAATCTGGGGTTGACATACCTGAGGATGGGGAAGTACCCTGAGGCCAAGATCCAGCTGGCGAAAGCGATCGGGATAGATAAAAACGACGCCGACATACGGCTTATCCTTGCCACTGTGTACCAGATGAATGATGAGCGTCCCCTTGCGATTTCCGAACTGAAGGATGCACTCTCGTTTGCCCCGGATCATTTAAAGGTCCTGTACGACCTTTCCGAGCTCTACTCGAATGAACAGGATACTGCTTCGCTCCGGGAACGGGAGAAGTATTTAAGGCTGCTTATACAAAAAGCTCCCGGGAACCTTGTCCCCCGCCTTGCCCTGATTGAAATGCTTATCAGGAAAGGCTCCGGAGAAGAAGCCATAAACGAGCTTGAGGATATTCACAGGCAATTCCCCGAACCACCCAAAGAGGCGACCGGGTATTTTGACAAGTCACTTTCGCTCCTGCGCAAAGGCGACAGGGAAAATGCGGTGATACAGTACACGATATTTTACAATTACTTGAAGGTCACCTCACCTTTCCAGGCGGGCATAATGGATCTGAAGGGACCTGGCGGATCGCTCATAGGGTTCCCGCTTATAACATTCGACCAGCAGGCCTCTACGGTGACACCTGAAAAAAGACCGCTGGGAGAGATGATGAAGTTTTCGGATGCAACAAAGCTCGCAGGGCTCGGGCTGCCTGACGGATCACCAGCACCTGCCGGGTATATCACCCATGCCGAACCCGCAGATTACGACGGGGACGGCGATATTGACCTTTACGTTGGAAGCTATGACCCCGCGACCTCCCAATACAGGCACTATCTTTTCAATAATGAAATGGGGAAATACCGTGATGTCACGGCCGAAGCCGGGCTCAGGCACCAGGGAAAAGAGTACGGGGCAATATTCGGAGACTATGACAATGACGGATTCCTGGATCTATATATATTACGGGAAGGCGGTGACCTGCTTTACAGGAATACCGGCAAAGGCACCTTCGAGGATGTTACCGCAGCATCAAAGGCCGGAAGCAGGACCGGCGGGAAAAAGGCCCTATTTGCTGACATAGATCATGACGGTGACCTCGATATCTTCGAGGTCACATCCGGTGCAAACCTTGTATTCAGGAACAACGCCGACGGGACTTTCACGGAAGATGCTGAAAAGATGGGACTTGCCGGTAAGGGCAGTGGAAGCAGCGATGTTGTTTTCGGGGATTTCGACGATGACGGCGACCTTGATCTTTTCGTTACCAGCGAAAAGGACGGCAACACCCTTTATACAAACCTGCGCGAAGGCAGGTTCAGGGATTTCACAGCTGACGCAGAACTCACCGAAAACCCCGGTTCAGCTGCCGCTGCCGCTGCAGACTATGACAACGACGGATTCCTCGACATTTTCACGGCATCATCTGCCGGAGGCAAATCGATTCTTTATCACAATAAACGGGACGGAACATTTGAAAAGGTGACAATATCGCCTGAGCTGGTCAGGGGCCTGGACGCATCAAAGCCTCTTGCCGCCGAGTTCCTCGATTTTGACAATGACGGGTTATCCGATATCGCAACAGCGGGTGAACCTTCCGCTGACGGGGGCCGCGGATTGTATCTTTTTCATAACGAAGGCAGCGGGAAATTCAGCGATGCCTCGTTCCTCCTCCCGGAAGAAGTGAGATCAGGCAGGGAACTGTCGGTGTTCGACTATAATGAAGACGGGGATCTCGATCTCGTGGTCTCCGGCCTGAATGATGGGATTTCCCTCTTAAGGAACGACGGAGGGAACACCAATCATTTCATTAAGATGAAACTGGTCGGCCTCAGGGCGGGGAGTGCAAAAAACAACCATTTTGGCATTGGCGCGAAAGTCGAAATGAGGGCAGGCGATCTATATCAGACCAAGGTGGTCACCCAGCCGGAAGTTCAGTTTGGCATCGGCGATCATAAAAAAGTCGATGTGATAAGGATCACCTGGACAAACGGCGTTCCCCAGAATATCTTCTATCCCGGCGCCGATCAGTCGCTTATTGAAGCCCAGATGCTCAAGGGATCATGCCCGTTCCTTTATACATGGGACGGGGACAAATACACCTTCTCGAAAGATATAATCTGGAGAAGCGCCCTCGGCATGCCGACCGGCATAATGGGCGGCGAAACAGCCTATGCTTTCCCCGATGCCTCTGACGATTATATCAGTGTCCCCGGCGAAACACTTAAGCCATCGGACGGGGAATACAGGATACAGGTCACATCAGAGCTCTGGGAGACCATTTACATTGATGAGCTACAGCTTGTAACCGTTGATCATCCCGATTCGGTGGATATTTTCGTCGCCGAACAGTTCACACCTCCCCCGTTCCCGGGCCTCAGGATCTATACGGTGAACAGGAAGTATCCGCCCGTATCGGCTGCTGACGGGGATGGTAACAATGTTCTGCCTCTTATCAGTGCAAAGGATGACAGGTATCTTGCAGACTTCAACCCTGGCAGGTACCAGGGAATCACAGATGTGCATGACCTGGTGCTCGACCCTGGGAATCAGGTTTCAGGGAAGAATTTCTTCATGTTCATGACCGGATGGATATTCCCGACCGATGCCAGCATAAACAAGGCAGTTTCTCAGGCATCGGATATCACAGTGGTCACACCGGTGATCCAGGTTGTCGGCAAAAAAGGTGAGTGGATCACCATAAACGACAGGCTGGGCTTCCCAATGGGTAAGGATAAAACGGTGATCTGCGACCTGTCGGGAAAATTTCCGACACCTGATCACAGGATCCGGATAAGGACAAATATGGAGATCTACTGGGACCGGATCTTCTTCTCAGACTGCAATCCAAAGTCACCCATGGTCACCAGGGTACTGGACCCGGCGTCCGCCGACCTGCACTACAGGGGATTTTCGCGAATGTACAGGAAGGGCGGACCGGAAGGACCTCACTGGTTTGATTACTCGGACGTAACCAGGGAACCCAGATGGAGGGACCTGAAAGGCAACTACACAAGGTACGGGGATGTCCTTTCGCTGCTCACAGGATCAGATAACAAGTACATCATATCGAACGCAGGGGATGAGACATCTGTCAAATTCTCCATGAAAACGCTTCCGCCGGTACCCAATGGATGGAAAAGGGATTTCCTCATCCACAGCGTCGGGTGGGTAAAGGACGGCGACCTTAATACCGCAACCGGGAACAGCGTGCTACCTCTCCCCTTCCATGGGATGAAGAGCTTCCCTCCGGGGAAAGCGGATGTTTATCCGGGGAGCCCGGAACTGGAAAGGTACAACAGGGAATACAATACCAGGGTCGTGACAAATGAGGATTTCCTTAATGCGGTCAGAGTTAATAGTAAGCTAGTTCATAAATAAAAGTCGGCAATGATCGTAAATAGCAGGAAATACAGTAACCGCAGAGTACTAAAAGAAGGTCCGCAAAGGTCGCAGAGAATTCGCATAGCAGTCTTTGCGGTCTTTGCTAATTCTTGGTGCGCTTTGCGGTTAAAAAACTACTTCTCTGTTTATCCTCTGCTTACACTATTTGTCTTTGCCATGCCTTGCAGGGTCTTTTCGCAAAATAAAGCAGTAGTCTTCAGGGATGTAACAACGAGGGCCGGGATTGATTTCAGGTACACTTTCGGTGATTATTCCTACTTCAACATCCTCGAAAGCAGCGGATCGGGAATTACGGTCTTCGACTACAATAATGACAAGCTGATGGACCTGTTCATGATGAACGGGACCTACCTCGAGGGGATTTCCGATCCTGCAGGAAAGGTTTTCAGGAACTCATCGAACAAGCTGTATAAAAACAACGGCAATGGCACCTTTACCGATGTCACAAGGGCAGCCGGCCTCGGCGGGGCATTCTGGAGCATGGCTGCAGCACCGGTCGATCCTGATAACAGGGGGTTCCAGGACCTCTACCTGCTGAACTACGGACCTAACATTTACTACAGGAACAACGGCAACGGCACTTTCACCCCGGTTACAGGGAAACTCGGGCTGGAAGGGCCTGAAAAGCTGAACGGCTTTACAAAATGGAGTATCGGCGCATCTTTCTGGGATTTCAACAATGACGGCCGCCTTGACGTAATGGTCGGTAATTTTCTAGCTTTCGACCCGAAATATGATTCCCCTGTCACACCTGGAAAAATGCCCGATCCTTCGGAATACAATGGCCAGGCTTCAATGCTTTATGAACAGGGATCCGATGGCGTTTTCCGCGATGTCACCAGGAAGTACAAGCTCTTCTACCCTGACTCAAAATGCATGGGACTGACGGTTTATGATTATGATTGCGACGGCGATATAGATATCTTCCAGGCGAACGATCACCAGCTCAATTTCCTCTTCAGGAACGATGAAGGAACCTATAATGAAGCCGGGGTTCAGTGCGGCGTTGCGGCCAACAGCCAGGGAGTGGGGACGGGATCAATGCACGGCACCCTGGGCGATGTGGACGGCGATGGCCTGATCGACCTGGTAGTGACTGATCTCAGCTATGGGGCTTATTACCATAACCTTGGGAACGGACTTTTTGAGGACCTGACCTACGAAAGCGGGCTGGCCGGGGCAATCGCCGGCAAGGGCGGCTGGGGGGCGGTGCTGTTTGACTACGACAACGACGGGGATCTCGATTTCTTCTCAGCCATGGGTACCGCTGAGGAACTGATCCTCCAGTATCCGGTCCTGATGGAGAATGACGGGTCAGGACATTTCAGGGATATTGGCAGGGAACACGGCGCGTATTTTTCTACCAGGAGGTCGGGCCGGGGAGTTGTGAAATGGGATTACGACAATGACGGGGATATCGACCTGATCATTTCACATGTCGACCTGAAGGCAACACCTTCGCTTCTCAGGAATGATGGCGGTAATGCAAATAACTGGATAGGAATCACCCTTGCCGGGAAGGGCGGCGTCTCCTCCGCCGTTGCCGCAAGGGTCATAATAACAGCAGGCGGGAAACGCCAGGTGATGGTCAATCAGTGGGCCACAAGCTACCTGTCGAACAGTGATCCAAGGATCCATGCCGGTATTGGCAAGGCTATGATTATTGACAAAATTGAAATATTCTGGCCCGACGGACAAAAAGAGGAGCTGAGTGCGGTCAGGCCCAACAGGTATATTACTGTCAGGGAAGGCACTGGGATCGTTCAGGAATAATAGTAAAAAACAATTTAAACCTAATAGATTATGATGAACCAGTACATTGAGAAGGTGATAGATCTTACTGATCAGTCGAAGAATGTCATTTACAATATGACGCATGAAGAGGCGGTAGGTGCAGTAAGATCAGGAAGACCGGAAGAGGTCAGGAAGATCGACGGACAGTTCTCGCTGTTGTCGGTCGAGGGGAAGACAATCAGGATGGCAAGGTCGATCGGAAGGCCGTTGCGCTATTTCATTGCAAAAAGGCCCGATGGTCCTATCCTGATTGTCGCCGAGAGGATCGATGATATCTTCAGCTATCTCAAAAAAGAGGGACTGGAAAAACAGTTCCATCCTTCCTATACGAGAATGGTCCCGGCTCATTATGTAACGACGATACACCTGCTTGGCTGCCCTGATCCGAATCCGGAGTATGACCGCTTTTTCGCTCCCGAACGGAACAGGTATGCATCGGAAACAATCGATACGATCGGGAAAATGTATATAGGAACAGTTTATGATGAGATTCTGAAATGGCTCCGGCTCAGGGCAAAAGAGGGTCCGCTCGGAGTTGCATTTTCTGCGGGGATCGACAGCGGTTCGGTATTCCTGCTTACCTACCACGCCCTCAGGGAGCTGGGCGAAAGCCCGTCAAGGCTCAAGGCTTTCACCCTTGCAATCGACGGAGATGGCGCCGATCTTGTCCAGGCCCGGCAATTCCTTGAGAACCTTGGACTTGGATTGTTCCTCGAGCCGGTTGAAATGAATTATGCTTCACTCGACTGGAAAGAGACTATCCGGATCGTCGAGGACTACAAACCACTCGATATCCAGTCGGCCACGATGAATATGGCCCTTATGAAAGGGATCAGGTCGCGCTATCCCGACTGGCGATATGTCATAGACGGGGACGGCGGCGATGAGAACCTCAAGGATTACCCAATCGAGGAAAACCCCGAGCTCACGATCAAAAGCGTGCTCAATAACCTCATGCTTTATCATGAAGGATGGGGCGTCAATTCGATCAAGCATTCACTTACTTATTCAGGAGGGCTCAGCAGGGGGTTCATGAGGACCTATGCCCCGGGCGATGTGCTGGGATTCGAATCTTTCAGCCCATATACGCTCCCGAATGTCATTGAAATATCGGAGGGGATACCATTCATCGATATGACGGGATGGGATCACTCAAAACTTTATGATCTTAAGGGACAGATAGTTTCGTCGGGGATAAAGCAGATTACCGGAATGGAGATGCCGGTTTTTCCCAAACGGAGGTTTCAGCACGGCGCAGCCTCGGAAAACACCTTTGAAAAGCATTTCCCCGAAAGGGAAATTGCATACCGGAAGGAATTCCTGTCAAATTATGAATGATCAAAGAGGTGCCGGAATAAGTGACAGCTGGGTAGTATCCTCAAGAGGAAACAAGAACAGGATCGATCCTGACAAACCCTACGCTTATCTCTCGGAAAAAGAAAGGACGCAGCAGGGCACGATAGAGGAGACGAATGTCATTTTCCTGACAAACAGGGAGTGTCCGTTTCATTGCCTGATGTGTGATCTCTGGAAAAACGCCACCAGTTATTCACTTCCGCTCGGGGTGATACCCAAGCAGATTGAATGGGCCCTTGGACGGCTGCCATCAGCCAGGAACATAAAACTTTATAACAGCGGCAGTTTTTTCGACCCGAAAGCAATCCCTGTCAGGGATTATGAAAGGATCGCCTCAATCCTGAAAGAGTTTGACAATGTTGTGGTCGAATGTCATCCGCGGCTGGTAAACAGCAGGTGCATCGAGTTCAGGAACCTCCTGAGGCCCGGCCTTCAGGTCGCTCTCGGCCTGGAAACCATCAATCCTGAGGTTCTCGGCATGCTCAACAAGCAAATGAACGCAGACGACTTCAGAAATGCCGTCAGGTTTCTCTCAGACAACGGTATAGGCTCGAGGGCCTTCATCCTTCTCAAGCCTCCGTTCATGTCGGAGGAGGAAGGCATCTACTGGGCTGAACGGTCAATTGACTTCGCATTTGAATCGGGTGCGGAATGCTGCACCGTGATCCCTGTGAGGGGAGGGAACGGTGCGATGGAAAAGCTTGCAGAAGCCGGGCATTTTTCCCGTCCTGAGATCCGGTCCCTCGAAGCGGTGACGGAATATGGGATCAGACTCGGGAAGGGAAGGGTATTTGCCGATACATGGGATCTGGAACTCTTTTCCGCATGTGATGAGTGCACCGGCAAAAGGGGGCAGCGGCTGACCGGGATGAATCTTTCCCAGGAGATCCTGCCCGTTGTGGATTGCAAATGCAATAGTGATAACTTCAAATAATGACCAGTATGAAACAAGTATTTTTCCGGTTATCGGTGTCGCTCCTGCTTATTATGTGGCAGGCAGCCGTTTTCTCCCGCGATCCTGGGGATAAGCTCTTCCAGGTGAACGGATTCTGCATAAATGCCCCGTCGCCCGCCGGCGTCGACAGGTTCATTAAATTCATCAATGATGAACTTGCTCCGAGAGGCGTCAACACCCTGCTGTTGCTTGTAGACTATAATTATGAATATCAGTCTTATCCCCAGCTCAGGGACTCGGCGGCCCTTTCACGGGCCGATGTCAGAAAAATCGTGGAGGCATGCAGGAGGCACAACATAAGGATAATCCCGCAGATCGACCTCCTAGGTCACCAGTCGTGGGCAGGCCACACCAACAACCTGCTGAGGTGCTTCCCGGAGTTTGATGAAACACCTCGGGTGAAAATGCCGGAAAAGTATGTCTGGCCCAACAGCGACGGGCTCTATTGCAAGAGTTACTGCCCCCTCCATCCGGATGTCCACAAGGTTGTTTTTGCACTTATCGACGAGCTCTGCGATGCATATGAGACCGATGCCTTCCATGCGGGAATGGACGAGGTATTTTACCTTGGCGACGACAGCTGCACCAGGTGTGCCGGGGTCGATAAGGCTGAACTCTTCGCCGGGGAAGTGACCAGGATAAGGAACCATCTTGCTGAAAAGAACAGGGAGCTCTGGATCTGGGGTGACCGCCTGATCGACGGAAAGACAACCGGCATAGGGATCTGGGAGGCGAGCTATAACTACACATACAGGGCTGTCGACATGATCCCTAAGGATGTCGTCATCTGTGACTGGCATTACGAAAGGCCTGACCAGACCGCCGTTTATTTTGCCCTCAAGGGTTTCAGGGTGGTCACCTGCCCCTGGAGGATCCCGGAAGTTGCGGTGGCCCAGGCCGAGGACATGGCCAGGTTCAGGAAATATGCAACCCCGGAAATGAAACCGCGCTATTATGGCATGATGCTTACCACCTGGATGGATCCTGACAGGTTCATCGACGGCTTTTACGGGATAAAGCCGGACAAGCCGCGCAACAATGAGGAGGAAAACAGGGCCAACAAGCCCTGGAATACTTTCAGGGCAATGTGCAAAAGAATGGGGGAACTGTCGGAGGCGGACAAGTAAAAGTCCTACTGCTTCCCGACCGCTGAGGGCTCCATGCTCTTCATCCATTCCCTGAGCCCTACAAATGACATTACCAGGTAGATGAAGTATAGTCCCACCGTGGGATAAAGACCTTTTATGTAAAAAACGAAGGCGGACACTGAATTCACTATTACCCACAGGTACCAGTGCTCGAATATCTTCCTGGCAAGCATCCAGGTGGCTATGATGGAGAGCGATGTAATGAAGGAATCCCATTCGGGCACAGGCGAGTCGGTGAAATGCGATAGAACATACCAGAGAATTAAATATAGTATTCCAAAACATGCAAGTAAAATAAGACCCGTCTTTTTTTTCAGTCTGGTTACCCTCAATCCTTCTGTCTCTCCTTCAGCCCTTCCCTTGGCTCCCCGCTCTGCCCCCCTTGTCCCTCTGACCCACCAATACCATCCCATTACACTGATCACAAGGTAATATACCTGCAGGCTCATGTCGGCATAGAATTTTGTCGAGAAGAAAACCCATATATATATCGCTGATGTCAGGATCCCCAGAGGCCAGAGCCAGATAAACTGCCTGATCTCGAATATCACATAGATAATGCCGGTGACAGCTCCGAACAATTCAATATAATTATTTGCCAGCCAGTCAGATATCATGATTTTATATTTGGGTATCAGAATTTGATGCCTGCGCTGACAAGGAAGTTGATCCCTGCCTGGGGAAAGTAATACGACCAGGTCTTCTCAGTGCCATCCTCGTACCAGAGGCCCCCGTAGGCATTGCTGCTGTAAAGGTTGTTAAAGAGGTTGTTTGCGAGGAACCTCAGGTCAATGGATCTTATTCTTTTAAGCGGAAGGCTGAAATCAATCCCAAGATTGCTTACAAAATACGGATCTATCGAACGCTCCATGCTCATGGTGTTGTCAAAATACTGCCTCCCGACGAACTTGCCTATCAGATGAATGCTGAGCCCTTCAATGAGACTGTAACCAAGGTCCCCCGAGGCAGTGACCGAAGGCGAATAAGCGATGCTGGTCGTTCCGAGATACTTGCCGGCATACCTTGAGGTTCCGTCAGAAATGTACTCGGTATAGTACCCGGTGAAACCTTTTATTTTATTCCGGCTGAGAGTTGTATTCAGCCTGATGTCAAGCCTCCTAGCCGGAAGGAGATCGACCGATAGCTCAATCCCTTCCCTGAAGCTGTTTTTGACATTTGTCATTATCGGATACCCGACATTGCTTAGCTGGCCCGTCGGCACGAGCTGGTCCCTGTAGATCATCCAGTAAACATTTATCCCGGCCCTGACGCTCCGGCCCTTCAGCTGGTAGCCTGCCTCGGCATCGTACAGGGTCTCAGCCCTCGGTGTGACCTGTGAATCTCCCGAAGCATCCTTGAAATCGGAGCGCGTCGGCTCCTTATGAGCGACCGAGAAAGAAACGAATGTCTCCTGGCCGGGCGCTATTGTAAGAAACAAGCCTCCCTTGGGATTGAGAAAGTCGAAGTAATGATTCTGCGTAATATCCCTCAGATCGTCATCAGGCCCCGCCATCCTGTAATAAATATGCCTGTACTGGAGATCCCCGAAAACAGAAATACCGTCGTTCAGCCGGTAGTTCACCTTCCCGTAAACATTGTATTCGCCCTTGCGTGCCTTGTTCAGATACCATTGATGGTCGATGCTGGCATTTCCGGCGTCCTTCATCCAGATGATCCGCCCGAAATGGGTGCCGTCGTAGTAATTGACTGCACCGCCGGCAATTGCGGTCAACCTGTCAGATTTATGGGTCAGGGAAAAGACCATGCCATAGAAGTCATTCTTCATCCATTTTCTCCTGATAAGGTCAGTGGAGCTAAGGACAACGGAATCAATGACTACGGGCTGCAGACCATAATCGGAATATTCCTGATCTTCAGCGTACTCCTCGTAATACCCTTTCCCGCGGGTATAATGAAGCGCCGCATTAAGGCTCAGCGATTTGCCCAGGCTCCTGCCGTAGATCAGCTGGTAATGAGTCTGCCAGTAATTATCCGTTTCGTTATCATAATATTGCGCATGCCCATTCTCATCCGTGTATTCGCCGGCGGGATTATATCTCCTGTCAACCTTCAGCATTTCGGAGGGGACGCCCCACCAGCTGATTCCTGTGTGTTCCTCCCCCGACATCAGGTTCAGTTTAAGGAACGACCTGCCGGTCTTGTAGATCCCAGAAAGGGCATATGCTTTGTTATCCGCACCGGTACGTTTTATATAACCATCGCTTTTAAGATCTGAATACCTCAGCTGCAGGGCAAATCTTTCCGACATCAGGCCCGTTCCTGCCGTGATGGTATTTTTGAATGTATTGAATGATCCGGCGGATGAATTGATCTCCGCGAAAGGCTGGTTCTCAGGGCTTTTAGCCTGCATATTGACTGATGCCCCGAATGCTCCCGCACCGTTCGAGGAGGTCCCGACTCCCCTCTGGATCTGGATGTTATCCACTGATGAAGCCAGGTCAGGAAGGTCGACCCAGAATACCTGCTGCGATTCGGCATCGTTGAGAGGTATCCCGTCGAGGGTGATGTTTATGCGGCTCGCGTCGGTCCCCCTGATCCTGAAACTTGTATACCCTATCCCGGTGCCTGACTCGGAGGTCTCGACAAGCGATGGTGTGAGCGACATGAGAAAGGGAATGTCCGGGGCGATGTTGTTCTTCCTGATCTCCTCGGGCGTAATCGCCGAAAAGGTCATCGGTGTCCTTGCTCCTGCCCGTGTCGCGTTTACCACCACCTCCTCGGTGCGCCTGAATCCCTGCGTCATTACCACGTTGACTATAAGTGTATCAGGTACACTTATTGTCTTCTCCGTGCGCTCATAGCCGGTATAGGTGAACCTGAGGGTATAAAGCCCTGCTCTATCCACCCTGAGGGAATATGATCCGTCGAATCCCGTAAATGTTCCTGACGATGTATTTACAATCGCAACGGCTGCTCCGGCAAGAGGCACCCCGGTATCGTCTTTTACCGTTCCCTTGATGGCCATGTGTTTTTCCTGGGCTGCCGCATGGCCAATGCAGACCGCTGTGAGAAGAATTATTGCCGGAATCAGTTTCAGGTTTAGTTTTTTTGGTCCCATAATATTTCTCATTCATGGGTGCCCTGAAAATGCTGCAGTGATTGATACTCTTATTTCCTCCGCCGGCATTACCCGGATCAGGTACAAGGGTTTGATCTCAGCCCGTAGTATTAAGGCACCCCATTCAATGATACGACAAATTTATGATCTTTTGGTTTAATATAGTACCTCAGCGGTACTCTTTGTTGTCATTATTTTTTGTTAAATTAGCATTTAAATCACGGGGGGATCATGAAATCGTTGCTTGAAAAGCTAAATTACAAAGGCCAGACAAGGATTGCGCTCATCAATTCGGAAAAGAACCTGGATCCCGGAACCCTCAAGGAACTTGAAGGGATCCGGGTCGACAGCGAGATCGATCAGCGTTTCCCTTATTCCTTCATGATCATCTTTGTAAAAAAGCCGGCAGAAATTGATAAATATGCCCCTATGGCATTGCACAATCTTATTGCTGACGGAACACTCTGGTTTTGCTACCCCAAAAAAACTTCAAGGAAATTTACCAGTGCGATTGACCGTGATCACAGCTGGAAAGCCCTCAACGACGAGGGATTCTACGGGATCAGGCTGGTCTCTTTTGATGAGGACTGGTCGGCACTGCGCTTCCGGAACCGGAAATATATAAAATCATCATCCGACAGGTTTGCTGAACCTAAATGCAATTAGATAAAGATATCTTATGATCAGGACTTCAGATATCGACACTCCGCTTGGGAAGATGGTCGCTGCCGCAACGAAGGAGGGCATCTGCCTTCTCAGGTTTGCAGACGGTCCCCCTCCCGGATCAGATCTCGAAGCCCTTTCAAAGATCTTTGGCGTTGAAGTGGAAAGAGGCGAAAACAGGCAGCTACGGCGGCTAAAAAAGCAGCTGAAGGAATATTTTACCGGAAAAAGGAAAGAGTTTAGACTCCGCCTGCTGACACAAGGCACAGGTTTCCAGAAATCGGTCTGGGAATCGCTGCAAGGTATTCCTTACGGGAAAACGATCTCCTACCTCGAGCATTCCAGAATTCTCGGGAATCCTGAAGCTGTGAGGGCAGTTGCCCATGCCAACGGTGAGAACAGGATCGTGATAGTGATCCCCTGCCACAGGGTTATCGGGGCAGATGGCAGCCTCGTAGGCTACGGAGGGGGGCTTGAAAGAAAAAGATGGCTGATCGATCATGAGAAAAAGTACTCGGGCCAGGCAGTTGACGGGACACTGTTTTAATCACCAATCACCAATCACCGATAACCAATCTTCAGAAACCAATCACCAATAACCTATCACCAAAATGAAATCATTCAAACCCTCCGGGTATTTTCTTCTTTTCATGTCTCTCATGGCGATCATACTTATCACGGGATGTGCAAAGAATGAACCTGTCAGTCAATGTCTTACCGGGCATACCTATGGATTTTTAGGGGGCCTTTGGCACGGATTCATCGCACCCTTTGATTTTATCGGGATGCTGTTCAACAAAGACATTACGATGTACGCGCAGAACAATAACGGCGGCCTCTATGCACTCGGATTCCTGATCGGCGGCGGAGGATGGGGATTCTTCGGCGGCCACGGGGTCAGGAAGGTCCGGCATACCCATACTCACATTCATGTGGGCGATGACAGGAAGATCCAGGATGCCGAGATCATTGATTAATAAAACCTGGCAACGGTCCGTATAAACCCCTAAATCCAGATAAAATGGCAAACCAGGCTGACGAAAAGGAATGCTGTCCGAAATTTGATCCGGCACCATGGCAGGAGAAGACCCATGAATGGAATGACAAGCCCTTCATAAGGGATTACCTGCCGCAGATATTCCATATGCCCCTTCCCTCGATGATGGGCAAGGTGATAGGAAGAATGTGGAAAAAAGCCAAGGATGCAGATGCCACGGTCGGCCTGAATGAGTTCCTGCTGCTTGCATATGACCCTTCACCCTGGAAAAGCGAGCTTTACATGAATGTTGCCAGGGAAGTCCCCGGAGCCGATAACGTAAAGCTTTCAGGCACCTTCATCAGCAAAGTCTTCGATGGCCCGTACAGCAGAGTCCCGGCATACCTTAAAGAATTTTACGGTTACATTGATTCAGTTGGGAAAAAGGCAAAAAAGATATACTTTTACTTCACCACATGTCCGAAATGTGCCAGGAAGTACGGTCATAATTATATTGTTGCGTTTGCCGAGGTGTGATAAATGGAGGAGATTGAGAAGATCATTGATATTGAGAAGGAATTCAGGAGCAGCAAATCGCGTTTTTTCCGCTCGGTTCCCGGTTTTGTGATTAAGCTGGTAAGAAAGCTCGTCCATGAGGATGGAATGAATGAGACGATCCACCGGAGCAGGCATCTCGAAGGGAGTCCCTTTATCGATGATGTCCTAAAGAACTGGAACGTTGAGCTGATCGTCAGGGGAGAAAAGATGCCGGCAGAAGGCAGGTATATCTGCGTGGCAAATCATCCGGTGGGTGCTATCGATGCCCTTTCATTTCTCGCAGTCCTCTGCAAAAACTATAAGGATGTGGTCTCACCTTCCAACGAGATGCTTGGGCTTATTCCAAACCTGCGTCCCCTGATGCTCGGCATAAATGTTTTCGGCAAAAACTCAAAGGAGACAGCGGCAGCGCTTGAAGAGCTGTTCCGGTCAGGGACACAGGTAATGATCTTCCCTTCCGGCGAGGTATCAAGAAGGCATAAAGGGGTTATCTCCGATCCTGAATGGCACAAGACCTTCGTGACAAAAGCTATTCAGCACAGGCGTGACATAATACCCGTTCACATCACCGGGAGAAACTCAGGTCTCTTTTTTTTTGTGGCAAATCTCAGGAAAAAGCTGGGGATAAAAATGTACCTGGAAACCATACTCCTGCCGCGTGAAATGATGAATCAGAGGAACCATCCGATAACTCTTACAATCGGCAAGGTTGTTCCATACCAGTCGCTCACGCCGGAAAAATCCCATTCCGAATGGGCCCTGACAATAAAAGACCTGGTATATCAGCTCGGAAGCAACCAGGATCAACAGGCCCTTTAAGCTCTCATCTTCAAAGCGTTATCAGCCCGCGTTAAACACTTTAACCAGCGGGCTGTTATTCTGTTAACAATAGTCCGAACAAACATGAGTAACAGTTTCAAGTCAGTAAAGGCACTCCTTCCGCCTCCGGCACCGCATCTGGTCGGGGATGGATTCAGAGTACACAATTTCTTCCCGTCATATGATATCATTGGTGAACAGGGAATGGATCCCTTTTTCCTTCTTGATTACAATTCTCCCTGGACATTACCGCCGTCGGATCATTTGAGAGGCGTCGGGGTTCACCCCCACCGCGGCTTCGAAACCGTTACGATTGCCTATCACGGGAGCCTTGCCCATCACGACAGCGCCGGCAACAGCGGTGTAATCCATGAAGGAGACGTCCAGTGGATGACTGCCGGATCAGGCGTGCTGCATAAGGAGTACCATGAGAAAGAGTTCAGTAAAAAAGGAGGTATTTTCCAGGTAGTTCAGCTTTGGGTAAACCTCCCGCAGAAATTTAAAATGACACATCCCAGGTATCAACCGATTGAAAGGAAGAATATGGGACAGGCAGCACTTGATGACGGCAGCAGTGTGATCGAAGTAATTTCCGGGGAATACAACGGAGTGAGAGGACCAGCCCTCACCTATTCGCCCGTGTATCTTTACAATGCCCGTCTCACAAAGGGGGCAAACGCCTTTCTCAGCTTCGACAGGAATTACAACACAGGCCTCCTCGTGATCGAGGGCGAAGTGGAAATAAACGGGTCGGTGAATGCTCCGCACGATAATTTTGCCTTTTTTGATCACAACGGCGAAACTATTGCACTCAAGGCCATTTTGGACAGTGTCGTGCTTGTGATGAGCGGAGAACCGATCAGGGAACCGATCGCCTCACGCGGACCATTCGTGATGAATACCGGGGAGGAGATCAAGCAAGCCTACAATGATTATTTCAGCGGGAAGTTCGGGCACCTGGAAGATTAGGGCCCTGCTTTGATTTCCTGTTCCTTCTTTTCCTTATGCCCTTAATTACCAGGTATAAAACAAACATCCCCCCGACAAGATAGAGGATATCATCCAGGTAAGGAAAGATCTTTTCACTTATGTCATAAAGGTAAAAGCCTATTATGCTCAGGATGATGTTCCATATGCCTGCTCCCAGAAATGTAAACAGCATAAAACTCTTAAGGCTCATCTTTGCGAGCCCGGCAGGTATGGATATCAGATGCCTTATTCCCGGAACGAGTCTTCCGATGAAAGTCGAGGTCTTGCCATTCCTGATAAAGTAATTCTCAGCCTTCTCCACTTTTTCAGGTGTCAGCAGGAATAACCTCCCTATACCCGAACCGGCAAATTTATAGACAATGGGGCGGCCGAGGTAGAATGCAAGAAGGTAGTTTATAAGTGATCCGGCAAGGGCTCCGACGGTACCGAACAGCACTACCCCGAAAACATTCAGATGTCCCTGTGCTGCCTTATAGGCGGCAAACGGAATGACGACTTCAGACGGCAGCGGAAGAAAAGTGCTTTCAATGAGCATAAGCAGGGCAATCGTCAGATAATTGAGATTGGCCATATACCATTCCAGCAAGGTTCGAAAAAGCTCCATCTCAGGTTTTTAAGACCGGCAACAGGTTAATAATTTCTTTGATAAAAAATGCCCTGCAAGATATTGATAAAATGTTTTATATTTTCTAATTGCTACATTTGTTGAAACAAAAAGTGAAATCAGGAACGAAAAAATCCCCTATATGAAAAACTTTCAGACGACTTATCTCGGAATGTCATTGAGGAACCCATTAATTGCGGGCAGCTGCGGTTTAACAAATTCAATTTCGCACCTAAAAACGCTGGCCTCAAAGGGAGCAGGCGCAATCGTTGTCAAATCGCTGTTTGAGGAACAGATCCAGATCGAGACGGATAAGGTCATCAAGATAGAGCACGGTGACATAAAGGTCATGACACAGGCTCCCGACAAGATGTTCTCAAAAAGGATCTATGACTATGATGAAGCCTATGCCTATATCTTTGATTTCGCCCGGCGGAACACGCTTGGCAAGTTTCTCGATTTCCTGAAAGAAGCAAAAAAAGCTGTTGATATCCCAGTGATTGCCAGCATAAACTGCGTCTCAAACAACGACTGGCACTCGTTTGCCAGGAAGATCCAGGCAACGGGTGTGGATGCCCTCGAGCTTAATATTTTTGTCCTCCCCTCCGACTGGCGCCGCAGTACTGAGGAGAATGAAAACATATATTTCGACATAATAAAGGAAGTCAGGAACTATGTAGATATTCCCATATCCGTCAAGATCGGGTATTATTTTTCGTCCCTGGCAAATACGGTCGTCAGGCTGTCTGAAAGCGGCATCGACGGACTGGTCCTGTTCAACAGGCCTTACAACACCGATATCGACATCGACAAGATGGAGCTCAGCCAGGGGCCTGTCCTGAGTTCCGACGAGGAGTACAATCACACGCTACGATGGATATCCATTCTTTCGGGACATGTTAAATGCGACCTGTCAGCCTCAACAGGTGTCCACGATCATAAGTCTTTCATAAAGCAGCTGCTGGCAGGCGCCACAACTGTCCAGGTGGCTTCGGCACTTTACCGTTCAGGGTTTGATGTGATCCCCTTAATACTGAACAAGACCGAAGAATGGATGAGCGCGAACAAGTTCGAAACCATCGATGCCTTCAGGGGAAAATTCAGCAAATCCAACATTGAGAATCCGGCAGCGATGGAGAGGGTTCAGTTTATGAAATACTACTCCGGCATAGAGTAGGCTTCGGCTCCCTTTGCCCTCAGCGCCCTGACCCATTGGGGAATGGCATTCAGAAGGATAACGATCACACAGATAATTATCGAACCCGTGAGGACTAGGTTGATTATTCCGGGCACAAGGGTGGCTTTGGAAGCCAGCTGTGGAAAGTAGATATTCTTTATATTCAGGAAAGCAGCCGTAAGTGTCGTTATTCCTAAAAAAGTCATCGGGAGCACCGTGATCCAGGCGTACCTGATCCTTCCCCTGTTCACAATAAATGAAGTTCCGACGGCAAGCGCTATGGTTGCCAGGAGCTGGTTGGCAGTCCCGAACATCGGCCAGATCGTCGATACCGAACCTGTGTAGATAAAATACCCCCACCCGAATACAATGATTGCGCTAGTGATAAGAGTCCCGGGAAGCCAGTCGGTACGACGGAATGGCTTCCAAATCTTTCCGAAAGTCTCCTGAAGAACGAACCTGCCGATCCTGGTTCCGGCATCAATTGTTGTAAGGATAAAGAGGGCCTCGAACATTATCGCGAAGTGGTACCAGTACGACAT
>DCFQ01000023.1 GCA_002319915.1 Bacteroidales bacterium UBA1800 | reverse complement strand
GCCGAGACAATGCAGGGAGCTAAAAACTCCGCATTGCTGCTCGGGGCATTCACACCGGATAATGTCCAGATCAGCTATGCAAGGGTGATCTCGGACAAGACCAGGTTCGCGTATATCCTCGATGTAATTGTGGATGAACGGTACAGAAAGCAGGGGATCGGTCGGGCCATGATCCGTTATATCCTGAATCACCCGGATCTCATGGATGTTTACCAGTGGCTTCTGGTCACCAAGGATGCCCACGGGGTATATAAAAAAGCAGGATTCAGGGTCATTTCAAGGCCTGATGACTGGATGGAAATAATGAAGCTGAGGCCTGTAAGATAACTCCTTAAAATACGATACCAAAATAACCAGATGAAAAAACACCTTATTATTTGCCTGATAATTATCACGTTGGTCATTGCCTCATGCAGGAAAGAAAGCCAGGACTCGAAATCTGAATTGGATATAAGCCCGAAAGAGCTTGCATTTCCCGGAACCGGAGGAGATGCAAAGCTAAATGTAAGCATGACCGGAAGGAAATGGACGGTGTCTTCAAGAGGGAACTGGTGCACAACCCTGATCAGTTCTTCTACAATTGCCTATGTTCAGCTTAAGGTCACAGCGCTGCCAAATTCCACAGGGAATCCGCGCAGCACCAAACTTACATTTGTAGTGGATTCCCAGGATTCAGTGACGGTGGATATCACACAGGACAGGTATTACCCTGACTACAGCGACCCGATTGCTCCGGACATGTCAGGTATGGAAAAAGATGCAATAGGGCTTGCTTTCGGTATGTTTGCCGGCTGGAACCTCGGGAATACCCTGGAGGCACTCGGCGGGGAAACGGCCTGGGGTAATCCGCTTGCCACCCAGTTGCTGATCGATTCAGTCAAAGCGGCCGGCATAAACAGCGTCCGGATCCCGTGCGGATGGAACAGCTATATTGAGGATCCGGCCACCTGCAAGCTCAAGGATTCCTGGCTTCAGCGTGTTAAACAGGTTGTGGATTATTGCTGCAACACCGGCATGTACGTAATCCTCAACAGCCACTGGGACGGTGGATGGCTTGAACAGAATCCCACCTATTCGAAACAGGTAGCTGTGAATGCCAAACAAAAAGCTATCTGGGAACAGGTGGCCCGATTTTTCAGGGATTATGATGAGCACCTCATCTTTGCAGGCACAAATGAAGTCCATACGGATTCTGACCCGGTTTCTGAGAACTTTGAGGTACAGATGTCCTATAATCAGACCTTTGTGGATGCCGTGCGCTCGACGGGAGGGAAAAATGCATACAGGACCCTGCTGATCCAGGCATATAACACAAATATTGACCATGCAGTGAATCACCTCGAATTACCTGCCGACAAAGTAACAGGACGTCTAATGGTCGAAGTTCATTACTATGACCCCTGGGAATTCGCCGGGCTCGAATCTGATGCTTCCTGGGGCACTGTTAAGTACCTTTGGGGCGTTGATTTTGCCCAATACGGCACAATCTCTTCGTGGGGTCAGGAAGATTACGCCGTGTCGCAGTTTGCCAGGATGAAAGCAGGGTTTGTTGACCATGGATATCCAGTCATCCTGGGCGAATTTGGAGCAATCCGCCGGGCCTTGCTGACCGGTGATGCTCTTGAGCATCATCTTGAGTCGCGCTCCTATTATTACAGGTTCCTGACAGAGCGCGCAAAAAATGCAGGGATGGTCCCCTTCGTTTGGGATAACGGGGCATTGGAAAACCTTGGTTTCGGCATTTTTAACCGCAATGATGGTACCGTTTCTGACAGGCGGCTGCTGAAGGCTTACCTGGAGGGAGCTTCTGCAGGAGAATATCCATTCAGGAAATGAAATCAGTGACTTTGCACGCAATGCCTGACTGACTATAAGATCTTGATAATGAAAGCTTTTCTTATCCAATTGCTGGCTATCTGGACAGCAGTTGCCGCATTTGGACAGGTTGAAAAGGAACCTGGCAAAAAGTATATCCTGGACCTCGAAATTAACCCGGCATCGGGGTATATCAATTGCAGTGCTGAGATCCGGGATCCGGGGGATTCTGTCTTTTTCCTCACCAGGGGGATGAGGGTCAGCAAAGTGTCTGCTGATCACAAATCAATAGACACCGGGAAAGCTGTCGCCTTCCTTCCCGATAGTTCTCTGAGAATAACCCTGGCTTCCATACCGGCGAATATTGAAATATATTATTCCGGAAGGTTACTGCCAGAAAACTTCCCGAGAACCATCAGCTCTGTGAATATGGTCAGGGCTGACCTGATTGAATTATCCGACCAGATAAAATGGTATCCGGTATCCGCTTCGGACGGCCTGTTCGATTATAATCTCAGACTAAGTTTACCATCTGAATTTGTGGTAATTACAAACAGCATATTAAGCAGTAATTTAATCATGGGAGATCGTGTTGTCACTACCTGGAAATCTGCCGGTCCGGTGTGGAATATTTCGCTGGTGGCAGCTCCTGGTCTGAAGAAGGCTGAAGTGACAAGCTGCGATACCCCGATCGAGATATATTACAGCAGACTGCCTGGGACATATGTCGATTCCATGAGGAATGACATTGCAAAAGCCTATGGAATGCTTGTCGGCATCTACGGTTCAAAAGGTGCCTGCGGCCTGGTCCGGCTTGTTTATTCTCCACGGCCGGCAGGCGGATACGCAAGGTCCCCGATGATCATTGTCTCGGAAAACTTTGCGCTTGACCAGCGTAAGCAGCATTACGGCTATGCAAGGGATCTGCGGTTAAATATTCACGAGATGGCCCACTGCTGGAGCACTGCAGATGCCGGCTCCACAGAGGACTGGCTGAATGAGGGCATGGCAGAATTCCTGGCATTGATGATCTCTGAAAAGATGTCCGGGAAGGAGTTCTACCGCCTCCTTATTGACGAGTACAGGGGGATAGTGACAAATTCAGATATCCGGACCGCAATTGTTGATACCCAGGGAAACTCGGGCGAAAGGGAAATTAACCGGTATTATAAGCCGGCTCTTTTCATGGATCAGCTTTGGCGAGCCTATGGGGATGAAAAGCTCAGGCAGGTGTTTTCATCATTTTACGCTTCGACCTCACGGTCAGGGAATGCTACCACAGCCTTATTCCTTGATGAGATTGAAAAATTCATGGGAAGAAGAGCGAGGGACTCAGTTTATGAAGTTCTCACGTTGAAAAAGAGGACAGATGATTCGGATGATGAAAGATCCGATTCAAAAATTGAGCCCTGTTTCCTCGGAACCTGGAAAGGCAAGCTAAGCCAGTTTGGCAGTGAATTCCAATTCGTTCTGAATATAGTTCTGAAAAACGACCTGCCATTTCCCAGTCTCGACAGTCCCGACCAGGAAGCGACAAACATCCAGGTCACGGCAATGCACGCAATTAGTGATACGATATCGTTCAGGGTCCCTGTCGCCAGCGGTTCCTACAGGGGAATCCTCGACCGCAGCACGATGACATTAACCGGATCCTGGAACCAGCGGGGAATAGACTATCCTCTAATCCTCAGGAAATCCAATAATTAATAATCAGCAGACCAAACTACCCCTTACGGATCTCATCCTTGATACGCTGGATGTGCCCCCTGCCAAGGCCCTTCACTTCGCATCCCAGCTGGAAATAGCGCCTGATCTTGTCGTCGGAAAGTATTCCGAAGCAATCAATGACCGCAGCGGGATGACCAATAGTCTTCACGACATCTTCAGGGTCCAGTTCGAGGTAGGCTTTGTGTGGAACGGCAAAGATCACAGCTTCGGCATCTGCGAGCGCCTTTTCCAGATCCTGCTCAATTCTTATTTCCTTCAGCTTTTCCTGGTTACGGAAGAACTTTGATTTGCTCTGACCTGGCCCCGGGAAGGTATCCTGCTGCTCGAACTCCCACCAGTGCTCGACATACGGATCATGGACCTTGATTTCGGCACCCATCTCGGTCAGTTTCCTGATGACGATCTCCGAACCGCTGTACCTGGTGTCCCCGACATCCTCGCGATATGCAGCCCCCAGCACCAGCACCTCTGCCCCTGCAATAGGCTGGCCCATGTTGCGCAATGCATCCCTGGTGAGCTGGCCCACATGAAGTCCGCGGGTATCATTGATGTCGATGGCATTGGGGGTGATCCTGAAAATGTCATCCTCAAACCCGAGTATGTGCTTGTAAGCCCATAGTCCGAGCCCGCCGTCCTTTGGAAGGCAGTAACCTCCTACCCCCGGTCCCGGGAAGATAATGTTGCTGTGAGTGGGCCTCACCTTAATAGCTTTGATCACCTTGATAAGGTCAACGCCGTTGCGTTCGGCAAAAAGGCTCCATTCATCCAGGAAAGCAAGTATGGTTGCCCTGTAGCTGTTTTCCACAATCTTGGCAGTCTCCGACTCGATGGGCCTGTCCATGACAGTAAGCGGGAATTTTTCGGTATTAAGCACCTCGTTCAGGAATTTCACGACACGTTCCCTTGCTTTTTCATTGATCCCACTGCAGACCCTCCAGAAATCACGAATGCTGGCCACGTAGTTCTTCCCCGGCATAACACGTTCATAACTATGAGCAAGCAGGGGGTCAGAATCGATCCCTCTCTTCCTGAATACCTTTTTCATTATCGGGTATGCAACCTGCTCGGTGGTCCCGGGAGCAACAGTCGTTTCAATGAGCACCAGTGCTTCAGGCGGTATGTGCCCGGCTATCACATGGAGGGAAGATTCAAGGGCAGCCATGTCGGTGTGCCCTGTCCTGACATTTCCAAGGTCTGCTTTCAGGTAATCGCACTGAACATCCACAACCACGACATCTGCGAGCTTCAGTACATCATAGGTGAAAGTTGCGACCAGTGTCTTCTTCTGGTTGACGCAACGGTCAATCATGGGATCAACCTCCGGATCCTCTGCCTTTACAGGCGAGATTCCCCGGTTAAGCAGCGGGATCTTCCAGAAGCTGCGGGCACTGGGCCTTTGCATCCCGATAACGAACTTTGAAGGCTGACCGGTTTTTTTGTCAACCGTGTCAGCTACAATTGCGGCCATAACGGCTCCGACAAATCCGACTCCCATCACCACAACAATCTCGCGGTTCCGGGAACGCTCCTCCTCTACCCTCTTTTTAAGCTGTTCAAATTCAGCTTTGTAGTCTTCGGGTTTTGGCAGGGGAAACTTCTCCCCTGAAGGACTGATTGAAAAATTTTCAGACATTTAGATAAGTTTAGATATTTGTTAATAAGATATTCTGGTTGCT
>DCFQ01000095.1 GCA_002319915.1 Bacteroidales bacterium UBA1800 | reverse complement strand
GGTTCGCTACGACATGATTGCAGGAAGTAAAGTCATAATATGAGACTCCTCCTCACCCCTTGGAGAGGGGGACACAGGGGATGAGGCCGGGAAAGGCACAAGACATCCCCACTGTCGTATCAGTTTTGACCGGCAGGCAATTTAACCAGTTAACCAGTTAACCATCAAACCGGTATTACACTTCAAACTCCTGCCTCATCGCCGGGATCTCGATATTTCCGAATCCTGCTTCCTTCAGCCTTGCAGTATAATTAATCTGCGTCTGGTATTCCCCATGGACGATAAAGGTATTCCTGATGGCATTCTTGTCCTGGCAGTCAAGGAATTTGATCAGCTCACTGTAATCGGCATGGCCGCTGAATGAATCCAATGACCTCACCTCCGCGTTGACCTGATGGGGGATCCCGAAGATCGACACCTCTTTTGCCCCTCCTTCAATCCGCGCCCCGAGGGTTGAGGGAGAACAATAGCCAACGAACAGGACGGTATTCCGGGGATCTTCGATATTGTTTGCCAGGTGATGCTTTATCCGCCCTGCTTCGGCCATTCCCGATGCTGAAATGATGATGCAGGGCTTTTTATGGTCATTGAGCTTTTTTGAATCCTCCTGCCTGGTTATATAAAAGAGGCTGTTGAAACCGAACGGGTCGGTGTCGGTTTCCATCATGCGGTGGATCTCCTTATTGAGACCCTCGGTATGCATCCGGAAGATCGATGTGGCATTTACGGCCAGCGGGCTGTCAACATAAATATCCACCTTCGGCAGTTTTCCGGCATTGAAGAATGTGTTCAGCGAATAGACAATTTCCTGTGTCCGGCCGACGCTGAAAGATGGAATTATCAGCTTGCCTCCCTTATCGACACAGGTGTGGATCACGGTTTCCAGCAGCTCATCATCGGCTGACGACACATCCTTGTGGAGCCTGTCTCCATACGTCGATTCGGTTATTAGCACCTCGGCCTGCGGGAAAGGGACAGGGGGAGCAAGTATCCGGCCCGACGGCCTGCCGATATCCCCGGTATACGCTATGTGCCTTTCAACACCGTTTTCTGTCACAAAAAGGTTTGCAACCCCGCTCCCCAGCATATGCCCGGTGTTGGTAAACTTCACCTTAAGGCTCTCATTTATTCTGAACTTCATGTCGTGCGGCACTCCGATAAACAGCGACATGCACTCTTTGGCATCATTCTGGTCAAAAAGCGGAGTCACCTGGGGCAGGCCTTTCTTCGCACGCCGTTTGTTGAAGGTCTTCACGTCATGTTCCTGTATGTAGGCAGTGTCAGCAAGCATTATCGAACAGAGGTCGCGCGTCGCATTAGTACAGATTATCGAGCCTCTGAATCCAAGCTTGTACACATAGGGAATGAGCCCCGAGTGATCGATATGAGCATGTGTGAGTATTATATAACCGATCTTTGAAGGATCAAATCCGAGCTCCCTGTTCATGGAATCAGTCTCGAGCCCCTTACCCTGGAACATTCCGCAGTCGAGCAGCATGTTTTTGCCAGACTCCGGTGTCAGAATGATCTTGCTTCCTGTAACCTCCCTTGCTGCTCCCAAGAATTTTAGCTTCATAATTTCAGATTTTAATCAATTATTACAATTATAAGATCCATCACATTTGTGAATGTCGGACCGGTTTTTATCATTCCGCCGGTAATCCTGAAGAAGTTAAAGGAATCGAACTCCTCAAGGTAAGCTTCAGGATCAATTTTCCTCAGCAAAGCATCAGTTACTGTGCCGGAATCCGTCACTGCACCGGCCGCTGTCGTAGGGCCGTCAGTCCCGTCGGTCCCTGCCGCGAGGAATGTCACCCCCTCCAGGTTCCGGATCCTCATAGCCACTGCCAGGGCAAGATGCTGGTTCCTCCCTCCCGAACCGCTGCCGTTCACCTTTAATGTAGTTTCCCCCCCGTAAAGTAGGCAGACAGGCTTTTTGATCTCCTGGTTCTCCCTGTACTTCCTGACAGTTTCAACAACTGACCAGGAAACCGATTCAACATCACCTTTAAGCCCGCTGTCAATAATGAAGGTGTTCAAACCAAGATTCAGGGCTGTTTTGCCTGCTGCTTCCAGTGCGATAAGGTTTGACCCGACCAGCATGTTGTGGGTCCTGGAAAACACGGGGTCGCCCGGCTTCGGGGTTTCCGGGTGAATTCCCGACACCCCGTCATTCAGGTATTTAATGACTCCGGCTGTGAGATCGGCAGTCAACCCATATTTCCCGATCACATCCATTGCACCGGCATAGGTGGAAGGATCTGCAACCGTCGGCCCCGACGCTACTACGTCAGGCTGATCGCCAGGAACATCGGATAGGATAAGGGTGACAAGTGTGGCAGGCCAGGCAACCCTTGCCAATTGTCCTCCCTTTACATCCGAAAGGTGTTTGCGGACGCAGTTGATCTCCTGGATCGAGGCACCGCTCCGGACCAACAGATTATTTACTATGTAGATCTCTTCGGGAAGCAGCCCGTCAGGCAGGTCGGCCAGCAGCGAGGAGCCGCCCCCGGATATAAGACAGATCACCAGGTCGTTCTCCCCTGCTTCGGCGGCAATTTTTACAATCTCCGATGTTGCCCTGAAACTGTTCATGTCGGGTACAGGATGCCCCGCCTCGGTCACCTTTATTTTGTCAAGCTGACATGCATAGCCGAATTTAACTGCCACATGCCCCCCGGTAATCCTGTTTCCCAGAATGACTTCGATGTAATGCGCCATTGCCGCAGAGGCTTTGCCTGCACCGATCACATAAAGATTTTGTATTTTATCCAGGCTGAAGACCAGGCTCCCGATCCTCAGTTCATCGCCTTTCACAGATACATGGTTCCTGATCAACTTTTCAGGAAGAACGCTTCTGACTCCTTCGATAAAGATCTTTTGTGCAAGTTCCCTGTCTGTCATTTCCGGGTATCTGAAGGCAAATTATCCGGCATCTAATTAAAGAAATATTCGGCTAAATAACGAACAGCGACAGCAGATAAACACATGCAAAGACTGTTATTCCCATAACAATAGTCGAGGATGAATATACTCTGAGCGTATGGTCGACCTTTATGCCGCCGAAGTTGGTTATCACCCAGAAGTAGGAATCATTCGCATGTGATACTATCATCGACCCGGATCCCATAGCCAGCATGGCAAGAAGCTTTCCCCACTCACTGCTGAGGCCGAGGGCTGGCATCATAGGCATTACGAAGGAGGCTGTGGTAATTATGGAAACCGTCGAGGAGCCCTGGGCAGTCTTCATCACAATTGCAATAAGGAATGGAACCAGGAGCCCGATATTTGCCCTGGAGAGAAGATTTCCCAATGTCTCCCCCATACCGGTCGATTTTATCACGAGCCCGAACATCCCCCCTGCCGCAGTTATTATCAGTATCGGTCCCGCCTTCAAGACAGCCTCCGAAAAAATCTCATTCATGGCTTCGAATGACTTCTTCCTGAGAAGGAGCAGGGAGAGAAGAACACCAATGAACAAAGCAATCACCGGTTCGCCGGGGAAATAGAATATCCTCGACAGGATTCCTTCACCATCCTTATCCGTGAGCGTCAGAAGCGATTTGATGGTGATCAGCGCAAGAGGCACAACTATCGGAAGGAATGATAAAAATGCAGGTGGAAGATCCTCCCGCTGCAAGCCCGCGGTAAAATTACCGGTATTGTCTGAAGGCCCGGCTATTCCTGCGGACATACGGCGGCTCCATAACCAGGCTGCTATTGTACCCGGGATTGCAAAGAGCATTCCGATCACTATGAGGAATCCAAGGTTCACACCGATCATGCCCGCTGCAGCCAGTGCACCCGGATGCGGTGGGATCAGGCAGTGTACAGAGTAGAGTGAACAGGCAAGGACTGAAGCC
>DCFQ01000024.1:34704-48122 GCA_002319915.1 Bacteroidales bacterium UBA1800 | reverse complement strand
CTGTGCCACCGACTGCCACGAAAGTGGCAAAAGTTGAATAACCTCCAGTAAAACTGGAGGGCGAGGCCCTCCCCAGTCCCCTGAGCCCTGAAAGGGCTCTACAAGCCATTTTACCGGTCACAAAAGGAGCAGTTGATTTAAAAAGTACGAAGCAGGTCACTCATATTTGAGCGATTGCGCGGGATTGATCCTTGCAGCCTTGACTACCCGGTAGCTAATTGTGACCAGCGCTATACCCATGGCGATTGTAAGGCCTGCGACAAAACTGAGCAGGCCCAGATTTATCCTGTAGTAGAAATTCTCAAGCCACCTGCCTGCATAATAATATATGATGGGCCAGGCTATCAAAGCTGATATTGAGACAAGTATGATTATTTCTTTCGAGATCTCAAAGTAAATTCCGGCAGCAGAAGATCCCATTGCTTTTCTAACCCCGATCTCCTTGGTCTTCTGCTCAACCGTATAGGAAGTGAGACCGAAGAGCCCCAGGGCTGCTATAAAAATCGCGAGCAGTGAAAAGATCATCGCCATCCTGGCATTCTGCTTCTCCTGGCTGTACATCTTCTCAAAATCAGCATCCAGGAAATAATACTGCAGAGGGGCGTTCGAGGAGTACTCCTTCCATACTTTTTCAATGGCATTTATAGTGTTTGAGTAATTTGCCGGAGAAATCCTGACAGTAATGTATCCCCAGTAGTTGTCCTCACCCTGAAGTATAAGCACATAAGGCTGGATCGGGTTGCGAAGGGATTCAAAATTGAAGTTTTTTACGACTCCTATGATCGAATAGGTCTCAGGGCTTGTCTCTCCCGGTTTCAGTATCCTGGTCTTTTCGAGGTCCGATATGCTGAAGTTCTTCACAGCGCTTTCATTAATAATGCACGCCTGCTTGTCGGTTGTGAATGATTCGTTGAATGATCTGCCTGATGCAAGCTTCATTCCATAGGTATCAAGGAAGTCATAATCGACCCAGCTTGTCGTCATGAGGAATGTCTCATCCTTCCTGCCTTCGATCATATAACCGTTATTATTGTTCGTTCGTCCGGGAATTGCTGTTGCGCTTGCTACATTTACGACTCCCGGTATTAGCTTCACACTCTCCTTGAAAGACCTCATTTTTTTCCCGATTATGTGTGCCCTTTCGATCACAACCAGCTGTTCCTTATTAAATCCGACATCCTTGTTGAGCATGTACTTTATCTGCTTGTTCATTATGAGAGTACCGACAATAAGAAGTATTGACACTGCAAACTGGAAGACAACAAGTATCCTTCTGAGCTTTCCGTTGCCGGAAGTGTTCCTTGCATTTCCCTTCAGCACCTCGTAAGGATTGAAGGATGAAAGGAAAAATGCTGGGTAGCTGCCCGAAATTATCCCGACTATCGCAGTGAATATTAAAAGCGCCGGAATCGTATACCATTCCGAAAAAAGTTTAAGTGAAAGCTTAGCTGAAAGCAGGCCGTTGAAATACGGCAGGCTGAGCTTAATTATCACCAGGGCAAGGATAAGTGCAATGAATGCAAGTATGAATGATTCGGAAAGGAACTGTGCAACAAGCATTCCTCTCGTCGACCCGCTTATTTTCTTTACTCCGACCTCTTTTGACCTTCTCGATGCCTGGGCGGTTGCCAGGTTCATGAAATTGATGGCTGCAATAGCCACTATCAGGATTGCAATGCTTCCGAAGATGACGAGGTATTTAGGGTCAGCAGGGGCTTTAAATCCGCCCTGGACAGTATTATCGAGATGAATATCAGTAAGCTTCTGAAGATAGAACCGGTACTTGTTGCCCCGTTTAAGGAACTCCTCAATGGATGTTCCCATATATTTCTGCACTTCAGGCCCTACGTGCTTCACTATGAGGTCGTTGAATTTAGAATCTACTGTGGCCTTGCTTGTATTGGGCTTCAGAAGCACATAGAGGCTGAAGCTGTTGTTCAGCCATACCTGTTCGGCCGATCTTGGATTGGTCATGAACGAAGTTACCATACTCGCCTCGAAATGAGAGTTTTCCGGTATATCCTTCATTACCCCACTGATCACATACTTTACGCTGTCGCTCCCTATCTTTATCAGTTTGTCAATCGGATCTCCATTTCCAAAAAGCTTCTTTGCAGTGCTTTCACTCACCACTACCTTATGCGGACCATTTAAAAGACTGCTTGCGTCTCCCTTGATGAGAGGCAAAGTAAAGAAGTTAAAGAAAGATGAATCTGCCTGGATTATATCATTATCGGTAAAGATCTGCTGCTCATATTCAACAACCGTAGGACCGACATCATTCATCCTCAGGAAATCTTCAACTTCAGGGAATTCCCTGGGCAGGGTAGGCCCCATCACTGCCGGCGTAAATGAGCCTGTGATCTCCTGCCCTCCGATCTTTCCGTTCAATATGACCCTGAAGATCCAGTCTTTCTTGAAATTGAACCTGTCATAACCGGCTTCATTTATGACATAAAGCGTAATGAGAAGGCTGCAGGCAATACCGATCGAAAGACCAAGGATGTTAATTATTATATATGCGCGTTGCCTTTTAAGGGAACTTATGCTGTGTCTGAGAAGATTTTTAATCATGGGGTTACGTTTTTACACAGGAATTGGTTTATCTCAGGATCTATTTTTAATTCCTGAATTATTTTCTTGCTTAAAAGACAGAGAAATCCGACCAATGTTGCAGGCCGGAAGATAATCACTTCCTGCAGCTCGGGTACCTGGGCAGTACAAGCAGACTTCCAGTCAATTACCAGCTTCCTGAGGCTCCCCCGCCTCCTGAGGAACCTCCTCCACCGGAGAATCCTCCTCCTGATCCTCCCGAGCTCCACGACCCGCCTGACCCTCCCGACGTAAAGGTGAATCCCCCGATAGAGGCCCTTCCTTTCGATTTGAGGTCCTGTTTTGCTTTTTTATACCATGGCTTGGTCTTCAGGTACAGTTTCACCGCAGGGTAGCAGATCACGTAAGTGACAAGACAGATCAGGGCTCCTTTGCTTCCCACGACCATGATCGGGAACATGGCCCAGAACGGAATAAGGAATAAATAGAGGAACCATCCGACACCTGGAGTCAGGATGCCGATCACGGTAAAGAGCCCGATGATTCCGAAGATAAATGCACCCAGGAGGATACGCATCCCGATCGACATATCGGGGCTTTGGATATCAGCCAGTTTGGTGGCCTGCTGTGTTGCCGGCTTCTCATCCAGCCCAGGGATGTCGCTTGCATTTTCTCCAAAGAGCACCGAAGTTATGGCATCAACGCCCCTGGTCACTCCCGCATCATAATTTCCTGATCTGAACTCAGGAACCATGATATTATCAATGATCCGGCCAGCCAGCAGGTCAGGAAGCAGGCCCTCAAGACCATAGCCAACTTCTATCCTCATCTTCCGCTCATCAGGGACAACAACGACCAGGATGCCGTTATCCTTCCCCTTCTGCCCCAGCTTCCATTCATTGAACACCTTATTAGCAAAATCCTCAATGCTTTCTCCTTCAAGCGATTGCATGGTCAGAACGACAACCTGGTTGGTGGTCAGAAGCTCATGATTCTTAAGCTTTTCGGCCAGGGAACGACGGGTCGAATCCGACAGAACATGGGCATTGTCATTGACCCTCCCGGTGAGGTAGGGGACTTCGGTGCCAAATGTGCACTCTCTGCCTGCAAGAAAAGCAAGCATTACCAGGAACAGACCGGTCTTCTTCATACTCCCTCCTCCAATATGAATTCGTCCGGCAATTCATTATGCTCCCCGCCGGGCTTCGCGGAAGGCGATAAAGCATTTACCAGGAGCGCCAGTCCGGCCTCCATGGCACTTTTTATCTCCTTTTTACGCAGGTGCTCCTTCATCCCGGAGATGATATTCTCCAGCGAACCGGGCTTAAGTCTCTCACTGACCCCTTTGTCAGGAAGTATGACCACATGCCGTTCAAATCTGCTGACCATTATGAGGACCCCCCTGCGTTCCTCAGATTTGAACAGCTCATGTGAAAGGAAAAGCGACCCGGCATACTGGTGAGTTTCTGTTTCCATCCGTTCCCGGGAAAGGAACAATCGCGCAAAGCCCGGGGCCAGGAGCGCCAGGAGAGCCATCAGTATTGCTGTTCCCAGGAGTACGGTTACAGCCGCCAGAAAAGTCGACCGGGTTTCCCAGGCCGGAAAGGCAATGCCATAGAGGAAAAGGGCCGTTCCCGCAGCCGATGCCCCACAGGCAAATGCCTTCCACGGCAGTTCCGGGTAATTGTCACTTTTACCAATAACAGACATTACAATCTGAACTCCCGTTTCAGTTTCGGTCTGCCTGATCCGGGTTTCAAGACCGGCCCGGTCAGAGTCATTCAGGACTTGCTTCATTTGTGGGTGATATAAAGGTCAATAAGTCAGCATTAGGTTAACATAAAGTTACTTTTTATTTGGAAATTCCGCAGATGCCAGCTTTAAAAATGACTGGCTCTCCGGAACACTATCCCTGCGTCAGCGTTTCATGATAACCTATATCTTTGCCCTGTCATGGAAAAACGGTTTACATTCGGCATTTATCCAGGCGGAATTGCCGGTACTGATTCATCTGCTGAACTTACTGCCGGGAAACCCGACATTCCCGGGGAGATCAACAGAGCCCTTGATATTCTGCAGCCTCCCGGGAGCGAGTTCTGGATACGGTGCTATACGGCATACTACGGGAATGGCGCCAGCAAAAACCACAATCCGGAGAATCCAGGGCAGTATATCCGGAATGGCAGGAAAATGGACCTGGTGATCGGATACCATTCAATGCTCGGAGATATCGATCTGTTCACAAGGTTTGTCAGGCAGCAGGTAAGGCTGTACGGTGGTGCACTGGCAAAGATCCAGATAGCAGAAGAACCCAATCTTCATGGGATTCCCGTTATCGACGGTGACGTACCTAATGTCAGGGAGGCCCTGATCAGGGGAGTGGTTGCTGCCAGGGAAGAAGCAAGGCTGCTGAACCTTAATGTGCTGACAGGATTCAATGCTGTTCCGAATTTCAATCCTGAAGACGATTTCTGGAAGGAGATCAGGGCAAGGGCAACCTGCACATTTCATAATTCCCTGGATTATGTGGGGCTCGATTTCTTCCCCGATGTCTTCCACCCGGTGCCATTTGAAAATATTGAAAGCGGAATTAAAGCGATGCTGAATCATTTCCGTGCCGTGAACCTGAAAGAAGCCGGGATATCATCACGAGTGCCGATCCATATCACCGAAAACGGATGGCCTACTTCGGATGAAAGGCCGGAAGCGAAGCAGTCGATGGTGATTGAAAAAGTTGTCCGGACTGTTTATGAAGAACGGGAGAATTCCAATATCGGGGCGTATGAGCTGTTCAGCCTGAGGGATTCCGATTCCAAAAATCCGGATATTTTTTGCCGGTTCGGGATAATGAGGGACGATTATTCAACTAAACCGGCGTTCAATACATTCAAATCACTCATAGCAGAGCTTGGGCAGTGAGCACGGGTTCCTGCTCACGGATTCACCTCCCCATTCTCACGCTACTCTGATGTCAGTTTCTTGAAATCTTCGTTGTCCCACAGGCTTTTATAATCTTCATCTTTCGTGGCGTATGACTTGAGGCGCTGATCCAGTGAGATCGCCTTGCTAAGATCCTCAAGGGCATTTTTCTGGTCGCCTTTGCGGCAGTAGACACACCCGCGGTTATAAACACATACCCCCACCCGGGGTGCCAGCTCTATCGCTTTTGTGTATGATGCGATAGCGTCGTCCAGCTTGTTAATCTTAGCCAGAAGGCCTGCTTTTATCTGCCAGGCATCGGCGTTTCCCGGTCCCAGTACGGTTGACTTTTCATATGCAGCCATGGCTTCATCAGGCCTGTTCATGGACTCGAGCACCTGTCCTTTCATCAGCCAGTTTACCGAGGAATCAGGCTGCAGGGTGATCAGTTTTTCCGTGGTAGCCAATGCATCATCCAATTGATTGTGCTCTGATTGCCAGAATGCCTTGAAAAAGATCAGGGCCGTGTTTTGAGGGAATGATTTCTCCAACTCCCCGAGTTGTTTAATGCCGTCTTCCTCACTGGTCGCGTTTAACATGATCCATCCCTGAACTGCATCCCTGTTATCAGGATATTTTCCCATCATGTCGGTGTATATCCTGGATGCCTCCGTTTTGTTTCCCTGCCTGGCAAGATCCTGAGCCTTTGCAAGTTCATCCTTTGCCCCAGATACCTGTCCAAACGAACAATAGCTGAACAGAAAAGCTGTTACCGCAAATAAAAATTTCAGATTTTTCATTTTTAGTGGCTTTTGGTGGTTGATGATAATGCAAAATTACACCCTGCAACAGGCGAAGTCAAGTTTTCCTTCATTTAGTTCCAGCCGACCTGCTGAATTCCAGGACTTTCACTACCCGGGACAGGTCACTGGAAACTGTTGGGAGAATCCGGCCCGCGGCAGGAGAACAAAAATCATAAATCATTATTTTGAGATCATGTTTTTGTTTTATTTGTTTAAAACAATAGAAATATCATACCTTAACCAGGAAAAACTCATTGTGGCACTGCACTCATATACGATAAGCGATATTCTGCTAAGTTGCATCCTTGCACTTATTATGGCCGGGGTGGGCATGTCGCTGACACCAGTCAGCTTCAGGAACCTGTTCCTGTTTCCAAGGTCATTGCTGATCGGGTTATCTTCCCAGATAATTGTACTGCCATTGATCGCATTCCTGATTTCCTGGTTTTCGGATATGCCTCTTCCGCTGAAGGTCGGGCTCATTATTATCGCTGCCTGTCCCGGAGGCACTACATCAGGAGTCATAACCTATTTTTTCAGGGGGAATGTCGCCCTGTCGATAACTTTCACATCCATCAACAGCATTATTACACTTTTTACCATACCGTTTGTTGTGAACCAGGGCCTTATGTTCTATTATGGCCGCTCCGCAATTATTCATCTCTCTTATCCGGAAACAATTCTTCAGATATTCTTTATCACAATCATTCCGGCAACTATCGGGGTGCTGATCAGGCACTATTTCCCCGGTTTCGCACTAAAGGCAAAGCGGCCGGTGGAATATCTGCTTACGGCAGCACTGGCAATAGCATTGATAATTTTATTCTTTGCAGGAAGGCAGACAGGTGGTACAGGGATCACTATGAATGAAGCTCTAAAGATCCTGCCGTATGCATTGCTCCTTAACGTGATATGCACTGCCTGGGGATTTTTCTTCGGGATGGTGACCCGGCTCGGTTCGAGAGATTCCTACACGATCGGTATTGAAGCGTCTGTCCATAACACCACACTCGCCTTTCTGGTGGCAGGGACACTCCTGAGGGAACCTGAAATGGTGAAGCCGGCCCTGGTCTATGCCATGTTTTCCTTCTGGACAGCGGTCATCTACAGCATCATGGTAAAGAGATCCCTGGGTCTGAAGCTCTTTTCGGATTTCAAAAGCTGAACTGCACCGCCGGCTCCTGGCCGGCAGTCCATTCCCGCCTGCATAACTGCATTGTTAATACAAATTGCAACATGTGAATATCTGGGCAAAATATCATCCGGTTATATATCTATTTTTACCCTCATACAATTTGGGTGAGTATGGGAAGGATCCGGCTCAGGAAAGAATACCGGCTGAAAGTATGGCTTATCATTTTTCCTGTTTTTACGCTTTGCTTAATATTTATACCACGGTCGAACAGGGCATTTCTGGGTAATTATTTCAGCAAGAAGTGCAGGAGCTACCAGCCGGTTTTCAGTAACAGGCTGAATGACAGAATTGTCGACTACTCAGAAGAGGCAAGGTCATCAGGAATAGGAAAATCCTCCAATTCCTGGGAAATCCGGAGAAATGTCCTTGCAGGCCGCCTCAGGCTGATCAGAAGCGGGAGACGTTATATTGTCGACGACATGACACACAGTTACCCGGTACTGACCAGGAGTGGCAGAAAGCTGCTGAATGAGATCGGAAGGAGGTTCAGGGATAAGATTGACCGGGAAGGATTCAAGGGATCGAGGTTTATTATTACATCCATGACCCGGGCTTCGGATGGTGCCAGGCGGCTGGAAAGGTCCAACCTGAATGCGTCTGATAACAGCCCTCACCTGAACGGAAATGCATTCGATATTTCCTATGCTCATTTCTCGATCAGGAAATTCACCATTACGGAGTGTGACAAATGGTACCTGAAGGAGGCCCTGGCAGAAGTGATATATAAGCTTAAAGCGGAGGACAAATGCTGGGCTACCTATGAAAGGAAGCAGGGCTGCTTTCATGTTGTGGCACGATAAAGCAGAAATTATTCCTGTTGATTTTAATAGCCCCTGCTTCCACTAAAAAGTACTATTGATTAAAATTGGCTAAGCCTGGCTGAAGAAAGTAACCTATCCCCGCTATTTAAGTTTTAGATGAACCCTGTTATCCCCGGGAGGCAGATCTGTCTGCCAGCTGTACAAGCAGCTTTCCAGCAGAGGGAATGATGGCACCCTTGTAGATATCGATTCTATATCCGCTATGTCAGAAGCTGTAAGTTGCTCATCACCTGCAATATAATCTTTAAAAGCCGCGGTGCAATATGGTGCCGCAAGCACTGCCTCCTCCTTTGGAACCATAAACATATATCTGAGGGCGTAGGTAAAAAATCCGTTCAGTCGTGCGTTAATCGTAACATCGCAGTATCTGAGGAAATTCATCCTGAAAGGCATCCTCATATCTATGTCCATTATCCTTCTGGTTTCAATATTGGCAAAGTGATCATCGAGTTTCATAATTCTGTAGGACATCGGAGGCGTTACGAGAGAGCCGGTCTCTATGTCAGTCAGAGTCTTTCCGTTATTGGTGAAATCCACAATGTCGGTAGCGTGATAGTGCCCTGTGAAAATCAACCTTACACCAGAATTCATTAACGCATCAGCCAACTCCTTGTGATCTTTTACGAGAGGCTCCAGGTTGTTCTGGCCTGAATAATGTTCGAGAATCCCGTAATGCATCATAGCCAGAACTGTTATATTCTTTTCATTGGCTTCCGCCAGCTTTTCCGTGATCCAGCTCATTGTGCCCGGATCAATGACACCGCTGACTCCCTTATCTGAATAATGGATTGCATCGATACCCAGGATCCAAATTCCTTTAAACGGCTGGCAAATATAGCTCAGGGAATTGTCGTCCCTGTAAAGGGCTTCGTCATATCCAAATTCCCTGTATAACCTCACGAATTCGTCAGGTGTCACTCCCGGAAGAGGAGATGCCGGTACCGTTCTGAAAGTTTTGGCCTCGGGATTATTGATATCGTTGTTCCCGGGGATAACGAAGACTTTTATCCCCCGGCTTTCCAGCCTCCTGAGAAATCCTTTGACTGCCTGGTGGCAAACAAGTTCGCCTTCCCTTGCCAAATCGCCGGTTATCAGGAGTATATCCGGCCTTTCATCAATCAGATCTGAAACAACCCTCCTGAAGACCGGGTCACTGAGTTCGGGAATTTTGCGGTCCTTCATGACCTCGCTTTGAAATTCTGTATTATTCTCAATGTTCAATGGTAAAATCAAGGGATCCATGTAGTGAATGTCAGAGACTACTGCAATCCTGAAAGGAGGTGAAATGGCATTGTAATGTCCCTGATTGTCTGCAGGAAATTCGGGACACCTTAACATCGGATCTTTCGAGCAGAATGTTAAGAAAAGGAGTGATACAATGAAACACAGGTTTAGTTTTTTCATAACGGTATTGGTTGCTTTGTTGATAATGAATAGGAAGGAAAACTCGATTTTCCGGATCATTTGTTAAGAAGGGAAAATATTATCCCTTCCTGAGGGATACAGATGTGTTAAACATTTTCCCCGGGGCTTAAGCAAATAGTTAAAGCCTGGAAAGGTTCATTACCAGGCCGGCTTGCGGTGGCATCAACGCAATTGTCTTCAGTCTTTCCAAGACGCTGGGATTACTTGTTAATACCTTTAGGACGAAACCCGTAGGCAAAAGGATGGAAATACCTCATTAATATTTAGTAAAAATGATAATAAAGTGTCAGTGAAAGACCATCGCTCCCATTACGGGTATGTCTGCCCTTTGATATGTTCGGTATTCCCAGCGATATTGAAACGCCCGGTGCAATGGAAAGATTTTTATAAAAGAAGATTTCAAATTCCCCGGCCACCCTTATCCCGAAATCAGTCTTCCTGTATTCCCATTTGACGTTTTCCATATTTTCCAAAATCTTTTGATCAGCACGGTCCAGAACTGAAAAATAGCAGCCCGCAAACAGGCTTAATGAAGGATGGAAACGATTATGGCCGGTACCGCCAACCATGTACCTTGCAGAAACGGTGACCATGGAATATTTGAGGGTAATATTCTTTATCCCGTAATGTCCGTTATAGTATCCGTTATATTCCTGACCCGTCTGTGAAAAGAAATATCCGTTTGTTTGAATTGACCATATGTTATTTAATAAATAATTCAGCCTGATATCCATGTCCGGGTAACATTTGAGCTTCGTTGTTGTGAGCGATTCGGATCTTAATCCGTCAAAAGTCTCATGATTGAGAAGCCAGGTGTTCTTTAATAAAACCGTCAATCCGATTGAAAATCTGTTCATACTCTGTCCGACCGGGGGCATTTTGCCGGCTGCGACACTCTGCTGCAAATTAAATCCGGTATTCTTCAAATCGGCACCCACCTTTATGTCATCCAATCCATAATGGACCGGTTCAGGGACATGCATGTCCATGTTTGGCTGTGTTGTGAACAGGTTCGCCTTAAGATTTGGTTCCGCTTTCTGCGATAATGAATATATCTCTTCAGCGCGTTTGGTCGGAACCCTGGTTATTGCATCATATTCCCTTCCAATTCTGGCTTTCCCGGGAAATGCAATTGAACGATTTCCTGGTCTTTTGACAGACGGGTGAGCCAATGCTGCGTTATTCTCCCCCGGAAGGTTCCCTCCGTCCGTCAAAATTACCCTATCACTCAAATCCGGCTTGAGCGCCTTTTCAGTTCCGCCGTTGATAATGACCTTTTCATTTCGGAGGATGGAATGATAAGGTTCTCTATTGTTCCCCGGAACAAATCCTGTAAGTACGACCAGAGCAACTGCAATTAATTTAAGAAGGGCTCCCGGACCCCGGTCAACCATGATGCCTTTGCGGAGATCAGCGGATATCCCATTCCAAACTTCCTCAATGTCAATCCCGACCGATATCTCATCCCAAACCTCATCCATTTCTCCATCGCTCAGGTAACCTGCTGGATCCTGGCCAATATGGCTTTCAGGGGCTCCCATGATCTTCCTCCGGAAGTTTTCCGAAATTATATCCTTATCCTTCAATTGGTTCACATTTAAGTTTATCGTTCTCTTTCATCCATTTCTGCAAAAGGTGTTTGGCCCTGCAGATTTGCGATTTCGACGTTCCCACGGAGATGTGCAGAAGGTGTGCGATCTCACTGTGGCTATATCCCTCGAGTGCATGCAGCTGGAAGATTATCCTGGCGCCCTCCGGCAGCCTTCTGATCTGTGAAATAATATCCTGTTCGTTCAGGCTGGCTTCAACCGATTCTTCATCTGCGACCGGGTGATCCATTTCTTCAATCTGAATGAACCTGATCCCGCTGGTCTTTTTTCTGAAATGATCTATCGCGGTGTTGATGATTATCTTCTTCATCCACCCGGTAAGAGAACCGCTTTTATGATAGCCTGATATGTTCCTGAATATCTTAATAAATGCCTCCTGAAGGATGTCCTTTGCCCTGTCCCTCTCACTCTCATAGATCAGGCAAAAACTGAACATAATCCTTGCATAACGCCGGTACAGCATTTCCTGGCTTTTCCTGTTGTTGTTCCGGCAACCTCTGATCAAATCAGCATCGCTTGTTTCCTGTGATGTCATTGAAATAATAGCCGGCAGCTACAATTTCCTGATTATAACATTTACTGACATATCCAAACCCAGTTCACAGCATAGATCCCAATTCCTTAACGCAGAGATAATAATTCTCGGATAACCACTTCCGGTTGAGATCTCAGCATTTTCAAAAAGATCTTGTTTAAGAACACGATTGTTAGTGCGAAATCTGAATGTCATTACAGCTTCATAATCCTTATCGACAAATAGGGTAATCCACTCATTACCAAACTCATCAACCGAAAGAACATTCAAGTTGACCGACGGAGATAATGCACACACAAAAGGGAGCTTGTCACCATTAACAGATTTATAGATACCAGACACTGACACAGTAGGCCCTCCGGACCAATAACCATCGCCGGGATCCACACATCCGATGTCCTTAAGTTCATTTTCAGTCAATCCGTCTGAAAGAAAATAATCCGGCGACAAGGGAGTGAGGAAAATATCCCAATACATTCCCTGGTAAATTCCCTGTGGCATATCAAAGTCAGAAACCTGAACTGATTCGGTGATCCAACTTGAAGAAAATTTCTGGAAATCCATTTTCGGATCAGTTTCGAAGTAGTAAACCCCTCCGGGGTTTCGCATTCCCCTGAAACTGATCCCGCCGATCCCTATCCTGACACTGGTAACATGCAAAAAATCAGCTGTCAGTGAACTGTCCATTGATACACCTATCTTTAGATCTACAGTGACGGGACGGGTATACTCATCCTTTTTCCTGCATCCGGAGATGAACAGGATCAGAAAAATGCCTGCCGGGATTGTTCTTCCAAGGTTCATAACCTCTCTGCTTTATTATAAAATACGAGAAGTTCCTTGTAAAGGTTGGAAAGGTCAGGAAATTAAATAGCAAATTACTGGATTTTCGGCATTTAGCAATGGACTGGAACTGATATTGTGTTTATGTCGAAGCGAAGCGCATACCCCGGCCGCAGTGTTGGGTTGTCTGAAAAATATATAAATTCACACCATGAGCATAACCTTCGTTACCAACGAGGATCTTTACAAACTGGTTATTGAGCCGGTCGCCAGGGCAACGGCATTTGTCTGGATTGGCACAGCCGATATCAAGGATCTGCACGTACACCATAAGGGGAATGTCGTTTCGTTCCTGGGGGTACTGGACAGCCTTACCAGAAAAAAGGTCCTGATCCGGCTTTTGCACGCGAAGGAGCCCGGGCCTAATTTCAGGAAGAGTTTTGACAAGTACCCTATGCTGTGGGATAACATGGAGAGGCAGATCTGCCCCAGGGTCCATTTCAAGCACTTGATCGTCGACGGCAGGTTCGCATACTCGGGCTCGGCGAATCTGACAGGTGCGGGCCTTGGTATCAAAAGTCACGATACACGTAATTTCGAATCAGGATTCATCACTACCGATCCTGCGACCGTTGGTGAGATCATGGACCAGTTTGATGAGGTATGGCGGGGGAAATACTGCAGGAGCTGCAGGCGCAAAAGCTACTGCATCGATCCAATCTTGTGAAGTTTTGCAGGTCCTGCAGGTTTTGCAGGTCCTGCAGGTTTTGCAGG
>DCFQ01000024.1:28968-34430 GCA_002319915.1 Bacteroidales bacterium UBA1800 | reverse complement strand
TGCAGGTGTTGCAGGTGTTGCAGGTAAATACTGAAGCCACAGGTTGCACGATCATTATTCCCCGCAAATCACTCCCCGCCTGTTACAGGTAGCAGACCTTCAGGCAGACTGAAGCAAAATGTAACAAATGTTACAATTTGATAGGATGCACAAAATTGCACAGCTGCAACTTGACGTCAAAAACCCCACGTGCAAGACCATATTCGTGGATCCCGGGTTAAACAATCCGGTTCTTAGGTTTGTCATAAACAAATAGGGCAATTATTCTGGAATAATCTATTTTGGACAGTCAAATCAGCCCTCAAAAATGAAATGCTCAATCAATGTTTGTCTGATCAATTTAATATAAGGAGAAAATAGTCATGGAAGAATCAAGTCCAGTTGTTGAGGGTCTGTTGATGATCCACAAAATAATTACCAGGGGACTAGGCAATTCCATCAGGAAGTGCGATGAGTACCTTTCTGACAGCGGCATTTCCGGAAAAGAAGCAGGGGGGTTTTCAATGTATGTCTCCACCCTTAAATGGGTGATGCATTCGCATCATACTACCGAGGATGAACTTGGGTTTCCTTATTTCAGGCAGCACATTGAGGCCCCGTACGATCGACTCAAGGAGGACCATCTGTCAATTGCAGGGATGCTGCAGAAGCTTGTTAAGCCCGTCCCGGGAACATCCCGGGAAGAACTCAGCAGTCTGCGTGAAACGCTCGGGGAAATTGAGACCCTCTGGGCACCGCATATTCAGATTGAGGAGGAAAAGTTCTCAAATGAGAAGGTGAACAGCCTATTTGGTATGGGGGAACAGGTGAAGCTTGCGGCTTTATTGGGGAAACACAGTAGTAATAACTCCGGCCCTGGCCAGTTTGCCCTGCCTTTTATGTTCTTCAACCTCGGGAAAAACGATCGTGAGATATTTATGAAGAATTTTCCATGGATAGTTAGGAATGTTCTTGTCCCGGTTGTCTGGATAGGACAATGGAAACCGATGGAACCTTTCTTCCTGTCATAGGAAAGATTTGTGACTACCGGAAATCAGCGTGTCCTTATGTGTTTAAAGAATCCTGTTCTTTCAGTCTGTGACCTTCCCTTTAAGTACCCGGTTTTTCGAATAGAGTGAACTCTGAACGCCCCTGAGAAAGCTTATTTCACGGTCTGCAATGAGGCTGTCACCCTTGAATGTACAGGTAAATGTCTCCGTGTGAGGGCTTTCTATATACCTGAGGGTCAGTTCGAGGCAGTTCGTGTCACGCCACCGGCACATTCCCGCCACCTCGGCTTTCGGGATCTGCCTTTCATAGCCCTTTTCAGTCATCAGCAGGTTGGGGCCGGGTCTCGATGTCTTACCCTTTTGCCATTCTTCCCTGCCGAATGTGAAATCATAAGCCGATCCGTTCTGTTTCATCCTGAGCGTGCAGTCATTGCCGCTAAATCCGAAGGCGAATGATTCCATGCCGGTGTCATTCTTTCCGAGAACAAAGGTTTTCCCTTCCAATGATGATGCAGAATTTGATTCGATACCTTTAGCCGGAAGCTTCACTGCCACGGATCCGAGCATCTGTTTCAGCAGGGTCTCAGATGCATTGTCCTCAGGAATTGGCTGGTCCCTGAGTGCAGGAAGAATGTAGTCCCATACCAGGTTCAGCTCGCCCTGCATATCGGGGGTTTCGCATGTAATGGCGACAACTGCATCCTTTTCAGGGATGACGATTATATACTGTCCGAATGCACCGTCCCCCCTGAATGCATTATGACGGCATCTCCAGAACTGGTAGCAGTAGCCCTGCATCCAGTCGCTCCTGCCTTTGACCGAGTCGGGCGCTCCCGGGGCCTGGTCGATCTTGAAGGTTGTCGCCTCATCGACCCATTCAGCAGGCAGGATCTGCTTTCCGTTCCATTTACCCTTCTGAAGATAAAGCTGCCCGAACTTTGCCATGTCCTCTGTTCTTAACCTCAGGCCCCAACCGCCCGTGTTGATCCCCATGGGATCTGTCTCCCAGTCGATCCCCTCAATCCCAAGTGGCCTGAAGAGCCGGGGTGTAAGGTAATCGATCACCTTTTCGCCGGTAACTTTCTGGACGATAGCGGAAAGCATATAGGTTGCCATAGAGTTGTACAGGAACCTGGTCCCGGGCTCGTTGACCACCGGCCTTGCCAGGAATGCTTTTACCCAGTCGGTGTCATTTGCAGGAATGAACATTGTGGGATCAGGATCCATGCCTGCAGACATGGTTATCAGGTCCCTGACTTTCATTCCGGCAAGGTACCGGCTTACGGAATCGGGAAGCGATCCCGGAAAGAACGAAACAACCTTGTCGGTCAGCTTCAGCTTATTTTCCGAGACGGCAAATCCGACAGCCGTCGATGTAAAGCTCTTGCTCAGGGAATAAAGGGTGTGCTTCAGGGATGGCGAATAAGGCGACCACCAGCCTTCAGTGACCACCTTGCCATGGCGCAGGATCATTATGCTGTGAAATTCATGATTGCTGTTGTTGACGGCACTGATAAAATCAATTATGCCTTTTGGGTCGACTCCTTCAGTTGCCGGGGTGCTACGCGGCAGGGACACCGTAACACGGTTCCCCGGGTTGTTGCATGAAGATAAAGCCAACAGGAAAATGCAAATGGCAGTCAGCGTTCTTTTGAGCTTAGGTTCCATCATTGAATGAGTTTTAATTTGTCCGGGTTCAGCAGGGGCAAAGATTTGCTTCCTTCTGACCGCAAATTACTAGAAATTTTTTAGAATCCACCTGGTTATGATAGGGTCAGGTTTCTTTTCACCTGTCACATGATTGCCCCGACGCGTTGGTGGGAATCTGTGCGGAGTTTACCCCGCCACATGCGGGGCTCTTGCACGATTGCACGATTGTACGATTGCACGATTGCACGATCGAATCTACTCGTATCTGAGGGCCTTCACAGGGTTTCCGGAGGCAGCTTTCCAGATGTGCCAGCCTGTCGTCGCGAAAGTGACGATCACTGCCGCCAGGCATGAGGCTGCGAAGATCCACCAGCTCAGCCTGCTCCTGTATGCAAAGTTCTGCTGCCATTTCTCCGTGAAGTACAATGCGACAGGGACACTTATTAGAACTGAAATGACGACCCACTTCAGGATATCTTTGCCGAGGAGAAGCATCACCTCTGATATTGTGCTTCCATTGATTTTTCGAACGCCGATCTCTTTTCTTCTTTTTGTCACACTGATAAGCGCCATCCCGAACAATCCCATTATGGCGAGGCTGATTGCCACCAGCGAAAAGGCAGCCATTATCCTTCCTTCATTCTTCTCCCTTACGTATATCCCGTTTATCGAATCCGAGTAATGCCTTACATCGAAGATCTCATCAGGATCTGCCTCATCGTAAAGAATACGGAGCCTCCGGATCACCTCGTTATCGTTCCGGCCATCAGTCTTGATCACAAGCAAGCTCATTTTGTCAGGATGCTGTTCGAGTATCACCATCGGGTTGATCGCAGAGCGGGAGGTATGGGAATGAAAGTCCCTCACTATGCCAAGGACATGGAATACTTTGAGGAAATTGTCCCCTGCCCTGACATTGTATTTCCTGGCGCTTGATTCATTGAGTATGACTTCAAGAGGCAGATCGTGGTAGGTTTTGAAACTTGATCCTTCAACAACCTCCATATTCAGCAGCTCAGGCATCCCCTCTCCCATCACCAATCCTTCAAACGTTACTTTATCCCCTTCGGGATTTGCAAGTGCTATGGGAATATACGGACTATAAAGGGGTATGAGGGATGATCCGGCAACGCTGATGACCCCGGGAACCTTGCTCATTTCATTCTTCAGCATGGTAAACGAACCTCTCAGCTTGTCAGACGTCAGCTCGCTTACCAGGATATTCCTGGGATCCAACCCTTTAATGCCTGTTATCGAGTATCTTATCTGTTTTGTTATTGCCAGGACGCTTGAGGAGAGTATTATGAAGAGGCTGAAATGAAAGACAAGGAATGAGTAATCCCATCTTCTCCTTACCGGTTTCTCAGAGGTCTTCCCGGAGAGGAGAAGAAGCGGGGAAACCCGTGACACGCTGGCCCCGATGATTATGCCTGAGACTGTTCCCGTCACGAGTACAACTGCAACCAGGAGAAGCCACATTAAAGGGTAAGAGAAGACTTCAGCCGATAGGTTTTTGCCAAGGTTTTGATTCACAACCGTAATTCCATAGTCGATAACAAAGGAAGCCGGTATCAGGCTCAGGATCGTGATAATGTTGGATTCGAATACCAGCTGCCGGCGAAGATTGGCCGCGGAGGCTCCTGCAACCTTCCTTGTGCCGAGCTCATGCAGCCTGCCGGCTGCCGATGCCCTTGTGAGAAAGACATAGTTGGTAATTGATATCAGCAGCACAAGAAGGGAGATCGCCCAGTAATATTTCTGGTCCTGCGGATTGCCGCTGCGATAGGCGGTGAACCCCGGATCGAACTTTTCAGATTTAAGATAAATGTCGGTAACAGGCTGAAGCCCATAATTCCTTGAACTGATCCAATCTTTGTATGCGGAGAATTCCCTGTATTTCTGCATCTGCGCTATTATGGAACTCCTGTCGGCATTCTGGTCAAGGACCACATAGGTATAGAATGAAGTCCAGTCCCAATTCAGGGCTGTAGTAATCCCCGAGCTGTACTGTCCCAGAGTGCTGGTAAACTGGCCGAACAATTCAAGGACTACTTTTATGTCAACAATAAAATTGGGATAGAGGGTGGAATTGGAAGGGAAATCCCTGTAAACACCACATACGGTCATGTTTATGAACCTGTTATTCGGCTTAACCCTCAGCACTTCACCTATCGGGGAGAGATTTCCGAAATATTTCTGTGCCATCCTGGCGGATATTGCAATTTCATTTGCAGCCACAGCAGGGGCTCCTGCAATGAACTTAATATTCAGTATCCTGTAAATTGAAGAGTCGGCAAAAGCGAAGTCCTCGCCTCGTCCCGTCACATTCCTGAGATTCCTCACCTGAACGTTATTTGCCTGGTTTATCCTGAAATATGATTTTACCCCGGGAATGTCATTCTTCATTGCCTCGGCAAGAGGATATGGCGACGTGCAATTGTTCCCAAGCAGGACTTTATATACATTCCCGTACCCTGGAATACATTTTTCAAAAGATCGTTCGTGAATGATCAGGGCAAGCAGGAGCATAATGGTTCCCAGTCCAATCCCGAGGCCAATAATGCTGATAAGTGACAGGAGTCTGTTGCGGAGAATATTTCGCAGGGCGATCTTCAGGTTAATTCCGTTCATGACAGAGGGTTTATACCCTTTGTGGTGCATTTTCAGTGCCGGGCTGCTATAATGCTGATTTATAATAGACTGCTATTAACAATATTTTCTTATCGTAAAATATTTTTACGAGGACTCGTAAAATATTTTTACGTAAAAGAAAGAAATTAAAGGGTCACACAGATCCCTATAGCTATCGGGACACTGAGGAGA
>DCFQ01000024.1:9114-28706 GCA_002319915.1 Bacteroidales bacterium UBA1800 | reverse complement strand
GAGGAGAAAATGAGCATCCTGAATCTGCTGCCTATTTCTTGTAATTTACTATCTCCTCTGCGGATTTTCTCGGAGTTGCAGCCGATACCGCGTCTACGGTCTTATCAACATTGCCGATCCTTAGAATTATGACAGGCTTATAACCCGCCGGGATCTGGAAAAGTTCCCTTTTTGAGCTGACATTCCCGACAGGCCCCCCGTAAATACGTGCGCCGAGTCCAAGGCTGTGAGCGGCAAGGAACATGCTCTCGGTTGCCAGTCCGCAGTCAAAGTCCGGTGTGGTACCTGTCTGCGATTCAACTCCGGAAATAATGATCAGAACATTTCCGGTCAGGACATTGCCGATGGCTTCTTTCATGGCGGGTTCATCCCTTACGACGGTGAATCTCCATGGCTGATTGTTCCTCCCGCTTGGAGCCTTAATGCCACATTTGAGGATCATTTCCAGCTGCTGATCCGTCACCGGCTCAGAAACATAGGCTCTTTCCGAATATCCTGACAGGATAAGGTTGGCAACACAGTTGTCAGTGACCTGGCCGAATAACTTCGCTGAAGCCAGGAATGCAAGAACAAGAATTGAAGTTTTTATTTTCATGCCGAGCAGTTTTAGAAGGTTATTGATGGTAGAGGCTTGTAAATTAAGCAAAAAAATCCATTTACGGGATAGGTTTGGGGAATCAGGTGGAGAAAGAACTTTCACTTTATAAAGAACTTTCACTGAGTGACACGAAGGAGACACGGAGGAGACACAGAGAAAGGTTCGTACCCTGTCCCCTGCTGGGGGTTTAATTGTACCCGGTTTGCCACCCTCTGTCAGGGAAGTTGAGCGGTGCTATTCTTTTATGATCTTCCTTGTTGAAGATCCATTCGCTGTAACAGCGCGGATGAAGTATATCCCTCTCGGGTACGTGCTCAGGTCAAGCTCGATCTCTTTGCTGTTAACTTCGGCAGAGAAAAGCTGGCGGCCGGAAAGATCAAACAAAGTCACTGAAGAAATTTCAGTGCCGTTAATTATCCTGACAGAGGTAGCTGTAGGGTTCGGGAACACGGTAAGCCGCATATCTGCAGGGATCTCCCCGTCGTCAATTATTGAAGTGTTCGAGGCGGTCCAGCTGGAGGCAATGTTATTGTCGAGATTCAGATCCTTAAGCCTGAGGTAGGAACCATTGCCGTCAGCCTCCGGCCAGGGTATTGTGTCGGTATATGATACCCGGTCGATGGTATTGCCGTATCCGTCGGCAAGGATAAGATCCTGGCCCTTATCGGAGAGATTCCTTGTGAACTGGCCGGACGGAGCAAATCCGTATTTGACCGTAAAGATCGAAGAGTTTCCTGCAAGGAAAACGGAACCATGTGGTGCTACGGAAGAGTTCTCTGGAAACTGGAAAACGAACCCGGTGCCAGCGAAATAGACCCCGGAAAGGTCTGTGGCCTCATCGCCATCGTTTTTTATTTCAATGAACTCCAGGTCCTTGCTTTCAGCAAAACCAGGGGACGCAGGGGGATTGTACATGATCTTCGATATGATCAGCGGCGGAACAGGAACGTAGCTGCATGCATCGTAGGGACCAATATTCGCAGTGATCCAACTGATCCTTGCAGCCAGGTACTCCTTTATGAAATTGACACGGGCGTCGAAACTGGTGGAAATCCCCCACCTGTAGTAGTTCCTTGCACCGGCTTCCCTTATCTTATCAGCTGTCGTGTCGATGAAGGAAGACAAGGTCGCAAGATTAAGAGGCTGGCCCGGCTGGATGAGTTCATTCCATCTTTTCGACATATAGCACCTGAAAACATCGTTATGGAACAGGTCCTTCCAGAATCCCGGTCCTTCATTGTCGCCGTTTGAAAACTGCCATACATTGGTCTTGCTCCGGTCGTATCCCCAGAGGAACAGATCGTTTCCATAGGTGAGATCATTATCCCAAAGGGGGCCTGCCCTCAGCTTCCCGTTCCTGTCCTTATGGAAATAGGTGCTGAACTGGTAGGCGTCGGCGTTGGAGGCAAGTTCCTGGATGATCATGTAATCGATAAAGGAAGGGATATCTATGAAATGCGGAAATCCGGTGGTGATTGATGAATTATTGTTGTCTGCCGCATTGGAGAACGATGTGAACTGGTGGTATATATATGTTCCCTGCTCGGGCGTGACTTCCGCAGGATCGGGCAGAACATGAATGAAATCCCCGCCCATCCCCCACGCCACGGGATCTCCTCCCGTAGTCTTATCGGTCTTTGTAATGTAGCCACCCGTCACTTCAGGCATCAAATTGTCGGCCGGTTCAATCTTATGCACGTTGACCCTGTTCTGGCCCGCTTTTATTTTCTCCTGGAGTAAATAGAGCCCCCTGTAGTTTTCGTTGATCACGACTTCGCAATAAACAGTCCTCGAGGCATATTCCCCTATGCGGCGCGAGAGGCTATAGCTCAGGTAATCCCTCATCATGGCGGTGTCAAAGACCATACAGTTAAGTATCCAGTCATTGTCTTCAGGAAGGCAGAGAAGGCTGACATTTTCCTCTGTCACGTTGTCGGGCATAAGGGTGGAGAAGCCGTACTGCTTCTTGTCGAACGATGCGCTGGAAGATCCGCGGATCTCAATTTCAATCCTTCCGCTGTAATTCAGCATTGCCGGGTCATTCTGGTCGGATATGTAATTCCGTTCGCCATTGCTCCTGTAGATGATCTTCATCGTCCCCCGGATCCTGGGGGCATCGCGGATCTCGGCTCCATTGTCGGTGCTGATGACCACTATGGGAAGGTTGCTGTCAGTAAGGTACTGGCCCGATCCGGTCCGGAACAGGAATATCCCGGTGAGAATTAACAATATCTTAAAGCGCATACAGGATGATTGCAAAAAAAATAGAACGGGGTATTTCGCTAAAAAAGTGTTTTGCAGTTTCAGATTTTGACAGACTGAAAACTGCAAAGCGGTAACAAAAATAATATTATTCCCAGATCTTTTTCAGCGCATTGTTAAATGTCACCATAAGTGAGATCCCGATCCCGAAGATTCCGATAACCGCGAATGAATACCGCAATCCGGCTGCGTTTGAGATATATCCAATCAGCGGGGGTCCCATCAGGAAGCCGAGGAAGCTTACGCTTGAGACGGTGGCCAATGCGATCCCGGGCGGGACTTTTGCGACCCTCCCTGCCGCGCTGTATACTGAGGGTACTATGCTCGAAACCCCCAGCCCGACTATCATGAACGCTATTGTCGAAGGAACCAGAGAGGGAAATGCGACTGAGATATACAGGCCTGTCGAGATCAGTATGCCGCAGAGCTGGAGGAGCTTTTTCCGGCCGATCATGGAGGTCACCCTGTCGGCCATGAAGCGTCCCGATGCCATCATGATCATAAATGAAGTATAGCCCAGTATTACGACGGACGGCGGAGCTTTGACCACATCCTTGAAATAGACCCCGCTCCAGTCGAACATCGCTCCTTCGCTTGCCATACTGCAGAATCCGATTATCCCCAGCTGGACCAGGGAAGTATCAGGTTTATTGAAGAATCTCCGTCCGGTTGAAAGGGCACCATTTAAGGGTCTTGTTTCTGCAAGGTATGGATGGTTGATCCAGATGATCGTCCAGACAATCAGGATAACCGTTACGAAATGCCAGTATGGAACGACTTTCAGGTTGATCATGAGCATCCCTATCAGGGCACCGGTAAACCCTGCAAGGCTCCAGCCGCCGTGGAACGAAGCCATAATCGGGCGGTCATACATCTTCTCGGTCGTCACTCCCTGGGTATTGATCGAAATGTTGCAGAGGTTCCCGGACAGACCGAACATAAAAAGCCCTATCGCAAGCTGCCACCCTTCATTTACAAGTCCAAGATTGCTCAGACAGATCGTATATGCGGGAAGGGCAAACAGCACAACATTCCTGCTTCCGAACCTGGTAACCAGCTTCCCGGAGAAGGTCATCATCAGGAACTGGGCGGCCGGAAGGGCGAAAAGGATCGTGCCGAAGAGTGCATCGTTAAGGTGAAGCCTGGTCTTAATATCCGGGATGCGGCTGGCCCACGATGCAAAGGTAAGTCCCATGCTGAAATAGAAGAGGGCAACAGTGATCCTTGTCCTCCTTTTTCCGGCCGTCTCAGCCTGTCTTATGAATATTTTAGCGATGCTGTTCATCAGAATGCCCTGCGCTTAAAACTGGCTGCAATATTACCAATTTACAGGGAAAAAACAGGATCCCGGGATGGCCGTTACTTATGCCGGGTGCAGAACTTACAAAACACGGACCTTTGCCACGGGTTTTATTCAGTCACCCTTCCGCTTAATGCCAAGTATTTTCACAGGATGATCGAGGTACTGGCCCGTTGCCCTTAAGGACTGTATCCGGCGTACTACATCTATCCCCCTGACCACCTTCCCAAACGCTGCAAACCCCTGAAGGTCAGGATTACGTTTTCCGCCAAAATCAAGTTCCGGCTGGTTCCCAATGCAAATAAAGAATTCTGAGGTTGCTGTCCCCGGTTCCGCCCTTGCCATGGAGATTGTACCGTTCCTGTGCCTGAGGCCGGTAGTCCGCGTGGTTTCATGAATTATTGGGGGAAAACCGTTATCCTCATCCTCAAAGCGTCCCCCCTGGATCACACCTATCCGGACCGAATCCTTTGGCTGGTTATCAGGTCTCACGACCCTGTAAAAACAGGTATTTTCAAACAGCCCTGCATCGATATACCGCAGGAAATTTGCCGATGTGGAGGGGGCCCTTTTCAGATCGAGCCTTGCATAAATATCGCCGGCTTCGGTCCTGATGATTATAGTCTCGCTACTCTTGGCAGGTTGCCCGAATGTTAAAGCGCTGAACTGCAGCAGCAGGATAACAGAAAAGAATTGTCTCATAACGGCAAGATAGTGATTTCAGAAAATTATTTTCCCGTGTCGGACCAAAAGTTGAGGATCATTCATTTAACTTTAATATCCTTTGTACCTGAACTAATTGTTGATTTAATGAAATTCATGCGGCTTTTCATTGTTCTTTCAGCTTCGGCCTGTATCCTTTCGGGCAGTGCCTTCAGCCAGGATCCCCCCGTCAGGGCGGAGGATCATAAAATGGATTGGTTTGCAGATGCCAAACTGGGTATTTTCATTCACTGGGGCATCTATTCCCTGGGGAATACCACCGAATCATGGGCATTTCACAATGGCGACATCAGCTACCCCGATTACATGGCCCAGATCAGATCATTTACCGCGAAGAGTTATGATCCACAGTATTGGGCCGAACTGATCCGGAAAAGCGGTGCCAGGTATTCCGTTATCACTTCCAAGCATCATGACGGCGTTGCCCTCTGGGACACAAAAATGGATGGCCTGAGTGTCGTTAAGAAGTCACCGGCAGCAAGGGACCTCATTTCACCGTTCGTCAGTGCGCTAAGGGAGAAGGGGATAAAGGCCGGACTCTATTTTTCGCTGCTCGACTGGTCCCATCCCGATTACCCCGGGTTCAAGGGGGATTCTTCAAGATATGATGCGAGGAAGGATACCATCCGCTGGGGGAGGTTCCTGGATTTCTGCCATGGGCAGATCCGGGAAATTATCACCGGGTTCAATCCCGACCTGGTGTGGTTCGACGGCGACTGGGAGCACAGCGCGGAGGAATGGAGGGCGTCAGGTATAAGAAAAATGATCCTGGATAACAATCCCGGAACGATCATTAATGGCCGTCTGCAGGGTTACGGGGATTACGACACGCCCGAACAAAGTTTTCCAGTGTCGCGGCCCCGGCTAAAATACTGGGAACTCTGCATGACAATGAACAATTCATGGGGTTATAAGAAGGATGATAACAACTACAAGAGCACATATGAGGTGATTACGATCTTTGCTGACGTCATCAGCATGGGCGGGAACCTGCTGCTGGACATCGGTCCAAGGGAGGATGGGACGATACCCGGGGAGCAGGTAAATATCCTTACAGAGCTCGGCAAATGGACAGGGAAGAACAGTGAAGCAATCTTCGGCACCAGAGCCGGCATCGAACCGGGTCACTTTTACGGTCCGACCACGCTTTCAAGGGACTCGACTGCACTTTACCTCTTCCTTCCCGGCAAAGTGACCGGGGATGTTGTGATAAAGGGATTATATAATAAAATCAGGTCAGTTACGGAATTGGGAAGCGGGATGAAACTGGCAACCAGGATCGTCGGCAAGATATCATGGTCCAGCGTTCCGGGGCTGGTCTACATCACTGTGCCCGAAACCGGGCAGGATCCATATATCACAGTATTAAAGGCTGAACTCGATGGGCCCGTAAAGCTGGTAAAGGCGGTTCCCTTCACTCAATAGAATTTCAAAACCATTATAAGAATCTTCTCATGACTTTCAAGCTCCTCACCATTCTGACCATTCCATTATTGTTCATCTCAAGCAATCAAACTCCTGAAACGTCAGTCCGAACGATGCTCAGCCTGGAAGGTAACTGGCAGTTTTCCATGGATCCTGCCGGGCAGGGGTTACGCGAAAAATGGTATAACAAGATGCTCTCCGGTATTGTTAAGCTGCCCGGGACAATGGACGAGAACGGGAAAGGGATGATCAATCATGATACTGCCGAAATCATGAGGCTCTCGCGTGAAAGGACGTATGCCGGGCGCGCATGGTACAGAAAGGAGGTAATTATACCGGAGTCGTGGCAGGGCAGGATAATCCGGCTGAAGATGGAAAGGACCAAACCGTCTGAGATATGGGTCGATTCAATTTATGCCGGTAGCAGCAGTGCAATCCTTACACCCCAGGTCTACGATCTGACAAAACAACTGACCCCCGGGAAGCATTATTTGACCATAATGGTGAACAACGGGTCCGGTTCTGTTCCTGAAGGAATTACAAGCTCACATGCCTGGACCGAACATACGCAGACGAACTGGAACGGGATCATCGGGGAGTTCTTCCTCGAGGCCCTTGATCCTGACCATTTTGTGTCGGTCATGGCATTTCCCGACATTTCCTCAAAAAGCTTTCTCATTAAAGCGAAGATTATGTCATCCGGTGAGTCGGATAAAAAGGCCCGGATCAGTATAAAAGGCCATGGCTGGAACCTCCCTGGCAGGCATAACGGTAAGCCGGGGAGCTTCACTGTTCAGCTAAAGCCCGGCATGAACGAAATCGAGCTCACTTACAAGCCGGGAAGGGATATCCGGCTTTGGAGTGAATTCGACCCAGCATTGTACAGGCTTTCACTTTCGATGAAGGAAGGAAGCGTGACAGATAACCTGACCATAGACCTGGGCATGCGGTTTTTTTCCACCAGGGGGACCCAGTTCACCATCAATGATATCGTGACCTTCCTGAGAGGAAAGCATGATGCCTGCGTTTTCCCGCTGACCGGCCATCCGCCGATGGATGTGGAGAGCTGGCTCAAAGTGTTCAGAACGGCAAAATCATACAATATCAATTTTTACAGGTTTCATTCCTGGACACCGCCTGAAGCAGCGTTTGAAGCGGCTGATATAGAGGGGATCTATCTCCAGCCTGAACTGCCGTTCTGGGGAAGCCTCAGCAAAAATGACACATCAGGACTGAATGAATTCCTTATTGAGACAGGGGACAGGATCCTTCAGGAATATGGAAATCATGCCTCATTTGTTATGTTCGCTCTCGGAAATGAACTCTCGGGCGATCAGCGGGTAATGAAGAGCTTTACCGATCATTTCAGGTCAATCGACAACAGGCATCTGATGGCGTTCGGATCGAACAATTATCTCGGCTTCCGGGGGCAGGCAAAGGGAGAGGATTATTATGCCGGCTGCAGGATCGGAAAGGACCCCGGCACGAGCTTCAGCACCCATATAAGGGGTTCATTTTCCTTTGCTGATGCTTATGATGGAGGCTATATCAACGGGAGCTATCCTTCCTCCGACAGGAATTATGAAGGCGCGATCTCTAAGTGCAGCGTCCCGGCGACAGGCACTGAAGTGGGCCAATACCAGGTCTATCCGGATTTCAACGAGATCAGGAAATATGTCGGCGTCCTTAAACCATGGAACCTTATTACCTTCAGAAAGCGTCTTGAGCAGAATAACCTCAGTGACCAGGCAATGGACTTTTCCCGGGCCTCCGGAGCCCTTAGCATGATCTGTTACAGGGCCGATATCGAGATGGCATTGAGAACTCCGGGATTCGGAGGTTTTCATCTTCTCGACCTTCAGGATTTTCCAGGCCAGGGTACGGCGCTTGTCGGCATCCTTGATGCATTTATGGAGAGCAAGGGGCTTATTACACCTGAGGAGTTCAGTCATTTCTGCAACAAGGTAGTCCCTCTTTTCGTCACGGATAAATTCTGCCTGACAAATACGGAAAAGCTTACCGGAAGAATTGAGGTAGCAAATTATTCCGAAAGGGACCTGGATGGACAAAATGTTACCTGGTCGCTTGCAGGCCAAAACAATGAAATCCTTGCCAGGGGAAATGTAACCAGTGATTTTCCACAGGGTAAGCTCACGAATGCTGCCCGTATCGATATCGGCTTGTCGAATGTCATAAGACCTGAAAAGACAGTTCTTAGAATTAAGCTGGAGGGAACGGGGTACGAAAATTCATATCCCCTTTGGATCTATCCGGAGAACCGGGAGATAAGTGTCCCGGAAGGGATAACAATCTCGACAAAGCTTGACAAACAGACAATTGACGTAATTTTAAACGGGGGTAAGGTCCTCCTCTTCCCTGAATTCAACGACATAATGGATCAGTCGGCAGGTGGTCTGTTTACCACCGATTACTGGAACTACCGGATGTTCAGGGGTATTTCCGAATCCCAGAACAGACCGGTCTCCCCCGGGACAATGGGGATACTGACCGATCCCAGTCATCCCTTATTCGATGATTTCCCGACCGGATCACATTCTGACTGGCAATGGTGGTCGATTGTGAAAAACAGCCGGCCACTGATCCTCGACAGGACCCCTGCCGGGTATAAACCAGTTATCCAGGTCATTGACAACATCGAACGAAATCATAAGCTCGGACTTGTCTTCGAATTCCGGCTGGGCGCCGGTAAAATTCTCGTATGCATGTCAGACCTGAGGTTGATCCAGGATAGGCCTGAGGCGAGGCAGTTCTATTCAAGCATTCTGGACTATATGGCTTCGGATAAGTTCAAGCCCTTACAGGATATTTCCGCCAGCGACCTCGTTGGTCTCTTTTGAGCTTCTGCAGTCCGGAAATTATAATCGTTCCTTGGTCTTGACCTTTGAGCATGCTCCGGTTCATCAGGGGATCCCACATTCATAAGGATAATTCGGCCCTGAAACTGTGTCACGAAAAAATCATCCGTGACCGGTATCAGGCAATCCATAAATCCGTCCCTGCCATCCGTCAATCGGACCGGGATCAGTTGAACATTCTGTTTAACTTAAAATCCTCAAAGTGACCAGGTCACTTTATGGACAGTAAAAAAGGAACCAGCCATTCCTTTGTAATTTATTAACTAACACTAATCTAATTGCTATGAGAAAATCTCTCTTGATGTTTTTTGTTTTTTGCTGGCCGATTCTTGCAATCACGGCCCAGCAAAGAATCATTTCAGGTACAGTGACATCGTCAGTTCCCGGGGAGGGGTCTATGGCCGGAGTATCCGTTTCGGTCAAGGGCACTACAACCGGTGTCAATACCGACGTAAACGGCAAATATACCTTACCGGTGCCGGAAAAAGCCACGACTCTTGTATTTTCCTATATAGGAATGAAAAGACAGGAAGTGGAGATCGGTACCCGTTCTATTATCGATATTGTGATGGAATCGGACGTTAAAGGACTGGAGGAAGTGGTTGTTACCGCTTTAGGGGTATCCAGGGAGAAGAAAGCCGTGGGTTACTCGGTCCAGGATGTCAAAAATGAGGTCATTAAGCGTGCCGGGAACACCGATCTTGCCGGTGCCATACAGGGAAAGATATCAGGTGTCGAGATAAAGCCGTCGAGCGGCATGCCGGGAGCATCGTCGCAGATTGTGATCCGTGGTGCCCGGTCATTTACCGGGAACAACACGCCTCTTTATGTGGTTGACGGGATGCCGATAGCTTCAACTGCTGATATTCAATCCGGTACAAACGGCGATTTTTCAACAGCCGGGGACGGGGTCACCGGGTCTGATATCTCGAACAGGGCGGTAGACCTGGACCCCTCTGATATTGAGAGCATCAATGTGCTTAAGGGCCAGGCTGCTGCGGCGCTTTACGGGATCCGTGCTTCGAACGGGGTGATAGTCATCACGACCAAAAGCGGTCGGAACAATGCCATAGGAAAGCCTGTGATCGATATTTCCCACACAAGTGCGTTTTCGAAGGTTTCGAGGAGTCCTGAATACCAGACAACCTGGGCCCAGGGAACCAACGGAGCCTATGTCCCCAATTCAGCACTTTCGTGGGGGCCAAGGATCACGGATCTTCCTGATGATCCTGCCTATGGGGGAAATGTCAACGGGCACCCGGGCAAGTTTTATGTCCCTCAGATCGATCAGGGCCAGGGCGGAAATCCATGGGTGACACCGCAGTTATTTGATAACTGGAAGCGTTATTTCAGGTCCGGTTATTCCCTTACCAATAATGTCAGCATCACGCAGGCAATGGACAACGGCAATTATGCACTTGGCCTTAGCCAGACTTCCCAGTCGGGAGTGGCGCTCACATCAGGAATGAACCGCTGGAACGGCAGAGCATCTGCTGAAAGAAAACTGAACAAGAATTTTACGTCAGGGTTCAACGCAAATTTCTCAAAGACCGATATTGATAAGCTGCCAACGGCAAATGATGCTGCCCTGGCAGGCGTACTGGGAGCCCCGGTGACTTATAATCTGAGGGATTATCCTGACCACATGCCGGGTGATGAATACACGCAGATTTATTACCGCGGAGGCAGTTGGGACAACCCTTACTGGTCAGCAAGGCATACGGTCTTCAATGAAAAGACCGAAAGGTTTTTCGGAAACGGGTACATCAATTTTCAGGGCAGGCTTGGGGACAAAGTCAATCTTAAGATGAGGTACCAGCTGGGTTCAGATTCGTACACAACGAATTTCAAGGATATCTTCGAGTACGGTCATGCCGGTACCACAGGGATGTTAGATAACTACGGAATAACATCATTCACGGTAAACTCGCTTCTTACTGCCAATATTAACTGGAAGATCAGCAACGGGTTCACCCTGGATGCTCTTATTGGGAATGAATTCGACCATAACAATACCAAAACCTACTCGGAACATGGAGAGGAATTCAACTTCGGCGGGTGGGCGCATATCAAGAATGCAAATATCGTGACTGCAAATGAATCAATGAACCAGAACCGTACGGTGGGAACATTCGGCAGCGTTTCACTCCAGTGGAAGTCGCTCTTGTTCATCACCGGGACCGGAAGGTATGACGTTGTTTCAACGATGCCAACAAACCACAGGTCGTTTTTCTATCCTTCCGTTGCATTCAGCTTCATGGCTTCAGAACTTGATGCCATTAAAAATATAGACTGGATCTCATTTGCCAAGATACGTCTCTCTTATGCAGAAGTCGGACAGGCGGGGGCATATGTAAAGAATTACTATGGTACGCCGAATTATTCCGGGGGATGGTGGACCGGGTACCCTGTCCAGTATCCGATAGGTGGGATCAATTCTTACATCCCGAACAACGTCCAGTTTGATCCGAATCTTGTCCCTCAAAACACCAGGTCGTGGGAATCGGGAGCTGAACTAAAGGTCTTTGATAACAGGCTTGGAATCGACTACACTTACTCATATCAGAAAATAATCGACCAGATCTTCTCAGTTCCGCTGGCGGGATCGACAGGGATCAATGCCCTGCTGATGAACGGAGGGAAGGTTCATACCTCAGGCCACGAAATAGTTCTTTACGTAACTCCAGTTTCTGCCGGGAATCTCCAGTGGGATCTCAATTTCAACTTCTCGAAAATTGACAACTTTGTGGATGAGCTTGCCCCGGGCGTGGAAAACATTTTCATAGGAGGTTTCCTGACACCACAGGTCCGTGCGAGCAAAGGGGATGAATACCCTGTAATCTACGGGGATTCGTTCATGCGCAATGAAAGCGGTAAGATCGTTGTCGAGGATGATCCGAATTCCCCAAACTATGGTTTCCCCCTTACCGGTGAACCTGCGGTTATAGGAAAGGTCTCACCTGATTTCATACTTGGCGGTGGCACCAGCATCAGATACAGGTCATGGTCGCTCAGCGCCCTTTTCGAATGGAAACAGGGTGGACAGATGTATTCAGGCAGTAACGGATTACTTGATTATTACGGGTTATCAAAAAAGACCGAGGACCGTACTTCGACATTTGTATACGACGGGGTTAAAAGGGATGGCTCGCCGAATGATATTGCACGCGGAGGGCCGAATGATCCCCTGGCACTTCAATACCTTCATACTAACGTACTGACGAACATCGATGAGTATTATATCTATAATAATTCCTTTGTAAAGCTACGGGAGCTTTCATTCAAATACCGGCCTGACAGGAAGCTCTTCAGCAAGATCGACATGAGCGTTTCCGTATTTGCCCGCAATATTCTTTTATGGTGCGAGCTTCCGAATCTGGATCCGGAATCGAGCCAGGGAAATACCAATATGGCCGGCGCCTTTGAAAGGTTTACCGTACCGCAGACGACAACCTTCGGATTTAATCTTGATCTAACCTTTTAATATTTTTGAAAATGAAAAAAATAATCTATATATCGTTCTCTGCCTTCCTGTTCTTTTCCCTTTGGTCATGCTCGGAGAAGATCATGGATAGAATAAACAAGGATGTAAACGATCCGAGCGATATGGCCTCAAGACTGATAATAACCGACGCAATGACCGCCAGTGCATTTTCGGTCACGGGAGGAGATTTCGCTTTTTACTCTTCGATCTACATAGAACATAACACAGGAATCTACGGCCAGTTCTACAATGCCGACATTAGATCTTCACAGCCCTCAAGCTCGACGACATACAACAACTCGTGGGATGCAGTTTACGCAAACCTTTACTCGCTGAAACTGGTCCGTGAAAAGTGCTCTGAGGGCGGTTCAGAGGCAGGGAATTACCACACTTTAGGGATCGCACAGATCTTAACAGCTTATAACCTGGCGACTCTCACTGATGTAATGGGCGATGTGCCCTGGACGCAGGCTCTTCAGCCGGGAGTGATATTCACTCCTTTTCTCGACAGCCAGGAGGATATTTATAATAACATCTTTGAACTACTGGATGAAGCCCTGGCTAATCTCGACAAAGAGTCGGTTTACCCTTCTCTGGGCAACCAGGATCTCATCTACGGGGGGAATACCGGGTTGTGGAAAAAATTTGCCTGGGGACTCAAGTCCCGTTATACAATGAGGCTCTCCTTAAAATCCCCAGCATTTAACGACGTTATAACATTTGCGGATAAATCCTTCGCTTCAGGCGATGAACAGGCCCAGTTCAATTATAACGGAACAACCTCGCAAAGTCCATTCTATTGCATATTCCAGGATCGTGACTATTACGGGGCAAGCCAAAGTCTCCACAACAAGCTGACAGAAAGGAATGATCCCAGGGATGCGATATTTTTCATGCCGCATCCGGATGCCGGAGGCGGACTGGCATTTGCACCGAACGGTACCGCCAACCAGGTACAGGGTGTATACTCAATCTCCGCCATAAGCACACAAACAGCACCCACATACCTTCTAAGCTACCATGAGATCGAATTCCTCAAGGCAGAGGCTTATGTCAGGATCGGAAACCTTGCACTGGCTGACACCGCACTCAGGAGAGGAGTAACGGCAGCTTTTCAAAAGGTAAATATCGGGCTCACGGCTTCAGATGCCAGGGATTACTTCAACAATTCTGTCAGGCCCAAATTCAATGCTGATCCCTTATCGGAGGTTATGAATCAGAAGTATATCGCTTTCTACGAAGAGGAATCTATTGAAGCTTACAATGATTACCGTCGGCTGAGAGCCATGGGGAATGATGTAATACATCTCGATAACCCGATGAATGTAACCAGGTTCCCTCTCCGGTTCGCATACGGGTCGGAAGACGTAACCACCAATGTGAACGTCCGGGATGCTTATGGCGACGGGACCTACGTATACAGTGAAAATGTCTGGTGGGCCCTGGGTACCCGCTGAAGAGAGTGATCACCGATTATAACATTAAATCTTACTGAAATGAAAAAACCAATAATTTCCGGATTCATCATCCTGCTTGCAGCAGCACTCATAACCTGCAAAAAACTACCGGATCCGGCCGGAGTAAGAGGCGTCGCAGTGGTACCTGCAATAGAGGACATCAATCCAGGCATCTTCGACTCGAAGAACCTTGAGAGTTCGTATGTCGAATTCAGCATCACCGTCCCTGAAGGAACAACCCCTGACAGAATCAGCGTTGAGGCCTCATACAATGGCAACCCGGAAAAGGTCAAAGTGGCAGAAGTAACGTCATACCCGGCTACTGTGAGGATCGGATCCGCTGAAGTCATCCAGGAACTGGGCCTTAACCAGGGCGGGATCAAAAACGGTGACATTTTCACCCTTGAGCTCGTAACAACGGCAAACGGATTGACCACGCGATCCACTGCTGTGCTCCAGGTTCCCGTTGCCTGTGCCTACGACAAGGATCTCGCGGAAGGAAGCTATCATTCAGTATCCCCCGACTGGAACTCCGAGGGAAACATAGTCCTTGCCGCTGATCCCGGCGATCCAAATAAGATCTATGTGACAGGGCTTGAAGAAATTGAAGGCCTGACCGAGGATCTCGGCCCGCTGGTAATGTTTATCAACCCGGCAACCTATAATGTTACGGTTCCGGCAAAAGCAATTTCATCAGAGGCTTTCGGATATGGGGCCATCACCTATGCGGGAAGTGGCACATACAGTTCCTGCGACGGTTCATACACCATGTATTTCGATATCTCCCTTGCGGCAATCGGCAACGTGGGTACTTACAAGTTCACTTTCACCAGGAATCCCTGAAGCTTTTGTAATCCAGGCTGATTAATAAATCAAGCTGATTAAGGGTGAGGATGCAGACTTTTATTGAGCATTTCCTCACCCTTTTTATTCGCCTTTCCCCCATTGCGGGGACAAACTCCGGCAATCGGACCTGTGAGCAATGCGCTGGTATTTTAACCCGGGAAAATTTATATCTTACAGCATCTAATTAAATCAGTCGGCTATGAAAAGAGCTTCCATCCTTATGGTTCTTCTGACGATAATCATATCCATTATTTCTCCCCGGGTCAGTGCCCAGCCTGGATTTGGAACACAGCAACTTTTAAACGACAACTGGCTTTTCCTTCTGAAGGACGAACCGGGTGCTGCAAATCCGGGTTTTGACGACAAAGGCTGGCGAAAGCTTGATCTCCCCCACGACTGGAGCATTGAAGCTCCTCTGAGCCCGACTCTTGCCAGCTGCACAGGATATCTTCCGGGAGGGATCGGGTGGTACCGCAGGGTGATCAATGTCTCGCCGGAGCTGGAAGGAAAAAGGGTCTTCATTTATTTCGACGGGGTATACAACCGAAGCTCTGTCTATATCAACGGACAACTGCTCGGCTACAGGCCCAACGGCTATGTTTCCTTTGCTTATGATCTCACACCTTACCTCAGATACGGGGAACCCAATACCCTGGCAGTGCGCGTCGACCACAGCAAGTCTGCCGATTCGCGGTGGTATACTGGATCGGGCATCTACAGGAATGTTTACCTTGTAACCTGCGAACCCGTTCACTTTGACTTGTGGGGTGTCACCTACAATACTTCCGGAGTAACCGCCAGATCAGCCACCGTGCATGTTTCGGCAAAGATCATCAATGAATCAGGAACTGACGCCAATGTAAATGTACGGTTCCAGCTTGCTGATTCGACAGGGAAGGTCGTGTCCGGGAAAATGGTCAGCATGAAGCTGGCTCCGGGCACATCTGAGCTTTCATCAGACCTCCGGGTGAAGGATCCGGTGCTCTGGAGCCTTGACTCACCCTGCCTTTACAGGCTGAATGCTGTCATCTATTACGGCGGAAAAGACATTGATGAATCAGCCTTCAATGCCGGCATCAGGACCCTGAAATTCGATCCCGATAAAGGGTTTGCCCTTAACGGCAAATGGATGAAGGTCAAGGGGGTATGCATCCATCATGATGCCGGGGTGCTGGGGTCGGCTGTTCCCCCGCAGGTCCTGGAGAGCCGGCTGAAAACCCTGAAAACACTGGGGTGCAACGCAATCAGGATGAGCCATAACCTTCAGGCTCCTGAACTGTACGATTTGTGCGACAAGCTCGGTTTCCTGATAATGGATGAAGGTTTTGATGAATTTGAATTCCCTAAAAAGAAGTGGCTGGAAGGATGGAACGTCGGGGAACCCGGATACCAGGGGTCGTATGATTTTTTCAATGAATGGAGCGACCGTGATATCAAAGCCATGGTTCTGCGTGACAGGAACCACCCGTCAGTGTTCATGTGGAGCATTGGGAACGAGGTGGATTATCCGAATGATCCCTATACGCATCCCATATTGAGCTCGAGCAGGTTCAATCAGCCCGTCAGCGGCGGATATGATCCCAAACGGCCGGGTATTGAGCGGCTCGTGCCGATAGGGAAAAGGCTTTCCGGGGATGTCCGCGAAATTGACACGACAAGGCCGGTCACCGGTGCACTTGCCGGTGTGATCATGACGAACGAAACGGAATATCCAGCTTGCCTTGACGTCGTTGGCTACAATTATACCGAAGATATGTACGCCATTGATCACAAGAGATTCCCCGGAAGGGTTATCTACGGTAGTGAGAACGGCCATAGCTATAATGCCTGGAAAGCTGTGAGGGACAATGATTTCATTTTCGGCCAGTTCATCTGGACAGGATTTGATTACCTTGGCGAGTCTCTCCCCTGGCCTTCGAGAGGATTCGGCTCCGGATTGCTCGACCTTGCAGGTTTTGTAAAACCATTAGGTTATTTCCGCATGGCAATGTGGTCAGAAAAGCCGGTCACGTTCCTTGGTACTTACCTGCGGCCGGCAAGAAGCAGGCGTCCGCTTTCCGATTCAGCCCTGCCGTTCTGGAATTACTCTGCAGGGGACACGGTAAGGGTTGTATGTTACACGAATTGCCGGCAGTCGCAGCTGTTTCTTAACGGGACCAGCTTCGGATCCCCAAAGGATTTTGACGATAACAGCGGGATAGTCTCGTGGGATGTGCCTTTCAGCCCGGGCCGGCTGGAAGTCGTAGGGCTGGCCGACGGGAAAGAGGTGGCCAGGTATTCCGTTGAGACCTCGGGAAGGTCGTCTGCAATTGTAGCAACTCCGGATAAAATCAAAGCCTCAGCCGGCAACCACCTCATTCAGGTAACTGTGGGGATCGTTGACCAGAACGGCATCCCCGTGATGCTGGCGGATGATGAGGTCACCTGTATTGTCACCGGTCCCGCAAAGTTGCTGGGAATGGAAAGTGCAAGCAACACCGATACCGGCGACTGGCACGATAACGTACAGAGAGTGTACCATGGGAGATTGCTGGCATATATCCGGACAACAGGCCAGGCAGGTGAAGTCAGTGTAACCTTCTCCGCACCTTGGCTGAAACCTGCGATAGTTGTTTTCAGGGTGGAGTAAGGCTGATGGCGCCGGAGGCGGAATTCCCTCTCGCACCTTGGAGAACTTGTCCCGTCCAGCGGTAGGGTAACACAAGGAGAAAGGCTCTTGGTCTGCTGGGGGGCACGGAATTCCCCCTCGCACCTGGTAGAGGGGGACACAGGGGGAGAGGCTCTGGCCTGCCAGTCAGGTCTGAATGCGGAACTTTTGTTGACTTATATTTGTTCTAAGTTGTGAATTTAATGCATATCAAGTAATATGGAATATATACGGTTCGGGAATACGGGGATGGTAGTATCGAGGATATGCCTCGGTGCGATGACCTATGGAAAGCCTAATGAACGCTGGAAATGGGCGCTTGATGAGGATGAAAGCAGGCTTTTTATTAAAAAGGCACTGGAGCTCGGAATAAATTTCTTCGACACTGCCGATGTATATTCCTTCGGTTCGAGCGAAGAGATACTCGGCCAGGCCCTCCGGGATTTCGCAAAGCGCGAAGAGGTGGTAATTGCCACAAAAGTGTTCAACCAGATGAGCAATGACCCGAATGACAGGGGGCTGTCACGCAAGCATATAATGCGGTCGATAGACGACAGCCTAAAGAGACTGAAAACTGATTATGTCGACCTCTACCAGATCCACAGGTGGGATTACCATACACCTGTGGAAGAGACCATGGAAGCCCTTCATGATGTAGTCAAAGCGGGAAAGGCGCTTTACATCGGTGCTTCCTCCATGTATACCTGGCAATTCGCAAAAGCGCTCTACACTTCTGACCTCCATGGATGGACGAGATTCGTTTCGATGCAGCCTCATTACAACCTTATCTACAGGGAAGAGGAACGCGAAATGCTGCCGTTCTGCACCGACCAGAAGATTGCAGTCATACCCTGGTCGCCCCTTGCCCGCGGCCTCCTTACTGGTAACCGGTCGAAGGAAAGAAATGAAACCATAAGGTCAAAGACTGATGAATTCGGCAAAAGCCTGTATAAAGACTCTGATTTTGAGATAATTGACAGGCTTACTCAGATTGCCGGGAAAAGGGGTGTATCGAATGCCCGCGTGGCACTTGCATGGCTCCTCAGCAGACCGGTGGTTACAGCACCTATCGTTGGAGCCAGCAAACCAGGACACCTCGAAGATGCCGTAGCAGCTCTCGACGTGAAACTGACCATGGAGGAGACGAGGAGCCTCGAGGAACTCTACCAGCCCCATCTGATCGCCGGACATGCATGATCATTCCCGGGGCACTATTGATCACTCTTCAGATCCTTCAATGATCGGAGGGATCCGCATCTTATAAAATGACCTCCAGACAAAATACAGGGCAATTACGAAGAAGACAAGTCCTGCATAGGGAGCCGCAGGACTGAAATTATCAGAGATAGATATTTCCATTGCCAGAAGGCCGAACAGCGTCGTGAACTTGATTATGGGGTTGAGAGTGACCGATGCCGTATCCTTGAAGGGATCGCCGACGGTGTCGCCTATCACGGTGGCAGCGTGCATCGGTGTTCCTTTCTGGAGAAGGTCGACCTCGACCACCTTTTTCGCATTGTCCCAGGCTCCGCCTGCATTTGCCATGAAGATCGCCTGGAAAAGGCCGAATATAGCAATGGAGATAAGATAGCTGATAAACAGTGACAGTGATTCGATTTTGCCAGAATTCCCGATCTGAGAAGGTGAAGAGAAAAATGCAAATGCAAGTGCAAATGAGAAGATGGAAATGAATATGTTAAGCATACCCGATTGGGCATACCTGGTGCAAATCCTTACGACCTCGACGGAATTTTCAATATTTGCCCTGGGGTCCGCATCCTCATCAAGCCTGATATGCTTTTTAATATATTCCACGGCCCTGTGTGCACCTGTTGTCACCGCCTGTGTTGAAGCGCCGGTAAACCAGAAGACAACGGCTCCTCCCGAAACCAGGCCTATTATTGTCCAGGGGTTAAGTATGTTGAGTATTGCTTCCGGCTCGATGCCGAGCTTATCCCTGATGAGAAGGATAAG
>DCFQ01000024.1:8144-8749 GCA_002319915.1 Bacteroidales bacterium UBA1800 | reverse complement strand
GCCTTTCCGAAATCGGGAACAAAGCCAAACTCCTTTTCAATATTGTCAGCGATACCCGGCTGCTGTTCAATCAGCGACAATTCGTAAATCGACTGGGCATTGTCGGTTACAGGGCCGTAACTGTCCACGGCAATTGTCACCGGGCCCATTCCAAGGAAGCCGAAGGCTACAAGCCCAAATGCAAAAATGGTTTCGTAAGTCATGAATCCCTCAAGACCGAAACGGCTGATAACATAAGCTGCTAACATGAGCAATATGAAGACAATCCCCATCCAAAATGCGCTAAAGCTCCCGGAGACAAAGCCGGAAAGTATGGTAAGTGAAGAATTGCCTTCACGCGAAACCTGGACCACCTCCTTTACGTGCTTCGATTTCGGGCTTGTAAATATCTTGGTAAACTCCGGAATGATTGCTGCACCTACCGTTCCGCAGCTGATAATGGAGGAGAGCGTGATCCAGAGGCTGTGGTATTCATTCCCGAGGTGAGTTGACGGGCCGATCAGAAAGTAGCTGGCCGCAAAGGTCCCGATGATTGAAAGTACTGAGGAGATCCAGATAAGCCGTGTCAGCGGCTCTTCGAAATCGATATCATCGCTTCTTTTATA
>DCFQ01000024.1:0-7874 GCA_002319915.1 Bacteroidales bacterium UBA1800 | reverse complement strand
AGGAAGGTGCTGTATATCCTGTTCACCAGGTATGCAACCACCGAGGTTATGATCATCAGTATCCGCATAAGGAATATCCAGGTCAGCAGCTCTTTCTGGTGATCGACATCCGTAACGGCAAGCACTATAAAAGATATGAGAGCTACCCCTGTAACGCCGTATGTCTCAAATCCGTCAGCTGTGGGTCCGACGCTGTCACCCGCGTTATCACCCGTGCAATCGGCAATTACTCCAGGATTCCTCGGATCATCCTCCTTTATATTGAAAACTATCTTCATGAGGTCAGACCCTATATCCGCAATTTTTGTAAATATCCCCCCGGCGATCCGCAGTACGCTGGCCCCAAGTGATTCGCCAATCGCGAAGCCGATAAAGCTTGCCCCGGCAAATTCCCTGGGGGCGAAAAGAAGGATTATGAGCATCATAATAAGTTCGACGGAGATAAGGAGCACTCCTATCGACATTCCCGCATCCAGGGGTATGTTCAGGAGCCTGACCGGTTTGCGTTCAAGAGATGCAAATGCCATCCTGCTGTTCGCCAGGGTATTCATCCGGATTCCAAACCATGCAACACTGTAAGAACCCAGGATGCCTATTATCGTCCACAGCAGGATCATAAACACGCTGGTCCCTGAATTGTGCTGCAGGTAGCCAAAGTAAAATGCAATGCAGGCCCCGATTATCAAAAAAAGAAAGATCAGCAGCTTTCCCTGCTGGAGCAGGTATGTCTTGCATGTTTCAAAGATCGTCTGCGCCACTTCGAGCATTGACGAGTGTGCCCGTATCTTCCTGATCCTTATAAACTGGACCACCCCGAATAAGAACCCCAGCACGCATACCAGGATGCCCGCACCAAGCAGGTTGTTCTGCGATGGATCAAGATAAGGTATCTTCAGGTCTGTTTCGGTTGCTGAAAGTGCTGCCGGTAACAGGAGTGAAGCCAATGACAAAACTGACAATTTCTTCATTCTGTTGGAGCAAATGTGTGAAGGTGAATTAAATAATGCTATTTAAACAATGATCATTTGGATTATGTTTAATGAACCCTTCCCAAGTTCGGTAAGAACTCCCCGGTGGGGTAATCCCCGGGATAGGCGATTGGCTCCGGAAAATGAAGAAACGTCATGAAAAGCTCATTAATAAGTCGGTCAAATTGTTGAAAACTTCCATTTTTGCTAAAATCAGGCGGGAGAGTTTTTAATTATGTTTAAGCTTTCCTTCCAAAAATAACCAGGGACTATTATTGGATGTACAAATGACTTTATTAAAAATCCTAATTATTTTCAACAATAACCTTTAAAACCCGAAAACTATGAAACAAAGAATTCTGAAACTCAGGACATTAATTGCAGTTGCTGTTGCAGGAGTACTTCTCTTTTCGTGCAGCAAGGACAAAGACAAAGCTGATCTGGTGGGCACCTGGACTTATGACAGTGCAACTATTTCGACCATGATCGGAACCAAAACCTTTGCACAGTACCTGGTTGACGAACTGGGACTTAATGCAACCGAAGCCCAGGCGTATGAAACGATCTTCAACGAAGCGGTGAAGGAAAATTTCACTGGCACGATCCAGATCAAATCGGACAATACTTATACGACCAATTTCGGTGAGGAGACTGATACAGGGACCTGGTCCATAAATTCAGATCAATCCGAACTCACTATTGACTCGGATTCCGATTTGCCATACGTTCTCTCAATTGTTGAGCTGACCAGTTCAAAGCTCCATATCCAGGAGGTTCAGACAGGAATGGACGACCTGAACCAGGATGGAACCATGGAAACGCTTACTATGACAGTCGATATTTTCTTTAAGAAATAACATAATGCCTCCATAAATAAGGGACACCAACCCATTCAGGCAGACCGGTGTCCCTTTTTTATTTATTGCCAACCTAGTTTATAGTGAAATAAAAGTATTTTTGCAACAATTGTCCCAATACATTGTCTTAGGGTAAGGTGTTTTAATCCTGTATTCTGTTAATGATTTAAATACATAATGCTTGCCTATTTCAAATCTTATAACTTAATTTTCCGATCTATGAAAAGGGTCCTGTTTTATTCGATATCGTTACTCCTGTTACTTTCGCTTAATTCGGCATGTAAGAAAAATCCTGCCCCGGAAACCACTGTCCCGGCCGAGACTGTTGCCACCAACAAATGGATATATGATAACATGAACATGTATTACCTGTGGAAAAGTGAAATGCCTACAAACATCGATTATACAAAGGAGAGTGATCCGGAAAAGTACTTCTACAAGCTCCTTTACACCCAGCTGGATAAATGGTCTTACATAACGAATGACTATGCATCCCTGGCAGCAGAGCTGAACGGCAACCCTGTAACGATGGGCTACAGTCCTGCCTTTTACCTTGTAGGCACAAAGCAGGTGATAATCGTGGTGCAGTATGTTTACCCGGGATCGGCTGCATCTGATGCAGGACTGAAGCGCGGCGACATTATCCTGTCAATTGACAACGCTTCGCTCGACACAACAAATTACTATAATAAATACAGCGGCAACAGCTATTCGGTCCAGCTTGGCCAGGTAATTGGCAACTCGCTAAGCCTGACCGGACAATCCCTGACCATGACTGCCAGGACCACACTGACCGACCCTGCAATTTATCATACGACCTTTGATATCAACGGGCATAAGATCGGGTATCTTGTATATGTTGAGTTCATAACAGGCAGCAACAATGCCTATCTGACGGGCATGGATACAATTTTCAGCGCGTTCAAATCAAAGGGAATAACCGACCTGGTTGTTGATCTTCGCTATAATCCGGGCGGAGAGATCGATGCGGCAATTCACCTGGGTTCGCTGATTGCCCCGGCAACCGCGACCGAAACCAGCAAGATCATGGTGAACCTCCAATATAACACTGAATTGCAGCAATACTTCACGACGAACAATTATACTCAATACCTGAATTACAAATTCGAACCGGCATCCGATAACCTGGATATGAATCATGTTTATTTCCTTACAACGACGCATTCAGCCTCAGCAAGCGAGCTTCTGATCACAGGGCTCAAGCCGTACATGGGCGTCACGCAGGTGGGAGAGCACACTTATGGAAAATATTGCGGATCCTGGGTAATACCCGACAGCACCGAGACATGGGCAATAATGCCGATGGTTACAAAATTTGCCAATGCCGACGGCTTTACTGATTTTGTCAACGGCCTCACTCCTGATTACACTATTCAGGATGACTTGGTAAATGCCGCCCAGTTCGGGGATGTCTCAGATCCAATGGTCGCAAAAGCCCTTTCCCTTATCTCAGGGAAATCGGTTGCGGCAAAAAGCCTGAAAGTACCTTTCCTGGCTGGCCTGAAACAGATCAGACCTCCGGAAATGGATGTCAGGAGAAACCTTGTCCTGCATCACCCCGCACCGGTGAATGTAAGGTAGCAGCGGCAAATACCCTGCCGGCTGACAGTTATTTCAGCAATCCTTTATCCCTGAGGAATTTAATGCTTGCTTCATGATTCCTGAAGCAATCTTGTTTATCCTGCAGAGAGCACAGTGAAGGCAAAGAGACAGAAGGGTCACTTTCCCGTATTTTCGTATTTTGCCTCAAAACGCCTGAACAGCTGCTTATGCTTGTTGTCGAGGCTGATCTGCCTCCCGCAAATAAAAGCCAGCTCTACATTGCTTGTCCTCATATCGAGAAGGTCGCCGGCCGAGACGACGATGTTGGCATCCTTCCCTTCCTCCAGGGAACCTGTAATGTCATCAATCCCGAGGATCTTGGCTGTATTGAGAGTTACGGTCTGCAACGCTTCCTCCCTTGTGAGGCCGTAAGCTGCTGCCTCACCCGCAGCGAACGGAAGGTTTCCGTATGCCTCGGCAGAATAGCACAAACCCGTCAATATTCCTTCCCTCTCAAACATTGCTGCCAGCCTGAACGGCTCCTTGGTGTCGCTGTAATCATATTCGGGAAGGCTTATCGGATCACTCAGCAGGACCGGGATCTTGTGTTCTTTGAGAAAATCCCTGACAGCCCAGGCTTTCTCATCGGCACCGACAAGAACTATCTTTTTGACGCCATATCTGCCGGCAAACAATATTGATTCGATTATCCCCTTTGGTTCAGGAGCACTCACAAACAATACTTTTGAACCGTCGAACAAACCCTTCATGGCTTCAAGACGCAGATTGAAATCCTTCGGACTGGTAACTTCAGAATATGCAATTGCATCGGTAAAGATCTTTTCAAGCGCCTCGACATTCTTTTCATAATTGTTCCTCCCCTCCCCTTCCTGGAAATAGAACATCCTCCTTCCCTGCGGAACGGATTTCCTTGGCCAGTTGAGGGCCATCCCGTTATCTGCCCTGTATACCGCATCTTTCCAGTTCCATGCATCGAGTTGAACGACACTGGTGGTTCCCGGCAGCAACGTTCCCTGGGGAACAATCTGGGCCAGAAGAATACCGTTTGACCTGATAACAGGTATCACCTGGGAGTCGGTATTGTATGCAGCAATAGCCCTGACATCCGGATTAAGATCGCCGCTCTCCCGGGTATCGTCAGCAACATCCAGCCCATTCCCGATCTCTATAAGTCCAAGGGTTGTATTGGGGAAGATCAGCCCGGGATAAACCTGTTTCCCCGACACATCTATTACCTGGTAATCAGGCCTGTTAAGCGTGCTTTCACCGGCTTTGCCGACCCAGGTGATCTTTCCGCCTGAGAAAGCAATCAGTCCGTTTTCGATTACTTTTCCTGTAGCGGTATGGATTGTTCCGCCGGCAAGGATCACCGGTCTCTTCTGTGCAGGTGCAACAACCGGGTTCTGGGCTGCTCCCCGGATCCCGGTACATGCAAGCAGCAACACTGTTAGATAAATATATTTTTTCATCGTCCCGGAAATTTAGGGTTTGAAGTGGAAGGGGAAGAAGGCTCCTTCAGTATATTTGAGATGATGCGGTTCCGGTCGCCATCAACCTGTTTATTCAGCAGGCTGTCGGCAACTTCGTCATAATAGAACACTCCGTCGATCATGACTTTACCGGCACGGGCATAGACTGAAAGGGGATTGTCGGTCCACAGCACCAGATCGGCTTCTTTTCCCGCCCTTATGCTACCTATCCTTTCCTCAAGGTGCAGTATCCTGGCAGGATTTATCGTGATCAGCTTCATCGCATCAGCCTCTGAAATACCGCCGTACTTTATGACCTTTGCCGCTTCCTGGTTGAGTCTCCGGCCCATTTCGTCATCATCTGAGTTCAGGCAGGTAAGCACACCCTGTTTTATAAGCGTGGCGGCATTGTAGGTATTCCCTTCATATACTTCAAATTTATAGTCCCACCAATCAGAAAACACCGATGCAGCCGCTCCGTGTGCCATTATCTGGTCAGCAACCTTATACCCTTCCGCACAGTGAATGAGCGTATTGACCTTTATGCCAAATTCCTCCGCAAGGGACATTATCATGGTTATTTCCGACTGAACATATGCATGACACACGATAAAGCTCCTCTTTTCAAGCACATCAACCAGTGCATCCAGCTCCAGGTCACGGCGTGGCGGGACTTTCCCGGCTCTGTCTGCCGGCTTGAGCATATTCCACTCCTTCCATTTGGTTTGGTAGTCAGCCGCCCTCATGTAAGCATCCCTGATGATCTGTTCCACTCCGGTCCTGCTGTTTGGATAGCGGTTCAGGCTTCGTTTTACGTTTTCTCCCAGGGCATGCTTGAGGAAGAGAGGCTGATTATCGATCACAAGATCATCCGCGGGCAGGCCCCACCTGTGCTTGATTATTACAGACTGTCCGCCGATTGGATTTGCCGAGCCGTGAAGGATGTGGGAGGTGGTCACGCCTCCTGCCAGCTGCCTGTAAATGCTCAGGTCTTCCGGGTTGATCACATCACGGCATCTGACCTCGGATGTAATAGCCTGCCCCACCTCATTGGTAGCATCAAGCGCTATGTGTGAATGCTCGTCGATTATCCCGGGAGTCAAATGCATGCCGCTGGCGTCGATCACCCTGGCGCCCTGGTCGGGGAGATTCTTCCCGATCCCGGCGATCCTGCCTTTTTTCACCAGAACATCGCAGCCATAAAGGATGCCTTCATCTTCGCTTGTCCATACGGTTGCGTTCCTGAACAGAACGTCCTCCTGAACCGGCAGTTCGGTGCGGCCATAGGCGCTGAAAGGATAAATCATCGGGCCGGGTCCGGAAACCGGAGGCGAAGGTTTTTTATGCTGCTTTTCACCTGAAGCCTCACCCTCGTAAGCGGCCTTCCATGAAAACCATGCACCGTTATCGAGCTGGCCCTTCCCTTCGAGGTCCTTCCCCGAGACGTACCCTGACAACCTGTATTTTACTTTTTCCCTTTCAAACGAGATACTTACAATATCCTTTTCGGCGGAAAAAGTGGCTCCTTTTATTTCCGTAGTATCGTGCAGAAGCCTGATCTCAGGCTTGTTGAAAGTTCCTGTCAGGACGAGCTTGAATCCGGCCGTATCGGCAGTGAGGGAATATGTTCCTCTCAGGTCCTTTGTTCTCAGGTCGACAAACCTGTAGGGCACTCCCTGGACCCAATTCTCATAAATCACACAATCGTCACTGAAAATATTTCCGGAGGTGATCAGAAAGCTGGCTATCATGTTTTTCCTGATTGAGCCTATAAGTGCCGATGCCCCGATCATTTCGGCCGGAGTGGCAGTAAGGGCCTTCAGCGCTTCAGTCTCAGGCAGACCCTGCTTTACCGCTTTCCTCAGATTGGTAAGGAATGCTGACCGTTGTTTCAGATCTGACGCTGTTATGGCAAAGATGATCCCGGCCCTGGAAAGCATTGAAAGGTTCGATGGTGCCATATCGTAATTCTTAAGGGTGATATATGAGACCTCACTGGCATCGTACGGGTCCTTCACGTCAGGAGCCTCCGGGAAATTAACAGGGATAATAAGCCTGTTCCCGGACCTTTTGATCTCATTGATCGCCTGGTATTCATCACCTGATCCCTTAACTATATAGCTGATCCCGAATTCCTTTCCAATCCTGTCGGCTCTCATCACTTCCAATTTCGATTCCGCTTCGAATATTTGCGGCAGGACAAGATTTGAATTATATGCCTCCAGCCCGCCGTCCTGAAAATATCCTGGCGGCAGCTGCCTGTACCATTGGGCATCATAGTTCAGCTGTCGGAGAAGGGCGATTATTCCGAACTGGGAAGCAGGGTAAAGATCGGCTGATCGCGTCCTCCTGAACGAATAGTTGGCGCTGGCCCTGCTTTTGATCAAAAGGCTGTTTGCCTTGCCGTCGCCGGTGGACACCAGAACGGAAGTCCCCCTGGCAATTCCTTCGGCCTTGAAGGTAACAACTGAACCGAATCCGGCCTGGCGATACTCTTCCGTCGTTTTTTGATCTGCTATGAACTGGGTCGCTGCGTCATATGAGGACCTTATACCATCGTTCCAGTAGTTGGCGACCCGGGGTTCAGCAGCCTGCTGGCCCTGCCTGCCTCCCATAAATGCAGCAAACGGGTTGGCATCCTGTTGGTCCTGCTGGGTTTTGATCCCGTAATTACCGGCATAGATATCAATAAATGCCGGGTAGACGGTTTTCCCGCTAAGGTCAATAATAATTGTCCCCTTCGGGAATGAAAGGTTCTGACCGACCGCTTCAATCCTTCCTTTCGAGACCAGGATATCCGCATTATTGATTTCGGAATGCCAGTCCGTAACGATACGGGCATTCCTGAATCCATAAACATCGGTACGCGTATCACTTACGCCAGCCACGGGGGCGTCGTCCACCTGGCCGTAAAGGTTTATTGATGTAAACAGGCAAAGTACTGTAATGAGTCGTTGCATATGTTGGGTAATTGGTTTACTGGTTTACTGGTTTAC
>DCFQ01000064.1:21692-65387 GCA_002319915.1 Bacteroidales bacterium UBA1800 | reverse complement strand
CCATGCCTACGGGTACGCCCAGAAGTATGATTATAACCACGACCTGCTAAATCCGCCTGAAGCGATGACGACAGACCACCTGTTCGACATTGCGTCCCTGACCAAGGTGATCGGCACCACCACCTCACTGATGATACTGGCCGACAGTGGCCTGATCAATGTCGACGATCCCGTGGGCAGGTATGTAAAAGCCTTTGACACACCCGAGAAAAGGCCGGTGACCATCCGGCGTCTTCTCACTCACACGGCGGGATTATATGAGTGGTACCCGATGTACTACCTGGCCTCTGACAAGAAAGCGAGCTATGAGCTCATCGGAAAGCTTCCCCTCAGGTTTCCCGTTGGGGGGCAGAGGCGTTACAGCGATCTCGGATTCGTCCTTCTCGGCGAGATCATTGAGACCGTTTCGGGAATGTCCCTGGAGGAATTCATGAAGCAGAACGTTTTTATGCCGCTTGGGATGAAGAATACGTGCTTTAATCCCCTGAGATCGCTTCCCGGAAGTAAAATTGCAGCCACCTCCCCGGGGAATCCCTATGAGAAAAGGATGGTTTATGATTCGACTCTCGGGTACACGGTCAGGGAAATCGATCCGAAACAGTGGAACGGGTGGAGGACCTATGTCCTGAAAGGTGAGGTGAACGACGGGAATGCCTGGTATGCGAACGGAGGCATCTCGGGAGCGGCCGGGTTGTTTTCGACTGCCGGTGATCTTCAGAAACTGATCGATATGCTCATCTCAAACGGGAAGATAGGGAAGAAGCAGTTCATTTCGCAGAAGACTATAGAGTTGTTCCTTACGAAGGACAGGTTCAGCAATGGTCTGGGATGGATGATGGATCCGGAAAATTCGTTCATGAAGAACGCTCCCGAAGGATCGTTCGGCCATACCGGGTTCACCGGTACGAGCATAGCCGTTATCCCTAGCGAAAACGTATCAGTCATTCTCCTGATCAACCGGCAAAACACCGGGCTTCTCGATAACGGTGAGTATTACAATGTAAATCCCGTCAGGCTGCAGGTCTTCAATGCCGTTTCAAAGTACCTGCCCAGCAGGTAACTTCCGAACCAGCAACCAGCAACAAGCAACCAGCAACCAGCATTCCAGCCTACGGCTTCTTAGCCCTGAGGTACTGGACCGGCCATTCGACATCCTCACCTAGCTCCCTGGCGGCATTCAGGGTAAAATATGGGTTCCTTAGGAGCTCCCTTGCAATCAAAACAAGATCGGCTTTCCCTTCCTCGAGGATTGCTTCGGCCTGTTTCGCTGATGTGATGAACCCGACTGCCCCGGTCATTATTCCGGATTTCCTGACAGCATCAGAAAACGGCACCTGGTAACCGGGACCGACAGGGACCTTGGCATTATAGACGTTCCCACCGGATGAGCAGTCTACAAGGTCAACCCCCCTGTCCTTCAAAACATAAGCAAGCTTTACACTGTCCTCTGCAGACCATCCTCCTTCAGTCCAGTCGGTTGAGGAGATGCGGACGAACAGGGGATTTTCAAGGGGCCATACCGACCTTACGGCATCGGTCACCTCGCACAGAAGACGGATCCTGTTCTCGAACGGGCCACCGTACGGGTCTTCACGATGATTGCTCAGCGGGGAGAGGAACTCGTGCAGCAGGTACCCGTGGGCGCTGTGGATCTCGACAACGTCGAAGCCTGCTTTCAAGGCGCGTTTTACAGCATCGGTGAAACCGGAAACAACCTTCCCGATGCCCTCCTTGTCGAGGGCTGAAGGGATCCGGTCGCCGGGCTGAAACGGGACAGGGCTAGGTGCAGCTGTCTGCCAGCCGCCCATGGAGAGATCGAGCTGCCTTCCGCCTTCCCATGGCACAGCGCAGGAAGCTTTCCTGCCCGCATGAGCCAGCTGTATGCCCGCTGCGGCGCCCTGGGAATGGATGAAGTTAACAATCCTGGCCAGGCCTTCTATATGTTCATCACTCCAGATGCCCGTATCGCCCGGGGTGATCCTGCCCTCCGGGGCAACCGCCGTCGCTTCGACAATTACCAGTCCTGCTCCTCCCACCGCCCGGCTTCCCAGATGCACAAGGTGCCAGTCGTTCGTGAATCCTCCGGTTGCAGAGTACTGGCACATGGGCGACATGACTATCCTGTTCCTCAGGGTCAGGTTTTTTATTGTAATCGTGGAAAGAAGTTTTGCCATTACTGTAATTTATTTTGCGTTTAATCCGACATTAACAAAGTTAGAATTGTTTATAATTTAAAACGGTATTTAAATTGTAAACAACACCGGAATGAATAATTTGGTTTTGTTTGATTCACATTCCCTATTATTGTAACTTGTGATCTCTTTTCAGTGTCAGTTGATTCAGTTATCTATCTTATCAAAATCTAACAGTATGAAACCAAGGCTCATATTTATTTTTCTTTTTTGCGGGATATTCCTGCATCTTACCCGGTCTGGCGCCCAGAACATTAACCAGCCTGTTCCGCCCGATCCGGATATAAGGATAGGGAAGCTTGAGAACGGGCTCACCTATTATATCAAGCAGAACAGGAAGCCGGAGAAAAGAATTGAACTGAGGCTTGCCGTTAATGCCGGATCGGTATGCGAAACCGACGGGCAGCAGGGTCTAGCACATTTCGTGGAACACATGTGTTTCAACGGGACCAAAAACTTCCCAAGCAACAGGATGGTGGATATGCTGGAAGAGATGGGAGTCAAGTTCGGTGCTGAGCTGAATGCATATACCAGCTTCGACCAGACCATCTACATGCTCAAGGTGCCGGCCGACAGCATAGAATGGATCAACCGCGGGTTCCAGGTGCTTGAGGACTGGGCCCACCAGGTAAGCCTTACCGATGCTGAGATCGACAAGGAGAGGGGGGTGATCGTGGAGGAATGGAGGCTGGGCCTCGGTGCCCAGGACAGGATGCAGCAGAAATACATACCCGTGATCTTAAAGGGATCAAAATATGCGGAAAGGCTGCCGATCGGGAAGGTTGATATTATCAAGAGCTTCCCTTACGATACGCTGAGGGCCTTCTATAATACCTGGTACCGGCCCGATCTCATTGCAGTCGTCGCTGTGGGTGACATCGATCCGGGCCTCGCCGAAACAAAGATCAGGGAGCATTTCGCCAATATACCGAAGCCATTAAATGAAAAACCGAGAATTGAATATCCAATCCCCGGAAACACCGATCCGCTCATCAGCATAGTAACTGATAAGGAAGCTACCGGCTACAGCGCCGAGATCTTCTTCAAGCATCCGAAGGAAAAGAACATTACATACGGGAATTACAGGGATCAGCTTATAAAAACACTCTACACCGGCATGCTTAACAAGCGGCTGCGGGAGATACAGATGAAACCCGATGCACCGTTCATTTTCGCAGCGTCGGGATATGGCGGGTTCCTGGGCAGGTCGGTCGATGTTTATTCGCTCTCACTGGCCGCCAAGGAAAACCAGATCGATAAAAGCATTGAATCGGTACTCACTGAAAACGAGCGGGCTCGCCGGTTCGGTTTTACACCCACCGAGCTGGATCGCGAGAAAAAAGAGCTTTTTACCAGGTATGAGACCATGGCTAAAGAGGCCGGCAAAACCGAATCTTCATCCTACGCAGATGAATATATCAGAAATTACCTCGAGAATGAATGCATTCCGGGCATCCCCAAGGAGTTCGAGATCGTAAAGAATTACCTGCCCGGGATTTCACTGGAGGAGATCAACAAGGTCGGCAGTACGTGGACAACCGACACTGATATGGCCGCACTTCTGACCGCACAGGAAAAAGAGGGAGTAAGCGTTCCCAACGAGCAACAGGTCAGGGAGATCATCAGTTCGGTGAGATCGAAGAAAATTGAAGCATATGTCGACAAGGTAACGGATGTGCCTCTCCTCAGGGAAGCACCGGCAGGCTCGAAGGTCATCAAAAGGACCGATGCCGATAAATTCGGTTATACTGAACTTGTATTCGGAAACGGCGTACATATGATACTCAAACCGACCGACTTCAAGAATGACGAGATCCTTATTTCTGCTTACAGCCCGGGCGGAAGCTCGCTTTATCCCGACAGTGATATCATGTCGGCATTTCTTGCCCCGCAGATTGTCGTGCAGGGCGGCCTGGGGGATTATGATTTCACGGGTCTCCAGAAGAAGCTTTCCGGGAATACGGCTAAGATAATGCCCTTCATCGGGGAGCTCACTGAGGGGGTGACAGGCAGCTGTGCGCCTAAAGACCTCGAAACGATGCTCCAGCTTAACTATCTCTACTTTACCCGGATCCGCCGTGACGAAAATGCATATAACGCATATATGTCGAGGATCAGGAACATGATTAAACCCCTGAGGTCCAATCCACAGGTAATTTTCCAGGATACTCTTGCCAGGATAATATCCATGAACTCCCCCAGGGAATTTGCCCTGCCCTCGGATGCCCAGCTAAACCAGATCAGCCTCGACAGGGCCATCAGCATTTATAAAGACCGGTTTGCAGATGCAAGCGACTTCACCTATATAATGGCCGGCAATTTCAAAACAAATGACCTGATCCCGATACTTGAGAAATATATCGGGGGGCTGCCTTCAATAAAAAGAAAAGAGACCTGGAAAGATGTGACACCCGGCTTTCCAAAAGGATTGACTTATGTTGAGGTTCCTAAAAACTCGGAGCCCCAGAGCCAGGTAGCCATGGTGTGGAAAGGTAATTTCAAATGGAACGATGCGGACAGGGAGGAATTCTCGATGCTGATGGATATCCTTGCCATCAAATGCAGGGAATCGATGAGGGAGGACCTCAGCGGTACATACGGTATCCGCCTGGACGGGAGCACTGACAAACTTCCTAAGCCTAAATTCTCGATAGAGGCCAGCTGGGGATGTGATCCCGCCAACATCAAAAAGCTGACGCGGACGCTTCTCAGTGAAATGGACACGATGATGCTGCAGGGACCCGGCGAGACCGACATGGGCAAGGTAAAAGAGACCCTTATCAGGGAAAGGGAGACACGCCTCAAGGAAAACAACTTCTGGCTTGCTGCCCTTCAGAACACCTTCATGCTCGGGGAAAAACTTTATACCCTCGGGGAGTTCAAAACATACATTAACTCTTTTACAGGCAAACAGATAAAGCAAATCGCAAATAAGTACCTTGATACCCGGAAATATGTCGAGGTTGCCCTGACACCGTCTGCAAACATCGAAAAGAAATAAGAGCCTCAGAATGAAAACATCAGAACGCAATCAGCTTTTTGGCCCGATTTTTACCATTGGTTCCCTGCAGGTTGCCGAAATGATAAAACTTGCCGGGTTTGACTGGGTAATGATCGACATGGAACACTCGGCAATGTCGCTGGAGACCGTTCACAGCTGCCTGCAGGTTTTTGGCAGCGAGATCCTCCGCATAGTAAGGGTTCCCGGAAACGATGTGAACTGGATCAAGCGGGTCCTTGACACGGGGTGCGACGGGATGATGGTGCCGATGATAAAGACGAGAGAGGAAGCCCTGATTGCCGTCCGTGCCGCCAGGTATCCCCCGGTTGGGCAGAGGAGCGTCGGGCTGACAAGGGCTCACGCCTATGGCCTGAGGTCAAACGAATACCTGGCATCTGCAAACAGGGAGCTGATCATCATGCTCCAGATCGAACACATCGATGCAGTGCGGAACATCGATGAGATCCTGGCTGTGAAGGGGATCGATTCGATTTTCATTGGGCCGTATGATTTGTCGGCAAGCATGGATCTCCTTGGCCAGGTCACTCATCCAGAGGTGCTGAAGACCATCGATTTCATTAAGAATAAATGCAGGGATGCCGGCATCCCGTACGGCATATTCGGAGCCACTCCGGAAGTCCTTGTTCGTGAGTTAAATGATGGCTGCAAATATATGCTGTGCGGGGTTGATCTTTCACTGATCTCGTCGATGCTTAATGATTTGTCAGGCAAATTGCACAGGATGATCCAATAAGAATTGCGGTGTAAATTTTAAAGGCAAGTATCAGGAAGTGCCTTGGGATGAAATGTATCTGAGCCATATCCCTACCGGCAGAGATAGCTAGCCAGGTTTCCAGGCTGGTTACTAAAGGGAAGGCCATGAACTGATCAAAAGTGCCATCAGCCAGGATGAAATGGGGGGGTCAAATTGGCACCTCCAATTTTAATAGTAAAATTTATAACCGACTTAATTCAAAATAATGGCTGCACAGGAAACTCAAATAATGATCCCTGATGAAGTGGTTATGATTAAAATATATGTTATTAGGGGTGTAAATGTAATGATGGACAGGGACCTGGCTGAACTTTATGGTGTCGAGACAAAATACCTGAAACGACAAGTAAAAAGAAATATAATACGATTTCCAGAGGATTTTATGTTTGAGCTAAGTCATGAGGAATTTACAGAATGGAGAAGCCAATTTGTCACCTCCAATGTGGATAAAATGGGTCTTCGTTATGCTCCCTATGCATTTACAGAGGATGGAGTTGCTCAGCTTTCTACGGTATTAAATAGTGAAAGAGCAATTGGTGGTATTCTTTTTGAGAGTTAATGATAAACAACTCCGTTAAACCGCATATTTCCTTACCTTTGTTCTATGAAATCACATAAATCCCCTGTTATGGACAGGATCAGGTCTTTGGTGACGAAGGTAGATCCTTCTGGTGATGTGATCCTTTACGGGTCTAGAGCCAGAGGCAATAATAGGCGCGACTCTGACTGGGATATCCTAATCCTCGTTGATCGGGATGTGGATTTAAATTACGAGAGGACATTCCGACATAAACTGTATGACCTTGAACTCGAAACTGGCGAAACATTTTCAGTTTTTGTCTATAATAAAACCGACTGGAATTCCAGGCACTGGATGACCCCATTGTATCAGAATATCTCAAGAGAAGGATTTAGGATCTGAGCATTGGAACCTCAAAAGAAGATTATATAAAGTACCGGATGGAAAGAGCATGGAAAACTCTTGAGGATGCCAAGTCTCTGGCAGAGCTTAAGAGCTGGAACTCTTCTATGAACAGATTATACTATGCGTGCTTCTATGCTGTGCTTGCATTATTTGCTGCGTATGACATGAACAGCCATACTCATTCTGGTGTAAAGACTCAGTTATCAAATTATTTTGTCAGGAACGGGATTCTTAATAAAGATTCAGGGATGTTGTACGGGGACTTATTTGATCTCAGGCAAAAAGGAGATTTTGGTGATTTTTATGATTTTAAAGAGCCGGATATGTTGCAGTTCATTCCAAAAGTCGAAGAGTTTCTGGGTAGAATAGAGCCATTAGCACTCAGCTAAGATTAAAAGCATGTAATTCCGCAAAGTAATTCACCGGATCAGCTTTCGGCCTGAGCCCGATACAAACACTTGAGATCTTTAACTATATGAAAAAAAGTATTATTCCCGTCATTCTCTTTTTATTGCTTATCTCCGCTTCAGCCCCGGAGAAGGAAAAGACATACTGCAACCCGATGAACCTGAACTACCGGTTCCAGTTCACAAACACCGTATCGTACAGGGAGGCAGCTGACCCGGTCGTAAAGATCTATCGGGACAAATACTTCCTTTTTGCATCGCACTCAGGCGGGTACTGGTTTTCCGACAACTTGTACGACTGGAATTTCATCCCCGTCAAAACCCTTCCCATAGAGGATTATGCCCCTGATGTCATTACGATCGGTGATACAACATATTTTATTGCTTCAGCCTCGGTGGTCAAGCCTGTTTATTACACAACGGACCCTTTCAGGGATGAGTGGAAACAGCTCGGCAAGCCCCTGCCGTACCCGGTGTGGGATCCTCACTTTTTCAGGGATGACGACGGGAAGCTCTTCCTTTACTGGGGTTGTTCCAACAATGATGATCAGCCAATCAGGGGTGTAAGGCTCGATTCGCAAATGCAGCCTGCCGGGGAACCTGTGGTGCTCATAAAGCACAATCCGGATAAATACGGATGGGAAAACCCGGGAGAGCGGAACGAGACGAACAGGAATGGTTATAACGAGGGCGCATGGATGACAAAATACAACGGACGCTATTATCTCCAGTATGCATCACCAGGAACCGAATTCAAGACCTATGCCGACGGGGTTTACACCGCTGATTCACCCCTTGGCCCATTTAAGTTCGAACCATACAGCCCATTCTCATATAAGCCGGGCGGATTTATTGCCGGGGCCGGCCATAGCAGCACCTTCGCCGATAAGTATGGCAACTACTGGCATATTGCAACCATGTCGATATCTAAACGGCACATGTTTGAGCGCCGCCTCGGACTTTTCCCGGCATTCTTTGACAGGGATGGGGTCCTCAGGACATTTACCACGTTTGGTGATTACCCCACGGTGATACCCGGCCGGAAGATCGATTTTGACAGGGAAAGCCTATTCAGAGGATGGATGCTCCAGTCGTACGGGAAAAAAGCGACTGCATCATCGTCAGCAGACAAATTCCCTCCGTCGAATGCCTTCGATGAAGAGGTGAGGACGTGGTGGTCGGCTAAAACAGGTGATCCGGGCGAATGGCTCTGTGTGGACCTTGGCGTAAGGACCCGGGTAAACGCCGTACAGGTGAATTTTGCGGACAATGATGCAGGATTGAAGCCGGAAAGCAGGAACATTTATTACCGGTACCGGGTCCTTGCATCCGATGACCAGAAATCATGGAAGGAAATTGTTGACAGGAGCACAAATACAACGGATGCCTGCCACGACTATATTGAGCTGGAAAAACCTGTGACCACAAGGTATATAAGGATCGAGAATGTGAAGGTGCCTGACGGGAAGTTCTCGGTTTACGATCTGAGGATCTTCGGCCTGAAGCCGGGGAAAAAGCCCGGTGTGGTCACTGACTTCACCATTGACCGCAAATCATCGGATAAGCGGCAGGCAACGGTCACATGGACGGGCGACGGGCTTGCCTCAGGTTTTGTCGTTAACTATGGCATCGCTCCCGGCAAGCTGTACAGCTCCGTCATGGTCTATGATAAAGATTCACTCACGCTGACCGGACTGAACAGGGACGTGACATATTATTTCAGCATCGATGCCTTCAACGGGTCAGGGATCTCGGCGGGAACTAAAACGGTGAGCAGGTAGCATTTACTTTCACAGATCTTCTTCAGCCATGACAGGCTCAAGTTTCACGGGAGACTCTTCTCCCGTATCGAACCTGGTATTCAGGTCTTTAAGTGAGCCAAGGCTCTCCATCAGGTCGGGAAGATAATCTGTCTGCCCGATAAATGTCCACAGGTAGGCAACGATCGAATAGATCTTACCGGTCGAGAAATTATCGACGTCGACACAGATATAAAGGACAACAATGAATATCAGAATAAGCAGGACTTTCACGGTGGTGAAGCTGAAAGTGTTCCACCTTGCAATACTGGTCCTTGGCGATATCATGTTTCCGAAAAACTCATTGATCTTCGTTGTATCGCGGTTCTCGATCAGCTTGTAAAGCTCCTCCTGGTTGTCATGGATATCCTTCTGGTAAAATGTGACTTTCTTCTGGTTGAGGTTATTGATGAACGCTACGGGCAGCAGGACGGCGAGGCAAACAAGGCCGATCCGGTAATCATAGAAGAACAGGGCAATAATAGCCCCGGCTGAGGCCGACAGCTGCCAGAGCATCTGCGACAGGCGCTCCTTGTAAAAAAGTATATACTCCTTGATAAGTTCGGTCCGTACGAGCATTTTGGACAACTTATGACCCTGCAGCTTCGACTCATCGATGACATTTGCAGCAACATCTGCATACATCCTTGCAAAGATCCCGCCGCTGTAGAGCCGGTGAAGCGAGCCGCCCACTACATTTATCAGGTAAACCACTATCCAGACAATGAGAGGGATCATAAAATCGATCTTCTCGTGATTATAAAAGTGACCAATAAGGGCATCGAGCAGCTTGCCGAAGAACGTTGGCTCGATGATCCATGCAATATTCTCGATAAGTACAAATACCAGCAACAGCCCTATAGAATACCTGTATTTTGATATAACATCCCTGACTGCCATAACCTGATCCGATTAAGTTAATACCTCGAAGAAAAATCCTCTCAAAGTTCCGGTTTGTTCTTAGAACAAAATTATCAAATACCTTGTTTTATTTACAACGGATGCATAAATTTCATAATTTCAAGCAATTAAAGAAAATCCCTGATGGCAGTAACCCGGGGTGAATTTCACTTTCTGCGACGGGAAAGAAAAGGATCAGAGGCATTTCAATATTGGTCATAAATAAAACGGGCAACAAATTCTGACCTATGAAAAAAGTTTTTCCACTGGTACTGGCAAGTTTGCTGATCTTATCATGGGCAGTCCCGAAGAAAGCGGGAGGGTTATTCCGTTATCTTTGCGGATCAGAGAATGGGTACAGGATCTGGATAATCGACGGCAGCCAAGTCAGGCAATATATCTACAAGGAATTCCTTTACGGGGGAAACGAACAGAGGTACATTTTTAATCCCAAAGGTGAAATCTGGATCGATAATGCCATATCGTGCGAGGAATTTGATCTGACAGTGGCGCACGAGCTGAATGAAAGGCACCTGATGGCAAAATTCGGATGGACCTACGAAACGGCGCACGACTCATCCCTCGGGCTGGAGCAGGTCATCAGGCACAGGAACCAAAAGCTTTCATCCGCACATGAAGCTTTATTGAGAAAAGTCTCTGTTTATGATTCATACAACAAAAAAGAGATCCGAAGCCTCCCCGACAGCGTCAGGTTGCAGAATATTTACCGCATCCCCGAAGGCATGCGTGACGGAATTGCTGTCTGGGTTGTTGACGGCTATATGATCAGGAAGGATCTTTATCCCGATTTCGGGTTCAGCGGGAACGACCTGGCGTATCACTTCATCCCCGCAGGGGAGATCTGGATCGACGGACAGGTATCATGCGAGGAAACGGAATATTCGATTGCCCTTGAGCTGAAGGAGCGCCAGCTGATGGCTTCCGGGATGAGCTACAGTGATGCCTACGAGGATGCGGTCCAGATGGTCCGGGAAATGAGGAGGTCGATGGAAAAGATTGCCGGGTCTCACCCGAAGGTTGTTATTCCCGATTCACTTGAAAGGGATGCGGGGATCATCGATCCGGCAGAAAAGGAATTCACATACAGGCCTCCTGAATAGCTTGTCTGCGGGTCAAATATTTTACCGGGCCATTGTGTGCGTCACCGGGTCTCCGGTGGTTACATTTTCTCTTTTACAGCGGGCTTTCTGACTTTGACCGGCCTGAGCGACTGGGCCCATTTGCAGACCATATCTATCTGCCCGCTTGTCGGTATGATCTCTGGTCTTGATTCCCTGGCAGATTTCGGGGGCATCGAACCTTTTCTTATGGCAGAACAGATCAGCATGGATTTCTCAGCTTCTTTCGAAGCGCCATACTCCTTCCACCTGGCGAAATTAAGCCTCGCCCTCGGGAATCTTCCTCCCTCTGCACCATGACACGGCATGCAGGATGCCTGGAAAACGACAAATATGCTGTCGGGTATGGAGGAGCGCACCTGGCTCCCTGATTGGGCTGAGACACCAGTCACACTTGCTGCAAGGACCAAAGCAAATGCCGCAGCCTTTATTTTCCCAGTCCTTTCTCTCATGTTATCTAGTATTTGGAACAATGATGGTCTGACTTAAATGGTTAGTCATGAGGATTTTACTGCAGATGGCTATACTAAGAGTGACCCCCGACAATAATCCGCATGATTTTAAGGTTCAGGTATACAAAGCGCACAGCCTGCCAGATAATGTTCTTCCTCCAGAAGAGGGTTCTTTTGTCTGGAACGGGAGGATACGATTCATCGTAATATGCACGGACTATATTCTTTGGCATTTTCAGTGGCATTAAGTTGCAATATAAAATCATTCCGGTATCATCCACCACAGGGGATTGCCTTTAGCCTTATAAAGGAACATGTAGTGAAGGAATAGTTTTATCCAGTGCCCGGCGAGGCCGGCTTCCCCAACCGTATAACTCAGGTCCCTTCCCCATTCCGGATATTTTTGCCAGTCCGGCACTATCGGGAACACCGTCATGGTTGCGGCATTGCCTTTGAGCATTCCGTATCCTGCGGACACAACGCATGCAGCGCCCATCTTTCCCATGGAGGCCTTGTGCCGGAATTCCGCCTTTCCTGATTCAATGGAAGCGGCTATGTTCAGAGCAACAACTTTACCTATTACTCCTGAGGGCATTCCGGTCCTCGGAGGGGCTGGGGTTATCAGGGTTCCGCCAGGGCTTTTCAGAGGTTTTGAGATCTGGTGGGGCGGAGCAAAGGCGATCCCGGTTGCAAATATGTTTGGAAATGCAGGGCTCTGGTATGTTGAGGGCCAGTCGCCGACCGACCACTCCTCAAATTCCTTTGCCGAATAATCTGCATCCACCTTCATGAGTCCGTTGGCTGCAAAAAGCTTTGAAGTGATCTCTTCCCCTGACCTGTCAAATGCCTTCAGGCCGACCCCGGCAAAAGGCGGAATAAGCATGGCAAAATCGAAAGCTATGCTGTTTTTAGCTCCGTCGAGGGTCTCGTAATGGGCAATCCCCTCATCAACCCTGAAGACTCCGGCTCTTTTGATCCATTTTATGCCGTACTCTGCAAAAATTGATTCACTGAATACCTTGGTCGGTATTATGTATCCGCCCTTTTTAATGAATGCACCCCCCATTCCAAAATCCCCCAGTTCATATTCATTTGATATCCAAGTGATCTCTGCTTTGTCCTGGAGGTTCCTTTCCCGTATCTGGTGGGCTACATTCAGCGCATATTCAAATGCAGCTCCCTGGCAGGTTGCGGTCGCATGGCCGGTCCCTATCAGGAAGCGGAGGGTTTCCCCATTTTCCATTCGCGAAAAGCAGGCCTTAAGGGCTTCCCAGGTAGCTGAGGCATGATCACAGCTGCATACCGAATGGGTGAATTTACCAGGACCAAGACCCTCAGTTGCTGAAAAATTCAGTTTCGGACCGGTTGCATTTATCAGGTAATCATAATGAATATCCTCAGCTTTGCCCCTGCTGGTATCATCGGTATATTCGATCCTTACGAAGGGCCTGCCGGACTCAGATTTGCCTTCTGGGAATATTCCGGTGGCTTTTGCCTGCCGGAAATCTATGCCCCAACGGTCGTAAACCCGCTTAAGCCCGAATCTGACCTGGTCAATCCCCATTTTTCCGACACCAACCCAGATATTGGAAGGCACCCACTGGAAATATGCCGATGGGCTCACCACAATTACCTTATGTTTCCGGCTAAGCTTTCTTCTGAGGTATGCGGCGGCGGTATGACCCGAAATGCCGGCACCCATTACTAAAACGTCTGCCATAGGCCAGTTGGTTTTTAAATAATGGTTTTAAAAAGGCTGACAATCAAATATATTCAAATTATTGAATAAATTGCAAAAACAATTCATCCATTTGAACTGACCATTCTCAGGGAATCTTTATTCAGGATCTCGATCTTTTTTGCTGAAAATCTTATGAGCCCGTCCCTGTCAAATTCCGTCAGGACCCTGCTGACACTCTCCCTGCTTGAATCCACCAGGTTGCCAATATCTTCCTGGGAAAGCGGTAATGCATACATGTCGGAACTGTATATCTTTTCAGAGAATTCGAGCAGCACATCTGCGATTTTCCCCCTTATTTGTTTCTGGGTCCTGTTGGCACACCTGTGGAATACCTCCAGTTCATTCCTGCACAACTCTATCATCACCTCATAGGAGAAATCAGGGTTGGACTTCAGCAACTCCTTAAATGCATTGATGTCAATAAAACATACCTCAGCATTTTCGATCACTGTAACGGAATACTGGTTTATCTTGTCACCGAAAGTTGTCGGCAAACCAAGATAAGTAGGCGCTTTCACAATGCGCACGATCTGCTCGCGGTACGGACCTTCAATATGGATCTTGGCCAGGCCGTGGCGCAGGTAGGCAACATTTGTGGAGAATGTACCCTGCTTTATCAGGGGATCTCCCTTAATGAACCGGACCAGCGCACAATTGTACGATAGTTTCTCTATCTCTGCATCACTCAGCAGCGAAGCGGCTTTTGATTTAAGAGCACAAATCTGGCATTCAATTTTCATGCAGCCAAAATTAAGAAAAATGTGAGCCATATCACAATTTAATTTAACCAGGTTAACTCTGAAATTTTAAAAGCGGAGGGTTGTGTGAAATACCTTTGTGAAATTATTAACAATAAAATCCGACTGATATGGCAAACAAAAAAATGTGTCTTGGTCTGTTTACAGGAAGTGTCGATAAACTCACAGCTGCAGGTGTTATCCTTGGAGGCGCGGCAGCCATGGACATGCAGGTAGACATCTATGTACTTCTTCAGGGTGCAAGGGCTTTCAGGAAGGATATCGGTGATGATCCCGCAAAGCTTCAGATGGCTGAGAATCCGGAACTGAAGGCTGAATTCCTGGAATCATTGAAGAATCTCAAGGTAAAGACCTGGGTTGAATTCTTCAGGGAAGCAAAGGAGATCACCGATGTCAAAATACATATATGCGGATTGGCCGGCAAGATATGGGGCGGTGAGAAAATTGAAGATTTTATTGGGCTGGCAGATGATATCGTTGGTATAGGCGCATATATCACAGCTGCACAGGAGGCTGATGTGAATCTTTTCATCTGAAGCATGCTTTTTCCCGCAAACGGGAAATGTAATTGATCTAATTTAACTTAATGAGATTATGACATCAGAAGAATTACTGACACTGCAGGTCACAAAAACAGTTGATGCGAGGGGCACTGCCTGCCCTGGTCCGTTGCTCGAAGCCAAGAAAGCCATTGGTACTATCAGGCCGGGAGATATCATGGAGGTCCTGTCATCAGATGAAGGCACTATTGTTGACCTTCCGAAATGGTGTGCAAAACAGGGACATGATTATCTTGGCACGTTAGAGGTAAGCGGGTATTTCAGGATTTTCATGAAAAAACAGTAAAGTTCCGAAATGGGTGATTCTGGTAAGAAAAATGCAAGGATACTGGTATTTTCCACTGAAAAAATATCAGATCCTGCCATCGACATGGCAGGCTTGCTCAAACTCCATTATCCGCCGACTGTTTTCACAATTCAGGTACCATGTTCCAGCGGGGTCAAGCCAAAATGGATAATGCTTGCTTTCGAGAAAGGTTTCGACGGGGTATTTATTGCAGCAGATGGCAGTGATTGTCCTTATGGCGAGTCGTGCACGGAAAAGACGGGGCAGATCGTTACCAGGACTCACGAGATGATGAAGGTGAAGAGTATTGAACCTGCCAGGCTGAGGATGGCTGCGATATGTTCGGTTTGCAGTGAAGCCTTTGTGAAGCAGATGAAAACCTTTAACGAGAAATTACTAAAAATGCAGTACGCCTGAACATGGGGGAAAAAATGAAGGAAGCATCTTACGATGTGCTTGTGATAGGGGGAGGGATAGCCGGCGGCGAGGCTGCACTGAACCTGGCAAATAATGGCCTCACTGTCCTTATCGTTGAAAAGGATCTTTCAGTCGGGGGGAAGATGATCCTTCTCAGCAAGGTATTCCCAACTCTTGATTGTTCTGCCTGCATTACTACGCCAAAAATATCCGAGATCGCAAGGCATAGGAACATCACGATCTTCACCGGCAGCGAAGTCAGGAAGATCAGGAAGAAGAATGAGAACGACTTTGAAGCGGACCTGATCAGGCACCCGCGTTATGTAGATGCTGAAAAGTGCACGGGCTGCCAGTTGTGTGAAGAGGCATGCCCGGTAGTTGTGCCTGACGGATACCAGTTCAACCTGGTAGGGAGGAAAGCGGCTTTTATCCCTTTCAGTATTGCAAACCCGAGGGCTGCTGCAATTGATATTGAGAGCTGTACATTATGCGGGGCGTGCGAGAAGGCTTGTCCCCCTGGGTGCATAGATTTTACGCAGGAACCCGAAGAGTACCATATAAAGGTCAGGTCAGTGATAATTGCCACAGGTTTCAGGTTGTTCGATCCCCTCCTTATCCCGCGTTACGGATATGGGTTACATAAGAACATCATCACTTCCATGCAAATGGAAAGACAACTTGCCCCTACGCGGCCTTTCAACACAATTCTGCGGCCTGGTGACGGCAAGGTTCCCTGCAAGATTGCATATGTCCTGTGTTCCGGCTCACGCGATGCAAGCGTGGGCAATCCCGTTTGCTCACAGATCTGCTGCATGTACTCCATCAAGCAGGCCCAGTTACTTATGGGAGCACTGCCAATGGCCGACGTCACCATATATTATCTGAATATAAGATCGTTCGGAAAGGGTTTCGAGGAATTCTATGAACAGGCAAAAGGGATGGGGGTGAGCTTTGTCAAGGGAAAGATCGGAAAGATATCTGAAAATCCGAACGGCGACCTGTTGCTCAGGTACGAAGATATAAATGAAAACAGGGTGAAGGAAAAAGTGCACGATATGGTGGTCCTTTCTGTCGGTATCGTTGCAAATCGTGATGTCAGCTCATTTTTTGGGGAAGGATTGCTGAAGCTCGATCCCTATAATTTTGTGAGCCAGCCCGATCAGCTGTTAAGGCCGGCGAAGACAAGCATCGACGGAGTGTTTGTTGCGGGAACGGCTTCCGGACCCATGGATATTCCCGATTCGATCCTGTCGTCCGGATCTGCATCAGCCGAAACCATAAGCTATATAATTGGCAGAAATGAATAATAAACTTGGAGTCTATATCTGCCACTGCGGGGGGAATATATCCGACTATGTCGATGTCGCTAAAGTAAAACAATCGGTCGCGGCCGAAGAAGAGGTATTCCTGGCAAAAACAACAATGTTCGCCTGCAGTGATTCGACTCAGAAGGAGATGATCGAAGATATTGTAGCCAACGAGCTCGACGGGGTGGTGGTCGCTTCATGCTCACCAAAGCTTCACCTGCTCACGTTCAGGGCTGTTGCTGAACGGGCAGGCCTGAACAAGTACAATTACGTACATGCCAACATCAGGGAACAGGCTTCCTGGGCTCATTCTGATGATAAATCGGGTGCGACCGCGAAAGCGATCAATATTGTGAAGGCAGCAATAAAAAAGGTGCGTTTTGCCGAACCCCTCACACCGATCAGGATACCTACAATAAATTCGGTTGCCGTTGTCGGCGGCGGGTTGGCGGGAATGAGGGCCGCCCTGGAATTATCGAGCCTGGGTACCCGTGTATATCTTATAGAGAGAGAGCACTTTGTAGGAGGAAGGGTCTCCCAATGGGACTCGCTCTTCACAACAGGCGAGACCGGAAAAGAGTTGATCACCAGGCTGTACAACGAACTAACGGAACAAAAGAACATTACACTCCTTACCGGGGCTGAAGTGACAGGTTTCTCAGGCAGCATCGGCGATTTCAGCCTTAAGGTAAGGATCACTCCCAGGTACATCAGTGGCAAATGCAATCCGGGTGAGCTTAAAAAAGCCATTGAAGTATGCCCGGTGGGGGTTGCGGATGATTTCAATTTTGGACTTACGGTGCGCAAGGCGATTTATCATAATTTCCCGGGGGAATATCCGCAGGCCCCCGTTGTGGACCTCAGTAACTGCAACCGCTGCGGCGCCTGTGAAAAAATATGCGGGAATATCGATTTTTCTCAAAAAGAGGAGGTAATTGAAATAAGGACCGGGTCAATCCTCGTGGCTACCGGTTTTGATCCGTATACCCCGGCTGACGGAGAGTTTGGGTACAGGACCTGTGACAACGTCGTGACCCTTCCGCAGTTCAAGCGATTGATAGATATGGGTGAAAAGATGCTTATATTCAAGGGGAGGGAGATCAGGAACATCGCTTATATCTACTGTGTCGGAAGCCGCCAGGCCGAAGGAGAGAATAAATATTGTTCACGTTATTGCTGTACTTCGACAATATATGAATCAATAACGGTAAAAAAGAAATTCGGGAATATTCATAATTTTCACTTCACCCGCGGTATAAGGACCTACGGAAAGCAGGAAATCCTTTACGACGAGTCCTCGAGGCAAGGAGACATTTATCTCCAGTCATACGAAGATGATCCTCCTGCTGTAACGGGTCGGAATGGCAAAGCTGTGGTCACTATCAATGATATCCTGACGGGGAAAAGAGAGCTTGAGGTCGAAGCCGACCTGGTTGTGCTTGTGACTGGTATGGTCCCGAGGAATGACAATCCTGTCGGATCGCTGTTCAAGCTTCCAAAGGGGAGGGACAGGTTCTTCAACGAGATCCATATGAAGCTTCGGCCCGTTGAAACAGTGATTGACGGCATTACTATCGCAGGGGCATGCCAGGGGCCCAAGAATATCATGGAATCAGTCAACTCTGCACTCTCCGCGGCAGTGAAATCCTATTCGTATGTAAGTAAGGCAGAGATGGAGCTGGAGCCGGTAGTTGCCCTGATTGACAGGGATCTCTGCTCATGGTGCGGGGCATGCACTTCAGCCTGCCCATTTGAGGCCATCAGGAAGGAAAATGAATCCGGGAAACCTGTTGCCGCCATTAACAACTCAGTATGCAAGGGATGCGGAATGTGCCTCCCGGTGTGCCCGGTAAATGCAATTGACCTCATAACTTATTCCGACCGGGAAATTGAAAGCATGATCGACGCACTGGCCTGACAACGACACGGCATAATTTTAACAGAGACACTGTAACCAGGGAAAAATGGAAATCGAAAAAGGGAAAACATATAAGTATCTCAGGGAGAAACGGGAAGTCACGGAGGCAAAGGAAAATCTCAAACGTTTTAACCAGGTCAGGAAGTTGATCCTTGATGCATTAAAGGAAAACGACCTTACCGTGGATCAGCTTTCCCTTAAGGTTGATATGAGCAAAGATGAGGTCGTTTATTGGCTGATGTCGCTGATCAAATTCGGATATGTTCAGACGGGCAGCCTAGATGATATGGATGAATATTTTTCCTACAAACTAAAAAAATAATGGCAGTTGTCAATCCTTCGTTCGGAGAAGAGCTGAAAAAATATGGTGCTGTCGATTTCAATGCCTGTTATAACTGTGGTAATTGCACTGCTGTTTGTTCATTGTCAACCGAAAAGGACTCGTTTCCGAGGGAGATGATACGGTTCAGCGTGGTGGGGCTTGAGGATGACATAAAATCTTCACTTAAGCCATGGCTCTGCTATTATTGCGGTGAATGCACCACACATTGCCCCCGGACAGCTTACCCGGGCGAGCTGATGATGTCGCTGAGGAGATGGCTGACCTCGGTCTATGACTGGACAGGTTTGTCGGGGTTGCTTTACAGGTCCCTTCCCTTCAGCATCCTTGCATTCGCCCTCACTACACTGGCAGCCCTGGCATTAAGCCTGGGTTTAAAAACTGATCTGCCGGCGGCAATGCATTACGGACATATGTTCGAGGCGCTGGCAATAACCGGAGTATTTGCGGCGATCCTGGTCCCTAATATCGTCCGGATGTGGTGGCTTGTGATAATCAGGCCCGGCAAAAAAGTACCTGTCGCAAATTATTTTACAGGGATTGGAGAACTGTTTGTCCATATGTTCACACAAAAAAGGATACTGGGATGCGACGAAAACCGTTTAAGATGGTTTGAGCATTTTCTTCTTGTCATCGGGTACCTGGGATTGCTTTTCACAACTGTCGTTCTTGACTGGTTTTCAAACACCAGCCTACTGGTAACCGGCTTTGGATATCTTTTAAGCATATTGGTGTTCAGCATCACCATGATCTTTATTTCCGAACGGTTTAGGAAGAATAAAGAATCGAACAGGCTCTCCCGGCCATCCGACTGGTTCTTTGTCATCTGGCTATTCCTGATGGGTGTCTCGGCATTCCTTGTACGGGTCTTTCTCGATCTCGGAATCCTTGCCAATAATCAGTGGATCTATTTCCTTCACCTTACAATTCTTGTTCAATGGGCGCTAATCATAGTTCCCTTCGGAAAATGGACTCATTTTCTTTATCGCTCCTTTGCCATCTACTTTAACAGGATACTTGCTGAAATACCAGATAAATGACCCTGAACAGAACCGACAATATTAATTCAATAATAATTCAAATTATAAATCAAAGCAAAATGAAAATGAAGATAGCAGTGCCGGTAACGTCCGGAAATGAGGTTGACGGCCATTTTGGCCATTGTGAACTATACGGGATCTACACGATTTCCGATACCAATGAAATAAGCGAAGTGGGAAAAATGAATTCACCGGAAGGTTGCGGCTGCAAATCCGATATAGCCTCCGTCCTCGCGGCTGACGGAATTACCGTGATGCTGGCAGGCGGCATAGGCGGTGGAGCAATCAATGTCCTTAACAGTACGGGTATCGAGGTTATCAGGGGCTGCTCGGGTAATGCCGATGAGGTGGTAAGGCAGTATCTTGCCGGGTCGGTAACTGACAGCGGAAGCAGCTGTCACCAGCACGATGCACATCATGGTCAGGGCGGCGAGTGCCGTCATTGAAATCCGGATCCCGCGGCAATCATGAAATAGCCCGCCTGAAATTCTATCGCACACGATATAACTGGTGAGATCATTCCCTGATTGGAATGATCTCTTCGGATTTTTGTCCCATGGGGAAAGGGACAGGGGCTGTGCCGCCTGAGCTTCCAATTGCAAATTCGGTATAACCTGTGTTGAACATTGTTGAAAAGTTTTAGGAAAAACAGGGGTATAAGTTCTTAAATAGGCTTACGCGGAAGCCCGGTAAATCAGTTTGAGTGTTTAATTTTGCTATTGTTGGTTGATACCTCGATTCCGCCCGTAAGATGAAAATAAATGATTTTAAGCTTGAGCGCTATTTTGCCGCGTATGAGTTCAGGGCAAAGCGTCTCTTAAGCTCTTCCGACTGCGAAAGTCTGACAATAAACGAGCTCCTGCACATGGCCGATACCGAATGCCTGGAGCTCTGGCATCATCTGAAAGTAGGATACACGGAATCAAAGGGGCATCCGCTTCTCAGGGATGAAATTGCCGGGCTTTACAGGAACATTAAATCTGACGATGTCTGCGTTATGGCACCCGAGGAAGGGATTTTTATTGCCCTGAATGTCATTCTTGATCCGGGCGATCACGTTATTGTGACCGACCCCGGGTACCAGTCACTCGCCGAAATCCCGGAATCGATAGGATGCGAGGTTACGAGATGGCCCCTTGCAGCCGAGGGCCGCCGGTGGAAGCTCGACACGGATTTCCTCCTGAAGTCGGTCAGGAAGAATACTAAGCTGATCGTGATCAATTTCCCTCACAATCCGACAGGTTTTATCCCGGAACCTGATGAATTCAAAAGGATAACGGAGATTGCCCTGGAGAATAATGTGCTTCTGTTTTCGGATGAGATGTACCGGTACCTTGAGTTCCCCGGGTCGGCAAGGCATGATTCGGCATGTGACATCTCCGACAGCTGGATCTCCCTGTCGGGGCTGTCGAAATCGTTCGGGCTGCCGGGGCTAAGGATAGGATGGCTTGCCACCCGGAACCGGGACGTGATGAGAAGGATAGAACGGTTCAAGGATTATACAACGATATGCAACAGCGCACTTAGTGAGATCTTCGGAATCATTGCATTAAGGAACCGCGAGCGAATAACGGGAAATAACCTGAAGCTTGTCCAGGCCAACCTCCAGGCCGCAAAATTGTTCTTCCGCCGGCATGAGGACCTCCTGACCTGGATCGAGCCAGGGGGCGGCTCCGTTGCCTTTCCTGCCCTTTCAAGGGGAATAGCTGCGGATGAACTGTGCAAAAGACTTATCGATCAGAAAAGCATTATGCTGCTGCCCGGCAGCGTATTCAATTACCCGGGGAATCATATCAGGATCGGGCTCGGAAGGAAAGATTTCAGTACGATCCTCGATGAGTTCGAGTATTTCCTGAATGAATACTACTTCACTATCTGATGATTATGCACTGATCTGAACCACAGCGCATTACCACTTCATTTTCAAGACACGTGAGTTCTCGTGGTCTTCCGGTCCCTTTATCCGGTCCCGGGAGCGCGGCGTGAACATATCCGCCGATACGTTTGTCATTTCATAAACAACATCTTACTGCTTTATTTTCTGTAGTTCAGGAAGAGATTGATCATTCAGAGTGCTTTGATATGAAACCAATCAGGTTCAGGATTATTTTTCTGCCGCTGGCAATCCTGTCAGCCATACCGCTTACACAATATGTGGTCAACACCAGGTACTCGTTCCCTGAACCGCAGCCATTTGCCGGAAGCCAGCTGTATAACCCGTACCGGAATCTTGATCCCGCCAGGTGGAAGATGGCAAACTTCCACGCCCATACCCGCTGCTTCGGAGGGATCACCAACGGCTCGAATGCCGACCGGGCGCTCGACAGCTGTTACAGGGATTTCGACTTCCAGGTGATTGAAATATCAAACTACCAGAGTATTGACAATTATGAAAAGGGCAATAAATGGTTTATCCCGGTCTATGAGCATGGTTACCAGTATTTCAAGAACCATCAGCTGGTGATCAATGCAAGGAAAGTCAGCTGGCTTGATTATTTCCTGCGCCAGACCCTGAGCAATAAGCAACGGGTGATCGATCAGCTGAAAAAGGTTAAATCGGTGATCGTGGTCCTTGTTCACCCTGTAAGGCGGCAGGCATATTCATTCAATGATCTGAAATACCTTGGGAATTATAACCTGTTTGAAATTGCCGACAACATCCGTCCTTTCACGGCATATTATGATACCATCCTATCAGCCGGGCACCCGGTCTTCCTGATCGCAAATGATGACTCACACGATTTATCGCGGGTAACGGATGCTGGCCACAGCTTCAGCATCATCAATTCGGAAGCCGACAGGGATTCGATTCTCGGTGCAATCAGGTCGGGCTGCCTTATCGGGGTCGACCTGAACCTGAGATCCTGCAAGACCCAGGCGGGGAAGAAGTCGAAATTGGCGGGACTGCCACTTCTTACGGGGATTTCTGTTAAAAATGACACTGTTAGAGTCAGTTTGGACAGGAGTGTCAGAAGGATCAGTTTCATAGGGCAGAACGGGGAAATCAAAAAAAACATTTCCGATACCAACGCCGGATCATATCCGTTCGGCGAAGGGGATACCTATATAAGGACCGAGATCGAGTGCCGCGACAGCTCAGTGTTGTTCCTCAACCCGGTTTTCCGGTACAACGGGACCCTGGCCCCTGCAAAGCTTCCTGCCGTAAACATTCCACTTACCCGGACTATCCGATCCTTTGCAATAATTACTATTTTGGCATATTTATTTTGGAGACTGAACCGCTACTACCGGATAAAATCCGGGAAAGCTGTGGATTTGTATACGAAGCTTAAGAAATCGGCCTGACCCAGAGGGTTTGCTTACACATGAATCTGAAGAGGTATAAAAGCATTTTTGCGGAACTACCGGCAAACGGCAGGGACCTTGTTTTAGTAACGTCCCTGGCTCTCTTCAGCCTTATCATTAAGGCAATCCCTGCAGCGATCCTCGGGCTGGGCAACGACGAGGCCTATTACTGGACATATGCTATGTTTCCCGCCTGGAGCCATTTCGATCACCCTCCGATGGTGGGATTTCTTATTCAGTTGTTCACGCTGAACCTTAAATACAGCAGCGAGATCTTTATCAGGGCCGGTTCACTGGCATTGTCAACTGCGGATATATTCCTTCTGTTTTATCTTGTCCGGCGGCTATACTCGCGACGGGCTGCCTGTTTCGCTCTCCTTATGTATATCTCATCGGTTTATTTCAACATTATCAGCGGATTGTTCATACTGCCCGATTCACCCCAGGTCTTTTTTGTGCTGCTTGCCCTGAACGCCCTGTTGCCCGCGGTAACCACTGAAGATCCCGGCAGAAAAGAATCGATCAGGATAATTCTTTTCGGGGTATTCACCGGCCTCGCTTTCCTCAGCAAGTACCATTCCCTTTTCCTCTGGCTGGGAGCCTGGCTTTACATCCTGTTTCACAACAGGATCTGGCTGAAAAAGCCTGCCTTATACCTGGGCATGGTCCTGACGATTATCGTTTCTTTGCCGGTGATTATCTGGAATGGCCGGAATGACTTTATCAGCTTCACCTTTCATGGGAGCAGGGCGGATCTGGTAAACAGCCACCTGGACCTCACGTCATTTCTACAGTTCAACCTGGGTGAATTTTTCTATCAGAATCCTGTATTGTCGGTGATCTATATGGTTGCCCTTGCCGGCACTCTGTCAGTTAAAAGCCGGAAACTATCCCCGACAGGGAAGCTGCTCCTGTACATGGGGATTCCAATGATCCTTGTCTTTACGTTCCTTTCCCTTTTCAGAACCGTGCTTCCCCACTGGTCGGGGCCTGCCTTTATATGCCTCATCATATTTTCAGCAGGGTACCTCGATGAGGTGTATGACACAGGCAGGAAGATCATCAACCGTTCCCTGGCATCTGCAGGTACTTTGTTCATTGCGGTGATCGTTCTCGGGACGGTCCAGGTCAGGACCGGATTCATCGGAAGCGTGAAAAATTCACAGTCTGCCTTTCCTGGGGAGGATGATTTTACCCTCGACATGTTCGGATGGGACCAGGCAAGGGCAAGGATTGTAGGGTTTCTCAAGAGGCCGGCAGCCGACACTTATGATCCGGGGGAAATCACGCTGGTAGCGGAAGACTGGTACCAGGCAGCTCATATCGATTACTACATTGCCAGTCCGCTGGGGATCAGGCTGATCGCGCCAGGAGAAATTGAGAGGATCCACAAATATTACTGGATCAATAAATTAAGAGGCATAAACAGAGATGGCAGGATCATCTATGTCACAAATTCCAGGAACTATCACAGTCCTGATAAGTTTGCCGGCTCATTTACCGGAATAGCACCCGCCGATACCCTTAAGATTACCAGGATGGGAAAAACAGTGGAGTTGTTTTACCTGTATGAAATGACAGGATTGCGGCCTGATTCCGGGCTATTTTCATCCATTCCTGAACGGAAATGACAGGCAGGGTTCCCGGGCTGGATCTAAAAAGTAAATATGTAATTCATTATGAAGTTCCAGGAAAAGACCACGAGCGTGGCTATTGCTTTCGATAGGTAAAAGTTGAGCCTGAATTTCAGATCGGAGAAGAAATAAATTGTAAGGTTGTTAATAAGAAGGCCAAGCAGCGCTATAATGAAGAACTTTGCATACTGGGCGATCACATGCGGATCGGTACTGCCGAAAGTCCAGATCCTGTTGAAGACAAAATTTGAAGTGGCTGCAAGTGTAAACCCGATGCTGTTGGCGACATATTTCTTCACCTTAATTACCTCCTTGAACAGGGAGGTAAATCCAAAATCAACAGCCATGCCGGAGATCCCGACCAGCCCGAATTTAACCAGCTTGAGGATGAATGCATGATCGAACATGACTGGTATTCCGTATGCGTTTTAGTGTGCTTAAGGACTGAAGGGCTTGCGAGGCCGCTTCTTCCTTTTCAAAGCTAATAAACTTCGGCTTACGATTGTGCACCTTCAGGGAAACTATATCTGATCTTCAGTTGCTTCTGCTGAAAATTAATTGCCGGGTGTTCAAAACAATAGAACGGGAAAGATGTCATATTAGTGAAATCCAGTTTACTGGGCCAGGGTAATTGTTATGTTAAAATGTTTCATGGTAGCAGGAATGGCAGTTTTTCTAATCCCAGGAGTTTGTCAGTATTAATTAAAATCTAAAGAAATGAAAAGAAAAGTATTCATGATCATGGTAATGCTGTTGTCAGCCACGTTGATGTACGGACAGGTTCAGAAAGCAGAAAAAAAGGAATCCAAAGAAATGAAGAAGGCTCAGAAAACCAACATGGTGCCATTGAAGAAGCTGGAAGGAAAGGGTGTGAGCCAACTTTCTGAGGACAACTTCAAAATCGACTTTCCAGGAATCATGCCGACCAAATGGGAAAGGTCGGAATATTTTAATGAGGCGATATACACCAAAGACGGAAAGAACTACAGGGCTTACTACGATATTGAAGGCAAGCTTGTCGGGACCACAACCCGGGTAAAGTTCACGGATATCCCCGAAAGCGCCCAGAAAGAGATCAAGGCCCAGTATAAAGATTATACAATCGGGCCTGTCATTTTCTATGATGACAATGAAATGAACTCTTCCGATATGTTTCTTTACGGGCAGCAGTTCGAAGATGCTAACAATTACTTTGTCGAACTTACCAAGGGACAGGAGAAAGTAGTCATTCAGGCAACCCCGGAGGGAAATGTTTTCTTCCTTACGGATATGAAATAGGGCTGATTGGGAAGTAATCCCGCGAGGGATATACGGCTTCCCGCAGACATTAAAAACATCAATCCATTTTACAGAAATGCTAGTCTGGAAATTTATCAGGGAGAAATTCCACAGGAGATCCGAAAGCAGGAGGGAGAAGAAAGAAGCAATTCCCGAAACGAAGGCCGGGTACCTGGAACGGGAGGAGTTCCGGCTTCCCCTGATCCTTATAGCATTTGAGCCCGACAAATCCCTGACTCCGGGCGAGATCAGGAATATGCTTCAGAAGTACTATTGGCTCAACTGACTCCGGACAAACTTGGTTTAATTACACAGAGGAACATCGAGGCAATGAATTTTTGCTCCGTGATCCTCTGTGTAAGTTTTTATAAACCCGGATGGCAGCTAAAATTCCAGCATGAACTTCGTCCCGTTGGACTGGATCCCGCCGATCGAATTAAAGGTCTGACCATCATTTGTGGCAAGCCTTGCATCATTACCGGTGGCTATCGTTTTCCCGTTTATTGATACAATGATATCTCCCTTTTTAATTCCAATGTCCCTCAATTTCCCGGGTCCTATGGCTGCCACCACTACACCGCTTTCAATTCCCAGCCTGTTCTTATCTTTGGATGACAGCGGGTTCAGGACAGCCCCTTCAAAGGGCCTGCTCCCGGAATCACCTGTAAGTGTACCTTCTCCGCCTTCAATATTTTTCAGGACCACCTGGACAGTTTTTTCAGTTCCGCCCCGTGAATATGTGATATTTACCTTATCGCCCGGGCGGTAGGTCCCCATCACCTCCTGGAATTCGGATGGAGAATCGATATTTGTATTTTCCACTTTGAGGATCACATCCTTTTCCTTCAGTCCTGCATCAGCTGCTCCGCTGCCTGCGGTTACTGCCGATATGAAAACTCCACCGGAATCCTTTAATTTCTCCCTTGAAACAAGATCCGGCGAAATTTCTGTTATGCTTATTCCCAGCATTGCCCGTTGTACTTTGCCGAACTGCCGGAGATCATTGGCGACCTTTCGTACGATGTTGACCGGGATTGCAAAGGAGTTGCCTGAATAGGCCCCGGTGGGGGAGATTATGGCCGATGTGATCCCGACAAGTTCTGCAGAGGGGTTTACCAAAGCTCCGCCGCTGTTCCCGGGATTAAGGGCGGCATCCGTCTGGATGAAGGAATCAAGCTTGTATGCATCCTCATCCGGGAAGTCGATGCTGCGGCTTATGGCGCTCACTATGCCTGCAGTTACTGTTGTACCGAGGTTGAACGGGTTCCCGACGGCGAGGACCCATTGTCCGGGCCTGAGATCTTCGGAGTTGCCATACTTGATAACGGGGAGGGAATTAGCATTGATCTTCAGCAGGGCAAGGTCCGTTTCAGGGTCCCTGCCGACCAGCTTTGCCTTGAAAGTCTGGCGGTTGTTCAGGATCACCCCTATGGAATCCGAGTCTTCCACTACATGGTTATTTGTCACAATATAACCGTCGGGAGAAATAATGACCCCCGATCCGTATCCTGTCACCCTCCTGGAGGGCTGCTTCAGATCGTGGCCGTAGAAAAATTCTGTGATCGGATCATCAATCTCCTGCCCGGGAATGGTCGACCTCACCTTTACATGAACCACGGCATGCATGGTCTTTTCGGCAGCATCTGTAAAATCAAGGATGCCATCCTGCCCCGGAGTGTAATTCAAGGCCGTCGGACGAGGCCTGAAATAAGGATCATTTCGAGCTCCATCGTGGTTCGCTTGCGGTGATTTGTCAATAAACCCGGTAAAAACGAGTATTGTAACAAGTGAACCGAAGACAGCCATAAGAAAGGCCGCAAAAAAATACTTTGGTTTCATAATCATCTGTTTTAATTAGTGTAATTTATAGTGCATATTCAATCACGGTCTCTTATTGATCCGTATTCTATTGTTGAAGACCACTTCATGCCCGAAAAGTTTATAAAGAGAGAATTCCGTACGGTTGAATCAGATGGCTTGCCCGTCAAACCTTTTGATCAATAAATTGTTATGGATCTTTAGCTATGATCTTTCAGAAGATATTACCAATTTCAGTTCAGGACGTTTTCCACGTTAACATTTCCGGATATGACAGAAAAGGAATTGACCGGCTGGCATAAAATGCTTGAGGGATACCCCTGGTATGAATGTGAAGATTGTTATTCCGTGGCAGCATATTCAGAGTATATGCCGCCTCCGTATGTCGGGAGAAAGGCTATCGGTGAATTTGATCCCTTGCTGTTCTCCGGTAATGACCCCCTTGGCTGGAACATCTCCGAGATCGAGGAGGAATATGAGATCAGGCCGGGGCTGGAAAACTCCGGCCGCCAGATACTGGATAATATTGTGAGGCTTGGCAGGGGACTGCCCGAACATCATATCCACGGTCATAATGATGAGAACCTGAAGGAGAATCCCTACTGGCCGCCGGAACTTGCCTCAATGGCCGGAAAGCTTGCGCATGAAAGGTTTGTGACAATGCTGCCTGTAATGCTTTCACAGACCCAGGATGATAAAGGCAGGGTGACGTGGACTTTCTTCGGAAGAAGCATCCTCGATCCGGAAACGGCATTCTGGAAGAATTTCTTAAATGCTTCACCTGTTGAAAAACCTGAAGATCTTTTCATTTCATTTATTTCGGAGATCCTTTCAAACGCTTATGGGGAGAATTGTTCCGATACTGGTTCCCTTTTCCGGGCAGGATTCAGGATTCTGCCCGGAAACTACACGTTACCGCTCTGGGCGCAACGATTTGAAGCTGCTCCCGATCCATTTCCGGAGGAGACAAGGTACCTTTTGACTTTCAATCCGTTCAGCTCACTGCAGCCCAGGATAAAGGAGATGTATCTCTCCGGGAGGTTGTGTCTGATCCCATTCCCGGGTTCGCTGGTATTCTGGGGTATGCAGGGCTATGAAAAGCTCAGTCGGCAGCTGCCCACGGCCGGTCAGATCCCGCTCGTGAACCTCGTTCTGCCGGGCACCGGTATCGGCGGTTTAAGGACGGTCCAGTCAGGTTGGTTTAAGGAGCCGGGGCTGGGCGGGGATCTCAGCTTCAATCCCAGGCTCCTGCACGAAGAATTTCAAAGGACCCACCGGTGGCAGAGGCTCCACAGGTACCAGGACGAAATAAACGAAGCAGGTTCAAAGGCCAGGGTCGTAAGGGCACTGTTCAGCACGGATCCTGAGGCGAACGGGTTATATGATAAGCCGGTGGCCCGGAACAGCCATATATGGAGCAGGGAATATGAATTATTGCTTAACGGCCCGCAGGCTGCACGCGAAGAGATCCGGCAGGCGGAGAAAAAGATAGTTGAAGGAGGGCTGTTTGGCTATCGTTTCTTTTTCCCTCCGATGAGAGCGGGAATGTATGATGTCTATCTTCACCGCATGGTATCAGCTTATCTTGCCGCAGGAACGGACAGCATTCGCATCGATGCCGGTTCCCTGAAGGGGTATATAACCGGTTACGATAAGGATGACAGGGGAATGAATTCCCCGGTGGAAATGCAGCCCAGGTATCTCAGGAGGGAGCCATACCTGTCAGCCCTTCAGGATTTCAGGAATGCTCCTGAACACTACTCTCATCAGACCTCGCTTAATATCATTTCCCTTCTCGAAACCGGGGATCGGATGGGCAAAAAGCCCCTGGAACGGTCTTTTGCCCGGGCCCTTCTGAGCACATCAAAAGGTAAAAGTCTTGAAGAGTGGCTTGGGGAACTTGCTGCACAACCAGGTACCCCTGATACTGGCAGCAAAACTCGTAAGGCCCTCGAAGAGATCATCGAACCGGGTGATCCTGCCATACTTCCGGAAGCCATCACCTTTACCAGGACAGCCGGCCGCGGTTTTGAGGAAAGCTGGTGGAACGATATCAGGTGCCTTGCCCATGGAGAGTTCATGAACAAGGACAACGCTGATATTGCGACTGACAAGAGCACGCTTTCCGTTATCAGGGACCATGAACGCGGCCTGGAGAAGCTTGGTGATTACCTGATTGCCAGGCACAGGAAATCGATAACTGAGGCGGGAATGGAGGGGTTGGCATTCTGCGGGGAAATGCCATTCAGCTGGCATACCGATTTTGAGTTTCCGGTATTTGATGGCTGGAAGAGGAACCAGGGTGGCGCAAGCAATGAAAGGAACATAATGCTGGTCATCCCCGGTAAGAACCGGAAAGAGGCGGTTGTCCTGGGGGATCACTATGATACTGCCTATATGGAGGATATTTTTGACAGGGAAAAGGGGGGCTCGGGGGCTCGCCTTTCGGCAAACGGCGCTGACGACAACTGTTCGGCAACAAGCACAATACTTCAGGCTGCACCGCTCTTCCTCCGGCTGGCAAAGGAGGAGAGGCTCGAACGTGATATCTGGCTTCTGCACCTTACGGGGGAGGAATTCCCTTCCGACTGCCTGGGGGCCCGGAATTTCTGCCAAACCGTTGTGGAGGGGAGAGTGCATCTAAAAGCTGCCGATACCGTCATCGATTTGTCCTCGACCGCAATAACAGGTATATTTATTATGGACATGATAGGCCATAACCGTGATAATGACCGTGATATCTTCCAGATCTCGCCAGGCACCGGTGCGGCGTCACTTTGTCTTGCAAGGCAGGCACACCTGGCAAACAGGATCTGGAACAAGAACATTGATGCCTGGAATGAAACACAGCAGCGGCTGCTCCTGGGGAGGGGCAAACGGGTCACTGATCCCGCGGGGATCCCGGAACCGGCTCAGTTCCTCCGCATCGACGGGGAGATCCGGACCAGGTTCAATCCCCACAGTTCACTATTCAATACCGACGGCCAGATCTTTTCAGATGCGGGAATCCCTGTTGTCCTCTTGATGGAGAATTATGACATCAACAGGAGCGGGTACCATGATTCGAAAGACACCCTTGAGAATATCGACCTCGACTATGGGGCAGCCCTTGCAGCCATTGCAATTGAAACTGTTGCCAGGGTCGCTGCCGAACCATGATCCGGCACTGACCCGCAGCTTATTTTCCCGGGCACCCGGATTATATGATCATTGCTCTTGCCCGGCAGGCAGGAAATGCTACATTTACCGTGGAAATATTACAAGATCATGAAAGTCCGCCCCGAGCCTGTTTTCACTACCCGCCTGGTCAAAAGCGAAGATCTCAATCATCATGGAACTCTCTTTGCAGGAAGGACCGCCGAATGGTTTGTGGAATCGGGATTCATTTCCCTGGCATCGCTGGTCGATCCCAGGAACATCGTTTGCCTGAAAATTCATGGCATGTATTTCAGAAAGCCGGTAAAGTCAGGGGAGGTTCTTAAGTTCACATCGAAAGCGATTTATGCAGGAAGGACCAGCCTGATATCATATATCGAAGTAACAAAGCAAAACACCCAGGAGCCTATCGTGGATGGCTTCATAACATTCATTCATGTTGATGAAGAAACCAAACCCAGGGCACACGGGATCGAAATTGAACCGGTGACTGAAGCTGAGATCAGGATGTTCGAAAAAGCCAGCCAGCTCAGGAACAAGTAGCCTGGGATGGCTCAGCCGCAATGAAGGAACTGTTTTACCAGGTTACCGATCTCATCATTCCTGTTATAGAGCTTCTCGCTCATATCCTTGTCATTGAACGACATAAGACGGCCGGCAATATGTTCTATCATACCCGCCGGGAAGACTGATCCCTTTTCATACAAGGCTTTTTGGGCCAGGAGGCATTCAGCCGACTCATGGCACGATCCGGGAAGCGACTCCGGTCTTTTGCCTGATCCGTTAATGCAACCACTGGAAGCATCAGGGCCGACGTACAGCCTGTCGGCAAGCTCATGCCCGTTTTTTGTTTCAAGCCCGTGCTCAGCCGCGATCACGATGCCGGAAAAAAGCTTGTAAATGTCAGCCGAGCCATCGGGCGACCGGAGCTCGATCGTCTGTTTGGAAGGCATGATCCCGAACTCAGCGGTGTCGGCCGGGTTCGCATCCTTGATCATATTCATCGCCCCGTTCCACCCGAGCGGAACCCTTACCAGCACCGATCTGTTGCGGTCGCCCCAGCAGATGCTGGTAGGAGCTTCCTGGTGGGGTACAAGCCGAAGGTATGAAGTGGGAATTGTGTTTCCGAATGCTGTCAGTGAACGCGAAAAATGCAACAGGCCGTAAATCATTTTTTTTGCGGTATCGCTGAGCTTTCCGTTTTCGACCATGTGGTTCACGCCATCCTTCTCCAGCATCATGTGGATATGCATGCCTGAGCCTGCGTTTCCCGTGGCGATCTTGGGGGCAAAGCTCACCTCCACGCCATATTCCGCACCAAGGTTCCGCAGGATCCACTTGGCAACCAGGAGCTGGTCCACAGCCTCATCCATCTCGACGGGCAGGAATTCGATCTCATGCTGTTCGTAATCGAACTCCTCGAACGTGAAGCTGCCGACTTCCGAATGGCCGTACTTGATCCTGCAGCCTGCCTTTGCACACAGCTCGAGCGCCCTCACCCTCAGGGTTTCAAACTTGGCAAACGGCGCCGCCTGGTGATAGCCTTTCTGATCGGTGAGAGGATAAAGATCACTGTGCGGTGATTTGATATAATACTCGAGCTCCCCGAATGCCTTCATGGTGAAGCCGGTAAGGGAGGTGAGCCTGGAGCTTGCCTTTCTCAGGATATTCTCGCCTGCGCTTTCGAGAGGCTTCCCGTCACTGTCATAAAACGAACAAAGGACGTCGATGGCCGGGATCCTTGAGAATGGATTAACGAAAGCCGTCCGGTATCTTGGCACGACATAGAGGTCGCTGGCCCCCGAACCGATAAAGGAGAAAAGGCTCGATCCGTCGACCCTCTCCCCTGCAGTCAGGATCGACCTGAGATGGTTCCTGCTGAAAGGCACAAAATTGAGGGACTTAAGCTTCCCGTCATCTGCGACATATCTGAAATTAAGCATCCTGATATCCCTGGCTTCCATAAACCTTATGATATCATCACGGGTGAACTCCTTCTGGGGTTTCTTCAGAAACTGAACCAGCTCATTGTGATTCAGGAGAATTTCATTATCGTTCATATCCTTCACGCTCCTTTTTAACCTGGATCGCAAAGTAAGGAAAAAGGCGGAAACAAAATCTGACAAATCCCGGTTTCATTTGTTACACAATGGAACAGGAAGATACAATGAGCTTCTTAAGTTCCCGGCCTTTTCAGGGGTCAGACATTGTTCTTTGGATGAATTAAATGGATGATCCGGGAAACTTGTCAAAATCATTTTTGTATAATATTGATAAATCAAAATAATTTTTACATTTACAACCTTTCGGACAGAAATTTAGTTATAATAACCTGATAATGTTTTTAAAATGAAAAGAGCAATTAAAATTACGGCTGGTTTCCTGATCATTTCTGCTATGATTTTTACCAAACTCAGCGGGCAGGAGCTGAATGACGTTATAAAGGTGTACAATGAAGGTGCAAAGGCCAGTCAGACTGATCCGCAAGCCGCAATCAGTGCGTTTGAGAATGTTATAGCCCTGTCGGGCAAGGTTGGGGAAAGCGCCAACGACCTGAAGCAAAAAGCTACACAGGTATTGCCCGGGCTGTACGTAAAAGTTGCGGTGAATGCGCTCAATGCAAAGAAACCGGCAGGGGAAGTTGTAAGTGCAGCAAAGGCAGCCGTGCAGGCAGCCGGTAAGTATGGAAGCACAACCGCCGGTGAAAATGCAAAAAAAGTTCTGACCCAGGCTTATTACAATATGGGCACGGAATTCTTCTCAAAAAAGGACTTCAGCAATGCCCTACTGGCTTTTGACAGTGTTCTTTCGGTAACCCCGGGATACCCGGCAGCTGTTTACAATAAGGCGCTCATCTACAGAAGTCAGAATAATTCTGCAGCCTTTGAGGAGACTCTTGATCAGTTCATTGATAAAATGAAGACAGCAAATGATACTGTTAAGGCTCAGCAGGCATCAAAGCTGGCTCTTGAATACTTCAGGGCAGAAGGTTCACAGGCAAACCAGGCAAATAAGCTGGACGAGGCCCTCGCACTGCTGAATAAAGCTGCAAAATATGGTGTAGACAAGGATGTTGACTACTTCTTTTCAGACGTTTACAACAAGCAGAAGAACTTTGAGAAGGGAGAGGAATATGCCCAGAAAGGTCTGAGTCTCGAGACTGGGGCTCCTGAGGCAAAGGCAAAGTTCTATTTCCAGCTTGGTCTTGCACAGTCCGGGAAAGGGAAGACCGCCGAGGCATGCGCTTCATTCAAGAACTCGATGTACGGTCCGTTCCTTGAACCCTCAAAAGCTGAGAGGAAAAACCTGAAGTGCCAATAGTACGCGGAGGCGGGTAATTCAAGGAGTGACACAGAGCCGGATCTCTGTGTCACTCCTTGTTTTATCTTTGGCCTGTGTATCACCCGGGGATTCCAATATCATCTTGTCCTTTCCTTTGACAGCTTAATAACAAAGGTTGATCCCTTTCCCGGTTCGGATTCAACCCAGATAGATCCTCCATGCCGCTCTACTATCCTCTTGCAGATCGCAAGGCCTATCCCTGTTCCCTCGTACTGTTCCCTGGTGTGAAGCCGCTGGAAGATCTGGAAGATCCTCTCGAAATACTGGGGTTCAATTCCCATCCCCTCATCCCTGACAGAGATAACATAATTACCGGATTCGGTTTTTGAGGAAACATGGATCCTGGGAGTATCAGTGCTGAACTTGATGCTGTTGGAAAGAAGGTTCTGGAAAAGCTGGACCATCTGTCCCTCATCAGCATGGACAACCGGCAGCTTCCCGGATGTTATTTTTGCATTGCTTTCCTTGATCGAAAAGGCGAGATTCTTTACGGCCCCTGCAAGGACCTTATTCAGTTCGACCCTCTGGAATGTCTTGCCCTTGCTGTGTATTCTTGAATATTCGAGGAGGGCATTCAGGAGGTCATACATCCTTACAGCTCCCTCGACGATAAACTCAATGTACTCCCGGGCTCTTTCATCAAGGGTATCCTTGTAATGGTGGGAGAGAAGTTGAGTAAAGCTGGTGATGGTCCTCAGCGGTTCCTGGAGGTCGTGGGAGGCCACGTACGCAAAACTCTGGAGATCCCTGTTCGAACGCAGCAGGTCCTCGTTGAGCTTAAGTATCAGCGTCTCGGTTCCCTCCTTCAAGGCAGTCACATCAATTGATACGCCGGTCATGCTGAGAGGCCGGCCTTCGTTATCCCTGTTCAATAAGGCCTTGCTGCTTATATACCGTGGTTTGCCTCCTTTATGGCTGAGCCTGAAAATTGTTTCAAAGGGAATTCCCCTGTCGAGAGTGTCTGTGATGGCTTTCTGGATATGCGGAATATCCTCTTCGTTTACCAGGCTCATGAAGGCATCGAATGTATTTCCGAAGGTTCCCGGCCTGAGGCCGAACATTATTTCGGTCCTTTCATCCCAGGCCACTGCCCCTGATTTCATGTCCCATTCCCAGATCCCGATGTTCCCGTTCTCGACGGCAATCCTGAGCTTTTCCTGCGAATTGGCAAGCTTTTTTTCAGCTGCTATGCGTTCGGTTATATCGGAACTGAAGGTGGCGACATTGATCACTTCATTGTCCCTGAATACCGGCATAAAAGTGTTGTGATAGATCCTGCCGTTGCGTTCATCCTCAAAGTCAAGCTCTCTCCCGGTAAGTAAGACCTCATCTAGTTTCTTCTTACGGTTAGCTGCCAGCTCATAATCAAGGAATTCGGTGATGCTATGACCAACAAAATCCTTTTCCGGGATATTCTGAAATCTTTTGAGACCGGTTGCATTTGAAAGAGTGATCATGCCCTCCCTGTCGAACATGTAGATCGATTCCTTCGCGGCATCAAGGACCGACCTGAGCCTCTCTTCGCTGAGCTTGAGCGATTCTTCGGCCTTTACCCTGCCGGTAATATCGATCCCGATGGCCATGTGTCCTATCCTGTTTCCGTCATCGTCATGTAGTGATTTATTGTACCATTCAATCCAGACCCTTTCCCCGTTCTTTTTGACATTTTCATTGATATTGATCGAATACCTGTCCGGATCACTGAATATCTCTTCGAGCATCGGTTTGAGGTCCCTGCCGGTGCTTTCTACCCTCGGAACAATTGTCTCTGAAACAAGTCTTCCCAGGATCTCATCACTTCCGAATCCGAAGAAAGACAATCCGAATTCATTCATAAATGTGACCATCCCTGAAGTATTGACCTGGATTATTATACTCCTTGCATTGGTAACCAGCTCCATGTACTTCTTCTCGCTCTTTCGCAACGATTCCTCGATCGCCATCCTTTCAGTAATATCTCTGGAAATTCCCCTGAAACCTGCCAGCTTTCCTTTGGAATCATAAAAAGGCACCCCGTTTGTATCGACATATACTGTACGATTATCCTTTACTACAGAGGTAGTTACAACGCCCTTGAAGGGCACGGGGTGTACGGCAAGCCTTTTAAAGAATTCTTTTACCCTTCCGCGGTACTTTTCGGTCATTATCTCGAAAGGGGCTTTGCCGATCATTTCCTCCGGCTTCAATCCCCAGAGTTTTTCCATCTGGGGACTGCAATATGTGTAATTGCCATTTATGTCGGTCTCCCAGATAAAATCATCGTTCGTCTCAATCAGGGACTGGTATTTCTGCCGGCTTTCGTTGAGGATCCTCTCGGCGTCCCTGGCTTCTGTGACGTCGTACCCTACAACCATTGCTCCAACAGGGACCCCTTTCTCATCGGTTTTGAACTTTATATTCAGCACGGCCCGGATGATCCCTCCATCCTTTTTCACGATATTGTACTCAACGTTCTCCTTTTCCCCTATTCCCCCGAACATTCTTTCTATCCTGGACTGGAATAGGATCTTGCTCTCATCGTCAAGAAGCTCCATGACATCCATCGAAAGAAGCTCATCGGTCGAATAACCTGTCAGAATAGCCATGGCTTCATTGACACTGATAAGCTTTTTTGTCCTGAAATCGACTTCATAGATACCTACCGGGGCATATTTTACGAGCTCCCTGTATCTTTTTTCCGATTCCTCGAGGGATTTTTCCATCTGTTTCCGGGCGGTTATATCATGAGAGATGCCGACAATGCCTATCACCTCTCCGTTCCTGTTGCGCCAGGGATTCTTGACCGATATGTAAGTCCTGAATCCCTCGGGTGAATTGATAGTTTCCTCCAAGGTGTGACTCTTTCCCGTATTCATCACCAGCAGGTCATGTTCCCGCAGCTTCGCACCCACTTCAAGGTTCTGGTAATATTCACTGTCAGTTTTCCCGACGATCTCCGACATCGGCTTTCCGACAACTTTCTCCAGGGCCTGGTTGCACATGACCACCCTGCTCTCCTTATCTTTTATGTAAACGGGATCGAGCGTGTTTTCCAGAACCGTCTGCAAAAGCAGATCACTCCTGGCTTCTGAGCTCCCGGTATAGGGATCTCCGGATTTTCCCCTTGCGTTTCTGGCGGGTTCCGCGTGAGAAAGATCAGGTCTTTTTTTCAATTTGCCAGCGCACATGCTAAGTAGGTTTTCAGGTTTGAAGAATCTAAAATCCGGTAATTGCTTGTGGAACAGAAGACGAAACGACATATAAAATTACGACAGATAATTGACAAGACGAATTTTAATTTACCGGAAATATATTTCAGGTTTCGGTGAGTGGAATTTCCCGAGCAAATAAATTTCTCTTACGGCAGGTTGAAGGAAACAGCAACACGCTGTTTATTTGATCCTCTCCGGGTGCCTGTGTGAAAATTTTGGCTCTTTCCCGTAAACGGCAAGGCCGAGATGATATGTCCCGGTATCGCCTTCGTCATAATCATGCCACCGTTCCATGAATTCAGCTATCGGGATATACCCGGTTCTGAACAGGCAGGGATCGGAAAACAGAATATTCTTCCTGCTGTACCCTGTAACGACGACAAAATGTCCATCTTTCCAGGTATCGGCGTAATGATTATTGAAATCAGCGTTATCCCCCCAGGCCTGGATCAGTACAATGACCGGGATCTTCCTGTCGATATATCTGAACAGGTCCTCCTTGTTCATGTGTTCTTTCACATCGACTGAGAATCCCTCGGAATGGAGGAAATTTACAATATGCCTGACAAGGGTCCCATCATTTTTGTCTGTCCTTAGCGTATCGATAAGCTGCGATTCCCTGAAATCGATGCCGTAGTATGCCATCACTGCCTGGACGGCACTCGGTCCGCAGCTGTAATCATAAGCCTGCCTTGTTACCGGGAAATCGAGCGCTTTCCTGAAGATTGGAGCGCATCCTGAAATTGCTGCGTAAATAATGATCAGCAAAAATGCCTTTCTCATGTCTGGTTTTCAGATTGATGAAATCAATATAGGCGGAATCGTTCTCATATGAGTATCTTTTTTGCTCTCAGCCTTGTCAATGCAAGCAGCATGATGAATATAAAGCACATTCCAAGAATTGTTTCCCCGAGCAGCATGGTCCTAACCCCGTAGGAATCGTGAAGCCATCCGTCGATAATGGTCATATACGGGTAAGGGATATTTCCCAGCGATGAAAGGATGGCATACTTTGTTGAGGCCATGCCTTTCCCGATCGCACTCAGCACAATCCCCGAAAATGCGGCGTTGGCCATTCCGTAAGTCACAGCATATAAAAGGACGCCTGTAATATATGGCTCGGGCCGGTATCTGAAAAACGTCATCCCCAGTGTCACAACCGCCATTAAGATCCCGGCTCCGAAGTATGCGGTCCATCTTCCTGAGCGGTCGGCGACCCAGCCTCCGGCAACACTTCCGGCCACGCTTGCCACGGCGCTCAGCGACCCGGTCACCAGGGCGACCGTATCGGCATTTACATTCCAGTCGCCGGCCACCGATGACCATAGATTGGTTGCCGCCCCGATCCCGATCGGAAGGATGATCAAAATCATTATGAAAACAGTGAGGGGTGATTGGATAAGGCTTCTGAGGTCAGCCCCCATCATCCGGAATTTCTCTCTTACCGCTATTCCCTTTTCAGCATAAACCTGAGGTATGTACCTGAGAGCCAGGTTGCTGGCTAAAATTACAATTGATAATGCAATGACAGCCGTTTGAAATGAATAATGCGTGAACAACCAGATCCCTGCACCGCCACCAAGCCCTTCCCCGCCGACATTCCCTGCCTGGTACCATCCGCCTGCCCTTCCCTTTTTCTCTGCGGCAACGGTCTTGGCCATGAGTCCGCCTACAGGGGCAACTATCAGGTTTGCAGCTATTTGGGAGATAAAAACAAACAATGTCAGCATTCCCATTGACCCGGGATGAAGAGTGATGAATCCCAGTGAGCCGAGGGTCAGTGCACATAGAATATTGCCGGCAACATACCATTTATGGAGGCTGAAGGAAATGTCGGTCATGGGTGCCAGGACAAAGCGCCAGATGTTTGACGAAATACCGAGGGCAGTCAGCGATGCTGCTACAGAAACCGGGAACCCGTGTTTTACAAGTATGAAGGGGAGAGAGACTGTAATGAAGCCCTGGCTTATGCCTGAGGGCAAAACAAGGAAAAAGAAAGTTCGCGGATCTGCGGTGTTTCTGTTTCCTTTCATTTTCCTGCCTGGATCAAATTTCTTACAGAAACAAAGTAAATTATTTTATGTTGAGATGAACTTCTGATTTATGCTAATTTCTGAGCTGAAAGAATATAAATTGAAAAAGACTCTGACTTTCATTTGGCAAAAAGTAAAAGCCGGGGGTTAACGTAAAAAAAAATCCTTCCGGTGCTTATAAAATGGAGTTTCCATCTACAGCAAACCACGGAAGGATCATTATCAGAGAGAGAGAAAAACACCTTCGGCGTCGTGATCACGAGAAAAATGATCATTTCGCCTCAGGCCCGGTCAAACCGGCTTTTTATGCTTTATTCTTTCCGGAACCTGATATCCGACATCGTTTCCGGAAGCTTGTAAGATTTTGATATTTCTCCGGTCGATGTATCGATGAAGAGGACTTCATTATCAGCATTGACCAGTATGTAGCTGTTGTTAGCCGGATCATACCCCGAAATGCATCCGAGGTAGTTGTCACGCTGCTTGATCTCGGTGCTCAGGATCTGCTCGCCTGTTTCCGCATTAATGACCTTAATGTAGTTCCGGTCCGTTTCGGCCAGGTAAGTGAACCCGATAATGGTTTTGTCATCAGGATTGTAGATGGCGCCGCTTATCGAGGTGCCGACGCTGACGGACTTAACTATTTCTCCGGTCGACGGATTGATGGTTATCAGCGTATTGTCGGCGCGCTCCAGTACATAGCCTTTTTCCTCCTGGTTGAAGTAGCATATGCAGCCATAAACACCGTCCCCGACATCTATTGTGTTATTGGCCAGAATTTCCCCGCTCTCCAGGGCTATTTTTACCACATAATTGGTAATCGTCATTTCCTGGGAGGATTTTGACCCGCCCTTGAAAAGGAAAACAGAGTAGAACCCTATCAGGGTGTTTTCCTCGTCGTCGATTACGCACTGGCTCAGGAACCCGGGGACTTTGAACGATCGTATCAGGGTTCCCGTGGCCGGGTTCACAAGGTTGAACATCGAATCGCAGTCGACATAGCCATAACCGCCGGAAGTCGGATCATAAACGGTCGATCCAAGGATGTGACAGTCTATCGGGACTGAATGGATCACTCCCGAATCGATCTTAACCGTCACGATTTCAGAGCCCTTTGCGTTTTTTATCCCGGTCAGGATAAACGAATCGGATTTGGTGTCCGATTCTTTCCTGCACGAAGCCAACGAAAGGAGAATAATCGCCAGCAAAAAAGCAATTCTCTTCATAATCGTTCAGATAAAGGTTAATGACAGGATCTTATTGCATATTGAAAACGCCAATGCCTGCCGGATATTGCCTTTATCCGCGATAATCGGCTGTCATTCATTCCATAACAGCCTCTGCCGGAGGATCTTTACTCCACCAGCTTAATTGTCATTTTGACATCCTTCAGAGGACGGTCGGACTTGTCCCTGGGAACGGCTGCAATTTTGGATATTACTTCGAGGCCATCGGTGATCTCACCGAATACCGTATAATCATTGTCGAGCTGATGTGTGCCTTTCTCTGCCTCTACGATGTAGAACTGGGACCCGGACGAAGCTTTTTCAGGGTTTGAAGGACCTCCGCGCCGGGCGGCGGCTAGAGCGCCTTTTTTATGAAGGAGCTTAGTATTGAATTCGGCCGGAATGGTATATCCCGGGCCCCCCATACCCAGCATTTGTCCTGGTTTAGCTGTTTTGGAGTCGGGATCCCCGCCCTGGATCATAAAGCCGGGTATTACACGATGGAAGAGTGTTCCGTCATAATAGCCTGATTTGACTAGTTTTACAAAGTTGTCGCGGTGTTTGGGCGTCTCATTGTAGAGAATCCCTTTCATGTCACCGTAATCAGTGTGGATCACAAATTTTTTCTGCACCTGCTGAGTTTTTTTGGGTTGGGCAAAAATAGATAAATTAATGAGAACCATTGCGGTCATTAATACAACGATTGATTTTTTCATGGCTGACGTGACTTGATTACAGGCTGTAAAATTAGTCAATTTGAGGCGATGAATCAAATGGGTTATACAGAGAACACTGAGCAGAGATGGAAAGCACAGAGACTGTTTTTTTCTCTCCGTGCTCTCCGTGTCTTCTCCGCGCTCTCTGTGTAACCCTTATTTTTCAGCAGGACTACCGGGCTTCCTGATGAGCTTTCCAAGGTCAACTCCCAGGGCAAATTCATGGTTGTTGTAGATGCCCATGGCAACCGAAGTTGCGAAATTGAAGTTATAGGAGAACCTTATCCCTCCCGTAATATTTGCCCCAATGCCGATACCTACAATTGAAGGATCCCTGTATGAGATCCCGGCCCACAGGTTATCCTGGTAAATGATCCTGGTACCTATCCCCAGCTGGCTCTTAATGTATCTGCCGCCCCTCAGGTAAGCCAGAGGATTGATCGTCCAGCGGTCGTTAATGCCGTAATTGTATGCTGCATGGACCTGGTAATTGGCAAGAGGCTTGTACGTGACGTCGACATCTCTGTACTTCGCATCCCCGAAATTTATGTTAGCGAACATGATACCGGCTTCCAAGCCCTTGAAGACATAAAGTGCAGAAAAGTCAGACATGAATTTCAGCTTCGATTTCACATCCTGCTGAGTGAGTGCGGGATCGAGATTATAATTCGGGTCATTGTAATAATCGGAGAAATTGATCTTGTTGTTATAGATCCCGGCCGACAAGGCCAGCAAAATCCTATGATCGCCCGTAAGCCTGACGCTGTAGGAGTAAGTGCCAAGGACATAAAGCTGGTCAAAGATCCCCGCTTTATCATAGATCACCCTTCCCCCGTACCCGGCATTGGCAGAAATCATGTCGCTGTAAGCTATCCTGACGGTCTTTGGTCCGCCCTTGATACCGCTCCAGTCGCTCCGGAAGCCCATAAAAAGTGTTCCCGGGTTAAAATGTCCCGCATACGAGGGCGACAGTGAATATTTGTCCAGGAAGTAGCTTTCGGAAATCGGCATCTGCTGTGCCGAAATAATCACTGAATAAAGAAGTGCGGCTGCAGAAATAATATACTTTTTCATGATCAGGTGCTTCTTTTTATCTGACAATATTTACTGTTCCGGTTAATGTTCCTGAGTTTTCCGTCTTTATGACGTAATAGTATGCAGCTGCGGGCAGGTCAGCCCCGTTGGAGGTGCCATCCCACTCATTGTGGTAATCAGGGGATTTAAAGACGAGCTTACCCCACCGGTTATAGACCCTGACATCACATTTCCCGTACGAACCGAGGTCCGGGATCTCCCAGCGATCGTTGAAGCCGTCATTATTCGGAGTGAAAAGGTGAAGTATATTGTCAAAGGACGATATCACCTCCACAGTTATGGTGGCCTCCGCAGCGGAGTAATTATCATCACCCTGCTGATAGGCACGGATCACAACTGTGCCGTTTGATACTCCGGTAAGTTCAGAGCCTGTGACCCGGGCAACCTGTGGATCCTGGCTTTCGTAAGTTACTGCCAGGCCGGAGGTCGAAGCGGCTTCGAGCTGGAAGGTCTCATTCACATGGATAGTCAATGGGAATGCCGTAAAGCTGACGCTCTGGGGGATCTTTGTAATGGCCAGCGTTCCGTCAATATATGTGAAATCATAATTGTCGTCGCTTCCTCCCCCAACGGTGATGGGATAATCGCCAACAGCCGAGCTCTCCTGCGCATCTGTGGATGCTGACGGTTCGGTGTCGATCACTGATGCCGATTCTCCGTAAACGAATCCGGAATAAGTAAAGGTAAGGACCGGAATGGCCGAGAGGTATGCTTTTGATTTATTTTCGGCGGTTACTGTCAGCATCGCTTTCGTCACCGTAACTGTCTGCTGAACCTGCTCCGAAGGATCGAAGCTCTCATCACCAGGCTGAGCTGCCGTAATAACAGCTGTTCCTGTTCCTTTTACCCTGATGAAGCCCCCGCTAATTTCAGCGACAGAAGGATTATCGCTCGAATATGTGATGGGCAGTCCGGAGGATGATGATGCGCCCGGGCTGAAATC
>DCFQ01000064.1:20514-21362 GCA_002319915.1 Bacteroidales bacterium UBA1800 | reverse complement strand
TGATCTGAACGGTAACCGGAGTTGCTTCCTCATAATTATTGTCCCCTTCCTGTGAGGCAGTTATCTCAGCGGTACCTGCGCCTGTGATATGGATCACATTTCCGGAGACCGAAGCCACACTCTCATTGCTGCTTGTGAATGTTACTGCCAATCCTGAGGTGGCTGTTGCATTTGGAGTTATATCCGGGTCACCTGCCTTAAACTGGCCGGTAAGATCAAAGCTGATAGTCTGGGCCGCCTTCTTGATCATCATGATGTGTGTCACATCGGCAGCGGGCTTAAAGGTTTCGTCACCCGGCTGTGATGCCGTTACGGTAACCACTCCAGCACCTTTAATTGTGACGGTTTGGCCGTTTATTTCCGCTATCGAGGGATCGCTCGATGAAAAGACCACTGTCAGGCCCGAGGAGGAAGTTGCGCTGAGCCCGAACGCCGGATCACCGAAAACATGCTCATCGATCGGGGCGAATGTAATGGTCTGGTCGGCTTTTGAAACCGAGAGTGTCACCTGGACATCCAGTGCCGCATTGTAATTGGTGTTCCCGGCCTGGCTTGCGGTGATCAGCGCCGTTCCTGCGCCATTTACCCTGATCATGCCTGCAACGATGGATGCCACTCCGGGATTGCTGCTCGAGTAAGTTACCTGAAGGCCAGATGAGGCAGTTGCCCCCGGATCAATGTCAGGCCATCCGTAAGTGGCTTCGGCCAATGGTCCGAAAGTGATTGTCTGGTCAGCCTTGTCAACGGTGAAGGACTGGATGACATCAGGAGCGGCCCCGAAGTCATCGTTCCCGGGCTGTGATGCGGTAATGACTGTTGTCCCTGCTCCCGTGATATGTATCAGGCCC
>DCFQ01000064.1:18704-20147 GCA_002319915.1 Bacteroidales bacterium UBA1800 | reverse complement strand
TCGGGGAACGTGATAGTCTGGCCTTGCTTGCTCACTGTCAGGCTTTGGGTTACAACGGGTGCAGTCAGCCAGTTTTGGTTTCCTTCCTGGGAGGCAGTGATAATCGTGCTGCCGGCGCCGGTAATGCGGATCATACCCCCTGATATCACGGCTACATCCGTATTGCTGCTGGAATAGGTCACCGCCAGCCCCGATGAAGCAGTTGCCATCGGGTCAAAATCGGGATCACCGAAAACGTGTATTGCCGGAGCTGCGAAGGTAATGACCTGCGAAGCCTTGTTGACCGTAAGGACCCGGGTTTCGTCAGGTGCCGGGTTGAAGTCTGCATCACCCGCCTGGTTTGCAGTGATCGTTGCAGACCCTGCATTGACAATATGTATCATGGTTCCCGAAACGGTTGCAACGTCCGGGTTGTCGGAGGTATATGTTACGGGAAGGCCCGAACTTGCGGTTGCGCCGGGATTGAAATCAGGATCGCCGAATGTCTTTGCCGGGATTGCTGTGAATGTGATGGTCTGATTGCTTTTTGTAACAGTCAGCAGCTGGGCAGCATCGGGAGCGGCGTTAAAGTCGGAATTGCCTGCCTGTGATGCGGTTATGGTTGATGTTCCGGCTGATACGATGTGTATAAGGTTCCCGTTCACGGTTGCAACCGCAGGATTGCTGCTGGAGTACGTCACAGTGAGCCCTGATGAAGAGGAAGCTCCCGGTGCAAAATCCGGATCAGTGACCATCTTTGACGGGATTGCCGCGAATGTGATGGTCTGTCCCGCTTTGGAAACAACCAGGGACGAAGTGAGATTTGCGGCCGCATTGTAATTTGAATCACCTCCCTGTGAGGCGGTTATGATGGCCGAGCCCGCACCTGTGATATGAATGCTGCCGCTTACTATTGTTGCGACGGCCGGGTTACTGCTCGAATAGCTGACCGGTAATCCAGACGAGCTGGTTGCACCCGGATTGAAATCCGCGTCACCGTAAGCTTTTGAGGGCAATGCCGGGAAGCTGATCGTCTGGTTTGCTTTTGCCACATTCAGTGTTGAAGTCTGGTCGGGCGCAGCATTGTAAAGCGTGTTCCCTGCCTGTGATGCGGTGATCACAGCGGTGCCTGCCCCAATGATGTGGATATTCCCGCTTACAATGGTGGCTACTGCAGGATTACTGCTTGAATAGGTCACCTGCAGGCCGGAGGAGCTTGTCGCCCCGGGATTGAAATCAGCATCCCCGTAGGTTTTTGATGGTAACCCCGGGAAAGTGATTGTCTGGCCGGCCTTTGCCACTGTGAGTGTGGAAGTCTGGCTAACTGCTGCGTTGTATAAGCTGTTGCCAGCCTGTGATGCGGTAATGACAGCTGTTCCCGCGCCGGTGATATGTATATTTCCTGCCACGATGATCGCAACCGCAGCATTATTGCTCGAATAGGTAACCAGCAGCCCCGATGAG
>DCFQ01000064.1:0-18340 GCA_002319915.1 Bacteroidales bacterium UBA1800 | reverse complement strand
GGAAGTCTGGTCAGGTGCGGCGTTATAGAGTGCGTTGCCGGCCTGTGAAGCTGTTATTACAGCTGAACCCACACCGGTAATGTGAATGTTTCCGCTGACGATGGTTGCCACTGCCGGGTTGCTGCTCGAATATGTGACCGTTAATCCTGACGAGCTTGTTGCTCCCGGGTTGAAATCGGTATCACCGTAAGTCTTTGCCGGGAGTGCCGGGAAGGTGATTGCCTGGTTTGCCTTTGACACATTCAGTGTCGAGGTCTGGTCCGAAGCGGCGTTATAAAGTGCGTTGCCGGCCTGTGAAGCCGTTATCACTGCCGAGCCCACTCCCGTAATATGGATATTGCCGCCGACAATCGTTGCGACTGCCGGGTTGCCGGATGTATATGTTACCGTCAGTCCGGATGAACTCGTGGCACCGGGATTGAAATCCGCATCACCGTATGTCTTTGCCGGCAGTGCGGGGAAAGAGATCGTCTGGCTTGCCTTGCCCACGTTAAGTGTCGAACTCTGGTCCGGGGCAGCGTTATAGAGCGTGTTGCCGGCCTGAGAGGCGGTTATCACTGCAGAGCCCACCCCTGTAATGTGGATGTTGCCACTGACAATCGTTGCCACAGCCGGGTTGCTGCTCGAATACGTGACAGCCAGTCCGGAGGAGCTTGAAGCACCGGGGTTGAAGTCGGCATCACCGTAAATTTTTGAAGGCAGGGCCGGGAAGGTGATCGTCTGGTTTGCCTTCGAGACCACCAGCGTCGAAACCTGGTTCATCGCTGCGTTATACAGGTTGTTCCCTTCCTGGGAGGCGGTGATGACTGCCGATCCCGCGCCCGCAATATGGATAATGCCCGACACTATGGTTGCCACGGCCGGGTTGTCGCTGGAATATGTTACAGTCAAACCCGATGAGCTTGATGCCCCCGGGTTAAAATCGACATCCCCGTAGGTTTTCGAAGGAAGCGCCGGGAATGTTATAGTCTGGTTTGCCTTGTTTACAGTGAGGGTCCTGATGTATTTAGCAGGGGCATAGGTGCCGTTGCCGATCTGCTGAGCTGTAATCTCTGCCGTACCTGTCGAGTTGGCTGTGAGCTGATCGCCGCTGATCGAGGCAACCGTTGTGTTGGAGCTTATAAATGTGACCGGCAGGCCGCTCGAGGCAGTTGCCGTCAGTGTATAAGGTGCATCGCCATATGTCAGTACCGGCAGGGCAGGGAAGGTGATGGTCTGCAGGAGGAAGTTGACCGGCTGATCGACAAACGACTGCAGAAGGCCGCCCGATTCGGCAGCCACGTCTCCCTGCGTATAGGAGATCAGGACAGTTTCTGACCCGGTAAGCGGAGTGGCAAGTGAAACTGCGATCGTGTAGGGGTCCCCGGCTTTCAGTGATACCGAGCTGATGGTCACCGGCGTTCCGTTCACCTTGACAGTGAACTGAGACTGCTTGCCCGTAGGATCGGACATCGGCTTGTCGAACTGGATCTCGATGTTCCCGCTTTTGGCCGACAGTATAAAGTTCGGGATCCCCGGAGGATTGACATTTATTGTAGTTGTTCCGGAAGGTGAATCCCCTGTGTTATCATGTATATAGAAGTTGAAGTTTCCTGCCCCGTTCCCGGTTCCGCCATCGGCGACATAGATGACGTTCCGGTTGGCATCGGTGAGGGTGGTTGGAACAGTGCTGATCCTTGTTCCCTTTGATCCGGCAATATACTGGTAGAGTGATCCCTGGGCCGGGAGAGAAGTGATTATCGCAGTTTTTGCGCTGGCGTCACCCCCGGTATACTGGAGCATGATGCTTCTTTCCTCGTTCTGCTCCATCCAGATAGTCTGGGGAACAGTGGCCAGGGGCGGGTTTGCGCTGGTCGTGAACCTGTAGATCTCCGACCAGGTGGTGCCGGAGGAATTTACCGCGAAGACTGCCCAGTAATAGGTGGTGTTCAGGGTCAGCCCGGTAATGTTATATGTTGTGGCGGTCGCGGCATCGTAATTTGTCGAACTGCTGATATCCGAGTTCTTTGAGATCTTCAGGGTGTAGGAGCTTGCGTTGCTGGCGGCTGACCACTGGAAAGTGAACGCGGAACCGATCACGGCATTTTTTGCCGGGCTTATAAGCCTTGGGATCCCGGGTTCGGGCAGCGTAATGTTCTTGGTGAGGTAGACGCCATCATATGTAGCTGATGAATTGATATTGTAGCTCGATCCCGATGGAGTGAAGAGGATTGCCTGTTCAGAAGCGATGGCTGTCGAGTTGTGGAACGCGTATTGGACACCTGCAGTCCCGGTACTGTTCTCGAGGCCGATCACCGCTGAGCTCCCGTGCGACCTGTCGGACGTATTGTCAATGATGCTCCGGTATTGAACCTGGATATTGTTAGACCCTTCATACAGGATCACTGAGAAGGTACCCATCAGCACTGTGCTGTTGTAGAATCCCATGTTGGTCCACTGGATGATGCATTTCCTGTTCGGGGCCGCGCCTATTGTCGTGTAGAGGATCTTTCCCGAAGGATCGATCACAATGTCGTCCCAGAAGGCTGCTATGAAGTTGTTTGGAGCACCCGCGGTAGGTATGGGGTCCTCAGTATAGTCATTTGAACCTGATCCGAACATGACAAGGCCGTTCGACGTAATGTGCATCTGGCTGTACGAATTACCGTAAAATGTGAAGTTGAAGCCGATGTTGAAAGGGCCCCATGAACGGTCATCATAATAGCCTTCGTAGACAACAGTTCCCGGGTAAATGGTTTCAGGTGGCTGGGCTTTGACCAGCGCGCTGCAGAATATCAATGCCAGTAAAATGAAATAACGGCTTTTCATAGGATCGGGATTTTTCAGTGCTAGTTTTCTACTGTTACGTTCCTGCCTGTAAATGCAGAAATATTTCTGACTATGGTCTCGCCCCCGGGCTCCGAGGTAAGGTTTGCGGAATGGATGATTATCCTTGCGCCAGGCTTAAGGAGATCTTTCCACTGCCCGAAATCGGCGGCAAAGTCATTTATGTTATCAGGGAGGATATTGATCTCATCGAAAATCACCGAAGCCGGCTTTGTGAGGAGATACAGATCGACCTCGTCATATGATGCAAGTTTAAGTTCGGCCGTGATCAGGCTGATCGGGTTGCCTTTATCGGGAAGCCGCAGTACCTTCTGGAGAGGCGGCTGGTTTACCAGGTTTCCTGTTTCCGCAATAACCAGGGGATCTATTACTATAAGTCTGGTTGTCTGCCCGGATAGTGAAGCAGACGGTAAAATGGCGATCAATGAAAAGAGCATAAGAGTCTTGAATGAATTCAGGGGCGATTTCATAGCACGGAGTTATTGTTATTTATTTCACATTAAAATCCCACGATATTTTTCTGATTATTTCCCGCATGTTTTCCTTGCCCGGATGAGCTGACCGCAAGTGAGATAAAACATTTCCCCTTCTACAACGCATTTAAAAACAGGGATATTGAAGAAAAATTGTGCAGGGCAATTTTTTTTTGGTCTATTAACTGGCTGATTTATAGCCCCGGGCAAAGGACCTAAGACGGAAGGTCAATAAGGTAGGCATGTTAAAACAAAGATAAACAGAATGATACGAATTTCTCGCTCTCACGGTCCCCTGAAGCATACCTGCTGCCTGCCTGGCGGCAGACAGGGAGGCATTCGCAAAGTTCATAAATGCCTGGGATAACCTGCCTGCTTCACGAGGTGCCTCGCTTCAGAACGTAACCTTTTTAAGGTACTCAGCTGCAGACCTGATGCAAGCCATTCCATCCGGAACATTATCCCTCTCGACCATAAAGTGTTTAATTCCCTGGGCATGCGCCTCCCTGAAAATTGACGGGAAATCGATTATTCCGCTTCCGGGGCATTCGAAATCCATATCAGGCCCCGGGGCCATGTCCTTAACATGAAGGATCGGAAACCGGCCAGGGTACTTTTTCAGGATTTCCAGCGGATCAGCCCCGCCTTTTTTTACCCAATAGAGATCAAGTTCGCAATGTACGAGATCCTTATCCGTATTTTCCATGAGGAAATCAAACGGCAGCCCGGTGTCCGCATGTTCAAATTCCCTGTTATGGTTGTGCCAGCACAGTGTCAGCCCATGATTTTTGCACTGCTGTCCCAGGAAGTTGAGCCGGTCCGCGCTCTTCCTGCACTCCTCAGGCGAAAAGGGGCCGCCTGTGAACCAGGGCCAGTAGACCACTGCGTATTTCATCCTAAGGCTGTTGATCAGGGTAAAGTTCTCCCTCAATTCCTGGTCATTCGCATTGAAATTCAAAGCTCCGGCAACCGGGTTCAATCCAATGCTCTTCAGGTATTTAACAAAAGAGACCGGTGAATCACCAAGGTAATTCCCGGTTTCAATTTCAGTATAGCCGAAGCCCGCAGCTTTTTTAAGAACTTCCTTCCAGTCTCCTTCAAGCTCTTTCCCGATTATTCCCGAGATGAACCCGAAATTTTTCAGCCGGTGGGCTGAGGAACATGAAAATATCCCGATCCCGGAAAAAGGGACAATTGCTGCTGCAACGGCCGATCCTTTTATAAATCCTCTGCGTGTAAGCATAATTCTATGACATATTTAAGATGAGTAGACTGGAGTCTTCATATGATCATGGACCTAAACCTTCGGAAGGGTCCACGGAGCCCTGTAAACAGGAGTGACAAGCTTATTCGCAGCCTCGCTGTTCGTAAACCTGTTATTGAGATCGTCCCACAGGAGCACGGGCTCTCCTGTTCTTGCGGCGATATTGGGTATATGGACATGGAGTGCGGCTATCCTGCCGGTCTCGGGCGGACAGGCCGGTTTATTCCTCGATTTAACGCAGCTGATGAAATTCTTCACATGAAGATCGTGCGATTCCTTGCCTTCAGTGAATTTATATTCTTCCGTCCTGTTCTTTTTGGCTTCCTCATCCCATTCGGGTTGAACGATGATCTTTGACCTGTCTGCGATAATTGTGGCATCATCGCCCACGAACGCTATTCCATAGAGCATGCCGTAAGGGCCGCTCTGGACCCCGGCCGTCATATCCCAGTTGATTACACAATCATGTCCGGGATATACTACCGACATCGAATCGAATGTTTCCCTCGACCTCTTTTCGTGGTATGTATTGGCTCCGTAAACAAGGACCTTTGCAGGGGGAGCGGTTATGTCCTGTGCCCAGATCCCCATGTCGATCAGGTGGACGCCCCAGTCGGACATAAGCCCGCCGCCGTAATTCCAAAACATTCTCCACAGGCCGTGGAACCTTGTTCTGTTAAAACTCCTGGCCGGTGCGGGTCCGAGCCACATATCGAAGTCGACGCCTGCAGGAACCGGTTCATCGGGAAGAATAGCATCCCCGACTCCGTAATTGAAATTGGCCCAGATATTTATCTTCCTCAATTTCCCGATTTTCCCGCCCTTTATCAATTCCATTGCCTTTTGGAAGACGAATCCGCTCCGCTGCTGCTGACCGACCTGCACGATCCTCTTATAATAATTTGTCGCTCTGACCATTATGTTGCATTCTTCTATCGAATTAGCCATAGGCTTTTCGACGTAGACATCCTTGCCTGCCTGCATGGCATATACCGCGATGAGGCAATGCCAGTGATCGGGGGTGCCGACTATCACAGAGTCAATATCCTTCTGCTCCAGAAGCTTGCGGAAATCCTTGTAGAGCCTGGGGTTCTGATTAAACCTTGTCTTTACTTCATTTGATCTTTTGCTCAGGACGGAATCATCAATATCGCACATGGCAACGCAATTGACCCCTGGATTTGACAAGTGGTGTTCAAGGATCCCGAATCCCATGCTGTTGCACCCGATAAGGGCGACATTGAGCGAGTCGGATGGTGCTGCTTCGGAATTACGGGCGATAGAGGGAATATAACTGGTCATTCCCAATCCGGCAGATGCCAGCGCAGTCTGGTTAATAAATTTGCGGCGGTTCATGTTAATCTGGTTTTAGGTCGGTTTTTATCAATTTAGCAGCAGGCAAAACAAAAGGGTGAGGTTGTTTGATTTCACAGGAAATCATCTTGTGACTAGTGTAATATGCAGGATTGAAGGCTCTTCCCCGATGTAGGGTCCGCCCCAGTCGGTTTCGTCGCCATTGAGCTCACGAAGCAACTGAAACTCGCCGTTTTCATAATATCCTTCCTTTACCTTCAGGTATTGCCAGGCTTTTCCTTTGTTTATGCCGATTGGGTTGAAGGTGAAGCGGCTATTGGTCCCGATGGCAATAAATTCATTGTCACCCAGCTTGATGACCATAGCTTTCCCTGTCGCCGTTTTTGGGGAAGTATTTTCCTGCGCGGAAGCAAATCTCCTGCCCATTCCAAAAGTTATTACTGCTTCCCAGTTCCCCAGATTTATTCTTTGCTCAGAATGATCTTCCGGCTCGACCACAGAGTGAATCCGCCCCTCGAATCCCCATTTTGCAAGCTGTGGCATCATCGGGCCCAGCAATTTGTATTCCCTTGCCAGCGGTGCATTGCGATCACCGGCAGTTCCGTGCCGCCTGCCATCAACACCAAAAGGAGAATAACCGATCCCTTTTTCGATGACCTTATAAAGGTATTTCACATTGCTCCCGGTTTCCGGAACCAGCAGGGCGTTATCCGGGCGTGAATATAGATCAATGATTTTAAGGACTCTCTCGTCTCCCTGCAAATAAATATCAGGAGCCACAAGATCGATCGACGGTGCGGCTGCCTTCCAGACAGGGATAACATTATCGGTGGCTCCGCCGCTCTCATATTGCGATGCATCAGGGTTGGTCAGCGGATCCCGGAGCGCGGCGTTCACATAGATCGGAAGCGGGTTGACGGCTTTTCCTGATGCCGCCACATATTCGATATAACTGGCTACCGACCAGGCGTGAAAATATTCGTCAGCATTTTTCCCGAATACTTCCTTCCAGGTTCCCTTTGCATCCGGGGGCACATTTAATTCCCTTAATGTCTGCGGGTTAAGCAAGGCTTTCGGTACGGGTTGTTCGAAAAGCTTTTGGGCAGTACCGGAATAATCACGTACGCTTCCCCATGAACCGGGTTCATTCTCAACCTGTACCATTATGACGGTATGTTCCGGATCGGCGCTCTTTAAATAATTCATTACTTCCGCGAAAGCTTTTGCATCGGCTTCCATGGCATCCTTTGAATGCGGCGAAGGTGAATCGACCGGCTTACCGTCCTTTCCAACTATGTTCGGGTATCTTTTTGAATCAAGCTTCATCCATTCGGGCATATAATGGTTGCTTCCGTTCTTCCACGTGGCAAACCACAACAATATGAGCCGTTTATTCCTTTCCCTTGCCTGGTCCAGGAGCATCTGGATCATTGAAAAGTCAAACCGGCCGGGTTGAGGCTCAACCTGGTTCCAGTAAACCGGGATTTCAAGGGTATTTGCATTTATCGAATCAATGGTTTTCCAGACATCCGGCAGGACCCTGGGCCATGTTGAGGAGTTACCGGATTGACCTCCGAGCATAAAGAATGGCTTGCCATCGACCAGCAAGGCAAAACGGCCATCATTTTGTACAATTCCGGGCATTTCAGTCCCATTCGCCTGGCCATATGCAAGACCGGTTTTTAACAGCACAATCAGGGCTGCGGCACAAATAATCCGTAAGTTATTGTCAGGTAGATTTTTCATTTTCACTGGTATGGTTAAAATAAGGCCGCACACCCTGGTCCAACATTCAAAATCAAGGCCGAAAACAAAATTACAATTTTGTTGAATAACCGGAAAGTGTTCTTTGGAGCAAAAGCCGGGAAGTCTTGCAAACAGGATAATGAGAAAATCCGGGATCTGATTTGGGACCAGGATCCTCACCGGGAACACTTGTTTTAATCCCTAAAGAATGCGGCAATTTACCGATAACCTCCATTAATCAAGTATATTAATAAGTCTGTCAAAATACATTATTCAAATATTCAATTTTATCCTAGATTTAGAATCATATGCATAGTTATCTGATTATTAATTACTAACCAAAGCAGTCGTATTTCTTAGTCTGTAGAATAATATCTCCCCTTAAATATTTAATTGGTTCATAACAAAAATTTAATAAATATGAAAAAGCTGATTCATATCCTGCTGATCTTTATCATTCTTGGAGCAGTAACAATCTCAGGCTGCAAGAAGGATGAACCTGTTAATCTGCCCGGGTCGGGTGAAATTGTAACAACCGGAACAATTGAGGTCCCTGACAATATTAATAAATCCGGGTGGTCGCTGATTTCCGGACTAAATGGGGGTACAATAAGAGATAATCAGTATGATTTAAGGTTAAATAAGGATGCTGTACAGCTGGTATGTGTTCTTGATGCAAACGGTCAGCCGGCTCTGATGGCAATAGATGTAACAAGCTCGCAGTCTTCGGATCACATTATAAGTGCTTCAACAACCGCTGAGGCTTTGGTTTTTCTTAATCCGTTTTTTTGCACAAGCGATGTCAATGAGGCTTTGGAGCTGAAACAGAAGATCTACACGTTAAGCTCATTTAGTCTTCTTGTTGAAACCATAAACTCACAGCTGCAGAATGGATCATTCACGCTGTCGGGTGACAATAATGAGCTGCTAAACTCATTGGACTTGGTATATAAAGATCTATTAGGATCACTGGGACTTAGTTCCTTAAACAAAGTTGGAGTTGTCAAATCATCAGAAGATTTTACTCCGTCACCGGATTTTGAAATAAATGCCTTAAAAATTGTGGAATTTGAACAAAATTCAACAGCATTGTCATTTAAGGTTGCCAACAGGGCAAAAAGGTGGATCAGTGTCTTTGTTGATAAAAGTGTTAATGGTTCTACATTTGAACAATCAGCAGATCCTGTCGATATCATACCTTCTCCAAGCATAAGCATCTGGAATCTGATAACAAAGGGGATACAGGTTCCTGTTGAAAACAGCCAGTTAATACAGAGCAATACCGCCGGTTATAAGGCGATAGCGGTAAAATGCTATGGGCTGGGCACTTACAACATCGGAAGTCAAATCACTGATAATGAATTTTCAAGAGCTATGCTGCCAGCCGCATGCAGTGCCGTATTTGATTTGGGAATTCCTGTCTTTGAGGTAATAACCGGCATGAAATTCAGTACTGAATTGCGGGGCAGGCCAACCCAACACCCTTTTTATAAACTGGTTGAAAAGGCATACTTAGACCTCACTAAGGATTTAGTGCTGAAAGCCCGCATATATACATGGTATCGTGAAGGAGACATAGTTCACATCGTTGCTGAAATTTCGAAAGGGATGCTGACTACCTGTGCAAAGGAACCTGTCTTAATTGCAGACATTCTGACGGATATTATCGGGAAAGAGGTAGCAAGGTCATTGGTTAATTCCTGGTTATTCCCGATACGTGTAATTAACAGTGTAATTACCGCGGCAAATATTGGATATTCATTAGGTTCAATCCTCTCAACTGAGGCAATAACTGATTTTAGCTTAAATAATACAACCCCCAGCTTACCCGTCACAATTAAAGGAAGTGTTAAAAGTTATTCAACAAATAATCCAGTCTCAAATGCATATGTAACATCTTATAACCAGAATGGCAATTTGTTACAAAGTACAATAACGAATGCGGCTGGTAATTTTTCATTAAAATCAACTATTGGCTACGTCAGAATCAGGGTTGTTGCCAATGGATATAAACCCTCAAACCAGGTATTGGACATTCCGTCTGACGCCATTAACCAGAGTCCATCAGAGTATTATGCACCAACAACCTGGCTTTCAGTATTCTCCAGTGATGCGGGAGATGTTGCAGGTACAGTAGTGGATGCAACGACTCTCAGGCCTGTTTCAGGAGTTAAAATTGACCTTAGGCCCGGAATAAATGATATTGCAATGGAAATTACTCATCAAACTGTGTCAGGATCTGACGGATCCTTCTATTTTACTTCAGTGCCTTCAGGTACTTATACCGCTTATTTTTCAAAAACAGGGTACATAAATGATTATCTGGTTCTTTCAGTTTTGGGTGACGAGTCAACTTCAGGGTTCAAAATGAACCTGTCACCTGATATTAATGTCAATGGTTTCCGGATAGTTCTTACATGGGCTGAAGATCCGAATGATCTGGATTCTCACCTTTTTACGCCAAATATTGACGGGACACCATATCACATATACTATTCAAATCCGGGCGATCTCCTGATTCCCCCATATGCCAGCCTGGATGTGGATGACGTCACATCGTATGGTCCGGAAACAATAACCATCGATAAAACAGTAACCGGCGAATACTATTATTCGGTCTATCATTATGCAGGTAGTGGAAGCCTTACGACCACTTCAAATGCCACGGTTAATTTGTACGGGGAAAACGGATTCATAAGAAAATGGACTGTGCCTTCAAGCGGGGACGGAGTCTGGTGGAACGTGTTTTCGATCAATGGGGAAACCGGGGCAATAACCAATATTAACGCGATTTCCGATTATCCTCCGGATGATTACAAAGGTGTGGCTGAGATTGACATGAAAAAGAAAAAATAGCCTTGAATTCGGGAGCGGCGGCTTAACAGGGCCCCGCCCCGATTTTTATATACTTGTGCCATTTCGTTTTGTAACCGGATAGTTGCAAAAGAGCTCCGGGATTTGTCCAGTCCGGTAAAAACTCCGGTGCCAGGGAAGGCTCCGGGATAAAGAATTTCGCACTAAAATATTAACCGACCCAAATCTGATTGTATTTTGTTACCTGCTTTGACTATGGATGTTTATTTTTGCCAGATTTATTTTAGTAAACATGCAAAACCAGGACGATCAGACTTCGGCAGCATTAGCCGGCGATATAGCAGGTAAAACGATATTTTCCATTTTATTATCCATCAGCTTCTCCCACCTTCTTAATGATACCATTCAGTCGCTTATTCCTTCCATATATCCGGTCGTCAAGAATTCATTTCACCTCAGCTTCTCGCAAATAGGAATGATCACCCTTGTATTCCAGTTGACAGCCTCTTTGTTTCAGCCGCTTATTGGATTATATACCGATCGTAAACCTCAACCCTATTCACTTGCTGCCGGCATGGTTTTTACCTTATCCGGGTTGATCCTCCTATCCCAGGCAAAGAATTATGCAATGCTTTTAGTCTCGGTAGCTGTAATCGGAACAGGATCGTCAGTATTTCATCCGGAAGCATCGAAGGTTGCATATATGGCGTCTGGCGGCCGCAGGGGACTGGCCCAATCCATTTTCCAGGTAGGCGGCAACCTTGGAGGATCACTGGGACCCATACTTGCAGCTCTGATCATCGTTCCATTCGGCCAGTCGAGCATCCTTTGGTTTTCAATACTTTCTCTGGTGGCGATTATCGTGCTTTTAAATGTCGGCAGGTGGTACACTAATCACATGAACAGGATGCGGGAAAAAGTTACCGCTGTAATGAAAGGACATAATTTATCCAGAGCAAAAGTCGCTTCATCGGTGGTAATTCTGCTGATCCTTATTTTTTCAAAATATTTCTACCTGGCATCCATCACCAGCTATTTTACTTTTTACCTGATACATAAGTTCAATGTATCGATACAAACTTCACAGGTGCATTTGTTTCTGTTTCTTTTTGCGGTAGCCACGGGAACGCTCCTCGGCGGGCCCATCGGTGACCGGGTGGGAAGAAAGTATGTTATCTGGTTCTCAATTCTCGGAGTTGCACCCTTTACCCTGTTGTTGCCTTTTGCCAGCCTTTTCTGGACTACTGTGCTGAGCATAATGATCGGGGTGATACTTGCCTCTGCCTTTTCAGCGATACTGGTTTATGCACAGGAACTTATTCCAGGCAAAATAGGGATGATTTCGGGGTTATTCTTCGGGTTTGCATTTGGCATGGGAGGACTGGGATCGGCTTTGCTTGGAATGCTGGCTGATAAAACCAGTATTGATTATGTTTATCATGTTTGTTCATTCCTGCCGCTTATCGGCATACTCACTGTTTTCCTGCCTGATATCGGAACAAAAAGGGTAAGTTGAAGCATTATTCACTTCTGATCTAGAAGCTCACTCCTGAAGAGGCTGTATCATTAGTCCTTTTTTCCTTTGTGATCCAGTCCCGATAACTATCGGGAGCTACCGGGACCTTTGAGCCCTTTGTTATCCTTTGTTTTTGCCCCCCATCCCCCCTGAAGGGGGGTTCTTGAATAGACCCCTTTAGGGGGCCGAGCGTAAAAAAAACACCTGGTAGGTGTTTTTAGCGAAAGAGCCAGCCCGCAGCAGTAGCCCGGTCACAGCGAGAAACGAAAAAGTGTGAGCGTGGGTGTGAAAGTGGGTGTATGTGGTAATTTTTGATGTCAGTATTTCATCCCGTTTGCAACAATAATGTCATCAGTGACCTGAATGATATTTCTTCGCTCATAAAACTTTTGAGTTTTTTTGTATTCCTGTTCTCTTTTATTTTCAGGAACCTTTGCAAACCACCAGTTGGCTGTTACAGCGGCGAAAAAATCACAAGCATCGGTTGGAGTTTTAAATAAATTTCTCCAGATGAACCTGTTGGTTCTAATATCTTTGAAACCAGCATCTTTCATCAGGAGATGGATTTGCTTTTCAGTTCGTGGCCAAAAATCAAGACGATATCCGAGAACATATTTTTTATTTATCGCCCTGAGGTTTGTATCGATTGCCTCCCAGTAATGTTCCGGGCCATGAGCCCCAAGCGATACAGAACCGCCAGGGCGCAATACCCGGTACATCTCTTTCACTGCCTTTTTCTGATCCGGAAAAAGTCCAAATGCCATACCAGTCATGACAAAGTCAAAGCTGTTATTATTAAAGGGCAGTGATTCTGCATCAAGCTGACAGAATTCGATCCGGTCAGATCCAGTTGCCAGGGTTCTGACTTTCTCCCTGCCTCGTTCAAGCATATATTCAGAGATATCCCCACACACAACCTTAGCAGCACCCATTTCCAGGGCTATTAATGAAGCCACCCCGGTTCCTCCTCCAATGTCAAGTACTTCTTTGCCTTGAAGATCGATCCCATAAAATTGATAATCGGCAGCTCTCTCTTGAAATTCACCTGCCAGTTCATCATAATTGGTTACATGCCGCGAAAACGTAGCATTGTATCCCAATCTTATGCGATCTTTCATCGCTTTTTTATTTCTCAGGTTCCCCGTCAGCCAGGCCAGGATATTGTTTGAGTTGATAAGTATTCTCATTGGAGATGAGAGCTTACCTGTCCAGAAAAGATTATTCATCTTGGTCTTTTATAATGTCAGATCAAAATTATGCCTTAATTGAACAAAAGTCAAGTTAGTAATACCCAGTGGAAAAGCCCACGCTACTGACCACTCTTTGCCGGAAAGGATTGACCATGCCTGGCAGTACATAACTTTTTGCATTCCAAAACTGTAATTTAATGGTCATATGACCACTCATGAAGAGCCTTCAAAAACAGCCTTACATCCCTGGTTTCTGTATTTTGGGGACTATATCAGATACGATTCCAATAAAAATTTGTTTGCATCTCTGAATTTCAGGATAGGATTTTTCCTTTTGAGAAACAGGTGGGATCTTGCGGCTACATTATCGGAACAGATATCTGGAAATATCGATGCTGAAGGTACACTTCTGTCAAGTGCCGGCCTGGCAAGCAAAGTATATTTTCCAATCAAAAAAATCAATTTGAGCCCTTATGTTGGTGGTCAGGCTGCAGTGTCAATACCTGAGGGCAGTAATATTTCATTTTCACCTTCAGGCCTGGCGGGCGTAAGCTGGTATGTTGGTATTGGAAGCCTCGACTTAGGGGTATATATCGGACAACACAATTCCCTTATGATAGGTTATACGATCATTCCAAATTACAGATTCTCAAAATAGTGGTGAGATATATAGCAGAATAAACTGATCTTTTTCCTCAACTTTTAGAAACTGCCGAGGTGGGCCTGAGGAGGCTGTATCAAAAGTCCTTTTTTAACTTTGTGACAACCTTTGTGTCCTTTGTGTTTAATTATAAATATTTGAATCCTGCCTGACGGCAGGCAGGCACAAAGGAACACGAAGTACACATAAAGGGGGAATCCTTAAAAATATTACTATTGAGAAAGCCCCTGGCGAAGGAGCAACCCCGCAGCAGTAGCCCGGTCACATCGAGAAATGAAAAAGTGTGAGTGTGGGTTTGAGAATGAGTGTGAGTCTGAGTGTGAGAGCGGGAAGAAAGAAGCTACTAATACGGAATACCAATATCTTTATCTGGTTAACTAAGCCAGTCATGAGGAAACTATTGGTTTTCATTTTGATAATTATTGCTCTTCAAAGAGTATCCGGTCAAAAACCAGCGATATCATTCTATTGTGAACTCAACAGCAAGGAATTCACAGAATTATTCGCCGATACTTCCCTCATAAACCAGCTCACTGAGATGAAAGCCGGTTTGAAAATTGGGTTACCCGATCTCAGCCCCGGACGTGCAGAAGTAGTCAAAAGACTCAATAATTACGGGATTCCGTTGGTCGCCTGGTTGTTACTTCCGGAAGATCAAGGTTACTGGTTTAATGCTTTTAATGGCGACAAGGCAGCAAAACGATACGAGGAATTCCTTAAATGGACAGCTGAATATAATCTTTCCTGGAAGGGGATTGGGATTGACCTGGAACCTGATATGAATGACATAAAATTGGTATTGGAACACCCCTTAAAACTTGCCTGGAAAGTGTACAAAAGACTTTATGATACCAGGTCATTTAAGAAAGCGGATGTTACATACGGCAATCTTCTGTCGAAGATGAAAAGTGACGGGTACACTGTGGAGAGTTATATTATCCCTTTAATACTGGAGGACAGGAAAAAAGATCGAAGATCCTTTCAACGTCTGGCCGGGATCATTGACCTTAAAACAGAAACAGAGATACCGATGGCGTATACGAGTGTTATGGGATCACCCGCAATTATTCCGCGGTATCACGAAGTCAATATGCCAATCGCACTTGGAAGCACAGGCGGAGGTGTAAATATCGGAGGACTTGAAGCTCCGGCATTGAGCTGGGAAGAGCTGGACCGGGATATTTTGATAGCCTCCGGGCTTACCGGTCAGATTGCGATATTCAGCCTTGAGGGTTCCTGGAAGAAAGGATTCATTCCCAAAATAAGCTCCATGGATTTCACAAGGAGCGCTCCCGACATAAGTGATTTTAAGGAAAAGCAGGAAAGAATTGATAAGATTTTCAGATTTGTTTTGTTCGTCACAAATTGGCCCCTGATTCTGACTCTTGTAATAATATCGGTCATTTCCGCAATTGCATGGGGATTGTACAGATTGATCATTATTATCATCCGAAAGTGACCGCTTGCATGAATTGTTTGGTTAGTATTCTTTTTTCTCCGAACTTCTCTCAAGTAAATTACATCCGGGTATCCGGAATCACTTTTTCAATCAAAGGCCAATTACATAAAAACATTATGTTTAACCACATTAATTGTACTGTCGCTCTCATGTTCATTTGGAATAAATGCCCAGGATGTCAAAGAAAAAGTCTGCCTCGATAATACTGAGCAGTTTTTAATTCCATCTGAATATGCGAAAGGCGAGAATTATTTGATTCAGGTAGGCTTACCGATTGGTTATTCTTCTTCACACAAGCCTTATCCTGTTTTATATGTCTTGGACGGTGATTATGCATTTGGAATCACAAAAGGAATTGCAGATTTATTAATGATTGGCAATGAGATTAACGGAATAATTGTAATTGGAATAAGTTATGGAAAGGGAGTTTTTGCCTGGTCGCTAAAAAGAACAAGATATTTGACACCGGGCCACGACACCATTTTTGCAAAGGGGCAGAATACCGGCGGGGCGGATAACTTTCTGAAATTCATGCAATATGAATTAATCCCTGCAGTTAACAAAAACTATAATACAGATCCGGATTCAGCTGCAATCTGTGGCGAATCTTTGGGCGGATTGTTGAATTCATATATTCTATTTAAGCAACCGGAATTGTTCAAAAGTTACATTATTATTTCTCCTTCATTGGTCTGGAACAGCAAGAGTGTCTTAAAGCTGGAATCTGGATATTTCGCTGACCATAAGGAATTAAATAAAGTAGCTTTTGTTGCTTACGGTTCCCTGGATAATAAAGAGACTATAATCAGTCCGACAACTGAACTGATCCGGAATATTCAAGCGCATAATTATAAGGGACTGAAACTGATTACAAGAATTTTTGAAGGAGAGACCCATATGTCAGTCCCTTCGGTCGCCATAACCAATGGGTTAAAAACACTTTATAAACAATAGACTTTCCGACCGCACTTAGACTTATCATATCCGGGAGTCTGATAATTTATCAATATGATGATATACAGATAATTGACTATACTCCAGCTGCACTAATGTTTGTCTGAGGATGCTGTGCGAGAAATTATTGATCCCATACCATTGAATACTAATCCCAAGATAATCCTGCAAAACTATCACCCGGTAGCAGGTATTCAATTGCCCCTCTCAGGATCAGAAATTAAATTCCCCCACATCAATAATATCTTTGGTGTTCTCAAGACGAACGGTCACCTCTTGCTTTTTCTGATCAGCTTTACCAAAGTTGGTGATGAAGGTCAGATGCAGGTTAACAGGAGCCAGCATCGACTGGGAGCGGGTTCCGTAATAGTTAGCCTGGACCTTGTATTTTCCCTGAGTCGCCTTCCTGATCATGAATTCCTCGGGGCCATAACCCCCGGTAAAATCATTGGACAGCTTGCCTCCCAGATAAGTTAGCTTATTTTCGTAGTAACATTTTTCACCGGAAGGGTCGGTTACCCAGAGATCAATATCACAATTATCAGCTTCCCAGGTCAGTACCACGCGGATATTTACCGGCTCCTTTTTGACTAACCGCCTGTCAATAAATGAGTAATTAAGTTCAGGATGCAGGGTGATTATGCTATTGATCTCATTCATGACAATCAGCTCCACCCCGGGGAAACGACCATCCCATTCCCTTTTTACCACTTCATAGAGTGTCCGTATCGCCTGCTGCCTGTCTCCCGATGCCTCATATGCCAGACCAAGATCACGGTACGATTGAGGCTCCTCTGCTTTGAGTTTTAGAAGCTTCCTGAAAACCAATATTGCATTGGCAGAATTGTTTAAGTCCAGGAGCTTTTTACCCAAAATCCGCAGTAATTCCGGTGATTCCAGCTTCAGTTCAGCCAGGTTTGAAAGGATCCTGAGTGTAATTTCTTTGTTGCCTGATTTTGAAAAGAAATCTGATGCGTCAATATAAAATGCAGGTGTTGCACCATATTCCTTTTTCAGCTTTAAATAAGTGCCATATTCCTCCCCGGTCTTTGCATACTGGAGCACCTTCAGATATGGCGTCTGCGGATCCCAGGCATTGACCTGGATGTCAGCCTTGTTACTTTTGTCTGCAGGCATGGCTGCGTCACTTACCTCCTCCACCATCATAAATGCTTCAGGTTCCTGGTTGGCCCGGTCTACCCTGACTCCTGAAACCCTACTTCTAAGCCTTCTTTGTGTTCCGTAACCTGTAACCACAACTTCAGAAAGACTTTGTGAAGAGTCGCTGACATTAAAATGGTTATTACCTGGGTTATTCTTATTTCCCGGTTTTGGCGAGACAGGATAATCAGTGATCCACCATTTACTCTGTTCGTCCGATAGTTTTACAACATATTCAATATGGTTATGACTTTTTTCAGAGGCTTCTTTTTCAACGGCGTACTTTTGCTTGAAATATTCCCTCTGCAATTCTTTTGGAGGAACAATGTCGTACTCCAGGTAATCGTTCAGGTTTTCAAGGACCAGTAAAGAAGTATTTTCGGTTACTATACCAAATTTCTTACCGGTAAGGGTAATTACATCCCCATTATTCCCGGGATCCAGACTAAGCTCTGCAATTTTCTTCTCTGCCCAGAGTCTCTGAAGCAATTCAGGTTCGGCAGAGTTATCAACGGAAATTTTTATTCGTTTTGACCAGACAATGGTCTTACCAAAACCAAAGTTCAATGATATTGTTGCGGAATTGGTTGTCATAATTCCTGACAGGCTGAAGGAATTAGTAAACTGGCAGGGCAATGACGGGTAAATATTTGAAACCCCGCCCTCTTCCACCCTGGCGGAAATAAAGTGATAATTGTCGGATGTGAGCAGAAGCAGGCCTTCAGGAACAGTCAGCCTGTTCAGGTTAACATATACTCCCCCGCTTCGTTGTGCAATCGATGCAAGAAAATCATGGTCGGCGGCAACACTCGAATTAATCGTAGTTACAGGGATATTGGAAAACCTTGGTTGTGAGTCTCCAAAATTCGAGATACCGTCAGAAAAAAGTAGTATCTCATCACTGTGGTATTTGGTAAAGTCTATACATCCGAAAGATGTTCCCCCGTCGTATACAATTGATT
>DCFQ01000105.1:58809-66364 GCA_002319915.1 Bacteroidales bacterium UBA1800 | reverse complement strand
CGGGAACATGATTTTTTCAAAAAATACTGGATCGATTGGATAAAATAAAAAGATAAAAGTAATTTTAAGTACTCTATACTAAGATCAGGCTCTCAGTGCGTACAAATTACTATCCAATGAAACGAAATCTCACCGGTCATCATGGCATTCTGTGCCTCCTGCTACTTTTTGCGCAGTTCTCCCTTTACGGACAGAAAGGCAAACTGCCTGTTTCTGACGGGCCGTTTACCGCAACCGACCAATCGCTCGTCAAGTACAAGTGCCCTGACTGGTTCCGGGATGCCAAGTTCGGTATATGGGCGCACTGGGGCCCCCAGGCGGTACCCCGGCAGGGAGACTGGTATGCCAGGCGGATGTACGAGCAAAAGGATCCGGCCTATAAATATCACCTGGAACATTACGGGCATCCTTCGGTTTTTGGATACAAGGATATAATTCCCCTCTGGAAGGCCGAAAAATGGGACCCCGAAAAACTCATGGCTCTGTACAGGAAAGCGGGCGCGAAATATTTTGTCAGCATGGGGACCCATCATGACGATTTTTTCCTCTGGGATTCAAAGGTCCACAGGTGGAATTCGGTCAATATGGGCCCGCATAAAGATGTAGTGGGAATATGGAAGAAAGCAGCTCAGGCCCAGGGACTCAGGTTTGGCGTATCGGAACATCTTGGCGCCAGTTTCACCTGGTTCCAGGGTGCTCACGGGTCCGACACCGACGGCCCCATGGCAGGAGTGCCTTATGATGGTGCAAACCCGGCAAACAGCGACCTGTATCACCAGCCGGCCATGCCCGACGACAAAGGCTGGCTCACAAATAATCTCGTCTTCCAGATCGAATGGTTCAAATGCATAAAAGAGCTGATCGACAATTATCATCCCGACCTGCTGTATTCCGACAGCCAGATGCCTTTTGAGGATGTCGGAAGGAACCTGATCGCCCACTTCTACAACCAGGACGCTGTTAAAGGCAATGGGGTCACAAGCGTAGTATATACATGCAAGCAGCCCTCGGGCGGCAAGTGGGTCGAGGATGTGGAACGCGGAGTCAAGGATTCGCTCGATGCTTATCCCTGGCAGACCGACACTTCGATCGGCGACTGGTACTACAGGACAGGGCAGAAATACAAAAGCTCGGATGAAGTGATACAGATGCTCGTCGACATCGTGAGCAAGAACGGCAATCTCCTGCTTAATGTCGTGCAGACCCCGGAAGGAGACCTTGAACCCGACATGCTTGCCATACTCGGCGAGATAGGCGCCTGGACCGAAGCGAACGGTGAAGGAATTTACGGAACCAGGCCATGGAAAGTTTACGGGGAGAGCAGGGAGATCAGGCAGTCAGGTAAAAGGGCCAGGTTTGATGAGAATTACAGCTTTGGTCCGGATGACATCCGCTTTACGACAAAAAACGGGGTGATTTATGCATTCTGCCTCGGTAAGCCTGAAGGAGACATACTCATAAGATCCCTTGGCAGGAATTCGGGATTATCCGGTCAGAAGATCGCATCGGTGACATTGCTTGGGAGCAGTGAGAAGATTAAATGGGTTCAGGGGAAGGAAAACCTGGCAATCCGCAAGCCGTCCAGACTGCCTGGCTGGAAAGTTATTGGCTTTAAGATTGAACCCGGCAAATAATCATAAAAACTCATATATGAAATCAGGGAATTACTCACGCAGAAGCTTTTTGAAGAAAACGGCTGTAGGGACAGCCGCAGCGGTCAGCTTTCCGGGAATCCTGTCGGCAGCTGCACCCAAGGGAAAGATAAAGGAGATAACTCTCTCAAAGGGTCAGACGATCCTTTTCCAGGGCGACTCGATAACCGATGCCGGACGCGACAAGAACGACCAGGGGTTCAATACTGCCGGGAATCTCGGGGAAGGTTATTCCCTGCTTGCAGGAGCATCGATGCTCAATAAGTATGCTGATCTCAGCCTGAAGATCTTCAACAGGGGGATCTCCGGTAACAAGGTGTACCAGCTTGCTGGGAGATGGGATGCCGATTGTCTGGAACTGAAGCCAGACGTACTTAGTATCCTTATCGGAGTGAACGATTTCTGGCATAAGATCGACGGCCATTATGACGGCACACTCGAGATCTATAAAAATGATTATACTGCCCTGATCGAAAGGACACTGAAGGCACTGCCCAATGTGAAGCTCATTATCTGTGAACCATTCGCGGTGAACGGGATCAAATCCGTTACCGATAAGTGGTTCCCGGATTTCTACGGATACCAGAAGGCGTCGAAGGAGATTTCGGATAAATTCAAGGCAACGTTTATCCCATACCAGCGCATATTCGATGAAGCACGGAAGAAGGCGCCAGGAGATTACTGGACAGGCGATGGCGTGCATCCCACCCTTGCAGGGGCCCAGCTGATGGCAAAAGCATGGCTTAAGGCTATCAAGTAACCGGGGAAGACATCGTTTTTTGAGATTTTGGATAAGTGGCTTGTAAAGCCGATGTAAAACCAAACAATGGAAAAAGTACTTAACCGGCGGAATTTCATCAGTAAAAGCCTCCTGGCCGGGAGTGCTCTTTGTGCCCTCGACATCAGGGCACTCGCGGATCTTGCCCTGCCAGGGAGGATGAGATTTGGCCTTGTCACCTATCAGTGGGGCAGGGACTGGGATCTTCCGACCCTTATAAAGAACTGTGAAGAAGCGGATTACCAGGGCGTTGAACTGCGGACAGGGCATGCGCATAAAGTGGAAGCCGGTCTTACTCCCCGCGAAAGGGCTGAGGTAAGGAAACGCTTTGCCGCCAGCAGCGTGAAATGTGTCGGTTACGGATCAAATTTTGAATATCACAGTCCCGATCCTGCAGAACTGCGGAAGAATATTGAGCAGACAAAGGAATACATTAAGCTTTGTCATGATATCGGGGCAACGGGTATAAAAGTAAAGCCTAACGATATTCCCGAAGGTGTTCCGAGGGAAAAGACGCTTGAGCAGATCGGGAGATCGCTCAATGAGGTAGGCCAGTTTGCGATGGACTGGGGCCAGGCGGTAAGGGTAGAGGTGCACGGGAACCATACCCAGGAATTGCCCAACATGGCGGCGATTTTCGGCCATGTGACGGAACCGTCAGTAAGGATATGCTGGAACTGCAACGAGCAGGACCTGTTACCGCCGGGTCTGCAGGGTAACTTCAACCTTGTGAGGAAGTGGATCGGGGACACCGTCCATGTGAGGGAACTAAATGATGCCGGCTACCCGTACAGGGAGCTGTTCGGAATTCTTTCAGGCATTGACTACCGCGGGTGGATCCTCCTCGAGGCAAGGACCGAGACTTCAGATCTCGTAGCTGCAATGAAGGAACAGGCGGTTTTTTTCAGGGAACTGACAGGCAGGAAGAAGTGAGGGCATTCAGCAGAATGCGTCGAACGGGAAAGATCAGAAACTATTAACAAGTCAAATTCATATTCAAAATGACAAAGCGAAGAGAATTCATCAAGAAATCTGTAGCAGGGACCGCCGGGATTGCTATTGGCGGGCTTGGATTCAGCTCAAAAAGCTATGGCTCCATAATCGGCTCAAACGACAGGATCACGATGGCCGTCGTTGGTCTGCGCAGCAGGGGCAAAGATCACATCGACAACTGGTGCGCCCTGAAGGACAACCGGAATGTCCGGATCAAAACCGTCTGCGATGTGGATGAACAGTTCTTTCCTGAAAGGGTAAAGCTCATACTCGACAAGACAGGGGAACAAGCCGGAACTCACTGGGATATGCGGAAAGTGTTCGATGACAGGGATATCGATGCAGTCTCAATGGCCACTCCCAATCACTGGCATGCACTTGGGGCGATATGGGCCTGCCAGGCAGGCAAGCATGTTTATGCCGAAAAGCCGGCCTCTCATAATATCTGGGAAGGAAGGAAGATGATTGAAGCAGCTGCAAAGTACAAGGTCAGGATGCAGGTTGGGTTCCAGAACCGTTCGATCAACGGGGTGATGGAGGCCATGAAATTCCTGCACGACGGAGGCATTGGCGATGTCTTCATGGCAAAAGGACTCTGCTATAAGCCAAGGGATTCTTTCGGAATTGCTCCCGACAGCACTCCTCCCGGATCCCTCCATTACGACACATGGCTTGGCCCGGCCCCGTACCGTCCCTACAATGAAAAAAGGGTTCATTATAACTGGCATTGGTTCTGGGCTACCGGTAACGGGGATACCGGGAACCAGGGCCCTCATCAGTTTGATATCGCCCGGTGGGGACTCAACAAGAATGAACACCCGGTATCAGTATTCTCAATGGGAGGGATATTTGGAATCGACCCTGCGGAGTGCGCTCAGGAAACTCCGAATACACAGACCTCGTTGCTTAAATACCGCGACGGCAAGATACTGGAATTTGAGACGAGGGGACGCTATACCAATGATGAATCGAGCCTAGGAATTAGGATCGGCAATATGTTCTATGGGACCGAAGGCTATCTTGAACTCAACGAAGGCAACTGGAAAGCATTCAGGAAGAGAGAAAAGGAACCATTTGCAGGGTCGTCAATGAGCGAACCTAAAAATGCAGATCCGACATTCATGGCCGCCCCCGGGGGAAGCGAGCATTTTGCAAACTTCCTAGATGCCGTAAGGAGCGGAAAGGATGAAACTCTTCATTGCCATATAAAAGAAGGGTTCTATTCCACAGCGTTGCCGCTGCTGGCAAATATTTCTTACAGGCTGGGAAGAAAGCTCGAATTTGACGGCGTGAAGGAGAAGTTTGTGAACGATATGGAAGCTGACGAGATGCTGACGCGGAACTACCGCGAACCATATGTCATCCGCCTCTGACCTTCTTCAGCTCGTGGAAGTGTGCCATTGACATTTTTTCACGTGCTTCACGGGATGCTTTCCTGTAGGCCTCGAATTCTTTCTTGAGGTCCTCGAAATCTTTCCGGGTCCGGGTGGTAAGGCTCATGTTTCTCCTGAACACCATGAAGCCAAGTACGAGGATGGCGGCGAGCGCTACTATAATAGTCCAGATGATCCCGTTGTATGCCGATTTGTTTATTTCAAATCCGAGAACAGAAATACTGTTTTTCGATTTTGTAACAACATCAAGATTCTGTTTAACGGAAAGAATGGATGAGTTCAAAGAATCCAGCTTCTTCTTTAAGCCTTCATTCATACCCTTCAATCCGGCAATTTTTTTCCCCGAAATTTCAAGCGAGTCAAGCGAGTTGGTTCGTATCCTCTGGAACATATCCTCCCTGATAGCCCTGTAATTGTCATATATCCTGGTCTTTTCATTCAGATAATCCATCTGGTCCTTCATTGTCCCCGTAAGCAGTACATCTGGCATTGTGCTTTGGCTGAATGCACTCAAACCCATATTAGCAGCCAGCATGACAACAGACAAATATTTAATAGCCTTAGATTTGTTATTTTCCATCAGTTTCAAATTTGACTATGATTAATCCTCTGTAGCTTGTAAACGCAAATTCATGCCAATTATTATTATTTTATGAGGTTCAGAACATCTGTTCACTATCGGTGCAACAGCGCTTCGCACTTCGGTTCCAGGCATTTAACCAAGACCATGCATTGAAGTTGTGAGGCTGTGGTTGTTGAGTTGTTTCATTTTATATTACCTTAGATTCCGGATTCAGGACGGATCAGGGGTTAATCTTAATAAGTATAACTGACAGATTATAAATAACATACTACTAAAATCAAAAATCATATGAAGAATTTCAAATCTAAACTGCCGGGGTTTTTCCTGGCTCTTCTGGTATTTGTGACCAGTTCGGTTGTGAATGGTCAGAAATTGAAACCAGGTCCCCAGGACCTCTCATTTTTCTCGACAGTTGACGAGGCCGACCAGCCGTATGCGGTTTATATCCCCCGGAACTATGATGAAACAAGGAAATATCCGCTTGTGGTGTTCCTTCACGGTGCCTGGTCAAATCACCGCCTGGGCCTTCGCCGGGTATTCGGACAGGGCAATACACAAGGTACCGATTTTATCAAACCGGGCAATGTGCCTGCAGAAACAGATCTGGAAGCCACAAGATATTTCCCCAGGCTGAAGGACGTGGATTACATTGTTGCTGCCCCCCTGGCCCGTGGCACTGCAGGTTATCAGGGTATCCCGGAGCAGGATGTATATGATATGCTGGCTGACCTCAAGGGTCGTTTTTCAATTGATGACAACCGGATCTACCTCACAGGCCTTTCGATGGGCGGGGGCGGAACCATCTGGCTCGGATTGACAAGACCCGATATCTGGGCAGCAATTGCCCCATGCTGTCCCGCACCTCCTGACGGTTCGACCGACTTTGCACCCAATGCACTGAACCTCCCTGTTCATCTCTTTATCGGCGACAAGGATTTTCTCTATAAAACGGCACAGGATTGGAAAGCCCTCTTTGAATCCAGCGCTCCAAGGTTTGAGTACATTGAATATCCCGGCATCGGGCACAACAGCTGGGAATATGCTTATAAGGACGGGTTTATCTTCGACTGGTTCTCGCAGTTCGTAAGGGACCCTTATCCTCAGCAGGTTAAGTTCAATACGAGATGGTACAAATACAACAAGGCATACTGGGTCAGCATTGATGAACTCACCCCGGGTATCCTGGCTTCGGTCAATGCCAGGTTCACATCGAAAGATAATATTGAAGTAACGACTTCAGGACTCGATGCCTTCTCGTTACATCTTGAAGGCCATCCGCAGTTCGATCCGGCTCAGAAGCTGGCAGTAAGTGTCGACGGAAAGACATTCACTGTGAAAACTCCAGACGAAGCGTCATTTGTGAAGTCGGGAAATTCATGGATAAACAGGAAATACACGCCCGGGCTGACCTCCAAGCAGAAAGGTGCCGAAGGGCCGCTGTCGGCAGCAGTAAGCGGCAATCATGTTTATGTTTACGGAACAGGGGGGAACCCGTCAAAGGAGGAGCTCGCCGAAAGGAGGGCGCAGGCATCCCAGGCTGCAGACTGGCTGGGTATGGGTGGAAGGATAATGGTATTCCCGAGGGTGATCTCAGACAGGGAAGTACGCCAAAGCGACTACGACAATTCCAACCTGGTCCTTTTCGGCACAAAGGAAACCAACTCCGTTATAGCGAAGTTATCTGACAAATTGCCGGCCCACCTTAGCGCCGATGCAAAGGACTATGGCCTGGTTTATATATTTCCATTGGATAAGCACTATGTTCTGGTCAACTCCGGGCTGGCCTGGTGGACTCCTGAAAAAAAAGCGCCCGGCCAGGGTGGCATGGCTTTTATGGGAACATCGGTTGAACTGCTCAGGAAATACCAGGATTATATTCTTTTCAGGGAGAGCCCGGATAATATAGTTGCAGCCGGATACTTCACAAACGACTGGAAGCTTCCACCCGAGGCTGTCGCCAAAATGAAGGCGGCCGGGTCGGTGACAATAAAATAGCAATCAATATACCAGAAAATGAAAAACAAATTCGGATTCATTATCCTTCTGCTTGCGGCGGGAACTGCAGCAAATGGACAGACCATGACAAAGAGCCTGCCACAGCTTGGCAGGGACCCTGTTTCAAAGGTGGTTTCCGCAATGACACTCGAGGAAAAAG
>DCFQ01000105.1:56120-58431 GCA_002319915.1 Bacteroidales bacterium UBA1800 | reverse complement strand
TCCTGCTCCCGGCGGGAACAAGCCACCCGAGGGAATGGAGGGTCTTTTCAATCCTGATGCAAAAGACCTCGTAGCCGGGGCTGCCGGTTCAACCTATGCTATACCCCGGCTTGGAATACCCTCGATCGTTGTAGCTGACGGGCCTGCAGGCTTAAGAATCAGCCCGACCAGGAAAAATGACAATAACACTTATTATTGCACGGCGTTCCCTGTCGCAACCCTGCTTGCTTCAACCTGGGATACCGAACTCATCGGGAACGTGGGGAAAGCAATGGGAAATGAAGTACATGAATACGGAGTGGATGTCCTCCTGGGACCCGGAATGAATATCCAGCGCAATCCCCTTTGCGGACGTAACTTCGAATATTATTCGGAAGATCCCCTTGTTACCGGCAAGATTGCATCGGCGATGGTGAACGGAGTTGAATCTGAAGGTGTCGGCACATCAATCAAACATTATGCAGCTAACAATGCAGAAACAAACCGAATGGCACTGAATGTAATTGCCGGGACCCGCACATTAAGGGAGATCTATCTGAGAGGCTTTGAAAGAGTCGTGAAGCATGCCCAGCCATGGACTGTTATGTCATCCTATAACCTGATAAACGGCACCTATGCTTCCCAGAACTATGACCTTCTGACGAAAGTGCTAAGGGATGACTGGGGATTCAGTGGCATGGTCATGACCGACTGGTTTGGAGGAAAAGATCCGGTGGCCCAGGTCGCTGCAGGGAATGACCTTCTTATGCCGGGCACACCCAACCAGACAAAAGCTATTCTTGAGGGAGTAAAATCAGGCAAGGTGACTGTGAAGGACCTGGACAGGAATGTGACCAGGATCCTCAATCTGATCCTTCAGAGCCCGAAGTTCAAGGGTTACAAATACTCCAACAAACCTGATCTTAAGGCTCATACCCTTGTAGCCCGCCAGGCTGCAAGCGAAGGGATGGTCCTTCTCAGGAATGTCAACTCTGCTTTGCCCCTGCCGGCTGAAGCAAAAAAAGTGGCCGCATTCGGCAATTCCTCCTATGATATTATTACCGGCGGCACCGGGAGCGGGGATGTTAACGAAGCCTATAGTGTATCACTCGTCGAGGGGCTTCAGAATGCCGGCTTCACAATAAATGAGAACCTCAATGCCCTCTATTCAGCCTACCTGAAGACAGCAAAGGAAGGAAAGAAGAAGAGCAGGGGGTTCATGATGGGATCCGAACCTATTGCAGAATTCACGATAAACAGCGATATAGCAGGCAGCATGGCTAATATCTCTGACGTGGCGCTTATAACGATCGGCAGGAATTCCGGGGAAGGTTATGACCGTTCACCCGGGGAAGGAGACTTCCAGCTTACTGCTGTCGAAAAGGAAACGATGAAGGTTGTTGCGGATGCATTTCATGCAAAAGGGAAAAAGGTAGTTGTTATCCTTAATGTAGGTGGTGTCATCGAGACTGCCAGCTGGAAGGATATCCCGGATGCCATACTCCTTTCATGGCAGGCCGGGCAGGAATCCGGTAATTCAATTGCCGATATCCTCACAGGTAAGGTAAATCCGTCGGGGAAGCTTGCATGCACGTTCCCCGTCAGGTATGAGGATGTCCCTTCATCAAAGGACTTCCCCGGAAAGGTACTGGCTGTAACTGAAGTTAAAGACAAAAAGCCTGAAAACGGCGGAATGCCATCCTTCATGAACCCCAAGCCTGCAGAAGATGTGTATAGTGAGGGAATCTATGAAGGATACAGGTACTATTCCACCTTCAATGTACCGGTATCATACGAGTTCGGCTTCGGGATGTCCTACACATCATTTGAATACAGCAACCTTAAGCTCAGTTCTCCGAAGTTCTCGGGAAAAATGACACTCACGGCAGATGTCAGGAACAGCGGAAAGAGCGAGGGGAAGGAAGTTGTCGAGCTCTATATCACAGCTCCTGCAAAAAGCATTGATAAACCGGCTATTGAGCTTAAGGGCTTTGCTAAGACAAGGCTCCTGAAGCCCGGTGAAACGCAAAGTGTTGTTTTCGAAGTGACAAAAGATGATCTTGCTTCATTCATTCCGGGGATATCAGCCTGGAAGGCTGATTCAGGCAGCTATACCGTGAAACTGGGCTCTTCGTCGAAGGAAATCAGGCTAACCGGGAGCTTCATTCTGGCCAGCGACATAACGGTAAAGAAGGAGTCCCAATCTCTGCTTCCCCAGGTAAAAATAAATGAGTTAAAACCATAATAATACATCACCGGCAATTATGAAGACCACGATTTTTAAAGTACAGGCGATAGTACTCGCTGCGACATTGATTATGGCTGCAGGATG
>DCFQ01000105.1:7961-55806 GCA_002319915.1 Bacteroidales bacterium UBA1800 | reverse complement strand
AAGGATGGTCAGACACTTGGCTATTCTCCTTTATCCGGAGTTAAGATATTAACTGTTAAGGGATTGGCTTTCAAGGATCTTAATAAAAACGGCAAGCTTGATCCCTACGAAGACTGGAGGCTCCCTGTTGAAGACCGGGCAAAGGACCTTGCCGGCAGGATGTCAGTAGAACAGATAGCCGGCCTGATGCTTTACAGCAGCCACCAGGCGATACCTTCTGCAGGTGGTGGATTCATGCCGATTGGAATGGGAGCCACCTACGGGGGAAAGCCCTATGCCGAAAGCGGTGCAAGGGCTGGCGATCTCTCTGATCAGCAGGCCAAGTTCCTCACGGATGACAATGTACGCCATGTCCTGATCACCACTGTGGAGAGCCCGGCTGTTGCTGCTCAGTGGAACAACAATGCCCAGGCACTGGTTGAAGGAAAGGGACTGGGGATACCGGTCAATACCAGCTCGGACCCAAGGCACAACAGTGTCCCTTTTGCCGAGTTCAATGCCGGCTCGGGGGGAAAAATCTCGATGTGGCCGGGATCGCTTGGCATTGCAGCGACCTTTGACCCTGAAGTAATGCGGAAATTCGGACAGATTGCGTCGGTTGAGTACCGGGCTCTCGGCATTGCCACTGCACTCTCCCCTCAGATCGATCTTGCGACCGAACCCAGGTGGTCGAGGTTTAACGGTACGATGGGAGAGGATCCGTCTCTCGCTGCCGATATGGCAAGGGCTTATGTTGACGGCTTCCAGACGTCGGAACCGGGATTTGAAATCAGCGGAGGCTGGGGATATCACAGCGTGAATGCGATGGTAAAGCACTGGCCGGGAGGCGGGCCTGAAGAAGGCGGAAGGGACGGTCATTTCGGGTATGGCGCCTATGCGGTCTATCCGGGCAATGACCTCAGGGACAACCTGAAACCGTTCACTGAGGGCGCATTCAGGCTACAGGGGCCAACCGGCTGCGCAGCCGCAGTAATGCCTTACTACACTATTTCATTCAACCAGGATACAACAAACCACGAGAATGTCGGCAACAGTTACAGCAGCTATATAATTTCCGATCTCCTTCGCGGGCAATATAAATATGACGGGGTCGTATGCACCGACTGGGGAGTCACCGGCGATGTTTCGGGGATCGAGAAATTTGAAGGCAAGTGCTGGGGTGCGGAGAAACTGACTGTGGCACAACGCCACTATAAGATCATAATGGCAGGTGTCGACCAGTTTGGAGGGAACAACGACAAAGGGCCGGTGCTTGAGGCCTATCAGATGGGAGTGAAGGATCACGGGGAGCAATTCATGAGGAGCCGGTTCGAGCAGTCGGCAGTGCGGCTGCTGAAAAACATCTTCAGGACAGGCCTGTTCGAGAATCCGTACCTCGATCCGGAAGAATCAATGAAAGTTGTGGGCAATCCTGACTTCATGCAGGCTGGATATGAGGCACAGCTTAAATCCGTGGTCATGCTCAAGAACTCCGGCAAGACATTACCGCTGAAAAAGATGCTAACCGTCTACATACCAAAAAGATATACCCCGGCAGGCCGAAACTGGTTTGGGATGGAGTCAAAGGAGAAATGGACCGATGCCATGAATCCGGAAGTTGTCGCAAAGTACTTCAGGATAACCGACAAACCACAGGAAGCTGATTTTGCAATAGTCAGTATTGCAAGCCCTTCCGGAGGATCAGGGTATAGCGTCGATGACCGGAAAGCCGGCGGGAACGGCTATGTCCCCATAACCTTGCAGTATGGCAAATACAAGGCTGAATATGCAAGAGCAGTAAGCATTGCAGGAGGAAGTCCCATGGAAGATTTCACCAACAGGTCGTATAAAGGGAAAGCTGCAACAGCCTGGAACGAATACGATATGAAAATGGTCCTCGAAACCAGGGCAAAAATGGGTGCCAAACCGGTAATTGTAATTATCGATGATTCAAATCCCATGGTATTCTCGGAAATCGAAAAGAGTGCCGGCGCAATACTTGTTCATTTCGGGGTTCAGGACCAGGCGCTCCTGGATATTTTAACAGGCGCTTCGGAACCTTCCGCACTGCTGCCTTTCCAGATGCCTGCCAATATGAAAACGGTCGAAGAGCAGAATGAGGATGTCCCGCGTGATATGAAATGCTACACCGACAGTGACGGGAACACTTACGATTTCGGGTTTGGCCTGAACTGGCAGGGAGTGATCAGTGATCAGCGTGTTGCCAAATATAAAAAGTAGTTTAGGACCGGGATCATTCAGACTGAAGCAAGGGCCCGGGGGTCCGTTAAAGGATTTCCGGGACTGTGATTAATAAGATATGCCTGCGGATGAGTAACATGCCACAGGCTTTTTCATATCTGGAAACCAGATAGTTTATGGACTAATTTCCTTAATTGGTCAAATAATCTTTTGACTCTCCCAATTATTATTTAATTTAGCATAAAGAAAGCAAAAGGTTCAATCCTGCAACCTGTCGTCGTTTGCGAACCTGTTTGGAATGGAAGGTCTATTATATACCAGGTTACCTTTCTTCCGGACGGGTATTCGTGCAGAATTAATATGGATGCGGATGACCTGCCACCGACTTACGAAATTGAAATTATGCTGATTCACTTCCAGAAATAACCCGGACATACAAGACCCTGATGAGACCTTTAAAAACCCCGTTAGTTGCTATAGTTCTGTTATTGGCATCCCTGGATCTCCAGGCTCAGAACTGCATGGTATTATCTTCAGCTCAAGGTACAGATAATCAGACTGTTTGTATAAATACTCCAATCACTCCGATAGTTTATGCCACACTTACGACCGTTACGGGCGTGATACCTACAGGACTTCCGGCAGGCGTTACCGGGTCACTTGATTTGATAAACCACATTTACACGTTATCAGGATCTCCTTCCGTAAACGGATCTTTCACCTTTGTACTTCGCCCCGTTGGATGTGACGGGCTGGTAAATGGATTTATTACGGTAAATGCCAATCCGACTCTGTCCCTCGCCTCGCCAATCGCAACAACCAACCAGAGTGTCTGCGTTAATATGGCGATTACCAATATCCTCTATTCGGTGGGAGGCGGTGCCACCGGAGCTACGGTGTCAGGTCTTCCCTCGGGAGTGAATTACAATTACAACAGCGGGGTACTCACGATCAGCGGGTCGCCTTCCGTCGCCGGCACTTTCCCGTATACAGTCACCACTACCGGGCCTGCTCCATGCAGCCCGTTGTCTCTTTACGGGACCATCACGGCAAATCCAAATGCATCCATTTCCCTGACATCGGCTGCCGGGACCAATAATCAGACAGTTTGTCTTAACACTCCCATAACCACAATAACCTACTCCATCGGCGGGGGCGGAACTGGCGCAAATGTCTCCGGCCTGCCTACCGGTGTTTCAGGAAGCTTTAACAGCGGGACATATACCATAAGCGGGACTCCGTCAGTATCAGGCACATTCAATTATACTGTGACTACAACCGGGACATGCTCCCAGACCAATGCAACCGGGACAATAAATGTTACTCAGAATGCGGTGATAACACTCACATCTGCTGTGGGTACAAATAACCAGACAGTATGCGCCGGTTCTCCCATCACGAATATCACATATTCAATTACCGGCGGAGGGACCGGTGCCACGGTGACCGGTTTGCCGGCAGGTGTCACAGGCGTTTACAACGCAGGTGTATATACCATCAGCGGGACACCGACCGTTGCGGGAATCTATAACTACACGGTGAACACCACCGGGGTATGCACACAGACTTCCGCTACCGGTACCATAACCGTTATAGCAATTCCGCTCGCGACTGCGGCAAACAACGGTCCGGTTTGCGTTGGTTCCGCCCTGACTCTGACTGGCGGACCTGCAGGAATGACGACTTATGCATGGACCGGACCGAACATCTTCACTTCAGCTGTCCAGAGTCCCCAGGTCTCTGCCTCAGCTACCCTGGCCATGAGCGGCCGTTACCGTCTAACTGTAACCAATTCAAATGGATGCCGTGATACCGCTTCCACATTGGCTTATGTTTTGACCGTACCGGTGGCAAATGCTGGCACCGGGGGGAACGAATGCGATCACAACTTTGTGCTGAATGCCGTCCCGAGTAGCGGAACAGGCCTGTGGACGGTTGTCAGCGGGCCGGGAACGGCAGCATTCGCACCCAATGCAAATGCTGCAAACGCCACTGTAACGGTATCAGCTTACGGCACATATATTTTCAGGTGGACGGAGACAAACGGACCATGTTCAAGCAGCGGTACAGTGACTGTCAATTTCTACCAGCAGCCCGTCGCGAACGCGGGTACGGATGCCAACGAGTGCGACCTGACCCGTGTCTTCAATGCCGTCCCAAGCGCCGGCACGGGTACATGGACAATTGTTTCGGGCCCCGGAACCGCCACATATGTTCCGGATGAGCATTCCGCGACCGCTACTGCAACGGTATCAACTTATGGCCAATATGATTTCAGATGGACGGAAACTAACGGGACCTGTTCCAGCAATGCAACCGTAACGGTTAACTTTAATCAGCAGCCCGTGGCAAATGCCGGCACCGGGGGAAACAACTGCGGCCTTGAATTCAACCTGAAGGCGGTTCCCAGTGTGGGCACAGGGACCTGGACAAGGGTAAGCGGGCCGGGGACGGCCACATTCACGCCAAATGCAACAACAGCCACTGCCAGGGTAACCGTAACTGCTTACGGGACATACAGCTTCAGGTGGACTGAGGTCAACGGAAGCTGTTCCAGCAACGCCTCGATCAGTGTTGTCTTTATCCAGTCACCCTCTGCAAACGCAGGCAGCGGAGGAGATGAGTGCGACAAGAACTTTGCACTTAACGCGGTCCTTACTACCGGAACGGGGACCTGGTCGCTCCAGACCGGACCCGGAACCGCAACCTTTACGCCGAATGCTAACCAGCCCAATGCCACCGTGACTGTTTCGCAGTTCGGCTCATACGATTTCCTCTGGACCGTCCAGAACAGTACGTGCACCACCACTGATATCATTAATGTAAAATTCCATGATATTCCCGCTGTTTCTGCCGGGGATGATCTCGCAGTCTGCAAAGGCTCTTCCATTCAGCTTTCGGCGACCGGATCGGGAACATTCCTGTGGACGCCGGCAAATGTTCTCAACAATGCCGCGATACAGAATCCTTTGGCTACTCCGCTGGTCACCACGACATTTACGGTGAACCTGACTGACCAGTATAATTGCAAAAACTCCGACCAGGTGGTAGTTGAGGTGCTTGATAAGCCTGTCGCAGATGCTGGTCCAGACCAGGAACTCGATTATATTTTCGAAACACTAATGCAGGCTGTCCCGGTAAGTTCCCCGAACGAAGGGTCATGGACGATCCTTTCAGGTACCGGCCAGTTTTCGGATGACAAGGATGCCACGGCGACTGTGAGCGACCTTTCCCTGGGAAATAACAGCTTCCTGTGGACTGTATCGAACGGCGTTTGCCCCGATGCCCTTGATACGGTGAATATTACAATTAATAACCTCATAATACCTACATTGATTACCCCGAACCAGGATGGTAAAAATGACTATTTTATGATCAGGGGGATCCAGACCCTCGGGACTACATCACTTACGGTCTTCGACAGATGGGGTGCTCGTGTCTACGAGAATTCACGTTATGACAACAGCTGGGACGGCACCGATATAAATGGCCAGGAGCTGCCTCCTGATACTTACTTTTTCATCCTTAAACCAGAAAAGAGCAAAGTTGCAACCGGTTATATCGTGATCCGAAGATGATCCTGCACCAGTGATGAGATTAATGGCAAAAATAATAGCAATTGCTTCACCGATCTTAATGACAGTTCCTGAAGGAGCTGAAGCTCAGCCATCATGGGTGACCGGGACACCATCGGTGTCAGGGACCAATCACGTTTCCATTACCGTTAATTACGGGCTCACCAAGGCAGGCACAGTTTATTACATCGTCTATAACTTCGACAATTCGGCTCAGCTTACCTCCTCCTATGTAAGGATCAATGCCCTGTTGGGTCCGTCAGGAACAAAAGTTGCATCGGGGAGCCTTTCAGTTAAGAAGGGCGATGCAGGCAAAGTACTCCAGCTGGTTATTGACGGCCTTGCTCCAAACCAGGTGCATACGATTTTTATAGTTGCTGCCGACACCAGGGGTGTACTGCAAGGCAGCCCGGTAAGGCTGATTGCAACCACTCTTGCGTGTCCCCTGTCGGAGGCGGGGTCTGGGGGAGATGAATGCAGCCTTAGTTTTAGCCTTGGCGCCGTCTCATCTTATGGCACAGGTCAATGGAGGAAGATGTCAGGGCCGGGAAATGCCTCTTTTTCACCGAATGCAGCGAATCCGTCTGCAACAGTGACCGTTACAATCTATGGAACATACGTGTTCAGGTGGAGTGAGACTGAAGGAAACTGCAGCTCGTATGATGAGATTACGGTCAATTTTTACCGCCAGCCTTCAGCAAATGCCGGTAATGATGACAATGTATGCGGACTCGAATATGATCTTTCGGCAAATACACCATCTGCCGGCACAGGGACCTGGACAATGTCGTCCGGAACAGGCACTGCAACGTTTATTCCCGATGCCGGTTCGCCTGATGCAGTTGTCAGCGTATCAGCTTATGGTGCAAAAGTATTTACATGGACAGTCACTAACGGTACATGTTCGGCCAGTTCAGAAGTGAGTGTCAATTTTCACGAAGTGCCTGTTGCTGATGCAGGGCAGGGGGGAAATAATTGCGGTCCGGTATTTTATCTCTCCGCTGACCCGGGAATTTACACCGGGGAATGGAGCAAGGCAACGGGATCCGGAAACGCTGTTTTTACTCCCGGTCCCGGCGACCCGACTGCACAGGTTACTGTAAGCCAGTTTGGCGCATATACATTCCGATGGACCGTCACTGACGGATTCTGCTCAAGCAATTCCGTTATCAGCGTCAATTTCAGTGAAGGATTGTCCGCAAATGCCGGCAGGGGCGGGGACGAGTGCGACAGGGATTTCAGGCTGAACGCTATCCCCGGCGGGGGAACCGGGACGTGGGCAAAAATAAGCGGATCGGGAAATGTCGTCTTCGCTCCGGACGCACATCATCCTGATGCACTGGTAACTGTTACGCAATTTGGTGATTATAATTTTGCATGGACGGAGGTTAAAGACAATTGCTCTTCAACCGATATTATAAAGGTGACATTTCATGCTCCTCCTGCAGTCAGTGCCGGACCCGACCTTACAGTTTGCCAAGGGAATTCGGTGCAGTTATCTGCCTCAGGAACAGGATCTTTCATGTGGAGCCCGACGGATCTCCTGGATGATCCCCTGATCTATGATCCGGTCGCCACCCCGGGAAATACCACGACCTTTACGGTCAGGCTGACTGATGTCTGGGGTTGCACCAATTCGGATAAAGTGATCATAGAAGTAAGGGAAATGCCATCGGCAAATGCAGGAAATGACAGGATCCTCGATTATGCTTTCAAAGATACACTGAATGCAGGTCCCCTTGATCCGGGAGAAGGCGGGGAGTGGAAAGTCATTACCGGCACCGGTGCCTTTGAAAACATAAACGACCCGGGAAGCATAATCTCTGATCTTTCGCTAGGGGATAACATCCTGGTCTGGAGCGTTTCGAACGGAGTCTGTCCAAAGGCTGCCGATACGATCGCCATCATGGTGAACGACCTGGTCCTGCCGACTATGATCACCCCGAATATGGATGGAAGGAACGATTATTTTGTGCTGAAAGGCATCCAATCCCTCGGCAAAACAAGCCTGACGGTTTTCAACAGGTGGGGAGCCATGGTTTTTTCCAGCGACAGCTACGACAATAGCTGGGACGGGAAGGATTACAAAGGCAATTCGCTGCCGGACGACACTTACTTTATAATAATTAATTCAGACAATCACAGACCCATAAGCGGTTATATTGTAATACGACGATAAGATGAAAAGAGTTTTAAAACTGCTGTGCTGCCTCCTGTTACCAATGAACTTGTGGGGGCAGTTAATTCCGGTGACCAACCAGTATATGCTCAATCCGCTTTCAATAAATCCGGCATATGCAGGGAACAGGGGAGTTATGAATATAGCTGCCTTCTATCGCAAGCAATGGGTAGGTATAAAAGGTGCCCCGGAAACAATGACCCTGGCAATGGATGCCCCGTTTTTCAACGACAAGCTCGGGCTGGGATTGACTGTTTTGAACGATAAGATCGGTGTCACAAAAGAGACACAGTTCAATACCAATTATTCGTACAAGATCCCTACAAAGAACGGGACCCTTTCACTAGGCCTCGGAGCCGGGCTTTTTGTGACAAACACCGCCTGGTCCGACCTGGTGGTCATCGACCCGGGAGATGAATATTATCTTGCAGATTCAAAGGTGTATATTGTTCCGAACTTCAGCTTTGGATTATATTATTCGGTCAGGAACTATTTTGCGGGGTTTTCAATTCCAAAGCTGCTCGAGCAGAGATTCAACACCGACAAGAACAAATATGTGATAAAGAACAACTTCTCAGATTATATGTACCTGTTCAACACAGGTTATGTTTTTGACATCTCGAAGAATTTCAAGTTCTTCCCGTCAGCACTCCTTGTTTATACCCCTGAAAACAAAATACTCTACGACATCAATGCCCATTTTAAATTGCTTGACCGGTTATGGCTGGGTGCCTCCTACAGGAATAGCAGATCGGCGGCTGCCATGTTCCAGTTTCAGCTGACCAATCAGCTGAGGTTCGCTTATACATACGATTTTGACTTCAACAAACTAAGAACTTTCAGCTCCGGTTCCCATGAGGTTATGCTCAGATATGAGTTCCGCTACAAGATCGAAGCCGTTGGTCCTCTGAACTTCTAATAACTTATCATGAAAAGAAAACTCATCCCAGCCATTACTGCCTTGCTGCTGATCCACTCGGGAATATATTCTCAAACCAATACCTATTCGGTTAACCTTGCCAGGATCAGCACCCAGAAGTATGACGAATTTTCCCCGGTTTACTATAAAAAAGTTATAGTCTACTGTTCCGACCGCAGCACGAGTTTCTTTCTCAACTACCTCACATCAGAGAATAAGGGGCTGTCCAAGTTGATTTATACTGATACCGCGGGTATCAATGACTCGCCTGATCCGAAACTCTTCTCAAAGGATCTCAGAACCAAGTTCAACGATGGCCCGGTCACATTTACGAAGAATGGGGACACGGCCTATTTTTCCAGAAACATTACAACTTCCGGCTCAGTGCGTTCAAATATCGGGCAGAGGAACAAGCTCGGGATCTTCAGTGCCGTGCTTGAAGGGAAGAAGTGGGGAAAGGTAAGGAATCTCAGGTTTAACAATGAATACTATAATATTACCACTCCAGCCATTTCACCTGACGGCAGAAGACTCTATTTTGCCTCAGATAACCCGGCCGGGCTTGGCGGATCAGACCTTTACTACTGCGAGCTGAAGGGAAATTACTGGGAGGAGCCGGTGAATCTTGGCCCGGTAATCAACACCAGCGGCAGTGAGTCATATCCTTTCGTAAGCAGCGAGGGAGGACTGTTCTTTTCATCCGATGGTCTGCCGGGAAAGGGCGGAAAGGATATTTTTTACACCAAACAGGTTAATGGCAAATGGTTGAAACCGGTTCCAATTGATCCGCCTGTCAATTCGCCGTTCGACGATTTTGGGATTACCACCGACTCGATCATGGGTCAGGGTTTTTTCTCATCGAGAAGAACCGGGCAAAGTGTCGACATCTACCATTTCAGGACGAACATTCACCAGCTTTTCTTCTGTGACGAAGAAAAGATAAACCAGTACTGTTTTGTGTTCAAAGATGAGAATAAGGTCGAGATCGATTCCAGGTTCTTCAAGTTCGTATGGAACTTTGGCGAGGGCCCGGCAGAATCGGGACTCAACATTGAACACTGCTTCCCCGGTCCCGGGAAATACCCTGTACGGCTGGATGTTGTAGAGAAGAACACCGGCAGGGTAATCTTCTCGAAATTATCCTATAACCTTGACCTGACTGAGATCGAACAACCGGTCATCAATTCACCCGGATCAATGCTTAAGGGAGCCCAGGCTTCTTTCGAGGGACTCTCCTCGACATTCAGGGGATCAAAGATACTGAACTATACCTGGGATTTCGGGGATGGTACCAGGAGTGAGGGGAACAAGATAAATCACCAGTTTGCCACCAGGGGCGACTATGTTGTCAGGCTCGGGCTCATCGTAAGGGATGACAAGACCGGAGTGATCAGGCAATCCTGCGTCGTGAAGCCGGTTAAGGTGTTTGAGGATAAACAGCTGAAGGCTGATTTCGACTCGAAGGTGGCAAAAACGGCGCCGAGGCTAAACATATTTGATTACGATCATGCTTTCATTTCAGATATTTATTCCGTTGAGAAAGACTATAGCCAGGACATGGTATTCGGTGTCGAGATTGCAGCTACAAAACTCAGGCTTAATCCTGACAATATTATTTTCAAGAACGTTCCCGCGGCCTATACGATCAGGGAGATGTTTTTCCCCGAGCGAAAGACCTACAGTTATGTGGTTGATGAGGAGCTGAACCTGATGGCAGCCTATCCAGCTTTCAACGATCTGACCAGCCTCGGATTTAAAAATGCAAGGATTGTAACATATATTCCTGATAATCCGGCCTCCAGGGAACTGAATAACCTGAAAAGGACATTCGGGCTTTCCGCGGATAATTTTTTCAGGAAGAATGATTTTTCACTCACTTCCGAAGGCACCCAGTTTCTAGATCTGATCCTCGGATTCCTGTCAAAATACCCGAACTTAAGGCTCGAACTTGCCGTATTCAGCGATAACCAGGGTGCTCCCGCAGCCAGCCAGCTTCTGACCCAGAAAAGGGCCGATGCCATGGCAAATTACCTTGTCATTAACGGTGTGAGTCCTGCCCGGCTTATCGGAAAGGGATACGGATCATCCAGGTTCATTGCACCTAATCTTACCGAAGGTGACAGGAAGCTTAACAGGAGGGTCGATTTTGCAATAGAAAAGGAATAAGCTGCAGCTCCGGAGTCCATTTCCATTTGCTCACTGAGTTTACTCTCGGTCAGGACATATTTCTGGAATGAGAACTTGCACTTCCTGCATCTGACTATCTCACAATAAATCCCTTCAAGGAAATCAATCTCTGCAGGCCCATGGTAGTTAAGGCACATGCGTATTACTTTATGCTGTGCTTTGTGACCTGTAACAACAAATATCTGGAGCCAATGGGACCACAAAGGCCCGTTAGTGTGGAAAGCTACTTTTAATCAGCCTCTTGAAAAGATTGCGGGGAATCGATGACCAAAAGGTCTTTTCTGATCCCGGAGCAGAACTTAATTGCTGACAACCAGCTTCTGGCTGAAAAGCGTCAGTTTCCGGGTTCCGATCTGCAGCAAATAAACGCCCTTCAAAAGATTTATCGGAACGCGCAGCTCGCTAACGCCCGGATCGATCCTTTCTTCGAAGAGTATGCTACCGGTCATGCTTACAATCCTTAGGTAATCATGAACAAGTGAAGTTTCCTCGATCCTGACATTGAAATAGTCACGCGCCGGATTCGGGTAGATCTTTACCGGTTGTTCCTCATAACTCGAGGGATTTTTGTGCTTGTATCCGAAGATCCTGAATTCGGAGATATAATTCCAGGTATCCGTCGAATTGCCGTGACCGACAAGCTTGATATACCGGAATTCCTGTGCTGCTTTTGACGCCGGGAAATCAAACACCTGAAGGTCACCGGAGAAAGCGCAGGAGTTTGTTTTGGTCAGGATGGGTTCCCAGTTGACCATATCTTCCGAGCCGAGGATGTCGAAATTTGACTCTTTCTTTTGTCCGGGCTGGAAAGCCAGCTTGACATGCTGAACACTGAAAGGTGCCTTCAGGGTAAGAACAAGCCATTGGTCATCGCCATCCACCGACCACATGGTCCCGATATCACCGTCGATTATGTTCCCGGGGTAATTTGTTCCAATGAATCCGCTGGCCTGGATATCAGCAATCTCAGCTACATCCAGGTTCGGTTCGTACGGAAGTATATCGACTGGTATCGATTTCGATTCAATGGTTTTCCCGTCGCTGACCTTTAAAATAAACTGGACTGTACGCTTGGCATCAGTCACCGGCGTGAGGTACTCGATGACTGCCCCGGAAGTCGATGAAACCGAGATATTTGCCGGGACTACCCAACTGTATGTCAGCTTATCATTGTTCGAATCATGACTGCCTGATGCGTTAATCTCCTCCACGAATCCTGAATATGCTTCAGATTTATAATTGACCACCACGACGGGTGCATTATTTGCCACCAGGACATTATTTGTGACAGCCTGTCCCGTGAAGGAAGCGGCTTGCCCGCCGGCTGTTGTCAGGATCGGATTGGTTGCCGGCTTCGTATACGAAACCTTAACCGTATTTCCGTTTGCCACAGCGCTCGCAAGGGTAAGTGTGACCGTAGTTCCTGACACTGCCACCGCCGTAACTGCTCTCGAAGTCGAATTGACGGTGACTGAGAATGATGATGAGGCAGGGGTACTTGATGTCAGGCTAAGGTTATAGGTAAGCACCAGCTTTGCCGGGGCAGCATTTTCAATTTTTGCGCTGGTCAGTGTTGGTGCGACCGGGCCGACATTATTGGTAACCTTCTGGGCGCTGAATGAGGCGACCTGTCCTCCGAGGGAGGTCTGAAGCGGGCTTGACGACGGCCTGGTATATGCAACCGTGACAGTGTTGCCGTAAGCCACGGCGCTGGCAAGGGTGAGAGTTACCACTGATCCTGATATTGCCACGGAATTCACGGCTCTCGAAGCCGAGTTCACTGTAACCGCAAATGCACCGGCGGAGGGCACACTGCTTGTCAGGGCAAGGCTGAAAGTTATGTCAAGCCTTGACGGGGTGGAGTTTTGGATCACCGAGCTGACATATGCCGGAACCGGGATCTGGGCCACATTATTCGTAACACGCTGTGATGAGAATGATTCAGCCGCTCCGCCCGAAGCCGTCTGGATGGGGTTTGTTGAAGGCGGGGTGTAGGAAATCGTCACGGCATCCCCGTAAAGCACCGGAGAGGACAATGTGAGGGAAACTTTGCTTCCCGCGACTGTGATTTTGGTGATCCCCCTTGAGGAGGAGTTAACAGCCGCGCTGAAAGCGCCGGTTGATGGTACAATGTTCGCCAGGCTCAGGTTATAGGATATCTCAATCACTGAAGGAGAGGCATTCTGAACAACTGAACTGACATAGACTGGCACAGGGACTACCGTATTCGATCCGGTCTCATAGGCACCGAGATCAGGAGCATCCCCGCTGTAGGGAATTCCTACATTCACCCCGGCGTCGACCAGGTCGGAGCCTGAGGAAAGATGAAGGAAATCAAGGACAGGAAGGCTTCCGTCGGATTGCCTTGATCCGTCAACCCCCGTAGCGTCGAGGGTAAGGAAATCCTGTGCAGACAGGGATACTTTACCATCCCAGGTATTATTGCTTTCATCAGTCGTAGATCCGATTATGGCATTTTGCTGTACATTGTCATATGAAACATTGTTCATCAGCCTGTAAGCGATTCCGGTCTGATCAAAATGAAAACCGCCCGTTCCCACATCAGTTCCCAGATAGCCGTTCTGGTATGCGGTGTTATTGAATAGCTCAACAATGCATTTACCGTTATTGTCGATGAAACCCCAGGTCCTGTTCTGAAACGCGATGCAATTCTGGACAGTCCTGAGGAGGGTGGAAGAGAGGTCATACGTGGGTGGACCCAGCTTGAATCCACAGCCGTCACCTGCCGGGGTGAATGTACCTGGGACAAATCCGTTCCAGAATGCCCAGCAGTTCTCGTATGTTATAAATCCGTTGTTCCCGTATGTATCCCAGCCGTCATCCGAGTTCCAGTACGATCTGCACCCGGAGAATATATTATCGTGCGACTGGTTGTTCCCTGTCTGGGTAAATCCGTCGGCGGCTCCATAGGGATCGCTCGACGAAAGGGGATCAGCATTATGATGTGAATCGCAATTCTTTATGAGGTTGTATGAGCAGTTGTCGCCTAATGAAAGGCCGACCCCTCCGATATGATCAACCTCACAGTTTTCAACGGTGTTATTGCTTGAGTTGATGAGGGCTATGCCAAAATTGAAATTGCCGGGCTGCTGTGCCAGACCGGTCACCCTGAGTCCCTTGAGCCATACGTAACTGCAGGTATTCAGTGTCAGCCCCCAGGTATAAGAGGAGGTGACAGTTACATTATCAAGGTTCAGTACCGGTTTTTCACCCGGGTAGGCAAAGATCCTGATGGGGTTATCTGCAGTCCCGTTGAGACCCCCAAAATAACAGAAATCTGATGTGTAGGAGGGCAGGTCCGTACGGTAAACACCTCCCCTGATGTACGCAATATCTCCGGCCTTCATGACGGACGAGAGTTTATGCCAGGTGGCAAATGGACGGTCTATAGTACCCTGATTGGAATCATTCCCGTCGGTTGCCACATAATAGGTGGTTCCCGAGAGGGTCAAAGTTAACGATAAGAAGAAAAGAAGTAAAGTTTTTTTCACCAACAGCTTAGGTTAACTTAGTAAGATTTGACGCCTGCAAACTTAACTAATTTTTATTAAAATAAATAATTACCTGATAAATACCTGCAGGATTTGAGCAAATACTTACCGTGATTTTTCAACAATCACTAGTTGATAAACAGCAATGAAAAATTGACAAACATCGAAATTTATAACGCCAACGTCATCCAATTATTTTATCGCCTTGTGTTATTCCGGTAATTTTCGAGGGAAAAAAAGCTCAGAGCCGGAGGAAAAACAGGAAGAGGTAAGATGCCAGCTTAAATGTATAATGGGCATCTGAGGGAATTTCAGCTGCAGGGGCGACAGTGATGGTCTCAGAATATGCTCCCATGTTGGGGGGGGTGGTGAATGGCTTATTCTCCCTGTCCTCAGGCAATGAGGGTATGTGCCTGCCTGTACCGGCTGCAGGAGAATCCTTCCGCAGGTGAAAATCCGATCTCGATACAAAACCGGGGTCCCGGTCCAGGATATTGTTTTCAAATATAAGGCTGACCGGTTTCACTTTATCGACCCTGACTTCATTGCCGTTGCCATTGTCAAAGAACAGGTTGTTCGCAATCGTCAGGGTGTCAATGGTGCCCTTCGGCGACTGAAGCCTCAGCCGGACAGGTGAAGCCCTGAAACCGACGATAATATTGTTTAAAACGCTTATGCGGTTCGTATACCGGCCCAAAGGCAGGTGAATTCCATCGGTGGCCGGCCATCTGCCCGAAGAAATTATGGTGTTGTTCCAGATGTTGACATTTGTGACATGCGCAGGAGGAGCGGTCGTCTCAAAATAGATTCCGAAGGAATAACGGGAGCTCACCCTCCCGGTATTCGTGATAATATTGTCATATATATATATGTCACGGGTATATGAGGTTGTATCGTCGTACTGGCAGAAGTAGACAGGGTAAGCCAACCCTTTGAAGAGGTTGCCGCTGATTATGACTGATTCTGAAACCCTTTCCAGTTCAAGCCCGACTACCGTGACTGCATCCTGAACCTCATCCCAGCCGACCGTGTTGTGGTGAAAGTAGAGGGTGTAGTCATAGTTTCCCTTTGAACACTCCTTACCGAAATCGATGGTCCCTGTGATGGTATTCCCTGACATCTCCAGTCCCTGAACGTTCCAGAATTCAAACGCAAATGTCCAGTTTACCTCGTTGGCCAGTTGCGCGGTCACGGTATTGTTATAGATCCTGCTGTCGCGGAGGCCCCCGGTACCGCCGATACAGCCGCCATTTGAGCCAATGGGCCTCTGGTTCTGAGTGATGACGTTGTTATATATGAGCATTTTTTCAACCTGGTTCACCGTTACATTATAATGATGCCCGCTGCTCCTGGCCGGAATGCATCCGCCGCAATTGCTTATTGTGTTGTTATACAAAGTGTTGCCTGTAGTATACCCATGGGCATAATATATCCCGCTATATAGGAAATCCACTATTTCACAATCATGAATGCTTACATTGTTCCTGTTGTACACAAGGATAGCCCGGTACCCGGTAAGGTTGTCGCCATCGATCCTGATTTTGCTTATGGACTGGTTCCCGTCGGTCAGGGATCCGGACAGAAGCACCAGGAATTCACCATACACCTCCGGGTCCTGGTAATGCGACCTGATCACCGAGCTTTTACCATCACCCTCAATGCTCACCCCCTCCGCCAGCCTGCAAACCGAGCTTTCGGTGTAGACGCCGCGGTTCACATGGATAATATCGCCGGGACCGGTTACCTTCCCGCACGCGAAGCTCAGTGAATTCCATGGATTGCTCTTCGATCCGTCACCTGACATATCATTGCCTGACGGGTCTATATAATAGGTATTCCCGTTCAGGGAAATGCAAAAAGCCGATAAGACTATAAGCAGGAAGTTTTTCATAACCAGGACCAAGAATGCGGAAGCCTTATAAATTTAACTTTTTCGGTGGTCAATTTATTGTTTTTTCCCGGGTATCTTTCAAATTGCTGCCTGATTTATATTTGTCATGGCGTTTCAGGCGGTTGCGGCCGGAATATGTCCGATTTTTTTTACTGGAGGAATTATTTTCTCATAAATTAATTTTAACATACTTTAATTCTTTTTGGCGCGTTAAAAAGCCAATAGAATCAGGAATTGCAGTACCATCTCAATGGTCAGGTCAGTGTGACTGACGGGGCGAAGCTTTAAGTACCCCCTAAGACTTTTTGTGAACCTGCAAACTGAATAATCAGGCTAATTATCTCTCCAGGAAATATTTATGAATTTCATCGATTCAGTCAGAATTCTCCATCCTTCTTCTATATCGTTATTGATAAAAACCTTTTTAAACGGTCATGAAAGAAGTGTAAAAGCCAGGCAAAACATATTATTCTCATTTATAATCAAGGGGCTCAGCATAGCCGCCAGCCTGGTGCTGGTTCCGCTTACCCTTCATTATGTGAATGCTACCCAGTACGGCATCTGGCTTACCCTGAGCTCGATCATTGCATGGTTTGGCTTTTTTGATATCGGGTTCGGGAACGGCCTGCGCAACAACCTTGCTGAAGCAATTGCCCACGGACAGAATGAGCTTGCCCGTATCTATGTAAGCACGACATACGCGATACTGGGTATTATAATATTAGTCGTGCTTGTCCTGTTCGCGTGCATCAATCCGTTACTGAACTGGGCGGTTATCCTGAATGCTCCCAGGGAGATGGCAGGGGAGCTTAGTCTCCTTGCCCTGATAGTATTTGTCTTTTTCTGCATGCAGTTCATCCTGCAGCTGCTTACAACAGTGCTTACAGCCAACCAGGAACCCGCCAAAGCTTCAATATTCAACCTCCTTGGAACTCTTTTTTCGCTGATAACCATTTACATCCTGACAAAGACCGCAAAAGGCAACCTGGTCTATCTTGGGACCGCCCTGGGCTTTGCGCCGGTGCTTGTTCTCCTGATATCCAGCCTTTGGTTCTACAATCGTGAGTATAAGAAATTTGCACCATCATTTAAATTCGTCAAGTTTGTTTATGCCCGTCAGCTGATGACCCTCGGCCTGAAGTTCTTCATTATCCAGATAGCATCCATAGCCATATATCAGACCAGCAATATCATCATCGCACAGCTCTTCGGACCTGAAAATGTAACTCCATACAACATAGCGTACAAATACTTCTCGATTGTGCTTATGGCACAAAGTATCATCCTGCTGCCGTTCTGGAGCGCCTTCACGGAAGCATGGGTCAAGAAAGATATCCAATGGATAAAGGTTACCATGAAGAGCCTTGTGCTTCTTTGGGTGGTGATCACAGCCGGGACAGTGATTATGCTTATTTTTTCAAACTTTATTTACAAAGTTTGGGTTGGCAAGGAAATAATAGTTCCTTTGGGGATTTCAATTATCATGGCTTTATACGTTATAATTAACGGATGGTGCGCAATATTTTCACAGTTCCTGAATGGTGTGGGGAAGATCAAGCTCCAGCTGTACAGCGGGTTGTTTGCGGCAATATTGAATATACCATTATCGATTTTCCTGGGGAAGAAAATCGGCATTCACGGAGTCATCCTTTCCACTTGCATATTGTCAGCGATAAGTTCGGTCTGGTCCCCGATTCAGTATTTCAAACTAATTAATAACAAAGCACAGGGAATCTGGAATAAATAGAACATGAACATTCTGATAATCAACAGTAACAATCCGTTGCAGACATCCGGTATAGTCAGCTATGACTTTTTCAGGGGACTGATCAAGATGGGCCACAACGTCCGGCTGCTTACAAATAGTTACCAGGAGGGTTATCCTGCAGGTATTAAGAGCCTTGAGACTGCCCTGGCCCTGAACTGGAAGAAAAAGGTGACACGGTTCAGGAACAATGTACAGTTTGCCAACAACCTTCAGACAAATCCGGATTACCATTTCCACGGACTGAGTGAGAAGAAGATGTTTTACAGCACGCGGAAATTGCTGAAGATGGCCCGGTTCAAGCCGGATGTGATATTTATTCTGTTTGCGAAGGACTTCATTAATTCAAGGAATATCTACGAACTGTACAAAAAGACAAATGCCAGGATCTACTGGTTGCTGTACGATATGGCAGCTTTCACCGGCGGATGTCATTATGCGTGGAATTGTCAAGGCTACAGGAATTCGTGCGGCAGGTGCCCCGGGCTCTCTTCCGATGATCCTGATGATTTGAGCCACAGGAACCTGGAAGTCAAAAAGAAATATTTCGACAGGACCCCGATCCAGATCATTTCGGCTTCCGAATGGCAGTATCGCCAGGTCAGATTGAGCAGTTTGTTCAGCAGCAAGATAATCCACAAAATCCTTCTTCCTGTGGATAAGGAGGTATTCAAGCCTGTGCCAAAAGCGGAAGCAAGAATGAAGCTGTCGATCGGGAATGACCGGAAAGTGATATTCTTTGGATCGGTATATTTGTCACAGAAGCGTAAGGGGATGTCGTATCTCATCGAAAGCCTGAGGATATTGTCCGAAAAGCTTTCGGGAAGCAGTGTGAAGGATAAGATCCTTCTCCTCATTGCGGGACGTGAAATAAAAGAGATCAAGGACTCGCTGCCTTTCGATCACCACTATCTTGGCTTTGTCGACAATACATATGGTATTGCTTCAGCTTACCAGGCTGCCGATGTTTTCCTTTGCCCGTCGGTTGAAGACTCCGGTCCTTCGATGATAAACCAGTCGATCATGTGCGGTACCCCCGTTGTCTGTTTCGAAATGGGCGTGGCGCTTGATCTTGTAATTTCGGGACAGACCGGTTATGTCGCGAAGCTCAAGGACAGCAACGACCTTGCCCAGGGGATCTTCAACATGATGACCATTGATGAAAACGGCTACGACCGGATGATTGAGAACTGCAGGGACCTTGCCCTCAGGCTGTGTGATCCCGATGTTCAGATCGGCAGGGTTGAAAAGCTGATGTTGGGATAGATGGACCACATGATGGAAAGCTGCAGGTTTTTGGATTGGGATTCGGGTTTTTTCGGTTATAGGGTTTGTTCCATAAGGCCGAATGGCCTGCGGAAGGGCGACCTTGACAACCTTGTGGAGGAGCTCAGGGGAAATGGCACCAGACTTCTTTACTGCTTTGTGGATCCAGGCGACACTATCTCTTCGGAAACTATTGAAGCCTCATCCGGAAAGCTGGTTGATTCAAAGGTCACATATTTTAAAACCGTACCTGAAACCCTTGATTTTGAACAGCCCGGTTCAATCTCTGCCTATGAAAGTAAAGATCCTTCGCCGGAGCTTGTAAGGCTTGCCCTTGAAAGCGGCGTCAGTTCACGGTTCAGGCTCGATCCGAATTTCAGGAACAACGAATTTGAACGGATGTATACCGAATGGATCGTAAAATCGGTAAGGAAAGAGATCTCTGACCTGGTCCTTGTCTACCACGATGATGATGGTGCAGAGAAAGGTTTTGTTACCCTGAAGATCTCCGGTGGCACCGGTACGATAGGATTGATAGCCGTTGACGAAAATACAAGAGGAAAATCCGTTGGCAAAAAGCTCATGAACTCGGTCCTGTTATATCTTCATGACCGGAATATTAAGATAGCGGAAGTCGCCACTCAGAAGGACAATCACCAGGCGTGCAGGTTCTATGAGGCCATCGGTTTCGGCGTGAAGGATGTTATAAATGTTTACCACTTATGGATAAGCTGAAGATACCGTTTAACAAGCCTTACCTGACAGGTAAGGAGATGCATTACATGTACCAGGCAATCAATTCCGGAAAGATATCGGGCAATGGAATGTTCACCAGGAAATGCCAGAAATTCTTTGAGGAAAAGTACGGCTTCAGGAAGACACTCCTGACCACATCCTGCACCGACGCCCTTGAAATGTGTGCAATCCTTGCCGATATCAGGCCGGGCGACGAAGTGATAATTCCGTCCTATACATTTGTATCAACCGCACTGGCATTTGTCAGGGAGGGGGCGACCATCGTTTTTGCCGACAGCGGCACACTCAATCCCAATATGGACATCAGCAAGCTTGAGCAGCTTATAACCCCGAGGACCAAGGCGATAGTTCCGGTCCATTATGCCGGGATAGCATGCGACATGGATGCAATAATGAACCTGGCCGACAAGTACGGCATCCTTGTGATCGAGGATGCAGCCCAGTCTGTCGATTCCTTCTATAAGGGCAGGGCGCTGGGTTCGATCGGACATCTCGCCTCTTTCTCCTTTCATGAGACCAAGAATATAAATTCGGGCGAAGGGGGAATGCTGGCCATAAATGATACCAGGTTCGTAAAAAGGGCCGAGATCATCTGGGAAAAGGGGACCAACAGGTCGGAGTTCTTCCGGGGAGAGGTCAACAAGTACGGATGGGTCGATATCGGATCCTCTTTCCTGCCATCCGAAATAATTGCCGCATATCTTTTTGCCCAGATCGAAAACCTGGACATGATCCAGACGAGACGCAAACATATCTGGGAGTCATATTACAAAAGGCTGAACGGAGTATGCCGCGATTGTGGTATCAAAGTGCCTTATATTCCGGATTATGCGACCAACAACGCACACATGTTCTACCTTTTATGCCGCGACCTGGATCAGCGCACAGGTCTCATCGACCATCTGAAAAATGATGGCATCCAGGCAGTTTTTCATTACCTTAGCCTCCATAAGAGCCAGTACTACCAGATAAGGCACGACGGAAGGGAATTGCCAAACAGCGACATGTATACGGAACAGCTTGTCCGGCTTCCGCTCTATTTTGAGCTTGGCGACGACGATGTCGACCGGATTATTGACTCAATAAAGACTTTCACAGGAAAGGCATGAACAGAACACTGCAGAATTTCTTGCTTGTATTGGTACCTTTTTATCCGTTCTGGGCATGGATATCCACATCGGTGCTTAAGACTTATATCAACAAGATCGTCATCCTTTTTTTGCTGCCGGCTGCGCTGTACCTGCTCATCAGCAACTATGTATCAGGTAAGATAAAATTCCCGCGATATCTGTGGTTCTTTCTGTTGTTTACGGGTTTTCACCTGGGTTCAGTTTTTATCAATCACCTGGTGCCGATAACGACGAACTGGTATCTCTTCATTCTGTCAGACGTCAATGTATTTGCATTCCTTGTATTCTTCATCGTTGAGAATATGAAGTTCGATGAAGATATCATCAACAAGATGAATATCTCAATATTCGCAGTTGTCACCGTGTCATTGATTGTTGCCGTAATCCAGATCAAATTCCCGTATTTTTTCATCGGGCCTATTATTAAGGACAACCTTACCAATATGATCCATCTCCAGGAAAACAGGAAATTCTCGATCTACAGCTGGATCGATATGAACTCCCTGGGGATAAGCTTCCCTATACTGGTCTCTCTTCTGCTCAGCTCTCAGTATGAAAAGATCAGGTTCCCGATTATCGTCATAAGCGGGGTGATCGTTTCATTCCTCTCCAGGGCACGCTATGTAATGATCTCTGCCCTGATTGTATTCTCCCAGCTCTTTTTCAACTCAAAGATCGAGTTCAGGAAAAAGGCTGTCATTCTTGCCGTCTTAGTCGTGAGCATTGGATTTGTTGTTGGGATTGCCAGGGCGTACGATTTTGATATTCAGAAGGTGATCAATGAGCGCATTCTTGAAAAGGGGAATGAAATGGCATCCGCAAAAGCGAGGCTCACCTCCCTGAATGTTTTCCAGGTGAAGTTCCCCGAGCACCCCTGGTTTGGGGTCGGGCCATCCACACGAGTCGATGTCCTTCAGCTTCTGAAAGGTATCCCTGTTATTCACATCGGCTATCTGTCATACCTGTATTTCTACGGGGTGATTGGAGCGCTATTCCTGTTTCTCACTCTCTTCTTTCTTCTCCGGGATTCATGGAGGGTAGGAAGGAAACTTGCCTTTTGGGGCAGCTTTTACGGTATCCTCTCATTTTGTTTTGCAAATGTGACCATGGTGGATTTCAATTTGAGCGAAATAGGTATTATCCTTGCCGTTATCTACCTTAAATATTTCAAGGATAAGCAAGTCCCTGAAACCGGTACCCCTGTTGAGATCCAGCCGGCAGAGTCATGATCATTTGCCGGAGCCGCCGGACCGCTTCACTATTTGATTCTTAAAAATAACCAGCTAATATGTTCAAAAACAAGACACTTCTAATTACTGGGGGAACAGGATCCTTTGGTAATGCAGTATTAAACAGGTTCTTAAATACGGATATCGGTGAAATAAGGATTTTCAGCCGCGACGAGAAAAAGCAGGATGACATGCGCCAGCATTACAACCTGCCAAAGATAAAGTACTATATCGGGGATGTCCGGGATTCTGAGAGCATCAGGAATGCGATGAAAGGTGTTGATTTTACCTTTCATGCTGCTGCATTGAAGCAGGTGCCATCGTGTGAGTTTTTCCCGACTGAAGCTGTCAGGACCAATGTTCTCGGATGCGAGAACGTCCTGAATGCGGCTGTCGAGAATAATGTCAAAAGGGTTATCGTCCTGAGCACCGACAAGGCGGTTTACCCGATCAATGCCATGGGAATGTCGAAAGCGCTCAGTGAAAAGGTGATGGTTGCAAAATCCAGGAACCTGAATAACTCGGGGATAGTTTTCTGCGGGACAAGATACGGAAATGTCATGGCTTCAAGGGGCTCGGTCATCCCGCTTTTTGTCGAACAGATCATGAAAGGAAAGCCGCTCACGATCACCGACCCGAACATGACGAGGTTCATGATGACCCTTGACGATGCCGTCGATCTCGTACTTTTTGCTTTCCAGAATGGCGAGCCGGGCGATATTTTCGTCCAGAAGGCGCCCGCCTCTACCATTGATACGCTGGCAAAAGCGCTTCTTGAGCTCTACAAGTCAGATAGTGAGCTAAGGATCATTGGCACCCGCCATGGTGAGAAGCTCTATGAAACGCTGATCAACCGCGAGGAGATGGTCAAGACCATCGACCTGGGCTCCTATTACCGGATACCGGCCGATACCCGTGATCTCAACTACAACAGGTACTTCATTGAAGGTGAGACCCAGATATCGCAGATGGATGAATACACATCACACAACACCCACCGGTTGAGCCTTGAAGAGACTAAAGAGCTTCTCCTGAAAATAGACTTTATCTGGAATGATGTCAAAAAGTTATCAGTTAGCAACAAATGATCTATTCGCCTCTGCAGGTGACAATTGCTGTTAATAAAACAATCAAAAAATAATAATGCTTAAAATTGGAATTACCGGCCAGTCGGGATTTGTCGGGACCAATCTCTTCAATTTTCTCATTCAGAAGAAAGAATCCGTCAGCATAGTTCCTTTTCGTGATGAGTTCTTCAATGATCCTGGAAAAATGAAGGATTTTGTCACGAACTGTGATGTCGTCGTTCACCTTGCGGCTGTCAACCGGCATGCCGATCCGCTGACATTGTACGACACGAATATTTCATTGGTGACCAGGCTGATACAAGCTCTTGAAGACACGGGGAGCACCCCTCATATCCTGTTTTCCTCCTCAGTCCAGGAGAAAAATGACAATCCGTACGGCAGGTCAAAGCTTGAAGGCAGGAACCTGCTCGAAAAATGGGCCGGAAAGAATGATGCCAGGTTTACCGGCCTCGTCATTCCAAACGTCTTCGGACCTTTCGGAAATCCCTTCTACAATTCGGTGGTGGCGACTTTCTGTTACCAGCTGACTCACGGCCAGAAACCGGCGATACAGGTCGATTCGAAGCTTCCGCTGATTCACGTAAATGAGCTGGCAGAGTATATCTACGGGAAAATATCCGATCCTGACAGGACTTCAAAGATAAGCACCTGTCATGTGGAGAGCACTTCGCAGAAAAGCGTTTCGGAAATCCTTTCATCTCTTGAAGGTTTTTCCGACCTTTACTTGAGGCAATATATATTCCCGGACCTGAGAAACAGGTTTGAACTGAACCTTTTCAATACTTTCCGAAGCTTTATTGATAACGGTTCCTTTTTCCCGGTAGGTCTTAAGAAGAACACCGACAACCGGGGCGCGTTTGTTGAATCGGTAAAAAGCCTGAACGGCGGGCAGTTTTCATTCTCGACCACCTTGCCCGGCATTACAAGGGGCAACCATTTTCACACGCGCAAGGTTGAGAGATTCATAGTGATCGAAGGTGAAGCCCTGATCGAAATGCGCAGGATCGGGACCACCGAAAAGCTCAGCTTCAGGCTTTCAGGTCCAGAACCTTCGTTTGTTGATATGCCCGTGTGGTACACGCATAATATAAAGAATGTCGGAAACAGTGAGCTTCTTACGCTATTCTGGATAAACGAGTTTTTCGATCCCGATGATCCTGATACGTTTTTTGAAGCAGTATAACAGCTACCCCTTAACCTCAACCTCAACCTCAACCTCATTCCATGCAAGACAACAGACTTAAAATAATGACATTCGTCGGCACAAGGCCTGAGATCATCAGGTTGTCGCGGACAATGGCAAGGCTGGACGAATTTCACAATCATATAATTGTTCACACGGGGCAGAATTATGACTATGAGCTTAACGAGATCTTCTTCAAGGACCTTGAACTGAGGAAGCCCGATTATTTCCTCGAGGTCGACACCAGCTCGCTGGGTAAGTCGGTAGGTGATATCATGAGTAAGTCGGAGGCTGTCCTGAAAAAGGAGAATCCTGACGCGGTGCTGGTCCTCGGGGATACGAACTCATGCCTCGCGGCGTATATGGCAAAGCGTCTGCATATTCCTGTTTTCCACATGGAAGCAGGGAACAGGTGTTTCGATTTCAATGTACCTGAGGAAACAAACAGGAGGATCATCGATCACATCGCCGATTTTAACCTCGTATATACCGAGCACGCAAGACGCCACCTTATCTCAGAGGGGCTCCCGCACAGGCGCATATACCTGACAGGCAGTCCTTTAAAAGAGGTTCTCGATTATTATCTTCCAAAGATAAACCAATCCCGGGTGCTTGAGGGCCTTAACCTTGTCCCCAAACGCTATTTCCTCGTGTCAACACACAGGGAAGAGAATGTGGACGTCCGGGAAAACCTGAAGAAGATTATCGCGGTACTCAACAAGCTGGCTGATGAATATTCTATTCCCATCATAGTTTCAACCCATCCCAGGACGAGGAAGCGGCTGGAGCTTTTCGGAGAAAAGGTCACAAACCCGCTTATCCAGTTCCACAAGCCTTTCGGCATCCTTGACTATATATATCTGCAGATGAATGCTTACTGTACCATTTCCGACTCGGGGACAATAAGCGAGGAGTCTGCAATTCTCGGTTTCCCGGCAATATCACTCAGGCAGTCGATGGAGCGTCCAGAGGCCCAGGATGCGGGAACCATAATACTTACAGGATTTGACGAGCAGGTAGTGCTGAACAGTATCCACATAGTAGTCAGTGAGTTCGAAGAGAACAAGGGTTATAAGGACATAGACAAGGATTACAAGGTTGCCAATACCTCATGGAGAGTGCTGAAGCTGATCTCGGGAGTCGCAAAGCTCAGCAACAAGTGGAACGGGGTAAAAGACAGGGAAGAAACCCATTAATCCTGAATCATTGAAAATCGCCGAAACTGTATCCCGTTTAATTATTTTGTGTTAAGAACAGATTTGTGCCTGGAAAGCTGAACATAGGAGTTATTGTCGAATCCGTGATGGTCTGCAGATGGCAGTACCGGATCATTGAACGGCTGACACAGCTTGACCTTGCCGATGTCAGCTGCCTCATTATTACGGGAGGTGACATGGCCGGATCACGTAAAAACGGATACTCCCGCGCATATAATATTTATCAGAAGCTTGACAGGTCGCTTTACAGCCGCGGGATTAATTACGACTCCCTAATCGACATCAGGAAGCTTGCAAGGGACCCTCTGATGATCGTGAACCGGGAGAAGCCGGAGGGCGTGGAAGCCGGACCGGGTGGCAGTTCTGACACGTTGGTTGGCAGCATCGATCTCCTCCTGAATTTCGGGCTGGAGGATCCTGCTGATCTTAAATATGATATTCCGGAATTTGGCGTGATCTCTTTCAGTATCGGCAACAGCTTGTATGACAGGCAGATCCCGCCGGCTTACTGGGAAGTGGTGAAGAAGATGCCCGGGATGACCTGTTATGTGACGATTCTTCGCAAAGGATCACCGAAACCGGAGGTTATCAACCGGACATCCGTGCCAGTGCTTTCATCATCTGTGAGGAGGAACCTTGGCCAGGCATACGGGGTTGCGGCCCTGATCATCCCAAGGATCGTCAGGGGTATCCGCGATGAAGGACCCCGGTTACCCGACCGCCTTGCCGACAGGTATGGCAGGAGCCCTGAGATAATAGACAGCAGGTATGTTACGGCTCCCGGGCCTTTACACATTGTGTCAAACCTGATTGCCGGTGTAATCAATAACCTTTCCGACAGGATCTTATACCTTAACAGGGACAAATGGTTCATTCTTTACAGCATAAAAAAGGATCCCTTCCCGGCTATCCCGGGGAAATTTAGGGTACTGAAGCCTCCAACAGGTTTTTTCTGGGCTGATCCGTTCGTCATTTCGGATAATGACGGGTACAATCTTTTCGTGGAGGAGCTGCCTTATAAGACCGGCAAGGCCCATTTATCGCTGATACGGATCTCACCGGACGGGAAAATGCTTTCAAGCAGGAAGATCATAGAGAGACCATACCATTTGTCATACCCTTTTGTCTTCTCACACGGCGGGAAATACTACATGATCCCTGAAACGAAGGGGAGCAATGCCATCCAGCTTTTCGAGTGCACCGGGTTCCCTTCGGAATGGGAGTTTTCGATGAATATTGTGGAAAACGTTGCCGCCGTCGATTCAACATTATTCTTTAAGGGCGGCAAATGGTGGCTCTTTACATCGATAGATGAACTTAATGATCCGGAAACAGCCTATAATGAGCTGTTCCTTTTCTATTCCGATGACTTCCTTTCGGGCCGGTGGAAAAGCCATCCGCTCAACCCGGTTGTTACAGATATCGGGCGATCGAGGCCGGCAGGCAGGATCTTCAATTACGGGGGAAAGCTTTACCGGCCCTCGCAGGATTGCACCGGCGCATACGGAAGGGCTGTCAACATTAACCGGATCACTGAATTGTCCGAAACCGGATATAAAGAAGAATTCATAACCAGGGCTGAACCAAACTGGATAAAAAAGCTTAACGGGACTCATACATTTAATTTTGACGGCGACTTTGTCGTAATGGACGCCAAGTTCCACATGAGACGTTTCGGCAGGGAGTTCGGAAAGGAGTTCAATAGCTGAAAATAAGCACCCTGAAAGGATTCAGCCGAGATAAAATTTCTCTGATACACCGGATGAAAGAGAAAAGAATCGATAAGATACTGTATATCACTTCCGAACCGTTCCCGCATGGAATGGCGGGAACAAACAGGATCATAAGCCTGTGCAAGGGATTCATCGTAAATCACCTCGACGCGGAGGTGCTGACCCTGTTTAAGTTCAGGCAGGCCGGTGATACGGATAAGAATCCGCTGAACGGGACATTTGAGGGGATCAGGTATTCACATCTTTACCGTTCGACGGAAAAATCTGGCAGCAGGCTGTCGAGAGCTCTCGAGGAAGTCTCCAAGTATTTTATGGTAATGTCATTCTGCTTCTCGAAGGCCAGCAGGAAGACCGTTATGATCTATTATTCATCTGATACCTGGACAGCAATCGTGATCAGGGTCGTCTCGATCCTGAAAGGTTCGCTTTTCCTGAAGGAGGAGACCGAACATCCGCTGGTCAGGATTGCCGACATGGGTAACAAAAAGATATATAAGACCTTCTTCATGGATTTCCATTACAGGAACTTTGACGGGTTGCTTGTGATCACCGACTATCTTTACAAGTATTTTAAGGAGGATTTCCATTACAGGAAGCCCGTGATCCTTGTTCCGATGGTGGTTGACGTGGAGAGGTTTGAACATAAGAGCGGCCCGCCGAGCCATAAGATTGTCTTCTCGGGCGAAATTGACAACAAAAAGGAGGGTGTCGATATCCTGATAAAGGCCTTCTCGAGGATCAGCGGCAATCATCCTGAGTTTACACTAAACCTGTACGGCAGGGCAAGTGATGAGGCTACCGGCCGCGGTATCAGGGATCTGATCGCCGGCCTGGGCCTGGGTGAAAAAGTTTTGTTGCACGGGTACAAAGGCCGGGAGGAAATGACCGAAATCCTGCAGGATGCTGATATTTTTGTTTTCACACGCCCTGTGAGCCTGCAGGCCACTTATGGATTCTCGACGAAGCTCGGGGAGTACCTGGCCGCCGGGAAACCGCTGCTGGCCACTAAAGTAGGGGAGATTGAAAAATATCTTCGCGACGGGGAAAACGCATTCTTATGCGATTGCAATGAAGATTCAATTACCGCAACTCTCGGGAGGATAACCGGAGATTTTGAGCTCGCAAGGAGGGTCGGAAATATGGGGAGAGCCTGTGCACTTGAGAACTTCAACAATATTGCAGAAACCGGTAAGGCTCTTGAACAGATAAGCCGGGTCTTCCACAGGAGCATCGATCATTCAGCAGCTGAAACTAACCGGTAACCCGAAATTCCACTCATGAAGATCCTCTATTTTATCGACTGCCTGGCATCAGGAGGCAAGGAACGGAGACTGGTTGAACTGATAAAAGGCCTCACGCGAAAGGATGATGTGACGGTCGATCTGGTGCTAATGAGCAGGGACGTTCATTACAAGGATATTTTCGGCATGAATGTGAGTATCCATTACCTGATCAGGAAGTCGAGGAAGGACCTGTCGGTCTTCGCCGGGCTTTACAGGATTTGCAGGGAAGTGAAGCCTGATATTGTCCACTCATGGGACAGCATGACAGCAGTCTACAGTGCAGTGGTCTGTAAACTGCTCGGGATAAAAATCGTGAACGGGATGGTTAACGATTGTCCCGATAACAGGAAATTATTCAGGAAGCCCTTGCTTAGGGCAAGGCTCACCTTCCCCTTTGCCGACCTGGTAGTTGGAAATTCGCTGGCAGGACTTACAGCGTATAAAGCTCCGGTCAAAAGGAGCCTCGTTATTAACAACGGGTTCGATTTCCGCAGAACGGATAATCTTGAATCGCCGGAGACCTGGAGGGAAGCCCTTGGGATCACTACCCGTTTTGCAGTGGGTATGGTGGCCTCCTTTTCCGACTTTAAGGACTACCCGACATTCTACCGGGGGGCTCACCTGGTCCTGCATGAGAGGAAGGATGTCACTTTTATCGCAATCGGCAAGGACACCGATTCCGAAATGTCAGCAAGGCTTGTCGACCCGCAGTATTCCGAATATTTCAAACTTCTTGGCAAGAGGTCGGATGTGGAGTCGATGATACGGCTGCTGGATATTGGGGTGCTGATCACTTTCACCGAAGGAATCTCAAATTCGATTCTTGAATACATGGCATCCGGAAAGCCGGTCATCGCGACTCTCGGCGGAGGCACGGCCGAGCTTGTAATAGACGGCGGGACTGGTTACCTGATAAGGCAGTCGGATCCCCAGGAACTGGCACGCCGGATATCAGAAATACTGGATGACGACAAATTGCGGCAGGAGATGGGTGCGAGGGGTAAGCTCAGGATCGGGGAGGAGTTTTCCCTTGACAGGATGATAAGCAGGTTTTATGAAGCTTACGGGAAGCTTTTATCGAATTAGCGGAGAATAAGGAATTACCAGTATCCAATTGACAGAACGAAAATGAAAGTATTGCTCATAAACGCATGCCACTTCCGGAGAGGAGGCTCTGAAACGGTCTATTTCAATACTGCCAGGTTACTCAGGGAACGGGGGCATGAGGTCAGTTTTTTCAGTTCTGCCGATCCCAGGAATCTGCCAACCGAATTTGAGAAGTACTTCACATCGATAAGCGGTTTCAGGAATCTGTCCCTTTTAAAAAAGATAACCAACATCCCCGCATACATTTACAACAGGGAGGCAGCACGGAAGCTCGATCAGCTGCTTACTGACCACAGGCCGGATGTTGCCCATGTTCACCTGTTTTATGCCGTACTCTCGGTATCGATACTTAAAGTGCTTAAGAAACACGGAATTCCCATTGTGCATACAGTCCATGACTACAGGCTGATTTGCCCGGTCAACACCCTGATCAACAGACATGGGCAGGTTTGCGAGCTTTGCAGCGACAAGCGCTATTTCCACTGCACAAGGAACAGGTGCAAGGACGGGAATCTCCTCCAGAGTATAATGGTCACTGCTGAAGCCTATTTCTGGAAATACTTTGAGAGTCCGCTAAGGTATATCGACCACTATATTTTTGTCAGCAAGTTTAGCAAGAACAAGCACCTGGAATTCAATGACAGGTTCCGGGGGAAATTTACCCAGCTCTATAATTTTACAAATGAGGAAGCGAAAAAAGATTTTGTGAAAGGTGACTACTTCCTTTATTTCGGAAGGCTTTCCAAGGAAAAGGGCCTTGGGACCCTTATTTCGACCTTTGAAAAGATTAAGGATCAGAAACTTAAGATTGCCGGGGGCGGACCTATGCTTGAGATTGTTCAAAGCTCCGCCAGGAAGAACAGCAATATCGATTATGTTGGATTCAAGACCGGCTTGGAGCTTGAGGAACTCATCCGGAATGCATTTTTTGTGATAATGCCTTCCGAGTGCTATGAAAACAATCCGTTATCCATAATAGAAGCCTATAATTACGGGAAACCGGTGATAGGCGCTGATATTGCAGGCATTCCGGAGCTGATTGAGAACAACAGGAACGGATTCCTGTTCCGTTCGGGCAGCCCTGAATCTCTCGGGAGCGCGGTGAGATCGGCAGCCAGCATTCCTGAGGCCGGATACATCGAATTCTCGGAAAAGGCGTATGATTTTGCACAGGAGCATTTCAGTGTGGATAATCATTATAAAAAATTGATGGAGGTATTTAACAATGTCGTGGATAAGAAGATTTCTTAACAGGATCATTGCAAAGCTGGGGAAATCAGGCTATCAGCTCGACAGCAATCTGAGCAATCATGATCTGATCTCCTTCACCTGGCTTAAGTTCTGCTCGGTAGCCAGGGGATTACTGATCAAGCCATTTTTGGGATCATCGGTCGGTCTGATCTTCCTCGGGAAACATACAAAATTAAAGTACCGGAATAAGATCCGGGCCGGGAAGACGTTAACTCTTGGTGATTATGTCGAGATCAACGCCCTCTCGAGGGAAGGAGTCACGATTGGCAATAATGTCTCGATCCAGAAAAACACCATTATTGAATGCACAGGAGTAATACGGGATCTCGGGATCGGATTGACGATCGGCAACAATGTCGGTATAGCTCAGAATTGCTTCATCCAGGTGAGAGGAAGGGTCTCGATCGGAAATGACACAATATTCGGCCCGGGCGTGTACCTGTTTTCAGAGAACCACAAATTCGACGATCCTGAACTTCCTGTCGTGGTGCAGGGTGAAACCCGCAAAGGGGTGAAAGTGGAGGAGGGAGTATGGGTAGGCTCACGATCGGTCATCCTCGATGGGGTCACAATCGGCAGGAACAGCATTATCGCAGCCGGCAGCGTTGTGAACAGGGACGTACCGCCTTTTTCGATAGTAGGCGGCATTCCTGCAAAGGTTATTAAGGAGAGAAAATGAAACAATAAATCTTACAGTTTTTATGAAAAAGAAAATTTACATTGCCGGTTGCGGTGGTATGCTTGGTGAAGCATTTCACGTTCAGTTCAAGGATGATTACATCATCAAATGCACCGACAAGGATGTCAATGAACCATGGCTGGACTTCCTGGATTTCAGGGATTTCGAAGCCTACAAAAAGGACGTGTTCGATTTCGGGCCGGATTACCTCTTCCACCTTGGGGCATATACCGATCTCGAATTCTGTGAAAAGAATGCAGATGAGACATACAATACGAATACCCTCGCTGTTGAGAACGCTGTATATCTGGCAAATACCCTGGACATCCCGCTCCTTTACATATGCACGGCAGGGATCTTTGACGGCAAGAAGGAACTGTATGACGACTGGGACCAGCCCAACCCGCTGGGTGTCTACGCCCGTTCAAAATATATGGGAGAAAGGTTTGTGGTGGAAAACGCCAGGAGATTTCTCGTATGCAGGGCCGGTTGGATGATGGGAGCAGGGCCGAAGAAGGACAAGAAGTTCATCCAGAAGCTGATGAAGCAGCTCAAGGACGGCAAAAAGGAACTTTTCATCGTGGACGACAAGGACGGGACGCCGACTTTTACCCATGATTTCGCAAAGAATGTCAAATTATTGATCAACAAAGAGTATTGGGGATTGTACAATATGGTTTGCGGAGGTCAGACAAGCAGGCTGGAGGTGGCACAGGAGCTCCTTTCGATCCTTGGCCTGAAGGAGAGCGTGAAGCTGACACCTGTCGGCTCCGATTACTTCAAGGATATTTATTTTGCCGAGAGGCCCCCTTGCGAACGGCTGGTTAACAGGAAGCTGGAGATCAGGAACCTGAACATAATGCGCGATTGGAGAATAGCCCTTAGGGAGTACGTAAAAGAATATTACCAGGGTTACCTGTCATAACCGGAATTCATCGCATTTATGTTTCACTGATGTGGCAATCTGCATATAAAGAGATTGGGTGAATTTTTATGAGTAAAGAGAAGGATAAATTAAGGATAGCCGCTTTCGGGTTCAGGTCAATCCCGCTGCGGGAAGGATGTGCCGGTGCCGATAAGTTCGCAATCGAGCTCTTCCCCCGCCTGGTGAAGCTTGGCCACACCGTAACGGGTTACAACAGGCTCTACCCGGGGCAGGAACCGCTTTGCACCGAATACAAGGGTGTGAGGATCATCAATTTCAAAACATTCAGGCATAAGGGGCTCGATACCCTTTATCATTCCTGCAGATCGACCTTTCACATAATTTTCAGGAATACCGGCAAAATCGTTCACATTCAGAATGGAGGCAACAGCATCTGGGCTCTCTTTCTGCGGCTTGCAGGCAAAAAAGTATTCATAAGCCAGGACGGGGTTGACTGGAACAGGGAAAAATGGCCATGGTACGGCAAATTGTTCCTCAGGGCTTCATCATTCCTTACAGCCTATCTGCCCAACCAGGTGATCTTTGACAATGTTTATGCAAAGGCGCTTTTTGAAGGCAAATTCAGGCGAAAGTATTTATTCATCCCGTTCGGGAGCGACGTTTCGGAGTTTGAAGACAATGATGAAGTTTTCAAAAAATTCGGTATAACGAAAAAGGGCTTTTTCCTTTTCGTCGGCAGGTTTATCCCCGACAAGGGACTGCATTACCTTATTCCCGCTTTTGAAAGAGTCAATACCGAGAAGAAGCTTGTTCTGGTAGGGGGATCACCCAATCCATCTGATTATGAAAAGAAGCTGCTCTCGACAAAAGACAGCAGGATCATGTCGCTCGGTTATGTATACGGGGATGATACCCTGAGGCTTATGAAAAATGCCTACTGCTATATCCAGCCCTCGGATGTGGAAGGCCTCTCACCCGTGATCCTTAATGTCATGGGGATCGGGACTCCCATTATCTGCAGCGATATAAAGGAGAATATTTTCGCGGTTTCCGATACGGCACTGCTTTTCGGGAAAGGCAACACGGAATCCCTCAGGAATGCGATCGAGACCTCCCTGAAAGAGACAGGGACACTGAATGAAAATGCACGCCGTGCAAAGGAAAGGGCAACGGAGCTGTTCAGCTGGGACAAGGTTGCTGCGGATCATCAGGAAATTTTCAGGAACTACTGATCGGAAAGGGCTGCATGACAGTGAGCAAAAGATTGAAAATCCTGGTCGTCGCCCATGAGCTATCCCCCGTGAAAGGGTCTGAAAGCGCCGTTGGCTGGAATATCGTGACACGACTTTCGAAATACCATGATGTGTTCGTGTTCTTTGCCAGCGGAAGCCAGTTCAGGCCTACAAGCTATGTGGATGCTGTGAATGAATATTTTAAGGTTTCTCCCCGGATAAGCGGGATTGAATTTATCAATATCGATGACCCGAAGATCACCAGGACGATCAGCAGGGTCAATTACCTTTTCAGCAAGCTGAGCCCCGTTGGATTACCGGTCCTTTACTATTTGGGATACAAATTCTGGCAGAAGGAGGTTCTCAGGGCAGCCTTAAGGATGCATGCGACCGAGAAGTTCGATGTGGTCCATCAGCTTACACAGATCACGTTCCGCGAACCGGGATACCTCTGGCAGACAGATCTTCCCTTTGTGTGGGGCCCGACCGGAGGAACATCATCCTTTCCCATGAGATACAACAGCCTGCTGTCGGGGAAGTCGATCCTAATGTCAATAATACGAAGAACTTCGAACCTTCTACAGTACGAGCTCGGGTCAAGGATCGGGAAAGCCATGAAACGGGCATCTGTCATCTATACTTTCTCGGGTGAGGACTTAAGGAGGTTCAGGAGAAGGTCCCGTGCGGAAATTAAAATAATGCTTGATGTCGGCACCAGTCACAGATCCGGGAAGAAGGGCCCTGATGAAAGGCGTGAACAGAAGCTGACCGGTATATGGTGCGGCAGGCTCGACGATTTCAAAGCGCCGTCGATCCTCCTAAAGGCTATAAAAAATGACGAGTTCATAACCAATAACTGTGATTTCATTATTATAGGTACCGGTCCCCTTGAAGAAAAAGTGGCCGGTGAGATCCGCAAGCTGGGTATCCCTAATGTAAAGCTCGTCGGCAGTGTAAATCACAGAGAGGTTTTTCAGCTGATGGACAATGCTGATTTTCTTGTGCATACAAGCATCCAGGAAGCTACATCGAGCGTAATACCTGAGGCTCTTTCCATGGGGCTTCCGGTAATATGCCACGATGCCTTCGGGATGAGCATAGCGGTCAACGAAACTTGCGGGATAAAAGTTCCCCTCGAATCACCAGCCGGAAGCATATCGGGATTTAACAAGGCAATATCACGTCTTGTCTCCGACAAAAATCACCTCAGGTCCCTGAAAGAAGGCGCATTGATAAGATCCGAACAGATAAGCTGGGACGTGATGGCGGAAACCATGGCCAAAGACTATACGGCTTTAACAGAGCCCGGGAGTTCAGGCGCTGCAAAACACTGACAGCAATTCGCCCAAATGGGCCCAGTAAAGGAATTATAAAAAGCAAACCAGGAATCTGAATGAAAAAGATAATTTTCCTGCACCATAGTACCGGGTGGAACGTATGGATGGGGAAAACTAACAAATATGTATTCAAGATCACCGGGAAAGGTGATGTGCTTAAATATTTCCGTTCGTACAACTCGCGGAACCGGACCGATTACCAGATATCCGAGAGGTTCTTTCCCAAAGAGTTCCCGTACGGATGGAACAATTATCCTTTCGACTATTACAATATCTGGGTCAGGCATGCAGGAGATGAGCCGTTCCTGAAGGAGGACACCCTTGAGATACTTACAAGGCAATATGATGTGATAATTTTCAAGCATTGCTACCCTGTAAGCAAGATATTACCGGATACCGGGGTTCCAGACATCAATTCGTACCAGAAACGCCTTGAGAATTACAAGCTTCAGTATGATGCATTGAAGAAAAAGATACATGAATTCGGCAATACGAAGTTTATTGTCTGGACTCCGGCAGTGCATGTTAGAAGCCATATATCTGAGGACGAAGCCCTGAGAACCCTGGAATTCCATGACTGGGTAGTGAATGAATGGGATGAGAAGGGAGACAATATCTTTGTCTGGGATTTCTATAAATATGAGACTGAGGGAGAGCTCTATTTACCTGAAAGGCATGCCTTTAGTGAAAATAATTCTCACCCTGTCAAACAATTTGCTGCCGGTGTAGCACCGAAGTTTAGTAAATTTGTAATCGATGTCATTGAAGGAAATATTGAATAAATAATAATAACAATGGGCGCTATTTCATCTGTTTTCAAGTACCTGAACAAAAAGATCCTCGAAAAGTCAAGCGAGCCGAGGCGTATTGAATACCTGCGGTCACAGGGCGTTAAGATCGGCAAGGATTGCCGTGTCAACACTTTTGCATTTTCAACCGAGCCTTACCTGATTGAGATCGGTGATCATGTTGCCATAGCGGCGGGGACCGAGTTCATTACCCACGACGGGTCGACCTGGTGCTTTGATGAGGAACTGGGAGGGGGCGTCTTTGGAAAGATCAAGATCGGCAACAACGTTTTTATCGGGATCAACTGCATCATTTTACTGAATACAACCATCGGGAACAACTGCATCATTGGCGCCGGCAGTGTGGTGAGAGGAAATTTCCCCGACAATTCGGTAATATTCGGAAATCCAGCAAAGGTGGTTTCCAACATGAGCATTCAGAAGCTGTTGTTCAGGCAGAATCCGGGGTTCCTTAAGACCAACAACCTGTCGGTCCCGGAATCAGTCGGAATGATCAAGAAACATTTCGGGATAAGCTAGCGGAGGGCAGCTTTTTCGCTGGTGTCGATAAGCTCAATATTCAAACCGTATTTGCCGAGGAGAAAAGCTATTTCGTGATTATTGAACGCCTCGCCGGGTTGAGGTGAGACAAGGCTGATCAGCCCCTTTTTCTTAAGTTCGGCCACACCTTCATTTATTTCCCTGCACTTAAAGCAGACATGGTGGAACCCGCCTCCCCTGTTGACAAAGTTGACAAGTGAGAGGTTGTCCTCCTTCGGTTCGATAAGCTTTATCAGCAGGCTGTCGCTCTTTTCCAGGAATACAACTTTTACCTTCTGAAGGGTGTTCTCGACTATTTCGGTCATTTGTCTATATCCGAACACCTGCTCCCAATAGGAAATCCCTTCCTCTAAATTCTTGACCGCAAAGCAAATATGGTCGATCGTCATTTTAAAGCTTTCCTTTAATTTTTTTCCCGGTAGCACTGATCACCAGGTTCTCCTTTAATACGAATATTTTTGGAACTTTATAGAGGGCAAGGTGATCGGCGCATTGCTGCCTGACCTTTTCCAGGATAGAATCCTTTCCGACTTCGGGCCTGTAGACTATTGTTGCCCTTAAAGCTTCTCCCTGAAGCTCATCCTCCACTCCGTCGACCGTACAATCGACTATCTCAGGGAGTTCAAGTATTACCGCCTCAATTTCCTTGGGGCTCACTCTCTTCCCACCAACTTTGATAATCTCTTTCTGCCTGGCAGTCAGGAAGATGTAGCCATCGTCATCTACTGTCCCTAGGTCACCCGTATGGAGCCATCCGTCAATGATGGTCCCCCTGGTCGTCTCCTCATCACCGAAATACCCGATCATGATATTGTCTCCCATGGCTATCACTTCCCCTGTTTCTCCCGGCTTTATCGGATCGCCGTTCTCATCGACCACCTTCAGCTCTACACCGGGTATGCCTTTCCCCATCGAGCCCCTCTTCGCTTCATACAGTTCGGGGGGAAGGTACGAAAGCCTTGCAGTTGCTTCCGTCTGACCGTACATCACAAAGAACTTCACTTCCGGGAAGCTTGAGCGGAACTCATCGATAAATATCGGTGCGAGCTTTCCGCCTGCCTGCGTCACATATTTAAGATCCGGGAACTTTGTATTCCTGAAGCTGTCAGATTTCCTGAGCAGTATCTGGAAATGGCTCGGCACGCCAGCAAACCCTGTGCACTTGTACTCGAGGAGATTGTTGATCACTGTCCCGAGGAATATGAAGGAATTATTGAACACTATCGATCCGCCCACCCGCAGGTGCGTATGGAGAAGGGAGAGTCCGTAGCAGTAATAGAAGGGCAGGAAAACAAGGATCCGGTCATCCTGTGTAAGCTTCAGGTATGTAATTATCGATTCCGTATTCGCAATGAGGTTCTTGTGAGAGATCATCACACCTTTCGGAATGCCGGTCGATCCCGATGTGAATATTATCTCAGCACAATTCTCCTTGTCAAACCCGTTTTCATCGGAGAATGGAAATTCATTGTGCTCAAGCTTATCAAGGTTGTCAGGGGTTACACACTTTTCCGAATTCAGCCCGAGTCTTTTCTCGATATCCTTTGTCAGGAAAATAAGGGCCGGGTCTGTCAATCCTGAAATGAAGCTGAAGTTATCCTTCTCAATATTAGGGTCAAGGGGTATGCACACATTGCCCGATTTGAGGATGGCAAAATAGATCTTAAGGAAGAACAGGTTATTTGCCGATAGAAGGAAGATGTTCCTTTTTTGTCCCACTTCGTACTGAAGGTAGTTGGCTATGCTGAGGGACGATTTATGCAGCTGTGTGAATGTAACCGATTCCTTGCCTGCAAGAAATGGCTTCTCAAGCCTGGAGCTCTTCTCGAAAAAATAGTCAAACGCGTTCATTCTAAAGAAGTTCTTTATAATAATTCAATCCTTGTCTGCCGGATTATGCCCGAAACCAATTTTCTGAAAGTTATTCTGATAGTCTTTCTGATTGATGAAACGTATTTGATCGGTCCGGTATTGTGTTGTTATTCTATTCATTGCTGTAACAGGGAAGCATTGTTCGTAAAATCCCTGCCCTGACCTGTCAGAAACAGATCACCCGGTCGCTTATCAACGTACCGGGTGAAATAATTCTATTGATTCCGGACCCTTGCTGATCCGTTAAAAATTACTGCGGGTTATAGTCGCGCACCGGCGGCATGCGAAGGTAGGATGTTGTGTTCCTTTTCCTTTCGAAATTCCTGAACATCGCTTCCACGCGGTCCTCTGTTTCATCCATCACCTTTGCCACTTCTGCGGGTGCGTACCCGTTTTCGAAGCCAAACCAGAAGAGGTCCATCAGCTTGAAAGGAAGCTGGTAGAAGAATTCCTCCTGCGTCTGTGAAGCCGGGTATGTGTCGGTAGTGGGTGTCCTGCTGATAATGCTTTCAGGGACGCCAAGGTGCCTGGCCAGCTGATAGACCTGGGTTTTATAGAGATTCCCTATTGGCATCACATCAGCCCCGCCGTCACCATATTTTACGAAAAATCCCTGCTCCTGTTCATGCTTGTTCGGCGTACCGATCACTGAAAAGTGTAGGGCTTCGGCATGGTAGTAAAGGATAGACATCCTGGTCCTCTGCTTGAAGTTCGAAGCTGCGACGATCTGGAGATAATCCCTGGCATTCAGCATCTTATCCCTTGAGTTGCCTTCCTGGTCCACAATGGTGACGGTGAAAAGCGGCGGGAGGTTATTATATAGTCCGCTCTGCCTTATGCCGATCTTCATCTTATAGATTTTGGGATCATATTCCGGGAAAACCCGTTTAACCGCTTCGTCGCGCCTTTCGTAGCACCTGAAACCCGACAATGCTTCGGTGATATTTTCCTTCAGGGTTCTGACACCGTACTTTTGTGCCAGTTCCAGTGCAAAAGTCTCGCTTTCAGGATCGGAGTCCTTTTCAGGCATCATGATACCGAGTACCTTTTCAGGCCCGAAGGCCCGGACGGACAGCGCCAGGCACACCGATGAATCGATGCCGCCGCTGATACCTATCACGGCACCGTTCCTCCTGAAGGAGTGTACAACATCATTATATAGCTTCGTTGTTAGATTTTTAACAACAGTTTCCGGATCTTCGAGAAGAATGATTTCTTTAGAAAAAGGTTTTCGGATTTCCATGATTAGTTATTTAGATTCCCTTATGGTTTTATGATTGTTTAGTTTCTGATCGACGGAAACGAATGAGTCGTTCTCGATAAAAAGCTTGTGGAGCAGATGGGCCGAGATCACCGAGGAGATGATCATGTCTTCAATCTCCGATGTTTTGCCGGTCTGCTTTATCTTGGCAAATAGGGCAGATACGGATTCGTAATTGAATATCCCGGCTTTCCTGAAAAAATCAGGAGAGACCATTTCATCAACATATGCGGGCCGTTTTTCAAGAAAGAAAGCACTCTTGATCGGGGCCCTGTAAGCCTGCTTGGAGCGTTTGATGATAGATTCGGGGATCCTGTCCTTCATCATCTTCTTCAGGAGATACTTCTCATTCAACCCGTTCAGCTTGAGATCCCCGGGCAGGCTGTTGCAGAACTCGATAACGCGATAATCGAGGAAAGGGTATCTTCCTTCAACCGAATTTGCCATCGCCATGCGGTCGCCCTGCGATGAGAGCAGGTAACCCGACATGAAGACGGTCGTTTCGAGCCACTGAGCCTTCTCGAGGTAATCAAGCTTTCCGAAGTCCGGAGGTATCTGTCTTTCAAGACTTTCAAAAGGCGAATATCCATTGATCTCCGACTTGATCTGCTCGGAAAAATGCTTCTTGATATGGTTGGAATTATTCCATCTCAAAAGGTGCGAATAGTAAGGATTATCAGTCTCCTGAAGCTTATACCCGTAAAACATCCTGAGGATGGCAGGATTTGCCTGCTTCATCTGGGGCAGGTAGGGGTAGAGCTTCGTCAGGAGCCTGGGCCTGAGTGCCGAATCGGGCTGGGAAGCCCAGAACCTTCTGATCTTCGCTTCCTTGAAGATATCGTATCCCGCAAGCATCTCGTCTGCCCCTTCCCCGGTAATGACCACCTTGATATTGTTGTCGCGGACAAGCTTCGAGAGGAGGAACATTGGAGCAGGGGCGGTGCGTGTAAGAGGTATCTCGGTATGCCAGACCACCCTTGGGAAGCTCTCGGAAATATCTTCCGGGGAGCAGCGGATCGATTTGTGCTTTGTTTTCAGGAAGCTGACAGCCTCATTCTGATAGGAGCTTTCATCAAAATCCTTCTCTTCAAACCCGATCGAGAAGGTATTCAGTATTCCGGGTTCAATTTCCTTAATATAGGCAACTGTTGTGCTTGAATCGATGCCTCCGCTGAGGTATGCTGCAACTTCGACATCGGCTCTCAGCCTTATCCTGACCGCATCACTGAACAGTTCGTTTAACTCGCCAATTACCTGGTCGAGGCTGCTGTTGCTTTGCCTCTTCCCGAACGAAAGATCCCAGAACTTCTCAATCTTTAATCCCTTCCTGCTAAAGGTCATGCAATGACCAGGGGAAAGCTCAAAAATATCCTCGAATACCGTATTTGGCGTAATGGTCGTCCAGAATGTGAATACCTGGGAAAGGTTCTTATGGGAAAGCTCCCTTTTGATATGATCCTGGACCAGGAGAGCCTTTATTTCCGAAGCAAACGACAAAACGCCGTCAGTGAGATTGTAGAACAGCGGGCGTATCCCGATCCTGTCACGGGCTATGAACAGTTCTTCCTCCATTTTATCCCAGATCGCGAAAGCGAACTGCCCGTTCACCATCGACAGGCACTTTTTACCGTAGGTGGCATATAGCTGGACCAGGACCTCCGTGTCGGACTGGGTGTTGAACGAACAGCCTTTGGATCTCAGGTCCTGCCTGAGCTCCGGATAGTTGAAGATTTCGCCGTTGAACACGATCCAGTACCTTCCTGACGGATCAGAAAGAGGTTGCTGGCCGCCGGCGAGGTCGACTATGCTAAGACGCACATTTCCAAGTGCCGCTACTGGGGAGATGTAAACACCGCTTTCGTCCGGGCCGCGGTAATTTATGGAACGCAGCATTTTCTCAACAAGAGAGCTGCTGATTTTTTGGCCGCGGTAATCAATTATCCCTGCGACTCCGCACATGATCAGTTACTTTTTTTCCGGACAATGAATTCTGTGATGGCGTTTATGGATTCAAAGTTGTCTTCAATCAGATCAGCATCAGTCGTTTTAACACCGAAGTTTTCTTCAAGAAATGAAATCAATACAACGAAACCCATTGAGTCGAAGTATCCTTCTTTGAATATCAGGGAGTCATTTTTTATTTTTTCTTTTTCAGCAAACGTGGTCTGATGAATATAATCCCTGATCTGTTCCCTAATTACTATCTGATCCATATTGTTAATTAATGATAATTTGTTGCTATTTAAGTTGCCTGATTGAATTTCTTTACTTTAGTTCTTTATGTAATAATTGCTGTAATGCCTGTACGAGCTCTTGTGCAGGTTAAGGTCATTGTAAACAATGTCGTAGTTCGCCAGTTTGTTGGTCTTGAGATTGTTAATGACATTCACAAATATATCCTTCCGGGTATAGTTGTTCCTTATGATCATCAGCACCTTCGACGCATACTTCATCATCAGAATGGCATCAGCCACAATTCCGACCGGTGTCGTGTCGATGATGACGTAATCGTATTTGGTCTTAAGGTAGCTTACCAGATTATCCAGGACGCCTGATTCGATCATTTCCGACGGGTTCGGAAGCACCGGCCCGGCCGATATGAAATCGAGGTTGTTATAGGCTGTATTCCTTATTATTTCATCGGCATTTACCTTCTTTATCATGAAGTTGCTCACCCCTACATTGTTCTCTTCCCTCAGCTTGATGTGAAGAGTTGGACGCCGGAGGTCACAGTCGATCAGGATGGTCTTGTATCCCACGGATGCAATCGATGAAGCGAGGTTGAGGGAAACAAAGCTCTTCCCGTCCTGCGGCTGTGAAGATGTAATCAGTATCACCTTCGACTGTTCATGATCGGTCTTAAGGAACAGCGTGCTCCTTAGGTTCCTGAACGATTCCGAGATTGCGGATTTCGGGAACTCGGCAACCACCGATTCGCTCTTGAGGTTGTTGGAGTAAATCACGCTGAGGACTGACCGGTGCAGCAGGTATTCGGCATCGTTGATGCTTCGGATCTTGTCATCGAAGAAGTCTCTGATCACCAGGAAGAGTGTGGGGAAAAGCAAACCGAAAATAATTCCCATCATGTAATTCACAAGCTTTTTCGGGGATGTCACTCTCGAAGTGATCTCCCTGGCCGGCTCCAGTATCTCATAGTCGGGGTAATTGGCAGCAAGCGAAATGGCGGCTTCCGACCTCTTCTGGAGAAGGTATGTGTAAATTGAACTGCTGAGGTTGAATTTCCGCTGCAGACCCACCATGTTCATCTCCGTCTTAGGCAGCTGCGTGATCTGTTTCGACAGCTTGTTTTCGCGGTAATCGAGTTCATTCAGCGAAAGGGTTAGTGTATTCAGGTTGTTGGTAAAGTTTTCGATTATTGACTGGCGCTGAAGCCTTATTTTGTTGTCAATCTGGCCGAGGAATAGGTTCTTGTCGGTGCTTGTGCCGGTTGTGATGCTCGACCTCTGTGCATTGAGATTGTAGAGCTCGGTGATCAGGTTATTGGTTATGGGATCGGTGACATTCATCGATGACGGCGGAGCTACTCCTGCCATATCCTGGTTTGCCTTGAAGTAGTTGATCACATACTTGAAGTACCTTTCCTGGACCTGCAGGTTTGCGCGTTCAGTCTGGATTGCGGTCAGCTGTTCATATGTCCTCTGACCCTGGAAGCTCAGGTCCATGACCTGGTTCGAGGACCTGTAATTCCTTAACTGTGACTCCGACTGGTTCAGCGTGTCGGACATCTCCGACAGCTGCTTGTCGATGAAATCGACTGTGCTCCTTGCTATCTTGTTCTTTTTGTTAAGGTTGTCGTTAAGGAAAGAATTGAGGAACTGATTCAGGAACTGGATCGACTTCTCAAGATTGTTCTCACTGAATTTGATACTTATAATGGATGCCAGCGGAGAGATCTTTTCGACCTTGAGGCTCTTGAGGTAGCGTTTTGCGAGGTAATCGAGATGATTGAACTTGATATAGTATTTGACAGGGTTCGCCGAAATGCGGTTAACGTAATCCGGATTCCGGGACACGGAAAACTTAAAATACCTGTTCTGGACCGTTTCATTGAACTTGCATACAGTGTCGACCAAAATGGTATTTTTCTCGCTGATGATTACATTGTCCACATAGTTGTACAATGATACCTCCTTGGCATTGATGTTGATCCTGTAATTAGATTCATTGACTATTGAAATGAATATCTTGGCATCGATGGGCTGGATATGTGATTTGTCGATATAAACGATCACCGGGGATTTCCCAAACAGTTCTTCGGTCTGCTTCAGGAATCCCTGCTTTTCACGGAAATAGCTCACTTCCAGGTTCATTGCAGTCACTGTGGAGTATACGAGTGCGAAGGAGTTGAGATTTGTGATATCGTTCTCTATGTTATTGATATTCTGGAGCGATTCAATGCCTCCGAATAGCTGGTTCGAGCTCAGGATCGATGAGGTCTTGTTTTCGACCGGGCTCAGTGATGAAGAGGCTTCGTATACTTTTGATGAATATTTATTATAAAGGAAAGCAGCACCCAAAAACAGGATCAATAAGGTAATATACAGGTATTTAAGTGCAGCTACCTTAAGGAGAAAGTATTTCAGTGGTGCAATCGAAGAATTTGGATCAACAGAATTGGGCATTTTGATTTGGTTTAATACGTTCTGAAAAATATTAATACTGTGACTAGTGTTGCGACTGATGAAAGCAGGAGCGAGATCGTATTGTTTGCGTAGCTTGTGGAGACTGATTTCAAAGGTTCAACCACCACCACATCGTTCGGCATTATATAATAGTAATCGCTGCTGGCAATTTTCGAGTCAGAGAGGTTCAACTTGTGATGCATGATCTTGTCGCCCTCCTGGCGTATCAGGATCACATTTTTCCTGTTCCCGTACCTTGTCATTCCTCCTCCCAGTGCAAGGGCCTCATAAATTGACAGCTTTTCCTGCGAGAAGGTAAATGATCCCTGGTTCTGGACCTCCCCGAGGACTGACACCTTGTTGTCGACCAGCTTAACGATGGTCGAGGTGTTCGGAACAAGTTCGTTAAGTGCTTTCTGGATCTTTGCGGCAGCCTGTGATGTGGTCATACCGCCCACCACGATATCGCCTACGAACGGGAAGTTGATAGCGCCTTTGTCGGTAACCAGATAACCGACGAGGGATCCCGAAAGATCGTACCTGCTGTCTTCAGAGAAGTTGAATATCTGGCTGGTCTGGGGGTCAGTGCTTAGCACCCTTATATATAATCTGTCGAACGGTTGTATTATTTTCTGGAGCTTGGGATTAGCCACCGGTTCCTCAAGCTCGTTAATGTCGGTGAAATAACTCAGCTTTTTCGTTGGCACGCAGGAAACGGCAAGTGCCATAAGAACTAAAACAGACGCTCTTAAAAGTATTAGTTTTGGTTTGTTTTCCATAAGTAAGGTTGTAATATTTCAAACTCCTGATCTCTGAAAGACAGTTTTTATTGTTTTAATCAAAATTATAAAATCCAACCGAGGTGACCAATTGTCAATATAGGCAAGATCCATCTCCATCCATTTCTCGAATTTGACATTATTCCTGTCTGGGATGATCTGCCAGAAGCACGAAAGTCCCGGTTTTACTGATAAACGTCTCAACTGCCATCTTTTGTATTTTTCGGTCTCGCTTTTTAATGGTGGACGGGGTCCGATGAGCGACATTTCGCCTTTCAGGACGTTTATCAGCTGGGGCAGCTCATCCAGCCCGGTCTTTCTGAGAACCTTTCCGATGCCGGTCACCCTGGGGTCTTCCTTTATCTTGAACACGGGGCCGTCCATCTCATTTTTCGATTCGAGGTCGGTCCGGATCTTGTCGGCATTGGCCACCATGGTCCTGAATTTATACAGGTCAAACTGCCTGCCTCTCAAGCCGACCCTTGCCTGCTTGTATATCACCGGCCCCTTTGAGGTGAATTTTACCATGAGCGCAATCAGCAGCATGGCAGGTGATAAAATGATCACAAGGATGATAGACAAGCTTACATCCATGAATTTTTTTGCGGCCAGTGCGAATGGCTTATATGGTACATTTATGAATGTAAGGAATTTGTCATTTCCGATATAGGCGGTGAATGCATTTGTGAGGTTGAGCTGGATAAGATCGAATTTCATCCTGAAAACAACACCGAGCTCCTCACACGACCTGATTGTATTCCTGACTTCCGATGAGGAGATCTCCTTCTTGTAATAGAGCACCTCGTCGATCATGTCAATTTCCATGAGCTCGTGAAGGATCATTTTGGTCTTTTCGGGCAGAATCTTGAATATTTTCCCGTATTTCTCAATTATCTGGGGTGAACTGGTAAACATGAAGGTGACCCTGTAGCCCCAGTCGATGTTTGCCCGCAGGCTTTCAATGAACGGGATGGCTGATTCATCTGCGATCAGGACAATGTTTACATAGTTGAACCCTTTCGCCCTGTATATCTTGAAGACCTTGTACTCAACCGTTCTTGCCAGGAACAGGAACATGAACCCGAGAACGGCAAATTCGATGAGGAAGAGCCTGGAAAGGTAAGAGAGTTTGAAAACAAAGTAATAGACCAGCAGAACCATCGAAATGGCCATTACCGATTGAATGTATTCGAAAAGCAGCGTCCTGTAGCGCTTTGTTCTCGGGATCTCGGTCACCTTTATTATATACAGGGTGATCAGCCACAAGGGCAGTACGCCGAAGAACAGAAGGGTCATGTCCCTCCTTTCAAAGAAAAAGAGTCCCTGGTATTCGCTGTAGTTAATAAGATAGGCAATCTCAAATGCAACGGCAATTGCCATTATGTCAATCAATCCGAGGATTAAGTTGGCAAGATTCCATTTTTCAATGAAAGGTATGATTTTCAGCCGGATGAGTGTGCTAAAAATATCCATAGGTTATTATTCCGGATTTATCAAACTTCCTACCGCAAATATCTTATAAAAAACGAAACAGTCAAACCAATGTTATATGATACCCGGAAAATAGAGGGATTTATTCACCGGTTGTCCTGATATTCTGGGCCCAGAAGTAGGTAACGCCCTTGATCTCGGTCAGGTCAGTCACTTTGAACCCGTGGGTTTCGAGAAGCTTGATCGCCCCATGTTTCGTCATGTTCCTGTCGGTTTTTGAATCCAGGATGTTGATGATGCCGTTGATGAACTTGCCAGACTGGTTCATTACGGCGCCGTTACTCTTGTGGTGGGTGGTCCTGAAGCATCCTATTAAGTGGGTCTTCGGATCGAGTATATTATAAAGGGTGTGCAGGAAGCTCTCAAGATGCTTGATGTGATTCAGTTTTTTCAGGTTTACCAGCACCTTTACACCTTTCATATCGTTGTGATCATAATAATAATGGTGCATTGATGACAAAACCATGAGCTCAGGCTCCTTTGAGAAGCCAATCCAGCTGATGTATTCTCTGAAATCCTCACCGGCCTCCCTGGCAACAGTTTCCATTGCCGGATTTATCCCTGTCTTTGAGCTGCGATTTACATCAAGGTTATGGTTTAGATGATTTTCAAATGTTTTTGTTCTTTCAAGAAGTATTGCATTTTCCATTTCACTTGGTTTTTAGACGAAATAAAAGTAGGGTTTGGGAAACTTCCCCACAAGTGGGTAAAGCCCAACTAATGGCAAAATGCGGCGTTACAGGGGATTGTTCGTCCCTGGAATACCTACGAATGTCAAAGGGGAAATGACGTTTAACATACCAAAATGGCACTATGTCAAAACCGGGCCTTTATTTATGTCAGAATTTGATGTTTTGACCGAAG
>DCFQ01000105.1:0-7628 GCA_002319915.1 Bacteroidales bacterium UBA1800 | reverse complement strand
TTTGAGAGATGGAATCCTGATTTTTGACTTTTGACTAATGGCGGTGACAATTGGATGAAAATTCGCTTTTTCCCCGGAAATCCTTAAAAATGCCTGGTGATTTTGGGGCCCGGAACGCGTGTTTTTATGAAAATGCCGGAGAAACTGAATGGAATGTGACTTTTACGAAGCGGGGTCCGGTCAATAATTACAGCCGGCAGGCTAGGCCGGTTTTTTGGAGCTTTCGGCGCAGAAATAGGTGATCTTGTTGATCTCTGTCATATCGACGATCCTGAAATTGTGTGATTCAAGAAGCTTTATGACATCCCTGCGCGACATAAACCTGTCGGTCTTTGAATCAATGATGTTGATAAGGTTGTTCAGGAACTTGAATGACTGGTATAGAGGAACGGCAATACCACTGTGTATCTTATTGTCTTTAAAGCAGCCGATAAAGCTGGCCTTCGGCGGAAGTACGCGGAAAACGTTGTTCAGAAACGTATCGGCATGATTTATCTGGTTCAGCTCCTTGAGATTGATCAGCGTCCTGACCCCCTTGAGATCATTGAAGTCATAATAATAATGGTGGATCGATGAAAGGATCATCAGGTTGGGATCCTTTGACAAACCGAGCCAGTTGATGTAATGAAAGAAATTCTCCCCGCCTTCGGAAACTAAACTATCGAACAGAGGATTACTTTTATTATCATCCATGGTAACGATTTTCGCTCCGGTTTCTGGAGCAAATACCTGGTTATTACCGATATCTACTTTATATGTACTTACAGTTCTTTCCATCTCCCGGATTGACCCACTGAGGTCATAAAATTAAGAAATAAGACATAAGTGATCAAGTGCCGTAAAGCCATTTATGTTATTAAGACAATATGTTCGCTGTTGTTAATCTATCAAAAATTGACATCCGTCACTGAATATTAAACATTGGTCACAGATTTTGGTTCATTCGTCAAAATGTGGATAAAATTTACGGGCTTTTCCGGAGTTGGCGCTTCCGGGGTAAGTGATGTATTACGCAATGGTCAGGAATCCAGGTGTTTCTGATGATCTGACAAGGCAAAATTTGATATTGTCCCATGCAATGATTATTTTGACAAACGGCCTGTTTAATATGACAAAAGTAAAATTTCAGTATGCCGAGAACAACGATCCGGCTGCCATCCCGGGGCCAGTTGATAGTGAAAAGCCACTATTCCGGCCGGTGGGAGTAATCGGGGTCCTTGAAGCCCCTGGAAGCGTCGTCGAGGATCAGGACCCAGTCATTCCCCCTGCCGCCGGAAGGAGGAACGAACTTCTTTGTCCCGTGCCCTGGGATCAACCCGGAGGAACTTATTTCCCCTGTCCTTGGATCAAACCACGATACCCTTATTGTGTCAGCGCCGATCTTGTCGAGGATTATTTCAGCCGGCCATCCAGTGGGAAAGTAAACAAATGCATAACCATCACCGCGGGTAGCCGTAACATAGTCGGTTTCAGGATAGTACGATGGCACTATCAGTGACTGGTCAGGCACCCTGGAAGTGAAGGGCCTCGATTCCATCAGCCTGCGCGCGTGGATCAGGTCGAACGCCCCGGGAAAATCGACAGCCTCATACCAGTTATGGCGGGCATAGCTGATCGGTTCCCGTTCGGGGGTCTTCATCTGCCACACCGGGTGGCATCCGTAGGTATGACCGAATGCCCCGCTGAACAGGTTCCAGTAGAGCGACTGCCGGATATCCCCATCGTTGAACCATCCGAGCACATCCGGATTCCACCCTACGGGATGATCCTCATACCTCGGCTCCCCGTCAAAGCATGGCTTAACAGGGGTCAGGTTATAGTCCCTGACTATCAGTGTTTTGTATATTGAGTAGCTTCTTTGTGAATGCCCGGTCTGGCACATATTGAAGTCGAGCCAGCTGCTTTCCTGGAACCAGTCGGAAGAACTTGACTCTCCCGACGGGTGAAAAGTCATTAAATGGTTGCTGTCCGCTGACTTTATTCCTTCGGCAAGTGCAGTCCACACAGGGAAATTATCCCCTCCGCCAGGGCGGTCCCCGCCTATTATCCAGATGATGTTCGGGAACTCCCTGTACCGGCTGCCTATCCATTTTCCGTAAGCGCCCGCATTCCCCTTGTTGAAGATCACCGGCCCGGTCCCCCACTGCTTGTCGATTTTATCGCCCCAGGTCGGAAGGAGGCCGATAAAAATCCCCTTTTCAGCTGCTTTCCTGATGACCCAGTCAACATGCTGAAAATATGCTTCATTCGGTTTGAGCGGATCATTGCCATACAGTGGCTTGTTCCCCTCGACATTCGGGGTATTGAGACCGTCAAACTCGGCAAGCACAACAGCCTGGATCACCGTAAATCCTTTCGCCCTGCGGTTCTCAAGGTATTTTTCAGCATCTGCCTTGCTAAGCCTGTGAAAAAGCTCCCATCCCGTGTCCCCAAGGTAAAAGAATGGAGTTCCGTCGCTGAATTCGAGGAACCTTTTGTTTTCAGAGACCTTCAGCCTGCCATGGGAAAACTCGGCTGACTTTCCCTGCCACGGGTGCTCCTGGTTAAAAGCAATATGTGTTGTTAATAAAATAACAATGGTAAGGTTCAGGAATTGCTTCATTTCGGATATCAGTTTATGATTCAGAATATTGATCCTGTCTTCTTTTTATTCTTTCAGCCGGATTAAAAGCTTATGCTGGTAGTTCCCCTGAGAGGTCTGGAGGCGCCGTTCCAGGTAATGGTGCCTGTAAGGCCGTCAGGCAGGGTGATTTCCCCCCTGAGCCCATTCTCCCCTTCTCTCTTCAGATCGAAGGTGATTGTTCCGGCAGGATGGGGAAGCTTTCCTTTTATGAATTTAAGCTTTCCCAATGCAGGCTCGATTGCGACTGATTTGAATCCCGGTTCAGCCGGCCTTATTCCTGCAATGGTCGCAAGCATGTCGTAGTTCGGGCTTGCGCTCCAGGCATGGCAGTCGGAACGTGCCGGATCAGGGTTCTCGGCAAATGTTGTGAGGCCCTTATTCAGCATTTCTTCCCAGAGGCCAAGGGCTTCTGCATATCTGCCGGCAAGTCCAGTCTTTTTAAGCGCCTGCGCAAGATATGCCCTGAAGTACATCGTAGGCTGAACCAGGGAATTGTCGTTCATGAACTTCTCAGTGAACATCTTCTGCTCTCCTTCAGGGATCGTATTTGTAAGCACCGCGAAGATCTGTGCGTGCATGCTGAAGCTTGACCTGCCGGGAGTATCCCCGATGTACCCGCGGGAGCTATCGAAGCATTGGCTGTAAACTGCCTTTTTCAGTTTATCCGCTTCAGACCTGTATTCAGAAGCCTTGTCCTTAAGGCCGTAATAGCTGAATAATTCGGCTGCCTTGTCGAGTGCATATGCCAGCTGCATCGACAACACGGAGGATCCTCCTTCCTGTCCGCCGGGAGGTACGCCTCCGACCCTTTTCTGCGCTGACCAGGGCCATTCCTTTGCCCAGTCTACAAAGTTCCAGTAAGGGACCGGCCCAAGGATTCCCGTTGACTTATCTATAAGCCGGGTGTACCACTGAAGCACCTGGCTTATGCCAGGCAGGAACTGTCTTGTGAACTCAGGGTCGTCCCTGAGCATCCAGTAATCATTTACCATGTCGACCCAGTAGAGGGAAAACGGCGGTATGAACTGTGAAAGCGAAGTGGGGAAGCGGCTGTGGGTAATGCCTTCGTATATCCTCGATTCGTCGAATTGCATGAGGGCGTTCCTCACAAGCCTGTCATCGCCAGAGACATAGAGCGAGATAAGCGCCTGGATACGGGTGTCGCCAATATACTGAAGCTGCTCGTAATAGGGGCAGTCAAAGTAAGTCTCATTGGCACAGAGCCTTGCGGTCCTCCACCCGGTGTTCCAGATCTGCTTCAGCAGTTCGTTGTCCGAATCGAACGAACCGTTCTCAGCAAGCGGGTATGCGGCAAACTCACTTTTGAAATCGTTGATCTCCAGGGGAGCCGACCCGGTTGTGATTTCCAACTGCAGGTATCTCCAGGTCCTGAACCACAACGGCCTGAAAGTTCTCTCATTTGAACCGTCGGGGAGGAAGAAATCAGCATAGCCGATAAATTTTTTCCCGGCGACTTCATTGCGGTTCCCTTTCTCCCCGTTCTTACCGAACAGGGATTCCGCATATGAAATCATGATCGTGGCGCCTTTCCCCTTTGAAACTGTGAGGAGGGGATACCCGGTTGTCAGGACCCCCTGGTCAAAAAGGAGCTTCACTTTCTTGTTGGCCCCGATTGTGAAAGTCGTTTTGCCTTCAGTGAAACCTTCAGGAACAGTGCAGTTCTCTGTTAGCCTTATCTTTTGGAACCTCTGGCCCGAGATCTCCATGAAAGGAATCCTCCTTGGCGTTAAAACCCACCTTATATCGGTTCCTGCGCCGTAGGGATGACCTACATCGATGATTTTCGGTGCCAGCCAGCCGCCGTCGTCAAAACCTCTCTTCTCCCATCCCCAGGGGTACGACCCGGCATCTACCCTGTCGCAGGGGCCGACCACCACAAACTCCCCGGAGGTCTCTTTTGAACTGGCAGGAGCAGGGGAATAGGCGGGGTCCTTAAGGACCTTCCACGTACTGCCGGTGTTTACTATCTCTTCCTTTTTTGTGTTTCCCTGGACGATCAGCCCGGTCTGGATGGAGATCTGGGCCCATGGCTTGAATTCCCCTGCATTCCAGACAAGAACTGCAAGCAGGTTGTCTCCCTGGACAAGCCAGGGAGCTATATCGACGCTTTCATAGAACCAGTGGACAAGATCCCCTCTTTCCGGACCGTAGCAGACGGGGGTTCCGTTGACAAAGAGCCGGTAGCGGTTGTCTGCCGAAACATGGATTATGAACTCCCCGGGTTTATCAGCCAGCCGGAAAGATTTCCTGAAATGGTACACCCCGTAATCAAGGACCGATCCGGAAGGACATGTGATCCATGATGCTGCCCAGTGATCGTTCAGGAGGGCGGGATTTATCCTGCCTGCCGGCAGTAGTATGGCAGTCTGGGCGGACAATAACGACCAGGAAACAAGGAAGATCAGAATGGCACTCTTTGTATGCATTTTTTTTAAGTTGGTATGCTCTAATTTACATCTTTTTACTTTATGAAGACCCTGGTTTACGAGTGCTTTCTCATAAATCATCCAGGTTATGAAAAATGAAAATTCATTATTAAATTTGATATGATAACATTACCTGCCATGAAGATCCTTCTTTACCTGATCTGCGGAGCTGCTATTGCAATGGCAAGCTCCTGCACCGTGAAGCATTCTGCCCTGATCACCTCTGCCGACACGGTTCTCACAAGCGACACAATTCAGTATCATCCTGTAAGGATAAACAAGGACGATGGCTCGATACTTCCCTGGTTCTCAGCTGACAAGGGGAGATCGTACGATACGGTCCTTATGCTTGTATGGGATTTCTGGAACAAAATGGGCGTGGATTCCAACGGGCTCAGATACTTCATGAACCACCAGGTATGGAAGCCTGATCATGATATGCGCGGGCTCGGGGGCGATCAGATCAGCATGGCGCTCTCATCCTGGAGACAGCTTTACGCTTATACGGGGAATTCAGAGGTGCTTGAGAACATGAAGTACCTGGCGGATACTTACCTTGAACGCTCATTGTCTGGTCCGGCCGATAACTGGCCAACCGTGCCGTATCCTTACAACACGGTCATCCATTCGGGCCGGTACGACGGGGATATGAGAAACGGCAAAGGCATCACCCAGCCCGATAAAGCAGGGAACTTCGGGTATGAGCTGGTAATGATGTTCAAGATGACCGGCGATGAAAAGTATCTCCTGGCTGCGGAAAAGATCGCATCGACGCTCATGGATCATATTTCAACAGGCGACAGCCTGCGGTCCCCGTTGCCTTTCAGGGTGAATGCGAAGACCGGGGAAACAGGCCTGCTGGTGGATGGGGACAAGTCCGGGAAAATTACCAGGCGGGCCCTTTACACTTCGGACTGGGTCTGCACGATGATGTTGTTCAGGGAGCTTGAGTATATCGACAAGGTCAACAGCGACCGCTATGAGAAGTCGTTCAATATTTTCCTTGACTGGATGAAAGCCTATCCCCTCAGGCTGAATAAATGGGGCCCGTTCTTCGAGGATATCCCGGGCTGGAGCAACACCCAGACCAATGCGGTTACCTTTGCCTGTTTTATCATGGAGCACCGTGACCTGTTCCCTGAATGGAAAGCGGATGTCAGGAGTATTTTTGACTGGACCTACAGGGAGCTTGGGAATCATGAATATGAGAAATTCAAGGTGACTGTGATGAACGAGCAAACGGTTTACAAGGTTCCCGGGAACAGCCATTCCTCGAGGCAGGCCTCAGCGGAATTGCTTTATACGGCTCTTTCAGGAGATACTGCTTATAAGGCAAATGCCATCCGGACCCTTAACTGGGCAACATACACAGTGGCTGCTGATGGCAGGAACCGGTACATCCGGGATGATATCTGGCTCACTGACGGCTACGGCGACTATGTAAGGCATTACCTGAGGGCAATGGCTGCCATGCCTGAACTAGCGCCGGCTGACAGAAACAGGCTGCTGAGGTCCAGTTCGGTTGTTTGCAGGATTAATTATGCACGCGACTCGATCACCTATTCAATATTTGATCCCGTCTCCTCCGGGCTGTTCCGGCTTACCGGGAAACCCTCATTTGTGCGGGTCGACGGGAAGATGCTGGAAGAAAATCCCCGTGAGGGTCCATACTGGACCTGGAAGCCCCTGGACAGGGGAGGATTGCTCGAGTTGTACGGGGCACCAGGCAGGCAGGTCACCATCCTGTTCTGATTCAGGCAGAAAGCATATAAGTGAATCCGGCTTCAGAATCATCTAACTAATTTATAATTCCATGAAAACTACCCTGACCGCACTTCTCCTTTTTATGGCAATTACGGTTGCCCGGTCCCAGACAGTCAATACGCTCGACCTGTCGGGCAAATGGCAGGTAACCTGGAATGAAGGAGGGCACGGACCTTCCATCGTTGAAGCGTTCCTCCTCAGTGATCCGGAGCTTGATCCGGCCCGTTTTATAGATGTCCGGGTTCCGCAGGAGCTTCACGTAGCCCTGGAAGAAGCCGGGCTGGTCGACGACATCAACTATGGTATGAATTCCCTGAAGGCACGCTGGGTAGCCGAAAAATACTGGCTTTATGTGAAGAGGTTTGAGGTGCCGGCAGAAGCAGTGTCGCAGAAAGCGTGGCTGGTCTTTGACCAGCTCGACCTTAATTCAATCATCCTACTTAACGGGAAAGTCGTCGGCAAGCACAGCTCCGCTTTCGTACCATGCAGAATAGATGTTACGGGCAAGCTGAGGGAAGGCAGGAATCTCCTGCAGGTCGGCATAGAGAGCGGATTGTACGGTGTTGCCGAAAAGGAAGGGGAGGCCTATAACCAGGGTATGGCAACGATCCTTAACAAGCGGCACTGGATGCGGAAACCGCAGTACCAGTTCCTTTGGGACTGGAACCCGCAACTGATTAATGTGGGAATTACGGGCAATGTAAGGCTCGAGTGGGCAAAAACGCTCAGGCTCGACCAGATCTCGGTCTCCTCCGACCTCTCTGCTGATCTGCGGAAAGCCACACTGACAGTCA
>DCFQ01000086.1:8293-23502 GCA_002319915.1 Bacteroidales bacterium UBA1800 | reverse complement strand
ATCACCGGAGCAGTTCCTTCTTGAAAATGACGGACAGGGACATCTCAGGAATATCACCTCCGGCGTGGCGCCTGAACTGAAAAATATCGGAATGGTTACGGATGCCTGCTGGGCAGACGTTGACGGAGACGGTGATTATGACCTGGTCGTGACAGGTGAATGGATGGGGATATGCCTCTTCAGGAATGACAATGGTCATTTCACGGAAACAGGAAGGGAGTCGGGATTCGGTGACACTGAAGGCTGGTGGAGTTCACTGAAAGCCGTTGATATTGACAACGACGGTGACATGGACCTGATTGCAGGAAACCTTGGATTGAATTCTTTGCTGAAGGCTTCAGTGAAGGAACCTGTTACCCTCTATGTGAACGACTTTGACAATAATGGCTCCCCCGATCCGGTGATCTGTTCATTCCAGGACGGGGCAAGTTTTCCAGTTGCCTCGCTTGACGAGATCGCTGCCCAGATAAAGGGCGTTGCCGGTAAATTCCGGGAATACTCTGATTTTGGTGAAAAAACCATCGATGATATATTCGGCAAGGACATTGTCAGGCAGTCAATAATAAAAACAGCAGTTCTTTTTGAAAGCAGTATTTTCCTGAACGACGGGAAAGGGACTTTTAAAAGGGTGCCGCTGCCACCGGAGGCACAGTTCTCACCAGTCAGGGACATTGTAACCGGTGACTTCGACCATGACGGGTATGTTGATATTGTTGCGGCAGGCAATGATTACCAGGTTCTCCCGTTGCTGGGCCGCTACGATGCAAGTTTCGGCTGGTTCCTGAAAGGGGAGCCTGGCGGAACATTTACCGCTGAAATGCCGGTCGCTAGCGGATTAAGGATAGACGGGGATGCGAGGCATATACGGATCATAAATATCAAAGGGAGGGAGTATCTGGTCGCAGCAGTCAATAACGGATCAGCCAGGATTTTTAAATTGAAGCCTCGTTAACCGTTACAGGTCTTCCTTCTGAAAGCTCAGGTTCAGGCCGTTCTTGTCGGCAAATTCCTCGGTACCGTCTTTAACCTGGGAAATTATCTCTGTATTGCTAACCCCGAATCTCAGTACTGCTTTCCTTCCTGATTGCAGCAGAAATACTATGGAAAGGGGATATATTTCGATCCTGTCGATCTCGGAGTTCAATATTCTCCTGACCGGAAGGAGGGAATGAGGCTTAATAAAGACTTCAGATTTCCGGAATTCGACAAACCGGGTAGCCTTGCCAAGGCCGGATACGATCTGGAAATAGCCGAAGCCTGACAGGAAAATTATCGTGATCCAGACAGTTGTTGTCTGATTAAAGGTCGTAAAGTTCAGAACAACCCAGACCAGGGCTACTATAATGCATATAATTCCGAATGCAACCTGGATTATCCTCACAAACCTGTTCTCATTAACTGGCTCAAGCATAAACCTTTCCTTTTCTGTGCCCATTTGTCTGCTGGTTCTGTTGGTTATTTAACAATTTTTCACGGTGACCGGACTGCAAATCAGTTTGACTTTAAGTATAATATTTTTAATTTTATCAATTGTTTAACAAAAATAAGAATATATGAAATACAGAATGCTTTTTTGTGCGCTCATATGCGTGCCAGTTCTTTCACTGGCCCAGGAACAGCAGAAGGATATGCCTCCGGGATATCAGAAACAACCGGCCCCGATGACGCCTCAGATGACCGAAGTATGGGAGCCCGAGGTATCTGTGATCACCCCCGGGGACCAGCCAGGTATGCCGCCTTCTGATGCAATTGTGCTGTTCGATGGAACCGATGTGAACAAGGAATGGGTTGACAGCAGGGGAAATCCGACCAAATGGATCGTAAAGGACGGATCACTTGTCTGTGTGAAGGGATCAGGCGTGGTTCAGACAAAAAGGACATTTAATGATTTCCAGCTTCATATTGAATGGAAAACTCCTTCCGAGGTGTCGGGAGACGGCCAGGGAAGGGGCAACAGCGGTGTTTACCTGCAGGGCCTCTATGAGATCCAGGTACTCGACAGCTACAATAACAGGACCTACAGGCAGGGTCAGGCAGGAAGCCTTTATAAGCAGTATGCTCCCATGGTGAATGTTTGCAGGAAACCAGGTGAATGGCAGTCATATGATGTAATTTATACCGCTCCGCGTTTTGGGAATGACAGCACTGTCTATTTTACTCCTCCGCGGGTGACAGTCATTCAGAACGGAGTGTTGATCCAGAACAATGTCAGTCTGCGTGGACCAACCCTGTATATCGGGATTCCTGAGTATTCAGTGAAGAAACATGGCCCGGGGCCGGTTGTGCTGCAGGATCATGGTAATCCCGTCGCATTCAGGAATATATGGATCAGGGAACTTTGAAATTTCTGAAAGAGGCATCATAAAGAATTTTATGAAAATACCGCTGTAATTAATACATTTACATATCATAATCAAATCTTAATTAAACTTAAAATAGCCTAAGATGAAAGAAAAATCGAACAACCTTACCCGCAGAGATTTCATTGGAAGAACAGGGGCAGTAGCCGCCGGCCTGACCATTCTTCCCGGAAATGTGATTAGTGGTTTTGGTCACAAAGCACCAAGCGATAAGCTCAATATTGCTGTCGTCGGGATTGGTGGCATGGGTAACTCAAACCTGAAGGCAGTTGCACCGACTGAAAACATTGTTGCATTATGCGATGTAGACTGGGGATATGCAAAGAAGGTCTTTGAAGCAAATCCCAATGCAAAGCGTTACTGGGACTGGCGCAAGATGTACGAGGAGATGGGCAAGTCGATCGACGCAGTTATTGTTGCAACTGCCGACCACTCCCATTGTATTGTTGCTTCAAATGCCATAACCATGGGGAAGCATGTTTATGTTCAGAAACCTCTGACCCATTCGGTTTATGAATCAAGACTGCTGACCAAACTTGCTGCAAAATACAAGGTTGCCACGCAGATGGGGAACCAGGGGTCATCAGGCGAAGGTGTCAACCTTACTGTTGAATGGCTGCAGAATGGTGAGATCGGTGATGTAAAGAAAGTTGAATCATTCACTGACCGTCCTATCTGGCCACAGGGACTCAATGTTCCAAAGGGTGAGTGGGTTCCCGACACACTCAACTGGGATCTATTTATCGGACCGGCAAAGATGCGTCCGTACAACAGCCTTTATACACCGTGGAACTGGCGCGGCTGGTGGGATTTCGGAACCGGCGCTCTCGGCGACATGGCCTGCCATATCCTTCACCCGGTATTCAAGGGTCTTAAGTTGAAATACCCGATCAAGGCACAGGGAAGCTCAACCCTTCTTCTTACTGACTGCGCTCCCAATGCCCAGATGGTTCGCCTGGTGTATCCCGAGAGAGTTGCTGCGAAAGGCTCCAAGATGAAACTCCCCGAAGTGGAAGTAATCTGGTATGACGGCGGGCTCGAGCCTCCGAAACCTGCTGGCTGGCCGGCCGGAAAAGATATGAACAATGGCGGCGGCGGAGTGATATTCCATGGTACAAAGGATAAGCTCATCTGCGGTTGCTATGGCAGAGACCCGTGGCTGCTGTCAGGAAGGGTTCCTGCAAATGTTCCGAAGACTGAAAGAAGGGTTACCACAACCCACGAAATGGACTGGGTAAGGGCATGCAAAGAGAGCCCGGAAAGCAGGGTCCCGACCAAATCAGACTTCTCGGAAGCTGGTCCGTTCAACGAAATGGTTGTAATGGGAGTGCTTGCTGTCAGACTCCAGGCCCTTAACAAGGAACTTGAATGGAACGGCGAAAAGATGGAGTTCACAAATATCGGCGAGAATGACTCGATCAGGATCGTTACTGAAGACAGGTTCACAATCGTCGACGGTGACCCGAGATTCGACAGGAAATGGACCGACCCGATGAACGCCCGCACATTTGCCGCAGAAATGGTGAAACATACCTACAGGCAGGGCGGCTGGACATTGCCGGAAATGCCCGCATAATTGATTTGCGTGAATTTTTTATCTGCAGAGACGGGATATTTTCCGTCTCTGCATTATATTAAACAAACCTAATACTACGAATCACCATGAAATTTATCAATGTAATTCTGGCGTGTGTCCTGGTCCTTGGATTTGCTTCTTCCTGCGGAACAAAAGGAAAAAAAGCAGCAGCTCCCGGGGAGAAATGGATCACACTTTTTGACGGCAAGTCAACCGATGGATGGAGAAAATACGATTCGACGGCATTCCCGTCCAAGGGCTGGGATATCCAGGATGGTGCGCTGCACTGCAAGGGATCAGGATCCGGCGAAGCCGGCGGCCCCGGAGGAGGTGATATTATTTATGACAAGAAGTTCAGCAACTTCGAACTCTCATTTGAATGGAAAATTTCCGAGGGTGGTAACAGCGGGGTGTTTATCCTTGCTCAGGAAATACCGAATGAACCGATCTGGAAAACTGGCCTCGAATTTCAGGTCCTCGACAATGAAAGGCATCCTGATGCTCAGCTCGGAGTAAATGGTGACCGCAAGGCAGCATCGCTGTACGACCTGATACCTGCCAACCCGCAGAATACAAAACCTGCAGGCGAATGGAACCAGGCCGGCATCCTCTGCTACCAGGGGACGGTCGTTTTCAAACAGAATGGTGCCAATGTGGTCGAATTCCACCTCTGGACGGAAGACTGGAAGAAGCTGATAGAGAACTCAAAGTTCAAGGATTTCCCGGGATTCCAAAATCCGGCCCATGAAGGTTATATCGGGCTCCAGGATCACGGGAACGATGTTTGGTTCAGGAATATAAAGATTAAAGAGCTTTAATCTTTCTTTCAGATCTGTTTAAAAACTATCACAGAGTGGCATAGAGTTTAAAGCAATTAACTCTGTGTAACTCTGTGATTTCTCTGTGATCTCTGTGCAACAACTAGTTTCTTTTCCTATAATGTCCCCTTTAACCCGGTTGCCTCTGCAACCTCCCTCATCCCCATTATGCAGTCGGTGATCAGCTCGTCGAGAGAAACACCCAGCATAGAGGCTCCCTTTTCTATTACAGACCCATCGACTCCTGCCGCAAAACGCTTGTCGTTCCATTTCTTTTTCACTGACCTGGCTTCCATGTCGAGCACACTTTTTGCTGGCCGTACCAGGGCGCTGGTTGCCACAAGGCCTGTCAGCTCGTCGACTGCATAAATTGTCTTCTCCAGCCTGGTAACCGGTTCAACATCGGAAGCAAGACCCCAGCCGTGACTCAGGACGGCTCGTATATATTCTTCAGGCCACTCATTTTCCCGCAGGATCTTTTCCGTCATCTTACAGTGCTGATCAGGATACATTTCATAATCCAGGTCATGGATAAGGCCTATAATTCCCCACTTTTCCTCATCCTCTCCCGCCTTTCTTGCCAGATATCTCATAACACCTTCAACCGCATAAGCATGCTTAAGAAGGCTCTCCGATTTATTGTATTGTTTCAGTAGCGTCAGCGCATCCTGTCGAGATGGTACATACCCGGTCATAATTCATGATTTATTTGAGAAATTTCAAAGGTAGCAAATATCATTCAACGCCGGATCTTGATCAGGGGCACCGATTTTGAAATGGTTCCGCTCGTAATTGAAAGGATATAGTATGAGGGACCAATATTGCCTGTATCAATAACGATCTGGTTACCGCCTTCGGTGAGCTCTGTGTCAAAACTGATCACGGCTTTGCCTGCAGCATTGATCAGAAGAACACGGGCGGTTGAACCGGATCTCGAATTCAGGTTAACATTGATCCTGTCGGTGAACGGGTTTGGGTAGGCATTCACCGACTCTTCTATTTCATTATTGAGCAGATCAACCTTCAGGGTGTCATTCTGGAGATAATCGTCATTATTGCCGGATCCGAAAACAGTGAGCTTATACTGCCCGTTAATATCCATATCGGCACGTTTCTCAAATGTCACTTCGGTCGAATCCTCGGGGGCTATCGGATCGCTTTCAAAGCTCTGGTAAACGGGCGTACGGTCATTTACGGAATAGGCAAGGTTAAAGCTCCTGAGTGTATCATTGCCATGGTTCAGGATCCTGATCGTTACAGGTTCGAAGCCGAAAATATCTTTTTGAACAGGGGATACTATGCTGGCAAGGGCAAGGTCCCTGGAAACAAAGCTTACGGGTGAGCTTCCGGAGAAGTCGATCAGGTCAATCCATCCCGCATCCGCACCCTGCGAAACGGAGTTATCTTTGGAATAGGTCCATTCAAGCTTATTGAGCCCTTTGTCAAGAAGGAAACCGGCTCTTGTCCAGGGTATTTCACCCGATTGGCGGAATACTTCAACTCCGTTCAGCTTGAATGCCAGGTAATCATAATTTGGTTCCGAGGAGACCCTGTAGTAGAACGTGACTGAATCCGGTTCCCCGTAGAAAGCCCTTATCATAAGCAAAGAGGTCCCGTTATGGCTGATCGCCCCTGAATGTGCTGACAGGCTCCCGTCCACCGAGCTGCTCCGGCTGATCACCCAGGGGATGGAACTGATATTAATCCATGGAAATACCCTGAAAGAGGAAGCTTCAAAGCTCTCTCTTACCCTCCCGACCCTGAATGCAAAATTCTTGTTTACAATGAAAGGAGTGCAGTCAAGGACCGAAGAAACCCTGATGAAATCTCCGAAGCGGGCATCGTCGGCCAGTTTGACCAGCACAGGTATCTCAGAGACTTCCCCGAACTGCAATACTCCCGATTTCACATTCTGATCAGGTATCATGAGCTCTTCATTCAGGGATTCGAGGCTGAACTGCCCTGAAGTGCTGCTGGTACCCATGTTCCTCACCTGGAAGACCAGGTTAAATGTCTCCCCGGGATCAGCTATCGAATTACGGTTACCTGACTGCGAGTCGTCAATCAGGCAATTGATGATCTCGAGGCGGGGAGAGTGCACAGTGATGTCTATCTTATATTTCTTCTGCACCTTTGAATCCTTCAGAATCAGATCTATCGTGACAATACCCAGGTCCGGCACATTGTTGCTTAGAGTGAGCCGAAGCAAGCCGTTGAGCGTCGTATCCGACTTTGCCTTAAGGATCCCTATGTATGCAAAATTACTGTTGACTGTTACCCACGGCGATGTCGAAGAGATAGTGGCAGTCAGATTGGCTGCATCCGTGAGTCCGAGGTTATTTATCTTCAGGTTAAGTGAAAGGGTCTCACCAAAGTCGGCCCTGCCGTTATTGTTTCCATCCTCATCATCCAGGCCCTGATTAGTCAGGTTGATGTATTCTTTCTTTACATCCGATATATGGATGGTCCTGATCAATGGTTTATGGTTCTGCCCGGTAATGACGACAAGACAGGAGTCATTGGAGTAGCCTGGCATTGAAAGAGTGACCGAACCTGAGGGACTTGCATATTTCGCATCCCAGAGGACATTGAAATGTGAAACGGCAATGTAGGAGAATGGTTCGACGTTGAATGACAATGATGTCATGCCGTTGGGGATCGTATCAGGCAGCGAGACCTGGAAGGACTTCGGAGTGCCTACAACAGGAATGATACTCGGGTCGCCAAGCAGTGAATAAGTTTCCCAGTAGTACTTTTTCCTGGAGGAAGTTGAAGAGCTGACTGCCAGGTTGCCTGCGTAATTGACCTGGCCCATCGTTGTATACCAGCCTGATGGAAGTTCCCCATGAGTGTGGAACCATCTGTCGTAGGCGCCGGGGCCGGTATCGGAATATTTTGGGTTTTCGCCCGGTATCCCTGCACCGACAGCCCAATAGAAATCCTCATCCCAGTACGAATCATTTGAGCATCCGATGAATCCTATCGCACCTTTCCCTGGAACAGTCACCATTTTGTTGCCAAGCGAGGCTGTGTCGTTAAATGAAGCTGTACGGCATGCATTGCTTATCACGAATGGATACATGTTGGTGTTGTTGAAATTCTTTACATCGGCCGATTTGATATCGAGATGAAGCCAGGCTGTTGCCGAACCGTGACCGGTATAATTGAGGAATGAAAGACCTCCGGAAAGAAGCTTCATTACCGAATCTTTTTTCGTATACCCGTCAGGATAGTAAAAATGGAATTCGTTTATATTGTTTGAAGGAGTCATGTAATTTGTGACAGCATATCTGATCTGACCGTTCATGTAGCTGCTGTAGGTGGCATCCTTGCCTGCTATGGTCAGTGCATTTGTGTAGAATTTATTGGTGTCTGCAAACTCAAACCTCTCGTACTGAATTATCTTCTGAACGGAAGATTTCACAGCATTTGTGTCAGAAGCCGGAATGCGCCCTATAAACATGTCGGGGAAGTAATCACCCTCTCCGTCGAATTCCCCGTAATACATATCAGTTATATAGCCGGAGCCGTAATAGGGTACTTTATTGATATCCCCGATGATCAAAAGATATTCAGGGGGATAGCCTGTTGATCTGGAGGAATTGTAAATTGCGGACACTGCATCCTTGATCTCGGAATAACTGTGCCCGGTTGCTCCCTCACCGCGATACAGGACATCGATCTTGTACCCTTTCTGGATTTTCCAGTCAATCAGTGGCTTGATGAATTTCCTGAAACTGGTGTCCGTAACGATGATCATTTCAACGGGCTGATCGGTATACCCTGTTATCGTTTCGGAAGGGTAATAATTGACAACACCCTTTTCAAGGATCTCGCTGAACAGGGGAGATTCGGGTTCAGGGGTATTGAAGAGTTCCCCGGAGGCGCCCTTGTATGCCACCTCAACCTTCATCGAGGTGATAACCTCGAGAGTATTGGATCCCGGATCGTACCTGACAGGTGAAATAGAGAGGCTTGCAAGCTGCTTTCCCCTTATTTTTCCAAGCTTTGTTATTGTGACTGTATCGGAACGGATCAATCCCTTTGTCCGGTAAAGCTTCCTGTCGATTGCAAATTCCGTCTTCTTCTTTTCCTCCTGCTTGGTCTCACTTTCCTGTGAGGGATAAAGGACCCCCCTCAGATTCTGCTTCGACGGGATCAGCTTTACGGATTTGACTCCGATTATCCTGATTACCGGGACTGCATTTTCAGGGACTGCAATTATCCTGCTGAAAACAGGCAATTCAGGTTTGCCGGGCACTGAGGAGGAGAAATGGCCGGGAACCGACAGCCTGTAGAAAGTTCCGCTCGCGTTTGTAAGGTCTTCTATGTTTAGTTCAGGGAGGGCATAATCAATGACCAGAGCCCGGTCTAATACGACAACGTCATTTTTTTGCAAATTGTCATTAAACCTGTACTTAAAGCTTTTTCCTGTCTGCCCTGAGACAGATATTTGGACGATCAGGAATGCGACAATTGAAATGGATCTTCTACCCTTCCCTAAATACATCAATGTTAATTAATTAACACTGCACCTAAATTCCGGAGGAAAGTTATTCAAAAATTCTGTTCAATCACCTGAATCGCTCTTAAAATTTTCAACCGCAGGATAGCCGGATTTTGGACAAAAGCGTTCCCTTCTCATGAATAAAAAAACAAATAGTTGTATCTTGGTGTTCTGGAAGAGGATAAACATAATGATGCATCTGACATGAAAAAGCTTTGTTTAACACTAATGATTACGGCTATGGCAAATCAGGTTTTTTCCCAGATCGTCCCGGAAGTGGATAAGTTCAGTACTGCTGCCGGCGACGTAGAAATATATTTTATTGGTCATGGCTCCCTGATGTTCAAGGTGAATAACCTTGCTATCCATATTGACCCCGTCAGCACTTTCGGGAATTATGGCAATCTTCCCAAAGCAGATCTTATACTGGTGACACACGAGCACTACGACCATCTGGATCCGATACTTATTGAAAAGCTGAGGAAGCCCGGGACTATAATGTACTGCAATGCAAACTCGGCTGCAAAGGTGAAATGGGCCCAGGTAATGAATAATGGTGACGTCAAAACCTTCCATGACATAAAGATCGAGGCTGTACCGGCGTACAATATCGTGAATGAGCAGTCCAAAGGCCATCCCTACCATCCCAGGGGTACCGGCAACGGATATGTCCTGACTATCGGTGACAAGCGATTCTATATAGCCGGCGATACCGAAAACACACCCGAGATGAAAGCACTGAAGAATATCGACGTGGCATTCCTGCCGATGAACATGCCTTACACGATGACTCCGGCGATGGTGGCTGATGCTGCCAAAGCATTCAAACCCAAAATATTATATCCGTACCATTATGGTGAAACCAATCCTGAAGAGCTTGTAAGCCTGCTTAAGGGATCAGGGATTGATGTGAGGATTCGAAAACTGAAATAGACCGGAAATGAGCAAATCAGGCAAGCTCCTTCTGCTACTTCTGGCATGTAGCAGCATGTACCCTGTAATTTCTGATGCTCAGGACATCAAATTTCCTTCTCTGCAGGGTTTTAAGCAAAAAGCTGATTATCCCGTATATACCCCTGAAACCCTTTGGGATTTCATCGACGGTGCCGCTGATAAGTACTTGTCGTACGGATTTACCGACGCTCATGTTTGTGAGTATATTAAGGGACATGAACTTATTAAAGCTGAGATTTACCGGCTTAAAAGTAATACTATGGCGTTTGGCATATACTCTTACGAAAGATCCCCTTCATACGGATTCCTGAAAATGGGATCACAGGGTTATGTCACAGATGGCGCTTTTAACTTTTTCAAGGGTGATTTTTATGTAAAGCTGAGAACTTACTCGAAGAAGCCGGGGACGCTTCAGGCCGAACAGAAGCTTGCGGCCTCGATAGCCGCTATGCTTGAAGGACCTGAAACCATGCCGGAAGCTCTTGCTTTGTTTCCCACCGACGGCAAAGTTGAAAACTCGGAGGTATTCCTGAACGAAGGAGTGCTGGGCCATGCATTCCTTTCAAGCGCATTCAGGGCAGATTATAAGCTTGAGACCGACAATTTTTCGGTATATATCATCCGGAGTGAAAATCCGGAATCGAGCCGTAAGACGGTTGAATCTTATCTTGCTGCAACAGGAACGGAAACTCTGGGACCCGGGGAAGACAAATACGTTCTGTCGGACGGATACAACGGAAAGATATTCATTGCCTGGAAGGAGGATATGATTGTCCTCGTTTCTGGACTTGCCGGGGATCAGGCCGAAATTGCAGACCGTTACATTTCCGCGATCCTGAAGTAATATTCCAGCCTTTCCGTCAGGAATGATCAATCTCCATGATCTCGATCATCCTTTGTTTCAGCTGCGAATAGGAGTGAACGATCCTGATGTCGGGATTATCGTCTATGACAATCTGCGGGGGCTTGTACAGGATACCGAACTCAGCCTGGCGAAGCATTGAAACATCATTGTATGAATCACCTACGGCAATTACCTTGAAGTTGAGATTCTGCATTGCCTCGACAACCTTCCTTTTGGCGTCCGGCTGCCTGAGATTGAAATCGGTGATATTCCCTGACCGGTCAATTGTGAGATTATGGCAGAAAAGCACGGGCCATTTCATTTTTTCCAGGAGCGGGTCAGCAAACTCCCTGAAGGTGTCGGAAACGACGATAAACTGGGCCTGTCCATGAAGCCAGTTTATGAAATCAAGCGCTCCCGGCATCAGTTCGAGAAGCGAGATCACCTTCTGAATGTCACTGATAGTGATCCCATGCTGCCTCAGGATTTCGAGCCTCCTCTTCATCAGGGCGTTGTAGTCGCTTATATCGCGCGTTGTCAGCTTCAGTTCATCTATTCCTGTCCATCTTGCAACATTGATCCAGACCTCTGGAACCAGCACTCCTTCGAGGTCGCAGCATACCATGTACATTTTTATGTTTAATTAATGAGTGTTGATCAAATATTTTCTGAATGTTTCAAAATCATTCTCTAAAGATATATATTCTTCCCTGCCACCCTCAATCTTTGCGAGGGAATCGGGCAGAGGGAGCGGCATACCCAGTATCTTTTCCAGCTCTTCCCGGAATTTGCCGGGATGGGCGGTTTCAATCGCAACGCGGAATATATTGCGGTTGTCGAAATCAGGATTCTCCCTGAGGAATTGTTTAAGTCCGTGCCACGCGACTGCACCGTGCGGCTCGAGGATCACCGAATATTTCCTGGACATCAGCCTGATAGTCTCCGCTGTCAGCTCGTCAGAAACGCTGATTCCTGAAAGTACCTGTCTCATCTTTTCGAGATCAGGGGATTTTGTTATGATCCCGTTCTCGTCCATTTCACCCCCAAACAATGCTATTACCCTCGAGAGGTTGCTTGGGTGGCCGACATTCATCGCGCTGGAGATATTGTTTATCGATGGGTTTACCGGGCTGTAGGTCCCGTTACGGAGGTATTCAGGGACTTCATTGTTCGAATTGGTCGATACAATAAACCGGATGACAGGCAGTCCCATTTCCCTCGCAATAAGCCCTCCTGTAAGATTCCCGAGATTACCGCTTGGGACACTGAATATTATCCTGTTCTCGGGTTTAAGGGTGATCCTGGACCATGCCCAGAAATAGTAAACTGACTGGGGCAGCAGCCTGCCGATGTTTATCGAATTTGCAGAGGAAAGATTCAATGGTTCAAGTGAACTCTCCATAAATGCTTTCTTCACAAGTGCCTGGCAGTCGTCAAATTTCCCGTTAACAGCGATTGCCTGCACGTTTGAATGGAGGGTTGTCATCTGCTTCCTCTGGACAGGGGTGACCTCCTCCGCCGGGAACAGTATCACCACCCGAATATTTTGAAGCCCTGCGAAAGCGTTTGCCACTGCTCCGCCGGTATCCCCCGAGGTGGCGGTCAGGATGGTCATGTAACGGTCCTCCTTCCTGAGGAAATGCTGCATGAGGCGGCCCATGAGCAGAGCGGCGAAATCCTTAAACGAAGCCGTGGGTCCCTCGTCAAGCTTCAGAATGTAATTATTTTCATCAATCCTTTCAACTGGAATGGCAAAGTTGTAAACATCATAGCAAAGGTCCGCAAGGTCGGCCTTATCAATTTCGTCCTGCAGGAGAAGCCCCATGATCTCGGCAGCAAGACCCGGGTATGTCTTTGACCTGAGCGATTCCAGGAATGATTCTGATACGGCGGGAAGGCGGGAAGGCATATATAATCCGCCATCGGGCGCAAGTCCCCTGAACAGGGCCTCCCTGAATGAAACCTGCGGAGCCCTCCCGTTTGTCGAATAATATAAGATCTGTTCCTTCAAAATCAATAATTAAACATTGACAACCCGCATTATGTCAGCAAAAACGCCGGCAGCCGTGACATCGGCACCTGCGCCATACCCCTTGATCACCATCGGCAATTCCCTGTATCTTTCGGTGGTAAGCAGGACGATATTGTTGCTTCCTTCCAGGTCGTAGGTAGGATGTGAAGAATCGACCGTTATAAGCCCGACCCTGGCTTTCCCGGATTCCATTGAGGCGAAGAACCTCCATTTTTTACCCTGTTTTTCCAATTCTACCCTTTTATGTTCAAATTCGCCGTCGAACCTGGTTACCGTGCTGTAAAAGTGATCGAGATCACCCTCGAAACATTCATCCGGCAGGAACTTACTTACTTCAACGTCATCAGCTTCAATTTTATAGCCTGCCTCCCTCGCCAGGATAAGGATCTTTCTCACCACATCCGTTCCGCTCAGGTCGATCCGCGGATCAGGCTCCGAGATCCCTTTTTCTTTTGCCAGCCTGATTGCAGAGCTTAGCGGGACAGAACTGCTTATGTTGCTGAAAATGAAATTCAGGGTTCCCGAAAGGACTGCTTCTATTTTCAGGATCCTGTCGCCGCTGACCACCAGGTCGCTGATTGTTTTAATTATTGGCAACCCGGCGCCGACCGTCGTTTCGTACATGAAACGGACACCTTTTTCATTTGCAATGGTTTTAAGGCGCTGATAGTAGGCAAATTCCGATGAGCATGCGATCTTGCTTGCTGTTACCACGGAAACATACCTGTCGAGGATCTTTTCGTAAAGCGACCCTACCTTTGCATTTGCCGTGCAATCTATGAACACGGAATTCCTGAAATTAAGTTTTGTCATCTGACTAACAAACAAATCAATATCGCTCTTGGTTCCGGACTCTGCCAGGAGGTCCATGCAGGCGGAAAGCGGAATTGACCTGGCGTCGATGAGCATTTTCCTCGAATTGATTATGCCTGTGAGGTTTATTTTGAGGTTGTGCTCCCTTAGCAGGTGATCATATTGCTTGAGGAGCTGGCTTACCAGGCTTGAGCCGACAAAACCTGTGCCTGCAATAAAAAGATGGAGCTCCTTGATCCTCGAAAGGAAGAATCCGTCGTGGATCACGTTGAGCGCTTTTTTCAGGTCTTCATTCCTGATCACGACGGAAATGTTCAACTCCGAAGAACCCTGGGCAGTAGCGATGACATTTATCCCGTTCCTGCCGAGTGACCTGAAAAGCGTCGCCGAAATCCCGGGGGTGTTCTTCATTTTTTCCCCGACGATGGCTATAATGGAGAGGTCCCTTTCAACCAGGATTTTCAGTTCCCTGTTATGGGTGATCTCCAGGCTGAATTCCCGGCTTATTGATTCCATGGCTTCCCTGGTGTCGGATGGATTGACAGCGAAGGTGATGGAGTATTCCGATGAGGCCTGGGTTATCAGTACGACACTTATATTCTGCCGGGCAAGGGCTCCGAAAAGCCTCATTGATGTGCCTGAGACGCCTATCATCGCGGTCCCTTGAAGTGTCAGGAGGTCAATATGATCAATGGATGAGATCCCCTTGATCGGACTTTTTGACCCGTTTACGGTTGCTTTGTGGCTTATAAGTGTTCCCTTTGATAAGGGATTGAATGAATTCCTTACATATACCGGTATCTGCTTCCTGTATACCGGTCTCAGAGTTGGCGTGTATATGACCTTTGCCCCGAAATGGGAGAGCTCTATCGCTTCGGAATATGTCAGTGACTCGATTGCATAAGCCTTCGTGACCTTTTTTGGATCCGCGGTCATGAATCCGTCAGTGTCGGTCCATATTTCAAGCGCATCCGCTCCAATTGCCTCTGCTATGATAGCAGCCGTATAATCGGAACCTCCCCGGCCCAGGGTGGTGGTTTCATTTTCTGCAGTGCTGGCTATGAAGCCAGGGACGAGGATCAGCCTTTTCTTTCTTCCTATTTTCTGCCGTACCAACGTCCTGGTGATCTCAAAATCGACAGCAGCATTCCCGTAGTTCCCATCGGTCTTTATAATTTCCCTTGCATCGATGAGCGTGCAGTCATCAAGAAAGGCTGAAATGATAACAGATGAGAGCCTTTCACCAATGCTTATGACCCTGTCAAGTGTAAACCTGCTGAGCTCCCTTATCAGGAAGATCCCGTT
>DCFQ01000086.1:0-7956 GCA_002319915.1 Bacteroidales bacterium UBA1800 | reverse complement strand
CTGATCAGATCGGAAGCGATGCCTTTATGCTTTGCGACCAGATCGTTCAGCATGCTTTTGTATTGGTCATCATGCCTCGCAGCAAGCTCACTTGTCTTCTTCAGGGAATCGGTCACCCCCTGGAATGCCGAGACAACGACGATACATGGCAAAGTTTCGACTCCGATTATCTTCGCGACATTCCTGATCCTTTCGGAATTCCCGACAGATGAGCCGCCAAACTTGAGTACTTTCATGCAAACGAATTTAATCCGGTATGATACTGTCCGGAGAACTTAATCATCATCCCGGGCCATGATCATGATATTTTATGAAAACGCCAAACTTAATAATAAACGCAGGAATAGCAGCAATTAGTTCATAAAATATTGACAAAATGCCTCCAATAATTACGAAAACTAAGCAATTAATGCATATTGCTTAATAAACTTTGCCGGTATGAGGTGTTGTATGTAACAGGCTGTTCAGGCCTAGGTGGAAGAGGCTTTTTCCAGACGCTTAAGTATTGAAAATATGAAAGTTGCAGACAGGAAGCAGCAGACTATGAAGACCAGCCACAAGGTACTCAGAGCAACCTTATCCCAGAGAAGCGTTCCGATAAAAAGAAGCTTGTTGCCGACTGCGGTTGCAAGAAGCCATCCTCCCTGCATAAGCCCCTGGAATCTTGTAGGTGCCACCTTTGAAACGAATGAAAGGCCCATCGGACTAAGGAACAATTCTGCGACGGTGAGTACAAGATAAGAGCTTATAAGCCAGTATGGGGAGACTCTGTCGGGGTCAGGCAGCGGGACACCTTTAAGTGACTCGGGCGATGCCTTACCGATGGATGCTGCCAGCACGATAAGAAACCCAAAAGCCGCGATTATCATCCCGATGCCGATCTTCTTTGGAGTCGAGGGCTCAATTCCCTTTCGGTTCAACCATGCGAATGCTGCCATTACAGGGAATGAAAGTGAAACGATGAAAAGGGGATTGAATGACTGGAACACCTCGGGTGCAATCGAGTTGGCAGATCCGAAAGGTTTCAGTATCCTGCCCAGCAAACCTGCAGGATCGAACCCATATACAAAGAATGCAAGGAACCATAATGCCACGACAAGAAGTACGCCTCCGGCTATTCTTGCATTTCTCCTGATATTCCTGTAGAAAAGTATAACGACTCCGGCAATAGCACTAATAAATGAAAGCATTGATGGAAGGGTGAAGAAAGTATTTGTAAATGGTCCGACCTGCTTTGCAGTATAATCTTTGGCAAAGAGTGTAAGGGTCAGGCCGTTCTGATGGAACGACATCCAGAAAAAGATAACAACGAAGAAAACCAGGAGAAGGGCTATTATCCTCGACCTTTCCTCTTTCCTTGAACTTATTGTGATCCATGTTATAAATCCGGCAAAAAGGCCGAAGGCAAATCCGGATGACCAGCCGACTTTCTTGATATAATGCAGGGCAAATCCAACGATTCCGATTGCTGCGATTGCGGCTGCCACTGCAAGTGGCTTGAAATCAACCTTCTCAGCGTGTGCAGCGGAGGTTTTGACTTCCTTGTCCGGCAGCATACGGTTGAAAATGATATAAACCAGCAGCGAAATTACCATGGCTCCGGCTGCGATTCCGAACGCATAATTATATCCTCTCGAGAAAACGTCAAGGTATTTATGGGCAAATGCTGAAAGATCAGTAACGCTGCCGGCAAGATTTACCTTGTCAGCAAGCTGCTGAAAGACAGCGGTGTCGGTGAGTTTCCCGTCAATGAGCTGGTGACAAAGCGACGGGACGCTTGCATCATGCGCGAATCCGTTGGTTTTTAGCCACCAGTTCCGCATTGCGTTTGCTGCAAACGGCGCAAAGAAAGCACCGACATTTATTCCCATGTAAAAGATCATGAAGGCAGTGTCCCTGAGCTTTGAGTATTTGGGGTCGTCGTACATCTGTCCGACGACAGCCTGCAGGTTTCCCTTGAACAGCCCGTTGCCGAGAGCAATAGTCATCAGCCCGGCAATAGTGATCTTTAGTGACATTCCGGGCAAAGCCATTATAATGTATCCTGCAAACATTATAAGTATGCCTGAAAAGATAACGAGCTTGTATTTCTTAGTGGCGTCTGCAATGATACCTCCCAGGAGGGCAAGGGCATAAATGCTGAAATAGAACCAGCTGTAAATGTCTCCGGCCTTTTCAGCCGACAATCCGAACTTGGCCTGGAGAAAAAGAACCAGGATTGCCATCATTGTGTAAAACCCGAATCTTTCACCCATGTTGGAGAAGAATGCCACAAGAAGCCCTTTGGGATGATTTTTAAGCATGTCGTTATAATGTATTAATGATACAACAATCAGATATTGAAATAATTATATTAAGTTATAAGTGAGCCGGTCAGGCATGTAACAAATATATTAATCTTTTTTACATTTTGCTGATTTTGAAATATAAGTGTTGGCTGCCCAATGGGAGATTTTGACAGAATCGCTTCACAATTGTTTAAGGTAAGAAGCAATCAGAATGGTTGATTGTGTAACTTTAAAGGCCTGTTTGCAAACAAAACCGGTAAGTTGTAAAAATGAAAATTTTCAGAAGCGAGCAGATCCGGGAAATTGATGATTATACGATCAGGAATGAGCCCGTTGCCTCTGTCGACCTTATGGAAAGGGCAGCGGAGCAGTTACTCAGGTGGTTCATCAGGAAATTTGACAGGTCAAGGCGCGTGATTGTCCTTACCGGCCCCGGAAACAACGGGGGTGACGGGCTTTCACTGGCAAGGCAGCTGTCGGAGAACAGGTTCAATGTGGAAGTATGCAATGTGAGGATAAGCGACAGGACTTCGGGAGATTGGAACATAAACAGGAAGCGGCTTGAAGTTGAAACTAATGTACCGTTCCGGAACATTGAAAAAGCCGATGACTTACCCTTGATTGGTTCCGGTGATGTGGTCATCGATGCTATATTCGGATCTGGACTGGCCCGGCCAGCGGAAGGTCTGGCAACCGAGGTCATCAGGCGGCTGAATGATTCGGACGCCTCAGTTGTCTCGGTAGATATACCGTCAGGACTTTTTGGCGAAGACAATTCCATGAATGATCCCGAAGCTATCGTAAGAGCAGATTTTACACTGAGCTTTCAGTTCCCCAAGCTCTCCTTCATGTTCCCTGAGAATTCAAAATACACCGGCGAGTGGACAATTCTTCCGATCGGGTTAAGCAGAAGGGCGATCTCATCGACCGAAGCCCCTTATCTTTTTCTTGACAATGAGCTCATTCATCCTCTTTTAAAGAGAAGGAACATATTCGACCATAAAGGGATTTTCGGGCATGGACTACTGGTGGCCGGGTCGTATGGCAAAATGGGAGCCGCTATCCTCGGGGCGCATGCTGCATTGCGGTCCGGGATAGGATTGGTCACTTGCCATATTCCCTCATGCGGGACCGAAATAATGCAGGCCGCTTTGCCTGAAGCCATGCTAAGGCCCGATACCTCGGAGAAGCTTATCACGGAGATTGAGCAGGATGACAGGTTTGATGCTGCTGGAATAGGCCCGGGCATTGGGACCAATCCGGCAACGCAGAAAGCGTTCCACTCATTCCTCCTGAACAGGCACAAACCGCTGGTGATTGATGCTGACGGCCTCAATATCCTTGGCCAGAATCATAAATGGCTCTCCGTACTGCCGGTGGATACCATACTTACTCCTCACCTGAAGGAATTTGAAAGGATTGCAGGTAAAACGGCCAATGGGTATCAGAGGCTCGAGCGGGCAATCGGATTTGCTTCAGGGTATAACTGCATTGTCGTGCTGAAGGGAGCTCACAGTGCCGTAGTTACCCCGGTAGGGAGAGTTTATTTTAACAGTACCGGGAACCCGGGCATGGCAACAGCCGGCAGTGGTGACACATTAACGGGAATTGTGCTCTCTTTCCTCGCCCAGGGATATACACCTGAAAATGCAGCAGTACTGGGAGTTTACATACACGGACTTGCAGGTGATATCGCCGCCGGCAAAACGGGTTATGAATCACTTATCGCTTCCGACATAATCGAATGCCTTGGTGAAGCGTTTAAAAGAATATGGAGATCAGAAGACCAGAGCGCCGGGACAAAATTCGGTAATTGATGAAACAATTTGTTAAACCTTGTAAACCAGAACAATATGAACCCATTATTTAAATCCATACTTGCACTCCTGATCATTTTCGTATTGAATGCTTGCACCACAGGGAGGGTGATGACCACTACCGATGCTGAAATCTCACCACTTTCCGGCCAGACCGGTGTTGCCGAAGGAACTATTGTTTACGGCCTGCCGCTTACAGTTTTCGATATCAGCATCGATGCCGAAAGGGTTGTTCAGAAGCCGGGTCCGTATGCTGCGTATGCTGAAGACCTCCTGGGTCTGAAGGATGTTGCCAGGTCTGAAAACGAACACTGGTCGATAAGGAACATTGTTGTCAAAACCCATGAGGAGCTTGATCCTTCGCAGTTTTATGTGATAAAGGCTTCTTCGCTGTTTTTGACAAATGCGCTATCTCTTAAAAAAGTAGGGCTTATACTTGACATCAATCCTTCAGTTTATGACCGCGCTCCGGTCTCTTCAAATTTAAGTTCAAAGGAAAACGGGCCTCAGCACGTTTATGACCTGGGCTCTGATGAGTACTTTGAATCGAGGAACGACACTCTTTATAAGCTGGTGAATGTAGATACATCGTTTGTCAGGATCCCTTACCTCGTCGAAAAGAAGCAGAAGCTTCCCATGGACCAGCTTGCCGAAAAAGCGGCCACGCGACTGATGGAGCTTCGCGACGGAATACATATGATCCTCACAGGCGAATCGAATGTCTTCCCGCAGAATGAGGCTGCAATTAATGAGATCAACCGGCTGGAGAAAGATTACCTTGAGCTTTTTACGGGAAAAACCTGGAAGGAAAGAAAAAGCTTTACCTACCAGGTAATTCCGGATAAGGATATGGCTGGAAAGCCGGTCACAATTTGTGCTTTTTCCGAAAAGACCGGGCCTGCAAGGCCCACCGGCCGTGATGAGAAATTATTGCAGATCGGGTTTGAGCCTGAGCATAAGACCAGGGATCTTGCCATCCTTGCCGGTGAACAGAAACAACAGTCAAACAAGCTCTATTACCGTGTGCCTGAAGTTGTAAATGCCAGGATATTGCTGGGGAATGACCAGGTCAGTACCTCGCGAAAGCTGGTTTACCAGATGGGCCAAATAATCCAGCTGCCTGCAAATTATCTTATAACAAGATGAAATCGGGAAACCGGGGATAAGCTACTGGATCCTGCCCTGAAAGTTCTTATCAAAATCTTCCCAGCTCTGAACTTCGTAAGCATTATTGGCGAAGTAGATCAGGAGCTTCTCCATTTCTTTCGGGACTTTGAATCCGGGTACGGGATTCACATAGTACTTGTCATCCTTTTTGGTAACAAAGACCACAGTGGGGTAAGAGAGTGATCCCCGTAGCAGGCCAACTGCAAGCTGATGAGCCTTTCCATATTTCCCGTCGTTCACGAATGTCTGGCCGAGAAACTTGACAGTGTCCGGCCTTTCGGCATTGAACTTAACCGGGTAGAACCTGTTATTGAGTATCTCCGCTATAACCGGGTTGGTAAATGTCTCCTGATCCATTTTCTTGCACCATCCGCACCAGTCGGTGTAAGTATCAATGAAAAGCGGCCTGGGTGATTGCTGTGTAAGCTTCTCGGCTTCCTGGATAGTGTACCACTTCACTTCCGCTTTGGCTGCCGGAGTTGTCTGGCTTAAAACGGTAAGGCTCGATAGGAGGGCTAATATGGGGAGAAATAGTTTCTTCATGCTTTAATATTTTAAAGTTCCGGAACAAATACCGTGCAAAATAAACTAAAAACAGAATCAATATATTGTGTTGCTCACATATATCACATCCGAAGCATGTGAGGCTTTTTATCAGGTTGACAGATAATTCGGGGAACCGGACTTTTTATCGGGCCCGGCTGTGATTGATCGAAATATTTTTTACATTTACCGGTCTTTAAAAACAAAATACCTGAATTCTGATATGGAAACACTTACCCGAACCCTTCGTGACTCAAAGACTGCCCGCTGGTTTGCCCTCGGGGTGGTATCCTTCACCATGCTTTGTGGTTATTACCTCACCGATGTAATGGCTCCCCTGAAACCCCTGCTCGAGAAAGAGCTGCTGTGGAACAGCACCGAGTATGGATTTTTCACAAGCGCTTACGGGTGGTTTAATGTCTTCCTTCTCATGCTGATTTTCGGAGGGATAATCCTTGACCGGAAGGGGGTCAGGTTCACGGGGAAAATGGCTACCATCATAATGGTCATAGGTACCGCGATTAAATACTGGGCTATATCAACCCACTCATTAGACGGGATGCATATGATTGGCATGAAGGCCCAGGTAGTGGTCGCCGGGCTGGGATATGCTACTTTCGGAGTTGGAGTTGAAGTCGCAGGTATCACGGTTTCCAAAATAATCGTCAAGTGGTTCAAGGGAAAGGAAATGGCTCTTGCCATGGGCCTCGAAATGGCAACCGCCAGGATCGGGACCACTCTCGCAATGGTCACCTCAGTCCCCATTGCCAGGGCCATGCACGGAGTTTCCAAACCGATCCTTGTATGCCTTATCATGCTGTGCATCGGTATGATAGCATTTTTTATGTACACAATCATGGACAAGAGGCTTGATAAGTCACTTGCCGCTGCGTCAAATAATACTTCCGGGGAAGAGGAGTCGTTCAATATCAGGGATATCCTTTTTATCATCAGGAACAGGGGCTGGTGGTACATCGCAATCCTTTGCGTGCTGTTCTATTCCGCAGTGTTCCCCTTCCTGAAATATGCCACAGACCTTATGGTGAACAAATTCCAGGTCGATCCGGAAGTAGCGGGAATAATCCCGGGAATGCTGCCTTTCGGAACTATGATCCTGACACCGCTGTTCGGCAACCTTTATGACAGGAAAGGGAAGGGAGCCTCCATTATGATCCTTGGAGCTGTTCTTTTGATATTCGTCCATACGATGTATTCGATCCCTATGCTTAAAGCCACACCGATCGCGATAGTGCTTATTATCATTCTTGGTATAGGCTTTTCACTTGTCCCTTCTGCCATGTGGCCTTCGGTTCCTAAGATCATTCCCGAAAAACAGCTTGGAACCGCATACGCAATGATCTTCTGGGTTCAGAATATCGGGCTTATGGGCGTCCCTGCACTGATCGGCTGGGTTCTCAATAAATACTGCATTACCGGAACTCACCTGATCGAGGGTGCCGAGGTGCCGAGTTACAATTACACTATTCCGATGATCATTTTCACCTGCTTCGGGCTTGTTGCGCTTGTATTTGCCCTGCTTCTCAAAGCCGAGGACAAAAAGAAGGGCTACGGGCTCGAGATGCCGAACATTAAAAAGTAATTCGTTTTAACCTTTTTTAACCGCAAAGACCGCAAAGTTTAAGCGAAGAGCGCAAATAAGACCTGAGAAATATCGGATACTTTGTGCACTTTGCAATTTCTTTGCGAACTTTGCGGTTAATTTTTAAATATCATGACACCAAACGAATTTGAACGAGCAAAAATATTCAGCTATTCCGGTTCCGTTGATTATGCTGAAGGAGCAATTGTCAGCAAAACGGTCCTGAAAAAAGAGTCAGGCAATATATCCCTGTTTGCATTTGCAAAGGGTGAAGCCCTGAGCGAGCACACTGCTCCGTTTGACGCACTTATCCAGGTGGTTGACGGCAGGGGTGAGATAATTATTGACGGGAAATCGTATTTTCTCGAATCAGGTCAGTGCATCATCTTGCCGGCAAACATCCGCCATGCTGTCAAAGCGCCGGAGAAATTCAAGATGGTACTGATTATGATAAAAAGTAATTGATCCCGTAAAAGCCCCTCAACCACCTGAATGGGGCTTTCGCCTCTCGTTTGCCGGAGTGTCTTCTTCCTTACGCCTT
>DCFQ01000106.1 GCA_002319915.1 Bacteroidales bacterium UBA1800 | reverse complement strand
ATTGCCGGCAACCTGAATAACAGCGGAACCTACAACTACGGCACCAACACCACAACATACAATGGCGGCACCCAGCAGGTGACTGGAAGCTCTTTGACCAGCTATAATAACCTTGTTGTCTCGTCAACCAATTCTCTCTCTGTCAATTCCAATTTTACGGTGAACGGCAGCCTGACGATCAGTACAGGAAACCTGATCCTGTCTACATTCCGGATGTCGTTACTTGGCAACCTCACCAACAACGGATCATACAGCGACAATAATGCCTCGGGGGGTATAACCCTTGCAGGAACGGCCCAGCAGCTTGTCTCAGGGACGGGACAGTTCGGACTGCTCGACCTTAACAATGCTGCCGGGGCAAGGATCATCAGCGATATCAATCTCCAGAATAACCTTGTCCTTACCCAGGGAGTGCTTGACATCAATATCAATGAACTGACATTGAATCAGAACAGCATTATCCAGGGCAGCTCGTTCGGTGTGACCAAAATGATCAAATCCGACGGAGTTATAAACTGCCCGGGAGTGAAGAAATTCTTCACCGCTTCGGCCCAGTCTTTCACCTTCCCGGTAGGGGTGGCAGGAAAATATACCCCGGCAAGCTACAATATTACCAATAATGGTTCTGTCGGGTTTATCAGGGTAAATCCAATAAATGACAATAACCCGGGTGTAACCGACCCGTCAAACGTCCTGAAATATTACTGGCAGGTTGAAAGCTCGGGGATTTCCGACTTTGATGCGACAGCTTCATTCAAATATGTTACAGGTGATGTCAACGGGAATGAGAACAATTATGTGGCAGCATGGCTCGAACGCCCCGCAAACGTTTGGCACAAAGCGCCTGCCGGCCCGCTCACCGACCACGTCGATGAGACCAACCATGTGATCACCTTCACCGAGTCATCCTCCGAGGTGATCACGGGTGACTATACTGCCGGGCTTTACTCCGCGATCCCCGGGGAAGTGCCCTCGTACCAGACAGTAAAGGACGGGAACTGGTCTGATGTTACCGTGTGGGTCCCGGTCGGGTTATCGCCTCCCTGCCCAATTGGCGGACCTGACGGTGCCGTGGTCATTATAGATCACACCGTCACCACAGATGTCAGCAAGATATTCGTCTTTTCCACAAGGATCAACGGCCGGCTGAGGGTCGTTAATCCGACTTACGGCCATAACCTGGGCTATGTCTCTGGCAACGGGACCCTGTACCTTGAGAACGGTAATCTTCCGGGAGGGAATTATTCCGATTTTACAAACTGTTCAAATGACGGGACCATAGAGTACGGCGGAACCGGCACCTATACGATAATTGCCACCCTGTACGATGCTCTTCCGAATATCTCATTCACCGGGAGCGGCAGCAGGGTACTCCCCAACAAGGACCTGTCGGTTTGCAGAAAGCTTGTCATAAACGGGCCCGCGCTCGACAACAGTGTCAATAACCGCAAACTGACCCTCATGGGCACAATGGAGCGTTACGGCACCGGCGCATTCATCAGCGGAACCGGCGAAGCCCCAAGCGCCACAGTCACTTTCGGAGGAAGTTCGGCCCAGTCACTCGGAGGCTCACTTGGAAATTTCACTGGAACGAACAGGTTCAATAACCTTGAGATCAATAATCCTGCCGGGCTGACGATCGGCAGCGGCGGGGCGGCAGAAGTCGGCAACCAGCTTCTTCTCACCAACGGAATTATTACCACTTCGGCCACCGCCAGCCTTACAGTGATGAATCCTGCCATAACCGCGGTCACTCCTGAGGGAGGCAGTTCATCCTCATTCATCAGCGGGCCTTTAACGAAGTACATCGTGAACGGCGACGCATTTGTATTCCCCCTGGGGAAAGGGACACTCAAGGGCCATACCTTCACTCTTACCTCGGCCGCGGGCAGCACAACATCGTTCACCGTCGAATTTTTCACTCCCAACTCTACCGCAATGTCGGTCGATCCGCCATTGAAAATGACGAATACCGGTGAATACTGGGACGTCTCTTCCGCCTCTGTAACCACTGCAAGGATCAAAATTGCCTGGGATCCCCAGAGTGACCTCACTCCCCTCCTAACTACGCACGGGCTCTCGGACATGAGGGTCGCAGAATATCTTTCGGGCCTTTGGACGGGCCTCACTTCAACGGCTTCAGGTGATTCGTACTATGGGGATGTGGAAACCACCCTCAGAATTTCAATTTCCTCGTCTCCATTAAGCTTCACCACCGCAAGTATTTCGGGGACCCTTGCAAGGGCAGCGTTTTCACCTGCAGGTCCGGTCTGCGGAATAACTTCCGGGATCCCGGTGACCTTCACCTCATTCGATCCGATAACCCTGAACTACACTCTCGGCTATACGATCGACGGAGTGGCCCAGACACCGGTAACAGTCACCGCATTGCCATTCACAATGCCCACACCGTCTGCAGGATCCTATAAGCTCACAAGCTTCGTGTACAATAACGGATCGGGCACGGGGGTAGTCGATGCAACAACCATTGTGGTCTACTCAAATCCCACAACTTCAAATGCAGGGCTGGACAAGTCTCTCTGCGGGGTCTCCACTACATCGCTCGAAGGCAACAATCCTTCCCCGTACTCGGGATTATGGACGATTGCCAGCGGTACAGGAGGATCGGTGGTAAACAGCTCGCAGAACAATTCAGTGTTCAACGGCATCCTCGGAAACGCTTATACGCTTATATGGACGATAAGCAACGGGCCCTGCACGTCATCTGATAATGTCGTGATCTCTTTCCCTGTTTTCGCTTCCATTCCGGGCGACTTTACCTCTGGTTCGGCCAGGGGTTGCCGCGGGACGACAGGAAATATTTACACTGTTCCGAATGTCCCCGGAGTCATCTACGCGTGGACCTACAGCGGTACCGGGCAGTCGATCCATGGATCGGGAAATTCGATCACAGTCGATTTCAGCTCTTCAGCCACAAGCGGAACCCTTAGTGTAACGGCAAGCAACAACTGCGGGACAAGCGCCCCGAAAAGCCTTGTCATTACCGTGCCTGTTGCCGATTTCACCTATTCCGGAAGTCCGTTCTGCCAAAATAGCCCCGATCCTTCACCGGTTCTTGCAACCGACGGCGTGGCTGGAACATTCACTTCAACCCTGGGGCTGGCATTTGTGAGCGCATCAACGGGGCAGGTCAGCCTTTCAGGCAGCTCATCGGGCATCTACAATGTAACAAATACCGTAAACGTCGCCGGTTGCCCGCTTCCGCTTTCAGCCACTTATCCTATAACTATAGCCGGGCTTACCTGGACCGGTGCGGTAAGCAGCAACTGGAATGTTGCAGGGAACTGGTCCTGCGGATTTGTGCCATATCCAACAACACATACAGTAATTCCGGATGTGCCTAACAAACCCGTCCTCAACAGTGGGATAACCGGATCTGTTAATAATTTAACAATTGCTCCCGGTTCCTCACTTTCCGTTTCGGGCAATACCCTCAGGATAGCCGGGGACATCAGCTCAGCTGCCAGCCTTGCATCGTCAGGAGGGACAATTGAGCTGAACGGTCCTGCTGCCCAGTCGATCCCGGCAGGGATCTTTTCAGGAAATTCCACGGGGAACCTTACGGTAAACAACACAGCCGGGGTAACTTTGCTGGGACCTTTGAACATCACAGGTATCCTTAAGGTCCAGGCAGGCACACTCTCCTCGGGAGGATTTCTCACCCTCGCCTCCACACCTGCCGGCACAGCCCTTATTGACGGATCAGGCAACGGTTCCGTCACGGGAAACGTGACCATGCAGAGATACCTGCCATCGGCATACGGTTACAAGTATATTGCTTCGCCATTCCAGTCATCAGCCGTCAGCGAACTGGCGGACGACATCGATCTTTCATCCTATTTCCCTTCGATGTACGGATATGATGAGTCAAGTGCAAGCTCGGGGTGGGTGAGCTATATTACCCCGACCGACCTCCTCACCCCATTAAGGGGATTTGCGGCAAATTTCGGATCATCCGGGCTGCCGTTCACTGCAGACATAACCGGGATTGTCAATAACGGTCCCATGTCAGCAACCCTCTACAACCACAATAATAATTACTCCCTCGGATTTAACCTTATAGGGAATCCATACCCGTCCCCGATTAACTGGGATGCCCCATCAGGCTGGGGCAGGTCAAATATTGACAACGCCCTCTATTATTTCAGGGCAGGCATAACCGATGAATATTCCGGTACCTACAGCACATATATCAACGGGATCTCGAGTGACGGGATCGTAACCTCAGTCATTCCTTCAATGCAGGCATTTTTTATCCATGTATCCGACGGCGCCTACCCGGTGACCGGCCTCCTCTCGATGGATAACAGGGTCCGCGTGACCGACCTGACACATTCATTCACCAAATCGGAAGCCGGCAGCCCTGAATCGATCCTCAGGCTCGATGCCCGTTTTGAAGATGACCCACTTTCTTCCGACCCTGTGGTCTTATACTTTTCGGATAAGGCTACCCCAGGGTTCGACAGCGAGCTGGATGCCCTTAAGCTGCTGAACACCGATTACAATGTGCCGAGCATGTATGCCTCCGGAAGCGATGATTCAAAGCTGTCGATCGATGCGCTGCCCCCGATGGCCGATTCACTGATGACAATCCCCCTGGGAGTCAGCATCGACAGGGACGGGATCCTCACCTTTGGGCTCAGGGATATCGGCTCAGACTTCAGTAATATCAAAATCAGCCTGCTTGACACCGAAACCGGAACTGAAAAGGATCTTGCAAATGGAGGGACTTACAGCGCCGGCCTGACATACGGAGAGTATAAAAACCGGTTTTACCTCAACCTGCGGTCATCATCAACCTGGGTTCCGGAAGTGCCCGCCGGGGACAATCTTTTCACGGTCTATTGTTCCCATGGCATCCTTAAATTCCTGTTCAGTCTCGATCAGGGGAAGAAAGGGATGCTTTCCGTACACAATATCACCGGTCAGCTGGTTGGCACAAAGGAAATAATGTACTCCGGCCACTATGAATACAACCCCGGGTTCAGCGACGGGATCTATATTGTCACATTCACCACTGGGAACCAGAGATCATCAAAGAAGATATTTTATCATAACAAATGAGATACTTGAATAAAGCAGGACTTTTCAGAACGAGGATCATTACTGCGGTGATCATCCTGTTCCTGTCCCTTCTGAGCCAGTATGTATCGGCACAGCCGCATCCTCCCCGTCCGGTAAAGATCAACCCGACCTCACAGATGCTCTCATTCGGGGCTTTCTACCAGGGGGCAGCCGGAGGGTCAATTACCATCACACCTTCGGGAACAAGGTCAGCCTCAGGGAGCGTTGTGCTTCTTAACCTGGGATATATTTACTCTTCAGCACTTTTTGAAGTACATGCCCTTCCGGGAACGGTAATTTCGATACTGAACGGACCCGATGCCGTCCTGTCGAGAGCGGGCGGAGGCACGATGACGCTGCATATCGGCAGCTCGAGTCCCGCCTCACCTTTTGTCGCAACGCTGAATTTCAATGTAGCCATCCAGCTCTATATTGGGGGTACATTGACGGTGGGCCCACCGGCGGCAAATCCGCCGGGCAGTTATACGGGAACATTTAACATAACCCTCGTCCAGGAGTAAGATCCTGGGGATTAATCAGATATTGAGAATGACAGGAAGAATGGCAAACACAGTGATCGGGTTAAGGGGCTGTCTGCGTTCATTCCTGCCAAAGCCTGCTTACTGCCTAGCAGCTTTTCTTCTCATTCTTTCAGCACTCCCGGCGAAGGCCCAGGACCTTCCGGATTATGATGAGATCCCTGTATTCATTGAGATGCAGGAAGTGGGAGGCGGGGAGATCGATGCCCTGATCAGGGGGACCGAGCTATACCTGCCTGTAACCGACCTGTTCGACTTCCTGAAAATAAAAAACACCCCGTCTCCGGGATTTGAGAATATCACAGGTTTCTTTATCGATCAGTCTGCCACATACAACATAAACAGAAACGCGAACCGCATCACCAGCCAGGGAAAGGATTTTGAACTTGAGCCCGGTGACATTATCAGGACCGAAACAAACCTGTTCCTTAAATCGGAATGGTTCGGTAAAGTGTTCGGGCTCGACTGCAAATTCAGCTTTCGTTCCCTTTCAGTCACCATAACGAGCAAGCTCGATCTCCCGGTCATAAAGGAGATGAGGCAGGAAAAGCTCAGGAGCAATATCAGCAGGCTCAAGGGTGAATCAGTTGCCGACACCAATATGAAGCGGACCTATCCCCTCTTCAAGTTCGGAATGGCCGACTGGTCAATTGTCTCCTCGCAGGAGATAAATGGCAATTCCGCCACCCGGCTGGGGCTTTCCCTCGGGTCGATGGTTGCCGGTGGGGAAGCTACCGCCTCGCTGTATTACAACACTTCCGAAAAGCTGAGTGAAAAACAGCAGTATTACCTGTGGAGGTATGTCAACAACGATTTTGCACCCTTGCGCCAGGTCCTGGCCGGTAAAATTGCCACCGATGCCATCTCTTCACTGTTCAACCCCGTGGTCGGGATACAGCTCACCAATACACCCACTACTTACAGGCGGTCGTTCGGCTCGTATACCCTCAGCGATAAGACTGAACCGGGCTGGATAGTGGAACTTTACATAAACAATGTCCTTGTCGATTATGTAAAGGCAGATGCTTCGGGATTCTTCACATTCGAGGTACCGCTCGTCTACGGGAACTCTAACGTCAAGCTAAAGTTTTTCGGGCCCTGGGGTGAGGAGAGAACCAGGGAGCAGAATATCGTCATCCCTTACAACTTCCTTCCTAAAAACACCCTCGAATATACCGTAAGCGCGGGTATTGTGGAGGATACATCGGGAAGCAGGTTCTCGAGGGCCAGCGTAAACTACGGTGTGACCAGGGGGCTCACAATAGGTGGCGGCGCGGAATACCTTTCCTCCTTGTCATCCCGCCCGTTCATGCCTTACCTGAATGCCTCGATGAAGCTTACAAACAATATCCTCCTTTCCGGAGAGTTCGCTCTCGGAGTAAGGGCCAGGGGGAGCTTGTCGTACAGGCTGCCGGCAAATATGCAGCTCGACCTCAATTATACCTGGTACGATAAGAATCAGAAGGCCATTTTTTACAATTACCGGGAAGAGAGGAAGGCAACGCTTACCGTACCCCTTAAGCTTGGGAAGCTTTCTACATTCCAGCGGTTCTCGTACTACGTGATTGTCCTTCCCGAATCGAAATACACCACTGCCGAGTGGCTCCTGTCCGGCTCACTGCTGGGCGTCAGCACCAACCTGACAACCTATGCGCTGATGCTTGAAAAGGAGAAGCCATACCTGTACAGCAACCTATCCATGTCGTTCAGGCTACCCGCTGGCTTTATCCTGATCCCCCAGGCCCAGTACGGCTATTCGGAAAACAAGCTTTTCTCAGCAAAGATCGGGATAGAAAAGCACCTGCTTGGCCATGGATTCATGAATCTTTCATATGAACAGAACTTCCGGAACAACCTGAAGATGGCAGAGGTCGGGTTCCGATACGACTTTTCATTTGCGCAGGCCGGTGCTTCCGTAACCAGGGCCGACAGGAGGACCAGCTTTGTTCAGTATGCGCGGGGAAGCCTGCTGAGTGACAGGAAGACCCGGTATCTCGGGACCGACAACCGTTCGAATGTCGGCAGGGGTGGGATCGCAATAGTCCCCTACCTCGATCTGAACGGGAACGGCAGGAAAGATTCGCATGAGCCGAAAGCTTACGGCCTGAATCTTCATACCGGCAACGGAAGGGTCGAAAGGTCTGATCGCGACACCACAATAAGGATACTGGGGCTTGAGCCGTATACAACCTGTTTCATTGAACTGGATGCCAACAGTTTTGAAAATGTATCATGGAGGATCTCGAAAACCACTTACAACGTTGCCGTTGATCCGAACATAATAAAACTGATCGAGATCCCGGTATTCATTGCGGGAGAGGCTGATGGTTCCGTATTACTCGAATCGGCAGGCGGAAGAACGGGGCTTGGCAGGATAATCATGATCTTCCGTGATGCTGATCAGCGGGTCAGGACCAGGATCCTTTCCGAACAGGACGGGTACTACAGTTACATGGGACTCGCCCCGGGAGAATACACCGTCGGCCCTGACACATCGCAGCTCAGCAAACTCGGATTTACCACGGAACCAGTCTCACGCCGGTTCACGATCACACAGACCAGGAATGGCGATATAATCGAAGGTCTCGATTTCATATTGAGACCGGTGGTTGCCGAAGCAAAGCCTGTTCAGCCTGTAACGCCTGAAATTGAAGCTCAGCCCAGGAAAGATACAACGATCACCATAGTACACGAGATCTCTGAAGTGGTTTACACCATCCCTGCTGACAGCTGGGCTATCCAGCTTGGTGCGTTCAAGGAAAAATCACTGGCCGAAAAGATGCGCAACTCCCTTGAAAAGAGCCTTGGCAGGAAGGTCGAAATCACGCTCTCCGGCGATTATTACCGTGTCAGGATAACAGATATTGCGACCAGAGAAGAAGTGGATAATTATGTCGTCAGGCTTAACAAGCTCGGCTTCAGGGAGCTCTGGATAGTGAGGCTCATCGCCATGCAGGAGGAGAGAAGGCTGGTAACTCGCAGGGACACACTCATAAATGTGACCGAAATTCCCGGAATGGCAAAGGCTGCACCGGATACTTCCGGCATGGTGGTGCAGTTCGGTGCATTCCTGAACAAATCAAATGCCATCGAACTCAGGAGACAGCTGCAGGCAGGGCAAGGCAAGAATGTAATGATGTTGTATGAAAACGGGCTCTATAAGATCCGGGTCAGGATGAGTCCGCTGCTCAGGCAGACCCTCCTTGAGGAAATCAACAGCCTCATGCCGGAACCCGGGAAATTGCCGGTAAGGAGTGTTTGGATAGTGCCCCCGTCATTGCTGGCACCCGAGGCGCCTCCAGCGAGGGTAATAGAAAAAGGACCCGAACCGGTAACTGTCAGATTCGGGAAGCAAATTGTTGCCGAACCATTGAGGCAGTATAGGCCGGTCGGAACAATTACCACTATCGAAGGCGCAAAGGCTGAGCCCACAGTGGCCCTGCAGGTCGGGATATTCCACAGGGAGGCCCAGGCACTGAAGGCCCAGAAAAAGATCGTGTCGAATCTGAACCTCCCGGTCGAGATCATAAAGCAGTTCGACTACTATCATGTTATAATCACCGGATTCTACACAAAGGAAGAAACATACAGATATTATCCGGAGCTCGCGGGTCTGGGCTACCCTGGCGTTTCGATCCTTGAGAACTACAGAAGCCGGAAATAAATTTCTGATCCCGATTCAAAACTATTGCTGTCCATGGGCGTCTCAATGTTTTAGTGTACAGGCTTACCGGACCGGTGGATCAATTCACGAACAATTGCTAAATTTATCCTGGTATCACGTTTTGAGCTATGGAAAAGATCTGCATAATCTCAGCAAGCGTCAGGAAAGGCCGTGAGAGCCACAAAGCAGCTTTGTACATCAGGAACTTACTGAAGGATAAATACCGGATTGAGGCCCGATTGCTCGATCTCATGACTTATAACTTCCCTCTTTTTGAGGAGAGGCTCAAATATCTCGAATCGCCGTCGGCAGAGATCATGGATTTTGCGGAAAAGGTCAGGGAGTCCGATGGAGTGATAATGGTGGTCCCCGAATATAACGGCGGTTATCCGGCCAGCATCAAGAACATAATCGACCTGCTCACCGATGAATGGAGAAGGAAGCCTGTGGCCTTCGTGGTGGTTTCGAACGGCCATTTTGCCGGGTCCCAGGTTATCTTCGCCCTTCAGTTTTCGCTTTGGAAGATCAGGGCGCTCACCGTTTCCCCGGCTTTGCGCATCGCCGATATCGAGACTTCGATCGACGGGGACGGAATCCCTGCGGATAAGGCAGGTATGGACAGGAATGCTTCATCTACCATTAATGAGCTTCTCTGGTATATTGAAGCGAGAAGGAAAATGGCTTAGGAAATTTAAGAACATTTATAATTTCCCGTGCGTCAAATATATCAGGTTGGTGCGGAAATGCGGATATTTTTGAATGAAGAAGAAGGGTAGGCAGCCGGAAAATTGTATTGGATTATTATCTTAACCTGAATGAAAAGGACCCTCATCATTGTAATTCTGATGCAGTGCGCACTGTCGCTGGCAGCCCAGAAAGTATGGGTGCAGGTGACGAAAGCCAATATTGCTGAAGCCTCCTGGCAGGTGCTGGATGAACAGTTCAACCCGGTATTTGCCGGCAATGAATACCCGGTAAGCGATTCCATACCATTTTCCCTCGAATCAGAAAAAAGATACCTGTTTGAGGTTTCCGTCGATAAAATCAATGTCCCCGATACTATCCTGTGCAGGCTCTATGTCAACGGCGAACCAGTGCTTCTTGTCAGGACGGATATTGGCACTGGGGACCATTTCTATTATTTCTTCACCGGAGTCCGCCAGGAAGCGGCAAAGATCACGGGAGGCGTCGGGACGGATATTTCCTCATTTCCATGGCAGATCTACCTTGAGGCAGGAAATTATGCCTGCGGCGGCTCGATAATCGGATCCAGCTGGATATTGACAGCTGCGCACTGCACAGAGGATGATTTCGGCAACCTTATTCCCGCCTCGCAAATGAATGTTACTGTCGGGACAAATATCCCTTCCACGGGCGGAGGAAAGAATTACAGCGTGATCCAGGTGATCCGCAATGAGAGCTACAACAGCCAGACACTTGAAAATGATATCGCCCTGCTAAAGCTGGCAGGATCGATATCGTATACCAATGCCACCCCTATTGATCTGATATCCATTACAGATGCCGAGGCGGGATATACCGACCCGGGAGTTTTTTCCTGGGTCACGGGGTACGGGCTGACAAGGGTCAGTCCTCCAGCATATCCGACAACCCTTCAGAAGGTCCAGCTTCCGTTAATCTCGAATACACAGGCTTCCGTGGTTTGGAAGGATATACCTTCAACCGACCTCATGGCGGGATACCTTAACGGCGGAAAAGATGCCTGTGCAGGCGACAGCGGTGGCCCGCTCGTTGTCCCTTACCAGGGCGGATTCAAGCAGGCAGGCATCGTAAGCTGGGGAAGCCCGAATTGCGACACCTACGGGGCTTATACCAGGGTCTCGCTCTTTGAAGACTGGATAACTTCCAAGACAGGAATTGAAATTTCCTTTCGCGCCCCGGTCCCTGATGGCGATTCAATAGTCTGCCACGGGACCGCCTCCAATACTTATACAATTTCCCAGCCCCCGGCCGGGGTTACATCATACGAATGGCAGCTTCTTCCCGCAGAAGCAGGAACGATATCAGCAAATTCGGCCCAGGCAACCGTAACATGGAACCAGTCATTCCTGGGCGTTGCAAAATTGATGGTAAGGCTTTTCCGAAGCAGCACCGATTTTACTGACTGGAGAACAAAGTTCATACACGTGGTCACCAGCACCGGGATTCTCAGCCAGTCTTCCGATACTGCAGTCTGTGAAGCTCAGCCGGTCAGCCTGAAGATAAATCCTGCAGGTTATAACCTCACCTACTCCTGGTTCAGGAATGATACGCTGGTCGATGTCGGGAGCTCGAATCAGATCAGCTTCCAGCAGGCGGCAGTTCGCAATTCAGCAGTATATAAGTGCCGGCTGACAGGTTTTTGCGGATCAGTCTTATCTGATCCCATGTCGCTGACGGTTTATCCGCTGACCAGGATCAATGATATAACTCCTGACCAATCCGTGTCGTTTGGGGGATCGTTGTCGCTGGATGTCAGTGCAAAGGGCCATGATCTGACCTATCAGTGGCAAAAGGACTCTGTCGCAGTCGCCGCGGGGAATGGCCCGGCCCTGGAATTGCAGAATGTGAATGCAACAGCCACCGGCCAGTACAAGGTCATGGTCACCGGAACATGCGGGATTGTCAGCAGCAGTAAGGTGTATGTCTATGTGAGGAAAAAGGACTTTGTCGCGGATCCGGAGCTTTACGTATGGCCGACACGCACCAGCACTTCGGTCAGCGTGGCAATGAGCCAGGCTGAAACATATAATGTCAGGCTGTTCTCGACTACAGGCAGGCTGGTATGGGAAAAATCGGGATGCCAGTACCTTACTACCATTGATTTCTCGCACCTTGCAAAAGGCTTGTACATCCTGACCGTTTCCAGCAGTAACCTGAAGGAAACGGTAAAGATCATCAGGTACTGAATGATATCCTGCCCGAACTGATCTATCCGTCCCAGTGGAACCGGTGAATGACCCTGTGAATGACAGGTGTAAGCATCAGGGCTGCCGTTGCAATGAAAACAAGACCGGCGTAAAGTGCATAGATCCCGGCAAAAATCTTCCCGGCAGTGGTTACCGGAGTATTTACCGGCCCCATGCCGCCGAGGAGCATTGAGGCATTCAGGAACGCATCAGTGACTGTGAGCTTTTCAAAGAACATATAACCGGCAACACCAAGGATAAGAGAGAAGAGGATAAGCCCCATTGAGGCTCCCAGATGATTGAGCAAACGCCTTACAAAACGGCCATGATCGATTGGCGGCTGGCTCCTGGTTTCGAACGCCGGCCAGGAAACTGATCTTTTCACGCCTCTATTTTTTTGTCAGGACCCTGTAAATGAAAAGGATCAGGACAGCACCCCCTGTTGAAATGAGGATGCTCTTTATGTTGAAACCCGAGACTGTTCCCAGTCCGAACTGGGTGGCAAGATAGCCTCCCAGCATTGCACCGCCGATCCCGAGAAGGATCGTAATGAAGAATCCTCCGGGATCCTTTCCCGGGGTGATCGCTTTTGCAAGCAATCCGACAATAAGCCCCATCACTATCCACGTTATTAAGCCCATAAGTCACCTCGCTTTTTCCTAACAGGTTAATAATATAAATAATATTCTATGCCATCACTCCCCGGCCCCGGAATGCAGTTGCCCGGAACCCTCGTCAGCGGCCTTCATCGTTTTCCCGCTTCTCGACAATTATCGTGCAATCGGTCGCAAGTGCAGCAATCGCACCCACTGCGGCAAAGACCGGAGCAAGCACCGCCCCGATCGCACCGATCGTGAGAGTGAATTCCATTATGGTCTCGTCTTTATCATTCCTGATAATTATCTTCCGGGCATTTCCTTCACGGATGATTTCCTTTACCTTGGAAATAATCTCGTCGCCGGTCACTTTGAACGACTCCCTGGTTGATTTGTTCTCCTCAGTCATAAGGTTGACATTAAAGTAAAAACAATGAATATCATGTTAAAATTATTTAATTTATCTCATCCTTCAACCGCCAGTTGCGGATTATTCAGCCCCTGTTCCCATTTCTGTGTGAACTTAAGCAAAACATCCTTAAAGTCAGGGACTTAAAATTATGTTAAATGTTATCAATCTTCAGGAAATCTTTAGAATCAAAAAATAGATTCGGTAATTGAATTTCAGTCTAATATTAATATTTATCCGATATGAAAAAACTGTCACTTATTTCAATTTTCTTCCTGGCACTATTTATGCCTGCCGGGGCGCAGCCTGCCGACACTGAAACAGGGCCGATCGAGACCCTCACGCTAAAGAAAGGGGATATTCCTCCTTCAATACTCCAGACCTGTGAACAGATTTTCAGGGAGAGCACCCAAGTAAAATGGGGCAATTTCCCTTACCAGCTGAAAAAATTCGGCTGGGTAATAGATACCAGCTTTTATGGAAAGCCTCGGTATTATGAGGTTTTCATTAAGACCAAGGAAGGGACTGATGTCTATGCAGTTTTTGACGATAATGGCAACCTCTTACGTTACAGGACAATAGAAAAAAATGGGGCGCTGCCCCTGGTTGTACTGAATGCAATTGCGAAAACACCATACAGGGAGTGGAAAGTTGAGCCGGGCACCGAGCTGATAACCGACAGGAGCGGCAAAGTGGAAGAGCACTACGCGGTGAGGGTCACAAAAAACAACAGGAGGAAGACTCTTTATTATACGAAGGAAGGGAATCAACTGTTCAACAAGTGAATCCCGGTGATGGCCTCTTCAGGTACGGGGAGGTGCTGAATTCTCACTCACGCGAAAATATTTTCCATGAACTGGCGTTTTTAGTTTATCTGAGGTGACCTTTTGTACCCTCAATTAAACTGACAGATATGGAAGAGGACGAATTATTCGCAGAACTTGATTTTGATGCATTCGTGAAAAGCATCAATATTCAGCATGAGGAGAATGAAAAGAGCCTGCAGGAGCATTTCAGGATCATTGAGCACCAGCAGAAAGAAATTGATCGCCAGAAACAAAAGTTATATAGTTTTGTATGTGACTGGCAGTAATGCAATTAATCACTGATTAACCAACTCCCCGGCATAAAAATACCGGGGAGTTTTTTTTGATCACTTTTCCCGCTCAGGGGAAGACAGATAAACTTGCTTTAATATACTCTCATTTATTGCCCTTGCCGCTCTCTTTTTCGCCTGTGAACAGGTCGAGGATTGGCAGGATGACGCTTTTTATTATCCTTGAAGGGTTAATGATCAGGTTTGCAACCGCATACTGGAGAAAATTCCCCGAAAGCTTTTTTATAAAACTGCTTTTACGGCCGGCAAATAATCTTTTTGCGATATATCCGGTAGTGATCCCCACGGTGGCTGTAAGCAGGTTATTCCGGAAATCCTCGGATGTTACCACTTCCGTTACCAGGTCACGGGCAATGTTCACCGGCTTGAAGCTTTCATAAACCACATTGACCTGGCCGCTCAGCAGCCGCTTCTGTTCCTCAACCTCGACTTCAAGGATCCCGATGGCCGCCCTCAGCTCAGTCCTGTTCCTGATCATATAGTTCATAGTTCCGTGTGCCTGAAAATATTCTTTATGAAATAATTCCCGATCTTACTTTTCAGCCAGCTTCTCATGACCAGTCGCAAAATGACCAGGATAACCAGGTAAAAGCATCCGACGATGAGAAATCCCAGGTAGGTCTTTCCAAGGATCCCGCCCAGCCAAAATGCAATTCCGAGGTTTATGAAAAGCAGTGCAGCAACAATGAGGCCGGCAAACAGGAGGTCCGGTACCACTGACGAAATGATCTCTGCTGCAAAGTCGAGTGCCTTAAGCTTTAACATTTCAGCATATGCCACACTGAAATCTTTCACCCTTGCAAAAAGGGTATCAATGGTTGTTGGTTCCTCTTCCATGTATCAGGGTTAAGGTTAGACTGGGTATCTGACTGCGGGACAGATGGCAGGGTTATCAATGGAACCTGTCCATTGTAACCCGCCATTTCCCGGGTCATCTTACATAGCCTGAGAAGAGCTCTCCCTTACCTTTTCAAAGCGTTTCCTTCCATCAGTCAGGACGCTGTTAATTTTCTCTTTCAGGTCATCAATATAAGTTTCACCCTTGTGAATCAAATTTTTGCGGGTTGTGGACCCTTTGTCAGGAGCGAATAGGATTCCGACAATAGCTCCTGCTGCGAGACCGATAACCACTCCTAAAATAATTCTTCCTCTTGACATGACTTTCTTGTAATAAGGTTATATAACCATTAACTTATCTGATATCCATGTCCCTTTCTTGTCATATAGTCGGGATATCCCATGGAATTAACGGGTTTTTCCATCAAATGACGGATCCCAGCGCCAACCCTGAACCTGCTCGCAAATCAGCTTGTCCCGGGCCCTCAGTAGATTCTTCAAACAACACTAATAATTTCAATAATAAAACCGGCGTTCAATTAAATTGTTCAGTGCGGACCCCTTAAACATTTATGCCGGTTGATTGTTTGATTCAACTGCTTATTCTGCTCTGAGAGCTCTCATCACAGAATAGCTTAATAATGAGGAGGTTTAATTATGAAAAATAAGATGTTCCTGACAAAATATGAAGCGCTGGCCTATTCGGTTCTTAGGATTGTCCTAGGCTTTTTGTTTCTCTGGCATGGATCGCAGAAGCTGTTCGGATTTCCGCCTCCGGGATATGCAATTCCTATGTACCAGTTAATAATTGCAGGTCCGATTGAATTCTTCGGAGGGTTGTTTACCCTGGCGGGATTCCTGACGAGATGGACAACATTTATCTGCAGCGGGGAGATGGCGTTTGCTTACTGGTATGCCCATAGCCTCCATGGTGTACTTCCGTTGGTGAATCATGGCGAATTGGCTGTGATCTATTGTTTCCTGTTTCTATATGTAGCTTCCAGGGGCCCGGGGAATTTCAGCATCGATTACCTGATAAGCAGGAGAGAACCCTGACCGATCAGGATCAATCCTTAATTACCGCTTGCTTAAATCAAACATTCCCAGGTACTTTTCGCCGAAGGAGTTCACTGCGTAGGAAAAGAACAGGCCGGAAAGTATATCTATGCTGTAATGTGCGTGGGCAAGGAACAGGGTTACGATCACAATGAGAAGGCAAATGAAGATCACCCATTTATAACTTCTGTCCTTGACCATGAGCAGGAAGAGGAAAACCGAGCCAACATGGCCTGAAGGGTATACTCCCAGTTCATACTTTGAAAAGCCGTTAAAAGGAGGATCGGAACCTTCAAACATCGGAGGATTTCCCAGCGGCGTGAGTACTATGAATATTCCTCTTACAATTTCAATCAGCCCGCTCATTACAACAATATAGGGGATCCTTGAATATGCTTTCCTGTGGATGACGTAAATCCCTACAATTATCCCGGGGATGAAGCTGAAAACATCATAAAGGATTGAAACATTGTATTTAGGAAGCTTATCGAGAATCAGGTCAGAAAGCAGAGGAAGGGTATTGCCGCTTGTCAGATAGTTGTGCAGGTAGGTCTGCGAGATAAAATTCATCTCCATACCGGCAATGACAGTGATTATTCCAATGTAGAGATAGAAGCTCTTCAAAACCGGAAGCAGCGAACTGACTGTTTCAGATATCAGGTCAAGCGCCCTGCTCTTTGTACTTTTAGTTATCTCTTCTGCCATCAGGTCAGGCCCTCATCTGGAATATACCGCACAGTTTGTCGTAAAAGAAATGAAAGTTAGACAATTATTTCTAAACATCAAACAAGATAACTTCTTGTTGAAAATGAGTAACCCGGGCAGCAGTTTGCTGTCCGGGCTACCTACGAATTAAACTGACACTGTTTCTGGTCCTGACGGACAGAAGTAAAATAAAGGCATCCTCCCCTGAAGTCCTTTCCGGTTCAGAGGTTCTTGTAAACGAACACTTCGCCCATAGGATTGACCTCAAGGATCAATTTCCTGTCCGCATTTGTCATCTCGAGGAAATAGTTCCCCGGGAACATAAACTTGACTCCGTAAATTAACCCATCCGTATCTTCAGCCCTGTAATCTTCAAAATATATTACATTGCTGATCTTAAAATCCTTGTACCTTGATGAGATCACTCTCTGGGCGGAGACGGGAAGTTCGGTGAATTTCTTTTCGGCAGTGGTTCCTATAATGTCTCCCTGGTAGTTGAAATATGCTGTCAGGAGATTCCCGTTCTTATAGAAAGTGGCTTCTGAATAATTTCCTTTTGATCTCCAGTCAGCATCTGCAATATATCCGAACTCTGCAGCAAGGTTGATCCTGTCAATGGAATTTCCCTCTTTCAGCCTTTCAGCAGCCGGTGCCGGCGCGTCTGCGGCTTTGTGTCCCTTCTTCACCTCTGTAGCAGGTTCCCTGCTCAGTTTCACCGGCGCACCCTGCGCCAGAGACAAAGCCGCCAGAAATACAAGTGTCAATACTGCTACTTTTTTCATAATTCTAATTTTTAGTTAATAAAATGAACTTCTCCTTATCTTCTCAGATAAAAAACTCCAAAAATATCTTTTCATGAAACAGACAGTGCAATTAACAAGCCGATAATTGATTTGTTTAAAACCTGGCTTGATCAGACTTGTGGCCGGACGTTGCCGGCTCCTTTAGCCAAAGTTGTATATATTTGATTGCCTTTAACATGGCGTTCCGTATCTCAACAGCTAATATAGCTGGGAAAAATCCTGCGTTTTAGTGAACAATCTGTTTGCGGGAATATATCCTGAACAAATAACCGGGCTCTCAGTGTTCGATCCTGAAATCCCTGTAATTAACAGGAGGGAATTTATCAACCCCGACTTCCTCAACATATCCTGCTGCCGGCCCTCTTCTGCACCAGTCCAGGAATTCGCCCAGACTGCTCCCGGATCCTTCAGCTTCGATGTAGACAGAACCGTCGGGCATGTTCCTAACAAAACCCGTTATGCCAAGCTTCCTCGCTTCCCAGGCAGCACTCCACCTGAAGCCAACACCCTGGACAAGTCCCCTGACCCTGATTTTATAAAGTAGTGTTTCCCCCATGTCCTGTTATTTGAGACCGGCCCTTCATCCGGCAATCATAAAGTTATAAATTCCAACGGAACAGGAATGATCTCAAAAATGTTACATCATTTGTCAAACAGTGCCGGCCATTGGTCAATCGAGCCTCTATTTTGACAACCGGCCTCTTTCGCGTGACCACCGGGATATTATTGTTCACATAAGCTGCCTTTTGTTCCGTCACGGGTAGCGGATATTGTCTCAATTGTCCATTATATGGGTTTCTGCGATTTTTTTAATCCGAATTTTCTGATTATATTTATATTGTTGAAAGCGATGTAAAATTTCTTGAGTTCTGAATCTAAAAACCAATAGTATGGAAACAAAATTACTCAAATCAGTTCTTTTGATATTTGTCTTTTCAGGGATTTCCCTGATGGGCGTTTCGGCACCCGCAAAAAAAGTGCAGAATATGAGATCTGAGACCTGCCGCGAATGCAGATGCCTCACGGGAGCCTGTTCCCAGAAAGAGCTCAATAAAGTCAGGAAGTCGAACGAGTATATCAAACTCAGGAAACTCGTCAGGACCCGTCACTGGTAAAGTACTGCTCACACTTTTAGTTGTTTTTGCTTTTAGTATCAGGGCCCATGTCCCGTACATGGCGCCCTGATATTTTTTATATAGTGGCCGCATCACGGGTCCAACAAAATAGATTAACTTCATCATCTTCATGCAACAAACCACTATGAAGATCAGGGAGGTCGCCGGCTATGATGAGCAGACATATAATGCTGTGGTAAAGCTTTTGCCCCAGCTGGGCACTGGCATTAAGGTCCCTTCGAAACAAGGACTCGAAGATATTCTTAAATCCGGAACCCATATTTTTATCCTCGAAGCTGAAAATAATGAAATAGCCGGGCTGCTTGCCCTTTGCGTCTGCAAGGTCCCCTCCGGTACGAAAGCCCTTGTGGAAGATGTCGTTGTGGATGAAACCCAAAGAGGCAAAGGCTTTGGCGAAGCCTTGCTGAAACATGCAATCGGATTCAGCAGATCGATTGGTGCGGAATCGGTTGAACTTACATCAAGGCCGTCGCGGATTGCTGCAAACAGGCTCTACAGGAAACTGGGATTTGCGCTGAGGGAAACCAACGTCTACAAATATACGATCTAAAAACTCCGGAGGCAGAAACAGGCTATACCCTCCTGCTCATGGGCCTGGCAGGCGTCACTGCCTTTCTGATCCCGAACAATAATCAAGACATGGTTGTTTCATCCATTATAAACAGATTAAACAACTTCAATGTGATCTCACCGGCTGCCAATACGCTGAAAAAAATAATTGCCGCTTCACTTGGTCTCCTGATTACTGGAAATTTTTTGAAAGCCGGGCCCCCGTTTGACACCGACGATCCTGAACCTGTCGGGTTCAGGCATTGGGAGTACTACCTCTCTTCCCTGAACACCTACCAGCCCGGTTTTATAACAGGGACTCTCCCCCACATTGAGATAAACTACGGATTTTCCCCGGGTTTCCAGTTCCATATGGAAGCTCCCCTTAATTTCAACCTGATTGAGAACAAGACCTTCCAGTACGGGTATTCCACCACTGAGCTGGGAATAAAATACAGGTTCTTCAAGAGCAGGGATGAGTCTTTCCAGGCCGGGATCTTCCCGATCTTTGAAGTACCGACGTTGAAAAGCAAGGATTTTCCTTCAAATGGCCTCCAGGTCTATCTGCCGGTCTGGATCCAGAAGTCGTGGAAAAAGCTTACGACATACGGCGGCGCCGGTTACTGGTTCAATCCCGGAACAGGCAATAAGAACTGGGTATTTGCAGGATGGGAAGTCCAGTATGATCTTACCGATCATCTCACCCTCGGAGGGGAGCTCTTTTACAGGACGCCCCAAAGTATTGACACAAATTCATATCTGGGCTTCAACCTTGGGGGATTCATCAACTTCACCGACAATCTCCATCTGATATTCTCATTCGGTCACAGCATAACAAGGGACCGGACATTTATGTCGTATGTCGGAATTCTTGTAACTATTTGATCTACTTTTAACTTACCTTTCCTGGGGTAGCTATGCAGGATGGTTGATAACTTTAGTTGACTTCGGTGCAGATCCATGGTAATTTTGTATATAAATAACCCGGACTGATGGAAAAGCGGGAGCTTACACCGGAGGAAAAGCTCCGGAAGATTACAAGGGAGTTAATTGAAGCTCGTTCAGATCATGTCAGCGTAAAAAAACTGGCTGAGATAATAGGCTTTCAGCTCCCCATGCAAAAAAGGCCGATAAATCCCTATCAAGCGGCGGATCCCTGTCAGGAACTTCAAAGCGCCGGTGAATACAGGGAGAGCTATATTTCCTGAATTCAGGGATTTTTCTAAATACTTCGAGGTTGACCCATGTTAAGGGCCGGCTATTTGTCATAGCCGGCAGCATCTTTGTGTTGCCGCCCCTCTCATTTAAATGTCGTGTTTATCCGCAACCCGGGATTTGTTGTCCGGACTCCGTTATTGTACCGCCCTTCCAGGGTTTATGATGAGACAGAGGCACCTGACCTCCCGCTGGCGCAGGAGGTTATTAAACTGGAGCCGCTGGTGCGGCTCATTATAATTAACAGACCAGGCGTACCTTTCAGCCGGTTGTCTCATAACCGTCCCTGAATCCCCTGGGAACAATCAGTGCTCTGAAAGAGCAATACTCAAATAACCCCCGGTGCTAACCGGTGGCAGGCTGCCTCGCTAAGTATCAGAGCCCTGCAGGGGCGAAACCTCCTTGACTGCCTCACCGGCTGCCGGCAGATGAAATGAAGCTTTGCGATCAATCTGCAATCCTTTCAAACATTGTTAACGACTCCTGCCGATAACCCATTCTTCCGATTTTATGATATTTTTGCGCAGAGCTTCTTTAAAAATATGAATAAAGAGTACAGGGATATTACCCGCAAACTTGTAATCGATTCATTTCCGGTCCTGAAAGACAAAAGGATCCTCGTCCTGACCGGGTGGCTGCAGTTCTACGCATTTTCCGTATGGATCCCGCCTTTTATTCGGCTGATAGTCCTGAGTAACCGTGCCGCTGATCTTGGCGTATCGGCAATTACCGGACTTATTGCCCACGAGCTTTGCCACCAGGAAAGGTATATTAAGATGGGAGTGGCGGGATACCTCGGTTTTGCAATAAAGTTCCTCTTATCTAAGGAAACCCGGAGTGCCGAAGAAAAATCGACCGACAGGCTCACCATCGAAAAAGGTTACGGCAGGAACCTCTACGACCTGTCTGTGATAACCCATAATGACGAAAAACATAAAAAGATCAATGACTATTATCTGTCGATTGAGGAGATAAAGTCATATTCCGAAAGTTTAGGCAAGTGGCGGTGAAACAGCCGGTTGATCCGTGTCAGTTAAATGTAAAATAAATATACGCCCTTTGTAAAAAATCTCTACAATAAAATTATTTGAGTTCTTATATATAGTTGAATTACAAGACATTATTCACATGGCATAATGTTTGGGGCAAGTTAGTCGAACCACAGGTCGGACAACGGAATTCTGTCCTATGCTTAAACATAACTTAGCCTCATCATTCCGGAGTATTCTCAGAAATCCCAGCTTTTCCCTGATAAATATTTCAGGATTATCAGCCGGACTGACTCTTGTCATTATCCTTTCAGCCTGGCTCCAGTTTGAATTCAGCTTCGACAGGTTTCATGAAAATGCAGACAGGATATTCAGGGTCGTCGTTGAATTCAAGGGGGAGAAAATACATGACAATTTTGCAAATACGCCTGCCCCTCTCGGTGAAGTCCTGAAAAGGGAAATCCCCGAAATAACCGATTATGTAAGGTTCGGGTATGCGGGCAGGACACTAATAAAATATGAAAATGAACAGGGCTGGGAAGATATATCGCTTGCTGATCCGTCAGTTTTTAATATTTTCTCATTTAATCTGCTGAAGGGCAACCCGGGAACATGCCTTGATAATCCGGGATCAGTTATAATCAGTGAATCCAAAGCGAGAAGATACTTTGGCGGCAGGGATCCTTTGGGCTTGACACTGATCGTGGGTGAAAACAGCAGACCTTTCGTCATCACCGGTGTAATGAAGGACATACCTTCAAATTCGCAGTTAACTTTTGATTTTTTATGCCCTTTTTCATTAGTCAGGAAGCAGAATGAGTGGGGAATATGGAATTATTCCACCTACTTCCTTGCCAGGAAGAATTCATACAGGTCCATATCAGGAAAGCTACCGGGAATTGTGCAGAAGATCCCTCATAAAGACAATTTCAGCCTTCACATCCAGCCGCTGCTAAAGATCCATCTCCATTCCAGGCTGCGGTCCGACCTGCCAACCAATACCAACATCAGGACCGTTTACATCATTGGTTCAATCCTGGTCCTGGTTTTGCTTATAGCGTGTTTAAACTACATGAACCTGTCAACAGCCCGCTTTTCAAAAAGAGGCAGGGAGGCCGGCCTGAGAAAGGTTGCAGGGGCGACAAATTCCGAGCTCATGGCCCTGTTCCTCTGCGAATCGTTCTCGATAGCCTTGTCGGCCTACCTTATTTCGTTGTTACTTTACTACCTCCTCCTGCCGATCCTGGTAATGGTGGCCGGCGTCCCGCTGAAGTTTGGCTCCGTTTTTACATTCGGGTTCGGACTTGCATCACTGCTACTTATATTCCTGATCTCATTTCTTTCAGGTAGCTATCCCGCGTTGATGCTTTCCCGCGTCAGTCCCATTTCAGGCATTCATGAGGACCTGACAATGGTTGGATTCCTTCCGTTAAGGGTTTTCAGGAAAGGACTTGTGGTCTTCCAGTTCTTTATCTCGATTGCCCTGATTGCAGGCGCCCTGACTATCAAGTCGCAGCTGGCCTTTGTCAGGAATATGGATCTGGGGTTGAATCCCGGCCAGGTGGTGGTCGTGCCTGTTTACCAGGCACTTGTTAAGCCAAGGTATGAACTTTATAAAAAGGAGATTGCCACTAACTCTGCCATCCTTTCATCTTCTGCAGTAGCGTATTTCCCGGGCTCCCAGGGATATCACCAGAATACCTGGTGGGAAGGACTTGCCGAAGATGACCTATCTAATTCAATGGATTGGATCTCGGTCGACCAGGACTTCTTGAGCACGCTGAAGATTGAACTGCTGAAGGGGGATTTCCTTCCGGCTGATATCACGGAGAACAGCCCAAAACTCTATCTTCTGAATGAATCGGCTGTGAAAAGGATCGGATGGAAGGATCCCGTCGGTAAACAGTTTGACATAATCGGCAGGGGAAAGGTCATCGGTGTTGTCAGGGATTTCAATTTTAAGTCGCTGCACAATGAACTCGGCCCGGCCGCCCTTACCTATTACCCTCTGATTTTCGATAACCTGTTGATAAGGATTTCACCGGAAAAAATACCCGCGACAATGAATTTTCTCAAAAGGAAGTGGGATACTTTATTCCCTCAGTATCCCTTTGAATATTCATTCCTGAGTGATGATTTTCAAAAAATGTATAAAAAAGAGACAACAATATCTTTTATAATGACATACATCTCCCTGCTTGCCCTGATTGTATCCTGTATCGGATTGTTTGGGCTGGTGTTTTTTACAATCGACAGCAGGAGCAGGGAAATCGGGATCCGGAAAGTTTCCGGGTCAACAACGGGGAAAATAGTGTTGATGCTCAATCTTGAATACTGCAAATGGGTACTGGCGTCATTTATAATTGCCTGCCCTGTTATAGGTCTGATCATGATGTTTTGGCTCAGGAGCTTTGCTTACAGGATTGGCCTCAAATGGTGGATCTTTGGTTTAGCCGGCCTGATCACCTTCATGATATCCCTACTCACGGTAAGCTGGCATACCTGGAAAACTTCATCACGAAATCCCGTCGAGTGTCTGAGGCATGAATGAGAGCCTGCCGTTTGATTACCGGTAAAGAATTATCTGAAGAGCTATTTTTTGCAATTAATCAGCGCGGGAATTATGAATTCCGTCATCATCCTGTCCTCCTGCGAATGGGCATAAGGGGCTCCGTATGCGGTCGCTGTTATTACAATAACCCACGGCTGGCCAGGGAAAACATAAATCTTGTTCCCCCCATTGCCTGCGCAATAGTACGTTTCAAATTGCCTTCCGTTCACCGTGTAGGTCTTGTCCCAGAAAAGATATCCATAGAACTCATTGATTCTGCCGGGGATGACCTTGTGCCTGGTGAAGGTCTTGCCGATCCACTCTGCGGGAACCAGCTGTTTCCCGTTCCATTTCCCCCTGTTGGCGTAGAGCTGCCCGTATTTCGCAAAATCAAGGGAGTTCATCTTTAAGCCGCCGGCGGTGTTAGGTACACCCTTGGGTGTATATTGCCATTTGTACCGGGTAATCCCCAATGGACTGAAGAGCTTGGTGTCAGAATATTTCTCCAGGCCGCCCGGGGTGACTTTGTTCAGGATGTCACCCAACAGCACCACCCCGGCAGTAAAATAATGCCATTCTTCCTTCGGGCGTTCCTGGCTTACAGGCAAACTGAGTGTGAATCTCACCCAGTCGGCTGTCGGGTACATATTCTCTTCATTGCCGGGAGAATCCCCGTCATCATCATTCCCGTCAAGGATACAGCTCATTGTGAGCAGATCCCGGATCGAAATCTCTTCCTTGGCCTGGGCATAGTTATCATATTTCCTCAGATCATAGAATTCGTTCAGGGTCTGGCCTTCATCCTTCAGGTATCTGTCATGTATCGCAATACCTGAAATTGTTGATGAGATTGATTTGGTTGCCGAGCGCGGGTCGTGAAGTGAATCCCGTGTCTCCCCGTTGAAGTACTCCTCTATGAGCAGCTTGCCATCCTTAAGTACTACAATGCTGCTGATATCCTTGAAAACACCTTCGTTGATATTTCCCTTGAGGGCTTTGATCAGGTCTTTATTAAAAGCATCACCGCTGACCGCCAGGCCAGGATATGGTATTACAGGATCAAGCCGGATTTTTGATAAATCAATGGTTGGTTTCCTGTTTACCAGAAGGTTCAGGGACCCAGAAGCAACAATATCTCCTTCCTTAATTCCTGCCTTTGTCTCAAGGTAAGGCCTGATCTCCATGCGCAGTGTATGTTTCCCTTCAGTAAGTGCGCTGTCTCCCCCGTTATTCATAAACCGCATCCAGAAAAACTGGCTCCACAGCCAGCCTCCTCTACGGTAGCTGATCAACGGCACCGACAGCAGCGTTGCAGTGTCCTTGATCTTCCGGTATGGAGCGCCGGGCTGCAGATTACTTGTGTAGACCCTGTGATTGTCCACAAACATCGAAAACTGGTAATTTCCTTTCCTGTTAAGATCATCCGCGGTCATTTCAGGTGCCAGCAGATGGAGGTAATTCGTAATGGAATTCCCCATGAAAGCCGTAATGAACAGTTTGCTGTTACTGGTCAACGTATAGTTCTCCAGTAAGTCGGAATCAAGCATGCGCGCGGGCGGTACTTCACCTGAAGTAAATACGATCCTTCCCACATTGGCTTTATGCAGTGCTGAGGTTATCCCTTCAGTTTTAACGATATCCCTTGTCCTGCACGAATTGGTCAGATTCAAAATCAGGCCCAAAAGGACCAGCTGCAGCGTAGTTTTCATTTATGTACTGGTGTAACCGTTAATGTCCCAAAAATATATTTTATTCACCAGGTATCCCTCGTTTTTCCGAATTCCGGCAATAAAAATTCGACAAATCGAGTTATTATTGTTTAATTAACCCGGAACCATGAAGAAAGCTTTCCTGATCCTCTCCGCCCTCCTTCTTTCATTCAGCTTTCAGTCCTGCAAGAAGAGCAGCTCCACACCCCCGCACGTCACTACAAATAATATCTCCCAGATCTCCTTTACTACTGCTCTGTCAGGTGGGAGCATATCTGATAATGGCGGCTCGGAAATACTTCTATGCGGAATATGCCTCGGACAGGATCCTGACCCGGTCATCTCAGGCACAAAATTCACCGGTACATTGACGGGAGGATCATTTATTGTAAACCTGACCGGGCTTTTATCCAATACAAAATATTATATGCGGGCTTTTGCGACCAATAAAGTTGGTATTGGATATGGCAACCAGGTAATTTTCACGACGCTTGAAGCTAAAATCCCGCTCCTTACGACTATGGAGGTATCTTCGGTGGGGCAGAAGAGTGCCCAGTCGGGAGGCACGGTTTCCGATGCAAGAGGATCAGCGGTAATATCGCACGGGGTTTGCTGGGGAACAAGCCACCTGCCGACCATCGAAGACAGTAAAACGGATGAAGGCGCCGGAAGTGGTGAATTTCACAGCACCATTACAGGCTTGCATGCGGGCACTGTTTACTATGTGAGGGCTTATGCCACAAACTCCCTCGGCACCGGGTATGGAGATGAACTGGATTTCACCACGAGCCCGCCTTCCTTGCCGGTCCTTACGACCGTTTCTGCTAGTTCTCTCAAAAGAACCTCTGCGGTATCAGGTGGAAGCATTACTGATAATGGCGGTTTGGACATCACAGCTCAGGGTCTTTGCTGGAGTACGACCCCAAATCCCACGACCGAAAACAACAAATCTATTGATGAATCGGGGTATGGCCACTTCACCATTAAAATTACCGGGCTTTCAGAGAATACAACATATTATCTAAGGGCATACGCAACAAACAGTGTGGGCACCTCATATGGTAATGAGGTCATTTTCACGACCCTCAGCGGGCCGGTATTCAATCCCAATATTTCATACGGATCTGTTACGGATATTGATGGAAATGTATACAAGACCATAATTATCAATGACAAGGAATGGATGGCGGAAAACCTCAAAGTATCAAAATACAACGACGGGACGCTGAATTATGCGGGTACAATCCTTATGCATATCAAGGATGCCGGCAACTGGAACCTTGCAACACCGGGCTATTGCTGGTACGGTGACGATTCATTGAATTATGACATCTACGGTGCGTTGTACAACTGGTATGCAGTGAGTTCGGGTAAGCTGTGCCCTTCAGGCTGGCATGTGCCGGCCGTTTCCGAATGGACCTCGATGATAAATGCACTCGGAGGCCAAACCCAGGCGGGCGGCAGCCTGAAAGAGGCCGGAAACGCTCACTGGATAACTCCGAATACCGGAGCCACAAATTCCAGCGGATTTACGGCACTGCCCGGAGGAGTGGAGGATCCATACAGTTACATATCGTCCGGCATTAGTAAATATGCAAATTTCTGGACCAGTTCACAATACTATGATGATGACAGATGGGGGTGGAACGTAAGCATGGGTTTCGACAACGTCGAATGTCATGTATCGTGGCCTTCCAAACAGTATGGTTTTTCCGTGCGGTGCGTTAAGGATTAATTTGTTGACCAGGGTTTCCCTCTATACCGGTTCTTACCTGTTGAATGTATGGGTTCCCCTTCGTTAAAAGCTTTCTAATAGGGGCTTAAATGAAATTAAAGGGATAGGAGGCCTGGCCCGGAGGAGATAATTTGACATTGGTATCAGTTTAATCTACCTTTGGTTATTCTAATCCCTGATCTCATGGCTCAGAAAACCCGCAGCGTGGAAAGAATCTGGCAAGAGTTAAAGAGACGAAAAGTAATCCGTGTCGTTTCAGCATATGCTGTCGCTGCATTCGTCATACTTCAGCTGGCAGATATGGTCGGTGAACCTCTTCATCTTCCGGGTTGGACCATTCCCTTTCTCATAGTGCTTTTAAGCGCGGGATTCATTTTGGCTGTTATCTTATCCTGGGCGTATGATCTTGGACCTGGAGGAGTGGAGAAAACCGGGCCTGCAAAAACCAAAGTCGAACAAAAACATCTCTTTCCGCCTGAAAATGATCCGACACCAAAGGAAAAGTCAATTGCAGTTCTGCCGTTTGTGAATATGAGCCCCGAGAAAGACCAGGATTATTTCTGTGATGGTATAACGGAAGAGATTATAAATACCCTTGCACACATTGAAAACTTTAAGGTCATAGCACGCACATCAGCTTTTGCATTCAAGGATAAACAGGCAGATATCCGTGAAATCGGGAAGATACTTGGTGTTGAAACATTACTTGAAGGCAGCATCAGGAAAGATGGGAACCAGCTTCGGATAACGGCCCAGCTTATTAAGGTTGCCGATGGCTCACATATCTGGTCGGAGCGTTACGATCGTTATATGAAAGATGTGTTTGCCATACAGGATGAAATATCTGCGGCAATTGCTGAAAATCTGAAAATAAGGCTTTTAGATAAAACAAAAGCAATGATTGCCAGGCGGTACACCGGGAATCCTGAATCTTATAACCTCTATTTGAAAGGCACTCACTGCTATCAGATGCTGACAACGGAAGGGTTGAAGAAAGCATCAGAATACTTTGAAGAAGTGCTTCAAAAAGACCCTCACTTCGTGCTGGCTTATGTCGGATTGGGATATGTCAGGTGGCTCAGCACAGTTTGGGGAAATGTGGCCCCCAATATAGCTTATCCGGAAGCAAACGATTATGCAAGCAAAGCCCTTAAAATAGACGCCAGCCTTGCTGAAGCCTATTCTGTACTCGGCAATGTCAATACATTTTATTCCTGGAACTGGGAGGAAGCGGAACGCAATTTCAGACATGCGCTTCAGATAAATCCAAACTCGTCAATGATCCACGTAAATTACTCGGCATTGCTGACCTTCACCAACCGCCATGATGAAGCCATCTCCGAAGCAAAGGCAGCCCAGGGGCTTGATCCTCTTTCGGGTTATATCAATATAAGGGCTGGGGAGGCTTTTGCCTATGCGGGTCAGTATGACAGGGCAATAGAGGAGTATGAAATGGCACTTACGATACATCCGGATTACTACCTGGCACACGCACAGCTCGGGAACGCATATCGTGCCAAAGGAATGTTCAAAGAATCGCTTATTGAAAAGGAAAAGGCTGTTGAGCTTTCCAATGGAAATGCATTTCTGATCGCAAGTCTTGCCTGCGAATATTATCAGGCAGGGAAACCGGATCAGGCAGAGAATCTGTTTAAAGGTTTAAAGAAAAGGTCTGCTACCGGATATGTTCCCGCAACATCTTTTTTCAGTATCCATAAGGTCCGGGCAGAAGAGGATCTTGCGTTGGAGTGGCTTAAGAAAGCTTGCGATGAGCATGACACATTTCTTCCCTGGCTAAGGGGCACACCCATTATTCCTGATGGATCCGTTTACATGGCGCTGCTCAAGGAAAGAGGGCTGGGCTAATAACCGCAAAGAATAATTCTTCTTCTCCAATGGAAACTCAGTCTCCAGTACTCCCTGAAAGCGGCCTTTCTTCTTGTATTACAATTCCCCTGATTGACTGGTTACCATTACCGGGTTTTCAGAAAGATGTAAAGTACAACTGATTATTTCGCAGGAATAAGGACAATATTCCTGAATTCAATGGATCCGTGGTCCCCCTGGAGAAGTATTGGCCCGGGGTCGCCTTCCCTGCTGTCAATGGCACCTCCCGTAATTCCAGGTATGATCTGGTCGCATATTATCTTTTTGCCGTTTGCCTCAATGGAAACCCGCCTGCCTATGAGGGTAATATCATAAGTCTGCCATTCTCCCGGCGCCTTTGCAACGTTTTCATTGGGTGTAAGAAAGCCATAAATCCCTCCCAGCAAGGTAGATGCCGGCTCTTCTCCGATGCAATCAATAACCTGGACTTCATATCTTCCCCTCAGGTAAACACCGCTGTTGCTCCCCTTCTGCAGCCGAAATTCAATGTGAAGTTTGAAATCGTTGTATTTACCTGTAGTCATAAGATTGGCACCCGATCCGGGACTTTTCAGTATTCCATCGGCGCCTGTCCATTTATTGTCACGGCCCTGTGCCACCCAGCCATCAAGATTTTTGCCGTTGAACAGATTTATGGGAGTTCCCCACACCGGGTTTACTGTTCTTTTCAAAAGAGGAGCTCTCTCTCCCGTAAAGGAATACTTTTGGCCCGAACAACTGGTTATTGTTCCGGAAAGCTTATCATTCGCAAGAGTGGCTTCAAAGAGCATGTCTTTGTCACCTGCCTCCCACTGCTTTGGGATCGAGAATGTTACCTTCCCGTTTTCAAAATTGACCTTTGAGACCGGACGGGCACTGCCTCCGTCGCCGACAAAGTAACCTACAAGAGTACTTACGCCGGAGTGATCAACTTCAAGCCACGACGGGACCATCTTCCCGCCCATATTTACCGTGAGGTCCCAGCAGCCGATTATCGGAGATACCGGCGGGGTTGAAGCACTGCTGACAGCATTAATGGTGAAGAAGAGTAAAAAAGTTGCAGATATCGACAAACAGCGGGCTTTCCTGCTGATTGCCGTGAAATGAAAATAGTTTTTCATGGTTTTTTGGTTTTATTATAAACAATAATCAAAAGTAACTTTTTTTGTAAAGGTAAATTCCCTGTCAGTTACTCAGATGATTTCTTTTTACACAATGAGTGATTGTGGGGAGGTCCAAGCAGGAACCAGTTAACCTGCAGACAGCCCAACGCCCCCCAGCCCCCTGAAGGGGGAGCGGAAAGATGAAACCCGGCAAACGATGTGACGAGATCCCGCAATATCGTTAACAAAAGTTCCGTGACAAAATTAAGCTATCAGGATAAGACAAAACCAGGGAACCAATTAACCAGTTAACCAGCAAACATCATTGAGGTTCTCGCTCCCGCTCTCACTCTCACTCTTTTTGTCGACCCACTCCCGCGATACTGATAATAATCGTATTCGCGGGACAGGCTGGGCTTCCCGTTTTCTGCAGCAGCGCTGAAAACGGGACAGGCTTCTCGCCCAGCTGCCTCCCACTGATAAATGAGAGTAAGTGCAGGAGTGAAAAAAGAGTGAGTGTGAGTGCGGGTGTGAGACAAAAAGAGTGAGGCGCTCGCTCTCGCCCTGACGCTTTGGTCAGGGTCTTCGACTCCCGCTTTCACTCTTTTTGTTGACCCACCTGGGCTCGAACCAGGACTCTGCGGAACCAAAATCCGACGTGTTGCCAATTACACCATGGGTCAATGTTGGAATTGCCTGTGCAGCAAAATTATGAAAATTTTCAATTAGTGGAAACGCCGGGCCGGTTTTAGGGATTATCGCCCATGTCCCTGGCAGAATGAGCCAAGGGTGAATGAATTTTCGGAACTCCTGTTAATCCCTTCAACCTCAATGACGAAAAACTGGCAGTCGACCAGCGACCGAAGGATCAGCCCCAGCTCACACATATCCTCGTCTCCCATGTCGTAATACCAGTATATCCTTATATTGCCCGCCAGCTCCTTCATCGAGGCTATCTCCCTGATGATATTGTATATCCACTTCGTGGAGCTTGTGTTGATGTATTCAAATCCGAATTCAAAGCTGGTATCCTGGATCTCACCATGAATGTAGTCGCATATCCAGTCAAAAACAGGACGATAGAACTCCCCGGGATTCACGGGAATGGAACGTCCGGTAATGGTTATCCTTCCATGTTCCAATATAATCCTCGGGGTTCTTTTTGTAGGGTCGACCCTGTATGGCAATAATTCGTTCATCACAAATAGAAACGCTGCAGGGATGGTTTTAGTCTGTGACACCCTATAAAACAGCGGAATGTTACCACGGCGGCCATCATAAACCTGAAAAGAACGAAGTGTGCGATCCGGGATCTAACGGGAGAGCTTCCTGGTGAACAGGGTAGGCTCGGTTTCCTCCCACAGGGTGGGATGATCATCATCGAACCTTTTGATAATGGCCCTCATGATCGTTTCGCGCATGAACTCCGATTTGTTCTTCACCCGGTACCTGCTGCAGTAAATCCCAAGAGCCCTGGCTTCCCTGCTGTTCAGCATCAGGGAAAGCCTGTTGGTCCTTTTCAGGCCCTCTTCCTTTATGGAGCTCTTCTTCAAGATCAGCCACTGTGAAAATCATCGCTAATATAGAAAAACCGGGCCCTTGAGATTTTCCAGCTCCTATTAGTTTTTAACAGAAACAAAACAGCCAGCTTTCAATTAACTGGCTGTTTGATTGTTATAATATTAACAACTTTTATGCGCCGGGTCCCATCATTGAGGGATCTTTCACCCGTTACCCGTTACTGGTCATTCCCTATGCCCTTCCTGCGCTGCCGAGTACGTTCACAACCTTGTGCTTGTAAAGCTCTTTCAGCTTCTCACGGGCTGGGCCAAGATAATTACGCGGGTCGAATTCACCGGGCTTCTCGACGAAAACCTTGCGGATCGCTGCCGTAACTGCCAGGCGGCCGTCGCTATCGATATTGATCTTGCACACAGCCGATTTTGCAGCCCTCCGAAGCTGGTCTTCCGATACGCCGGCGGTGTTTTCCATCTTCCCTCCGTACTTGTTGATCTCATCTACGATATCCTGAGGAACAGAAGATGCCCCGTGAAGAACTATCGGGAATCCGGGAATGCGTTTTTCCACTTCCTCGAGTATGTCGAACCTCAGAGGAGGAGGAAGCTGCCCGGGGACAACCTTGAATTTAAAAGCGCCATGGGATGTTCCGATGGATATTGCCAGTGAATCGACGCCGGTCTTGCCGACAAAATCCTCGACCTCTTCTGGCCTTGTGTACGATGAATGCTCTGCCGAGACCTCATCCTCGATACCTGCAAGCACCCCGAGTTCTGCCTCAACAGTAACGTCGAACTGGTGTGCATATTCCACAACCTGTTTCGTGAGCCTTATGTTCTCTTCGTATGGGAAATGCGACCCGTCGATCATTACCGACGAAAACCCGGTCTCGATGCACGATTTGCAGAGCTCGAACGAATCCCCGTGGTCAAGGTGCAATACGATCGGTATCGCATAACCCAGCTCTTTGGCATACTCCACGGCTCCCTTGGCGAGATACTGAAGCAGAGTCTGATTCGCATACTTGCGTGCACCTTTCGACACCTGCAATATCACCGGTGATTTTGTCTCAACGCAGGCACTCACGATTGCCTGCATCTGCTCGAGGTTGTTGAAATTAAAAGCCGGAATGGCGTACCCGCCTTCAACGGCTTTTTTAAATAGTTCCCTGGAATTTACCAGTCCCAATTCTGTATAATGAGGCATAATAGCTTGTATTTAAATGAGCCGACCAAGTTAAGTATTTTAGGTTTAGGTGACAAGAATATTCTTCCAAATTTACAGGTCCCGGGGAACACGGAAATCAGGTCACACAGGGATTAAATATAAAACTCTGTGACCTTTGTGAAATGGTCTTCTGATTGGGGCCCGGTATTCACGTGTATGAAACCTTTCAATACAATTTGAAGGTATTGAGTTTCCAATTGATCATTATTGATTATCTTCGTACCCTTATTTTGCGAGGTGCATGAATGAAAAAAGTCAAATAGTGCAGCATTCCTGAAAAAACAGCATCATTATTGGAATTTCAGGATGATGATCGCATAAAAGTAATAGCTAAATGAAGAAATCTTTTGTTTTTATAACTGCCTGCCTGATGCTCATTCCGGCAGCGCTATCTGCACAACAGCATGCCTGGTCGCTCGAGGAGTGCGTAAGGTATGCCATCGACAACAATATCCAGATAAAGCAGCAGAATGTCCAGACAAAGGTTCAGAAGAATACCCTGGATATGGCAAAGCTCGGGCTTTTACCGACGCTCAACGGTCAGGCAAGGCACGATTATTCATTCGGGCGTGCCCTTGACCAGAACACTTATCAGTTCTACAACCAGACACTCCTTTCGGATTATCTTTATGTTGGAGGAAGCATGGATATTTTCAAGGGGTTGCAGAACCTGAATACGATAAAGAAGGATAAATTCGCCCTCCTGGCAGGGGAACAGGACCTGCAGTATATAAAGGACAACGTGGCCCTCAATGTTGCACTTGCCTATCTCCAGGTGCTGCTGAGCAGGGAACTGGTAGGCGTCAACCAGAACCAGCTCGACATAACCAGGCAGCAAATTGAAAAGACACGGAAGCTCGTCGATGCGGGGAGCATGGCAAAAGGGAACCTTCTTACGATCGAGGCCCAGGCGGCACAGGAGGAGCTAAGCCTTATAAATGTAAAGAACCAGCTCGACCTCTCATACCTGAATCTCACGCAACTGCTGGAACTTCCGACACCGGAAGGCTTTGAGATCGTAGTCCCCGAAATAAGCGTCGAACCAAATGCTGAGGTCAGCGGCGACATTGACGGGATCTACAAGATTGCCCTTGATGCAAGACCGGAGATCAAGAGCTCCGAGCTGAAACTTACCGCCAGCCAGTACGACCTCAAGATTGCAAAGGGAGGAAGGAGCCCGAGCGTGTCACTGAACCACTCATACGGAACAAGGTACACATACATCAACAATATCCCGGGGCAGATGTCGTACCAGGAACAACTCAAGAACAATGCAAGCTACGGGGTGGGAATTTCACTTAATGTCCCTATCCTGAACGGTTGGCAGGTCAATAAGAATATATCCAATTCCAAGCTGGCCGTTGAGAACAGCAGGTATTCCCTCGAAGCTTCAAAGAAACAGCTCTACAAGGATATCCAGCAGGCCTATACGGATGCTGAAGCCTCTCTCAAGAAATTCAATGCAAGTTCAAAAGCTGTCAGTTCAACCGAGGAATCATTCCGTTACACCGAACAGAAGTTCAACGTCGGGATGCTTACACCCGTCGATTACAATGCTGCAAAGACCCAGCTTCTTAATGCTCAGTCTGATATGTCGCAGGCAAAATATGAATTCCTCTTCAAGACAAAGGTCCTTGATTTTTACAAAGGGTTGCCCCTGAACCTTAACAAATAGATTGGATATCATCTGTTATTTATTTAACAATTAATAATTTATAAATTCAGAATACTAAGCATCCCTGTTATGAAAAAGAACAAAACGCTCAAAATACTTCTCTTTGCCGTCATCGGCCTGGTTGTTTTTGCCATTATCGGTAAGAAAGCCGGACTTTTCGGGAAAGCGGCAACATTGAAGGTAGCTGTGGAAAATGCAGAAAAACGTCAGATAGTCGAAACCATAACTGCAAACGGCAAGATACAGCCTGAGAAGGAGGTCAAGATCACGCCGGATGTGTCAGGCGAGATCGTGGAGCTGAATGTCAAGGAAGGCGACCATGTTGAAAAGGGTCAGCTCCTGCTCAGGATAAAGCCCGATGTCTATATATCGCAGAAGGACAGGTCAATGGCAGCCATCAGCTCGGCTCGCGCCAGGCTTGCTCAGGCGGAGGCCCAGTACACCCAGGCCGATTTATCCTTCAAGAGGACAAAACAGCTCTATGAAGAGCAAACGATCTCGAAGTCGGAATATGAACAGGCTGAGGCAACATACAATGTTGCGAAATCCGAGGTCGACGCCGCAAAATTCTCTGTCGTCAGTGCGGAAGCTTCACTGAAGGAGGCAAATGAGAACCTGTTCAAAACATCGATCTATGCCCCGATGACAGGCACTATTTCCATGCTCCTTGTTGAGCTGGGTGAAAGAGTCGTAGGTACCAGCATGATGGCCGGTACCGAGATACTGCGCGTTGCCGATCTTTCGAGGATGGAAGCCCAGGTCCAGGTCAACGAGAACGACATCCCGAGGGTCAAGCTTGGCGATACCGCAGTGATCGAGGTGGACGCATTCATCAACGACAAATTCAAGGGAGTTGTGACCGAGATCGCCAATTCGGCAAAGACGACCGGTGTCTCAGCTGACCAGGTGACTAACTTCGATGTGAAGATCCTAGTACTTCCGGAATCGTACAAATACATGGTGGAAAAAGGCATCATAAACCCGCTGAGGCCGGGAATGTCGGCGACCGTCGAGATCCAGACTGAAACGAAATCAGGTATCCTTACAGTTCCGATCCAGGCAGTCACCACCAGGACTGATACTACCAAAACCGGTTCCACTCCTTCCAAGGAAGATGTCCGGACGATTGTCTTTATTACCGACGGACAGCGTGCCCTCGCAAAAGATGTGAAGACAGGCATCCAGGATAACAGCTATATCGAGATCCTTTCGGGGATCGCCGAAGGTGACAAAGTGATCTCCAGTCCATTCAGTGCCATCAGCAAGAAGCTTGCCGACAGTGCTGCCGTCCAGGTTGTAAAGAAGGAAGAGCTCTTTTCGACAAAATAGATAGAATGACCGGGAAGGCATGATAATCTGTCTCGAAACCTCCACAACGGTCTGCTCTGTTGCGCTGTGCGGCAAAAACGGAACAGTTGCCCTCAGGGAGAGTGCAGAAGACAAATCGCATGCTTCACAGCTGACCCCCTTCATTTCGGAACTCCTGTCGGAAGCCGGGATCGGCGCATCTGATCTTGACGCGGTGGCTGTCAGCAAGGGACCGGGGTCATACACGGGGCTGCGGATCGGGGTATCGACTGCAAAGGGGATAGCGTACGGTGCCCGGGTTCCGCTTATCGGCATCGAAACCACCTGGTCGATGTTCTGCGGAATAGATGCGGATACCAGGGAAATATACGGGATGGATGAGAGTTCTCTTTATGTTCCGATGCTTGATGCGCGGAGGATGGAGATCTACTATTCCGTATTTTCGGCTGATGGTTCGAGGGTGAAGGAGATTTCAGCAGAAATAATTGATGAGAATTCCTTCCTGGATATCCCGGAACATGTACGAATGCTTTTCTTTGGTGACGGGGCCGCCAAATGCCGCCAGGTCCTTAAAAGACCCAATATTGCATTTGCCGGTGAATTCAGGATCTCCGCCTCGTTCTTGTGCGGGCCTGCCATGAAATCATTCAATGAGGGGAAGTTCGAGGATGTCGCTTACTTTGAACCATTTTATCTTAAGGACTTTATAGCTTCTCATCCTAAAAAAAACATACTTGGCAGATAATTTGTCCGTTATTAACAGGGACTGATTTAAAGGACTATGAGATTGTTAAGGATTTTAGTTTTAGCAACCCTGCTACCCGCTGTTTCTTACGGCCAGGAATCTGCCTTTCAGCCCGGCGAGAAGATCAACTATGCAATCCATTACGGCCTGGTCCAGGGTGGTATTGCTGCCCTCGAGCTTAAAGTCGATACTTTCAGGGGCAAAGAGGTGTGGCACTCCGTTTTCTGGGGCAAAACAACCGGGGTTGCCGATAAGATATTCAGGGTGAAGGATGTATATGAGAGTTATTTTGAACCTGATTCCCAGCTTCCCGTTTTCACTATCAGGAATATCCAGGAAGGAAGGTACAGGAAGTATAATGAAGTAATCTTCGATCACTACGCCAGGACTGACTCGGCCGTGCTGACGAGCGATCTCAGCGGAGTCCACATCGCGGAGAAGGGCATCCGCGATATCCTCACATGCTTTTACTATTTCAGGAATCATGACCTGCCTAATTTCAGCAACTTCAAAAGGGGCGACATGATCACAATAATGACCTGGTTCACCGATGAGCTTTACCCGATAAGGCTGAGATACCTGGGGATGGATGATGTACGGACAAAGGTCGGAAAGATCAGATGCATCAAATTCAACCCGGTAACAGAGACCGGGAGGCTGTTCAAGAGCGAAAATGATGTTTCATTCTGGTTTTCAGCCGATAAAAATTTTTTACCTGTTAAAGTACGATTTGATATATTTGTCGGTGCTTTTGCAGCGGAGATCACCGGCTATGAAGGGTTGAAATATCCGCTGGATATAAAAAAGAAGGAATAAACTTAATTTTAAAGATTTAGAGGAATTTTATGGCAACTACTGCAGATTTCAGAAACGGAATGGTTATCGACTTCAACGGGGACCTCTACTGGATCGTATCGTTCCAGCATGTCAAGCCGGGGAAAGGTCCGGCTTTTGTGAGGACGAAGCTTAAAAACATTAAGACCGGAAGAGTGATCGACAATACTTTTTCATCAGGTACCAAAGTAAACGAAGCCAGGGTTGAAAGGCGTTCCTACCAGTACCTGTACAACGACGATATGGGTTATTATTTCATGCACCTGGAGACGTTCGAACAGATCCATGTGCCGGAGGAGATGATCGAAAGCCATGAGTTCCTCAAGGAAGGGCAGAAGGTTGAGGTTGTCGTCCATGCCGACACCGAGACGATCCTTTCTGTCGACCTTCCGCAGTTTGTCGTGATGGAGGTTGTCTATACCGAGCCGGGATTGAGGGGCGACACGGCGACAAATACCCTGAAGCCGGCCAAGATCGAAACCGGCAGTACCATTATGGTTCCGTTGTTCGTCAATACGGGCGACAAGATAAAGATCGACACAGCCAGCAGGAGTTATATTGAAAGGGCTAAGGCCTAATCCTTGATGCACGAAAACAACACTTCAGCGGACAGGTTCCACCGGTCAAAATTCAAGCTCGATTCACTGCTTGAAATTACCCTTTCGATAAATGCCAACCTGCCCGCTAAGGCGCTTCTTTCAAAATATGAATCGATCCTGAGAACGAATCTCGGGATTGGGAAAATAATGATCTTCAAGCATTCAACCAGGTGGGAATGCATTCTGAACGGGGGCTTCCCGGCTGAGCTTGAGAGTAAGATCGATGTTGAATCACAGCTCCTGCGATTCACGGATATCGCCACCCGCAACGAAGGCATCGGGATTGGGGGCGTCGAGATCCTGATACCGGTCTATAACAACGATATGCCGCTGGCATTTGTCCTTATCGGGGATATCGAGGAAGAAGGGGAACTGGTCAGCCCTGTAATCAAGCACCTCAATTTCGTCCAGACCATTTCAAGCATAATCCTGGTTGCAATAGAAAACATCAGGCTCTCAAATGAAAACCTGAGGCAGGAAGCGCTCAGGAAGGAGCTCGAACTGGCAGCCAGGATGCAGATGATGCTTATCCCCGACAACAAGACCATGCCTTCCGACAGGTATATCAGGGCACACGGCTTCTACCATCCCCACTTTGAGGTTGGTGGCGATTATTACGACTGTATAAAGCTTTCAGATACGAAAACCGGGTTTTGTATCGCCGATGTATCGGGAAAAGGGATCTCTGCCGCCCTGCTTATGTCGAACTTCCAGGCGGGCCTCAGAGCCTTGTTTACTTCCGAGATCGATCTCACAGTCCTGGTGCGAAAACTGAATTCCCTGGTGGTTGCCAATGCATCGGGCGAGAAATTCATAACCCTGTTCGTGGCACGATATGACTGCGAGTCGGGAATGCTTGAATATGTAAATGCAGGGCATAATCCGCCGGTGATCTATGACACCGTGACAGGCGAAATAATCCACCTGAATTCCCTTTGCGTGGGGATTGGCATGCTCGATGAAATTCCGGCCGTAAGAACCGGGATGGTAATGATCGCAAACGACTCAAAGATAGTCTGCTATACCGACGGATTATCCGACCTGAAGGGTGATGACGGGAAAGAAATCCTCACAAAAGAGATCATCAACCATATAAGCAACACCCTTCCTGTCGAGAGGAATATAGGTGAAATGCTCGAAAAACTTGGGATACCTGATAATAATCCCTTCCTTTTTGATGATGTTTCGATACTGTCGTTGGAACTCTTCAGGCAATCATAAGGGGAGTTTCTCCCGGCAATCAATGAATCGCAGCCTCATAAAGCAGGTTTAAGCTCAGATCACCTTTATCAGGTAATAGTTCTTCTTCCCCTTCTGAAAAAGCAGGTATTTATCGTTCAGTAATGTGCCCGGTTCCACTATCATTTCGGGATTGTCGATCCTTACCTTGTTCATGCTCAGGCCGCCTCCCTGAACCAGCCGCCGGAGCTCACCCTTTGACTCAAAGATCTTTGAATGCTCTGTGAGAAGATTGGTTATGGAGGCTCCTGATTCGAGAAGTTCACGCCTGACATCAAATACCGGGACACCTTCAAAGACTGCGAGGAATGTACCCTCATTCATCCTTCTGAGCGATTCGGTCGTGCCCTTGCCAAACAGTATCTGTGACGCCTCTGCAGCCGAATCGTACTCCTCCCTGGAATGAACCATCACGGTAATCTCTTCGGCAAGTTTTTTCTGGAGGGCACGCTCATGCGGAGCAGCTTTGTGAGCGGCAACAAGTGCTGAGATCTCTTCCTGTCCAAGCAGTGTGAATATCTTTATATATCGTTCGGCATCCTCGTCGGATACATTAAGCCAGAACTGGTAGAATTTATATGGAGTTGTTTTGGCTGGATCGAGCCAGACATTTCCCGATTCTGTCTTTCCGAACTTGGATCCGTCGGATTTTGTTATGAGCGGGCACGTAAGGGCGAATGCCTCCCCGCCCGTTTTTCTCCTGATAAGCTCGGTGCCGGTCACGATATTTCCCCACTGGTCCGATCCTCCCATCTGTAGCCTGCATCCAAGCTCATTGTAAAGGTGCAGGAAATCGGTTCCCTGGACCAGCTGATAGGAAAACTCCGTGTACGACATGCCTTCCTTGGAATCTGATCCCAGACGCTTTTTCACCGAATCCTTTGCCATCATGTAATTTACCGTGATGTGCTTTCCTATATCCCTTATAAAATCGAGATATGAGAAATTCTTCATCCAGTCGTAATTATTTACCATAATGGCCCTGTTCTTGCGCACAGGACTGAAATCAAGGAATTTTGAAAGCTGTTCCCTGATCCCTTTTTCATTCCGCCTGAGAGTCGGTTCGTCGAGAAGATTCCGTTCCTCTGATTTCCCGGAAGGGTCGCCTATCATCCCTGTGGCTCCGCCGACAAGTGCGACGGGAACATGCCCTGAACGCTGAAAATGAACCAGGAGCATCACCTGGACAAGGTGTCCGATATGGAGCGAATCAGCGGTGGGATCGAACCCGATATAACCGGTAGTCGTCTCCCTTTTCAGAAGCTCCTCGGTACCTGGCATGATATCGTGGATCATCCCTCTCCATCTCAATTCTTCAACATAATTCATAGATCTGTTCTGATTTAGACCTGCAAATATAGCAAAGAGGCTCAAATGGGTGTCGGCTCGGGTTTCTTTTTGAACCTGTCGAAGCTTTTGTCGAAGCTACCCTCACCTATTATCGGGAATATTGCCGGGGCAATGTCGGCAATGGGATGATAGAACCTCGAATTTGCTATCGCCTCTTTAGGCAGGAAATGATGCTTTGCCTCGATTGCGTTCAGTATGACGAAAATCACACTCAGTATGAGTGCATTCTTGATCAGCCCGAAGACCAGCCCGAGAATCCTGTTGATGAACCCGAGCGAGATCGATTCGACGAACTTGTCGACCAGGAGTCCTATAAAATGGACAATGATCACAATTACTATGAACGTTATGAGGAATGCTATTATCCCGACATATTTCCCCGTCATGTCAAAAAAATCATAGAGCTTTTCCGCCATGAGCGATGAGAACCTGATGGCCCCCCAGATTCCCAGGACAAGGGCCAGTAGCGATGCGAACTCCTTGATGAATCCGTCGATAAAGCCTCTTGCAAGTCCGATAATCAGGACGACAATTATTATCAGGTCGATATAATTCATAACCGGGTGATTTAGAGTTTGAAATTAGGAAAGATCGGGGACTTTAGCAAGTAGGGTGGTCTTGCAGGTCTTGCAGGTCGTGCAGGTTTTGAATGTCGTGCAGGTTTTGAATGTTCCGTCTGAATGATGTGCAAAACCTCGGCTGATCGATTTGCAATGCTGAAAAAAAGGTTTATTTTTGCAGTCCACGATAAGCTGGTTGTGCAGGAGTGGGATGTCGTGGTTATGCAGGTCAGGAATGTAATGCAGGTTTTGAAAGTCGGTTATATCTTACTTAGCAGACATACAAAACCGGCAAAACCGGCAAGACTTGCAGAACTTGCAGAACAGGAAGATCCGGCCCCATAGTTCAATGGATAGAACGGAGGTTTCCTAAACCTTAAATTCAGGTTCGATTCCTGGTGGG
>DCFQ01000109.1 GCA_002319915.1 Bacteroidales bacterium UBA1800 | reverse complement strand
GCGAAGTGGTACCAGTACGACATCAGGTGCTTCATCCCGGGTATCGAGGAGAAAATATAGGCCATCCCGACGCCGAGGGAAACCGCACCCCCGGTCCTTCCTGCAATCTTCTCCCCCACAGCTGCCGAAAGGGTATCGAGGTTCGATTCGGTGAATCCCATTGCGTGAAGCCTGGGCAGTATTGCCTGGAGCTTTTCGACAGGAACGTTGATCTGGAAATAATCGAGCGGAAGGAGGCTGGTGGCAGCAATCAGCGCCATAATGCTGACAGCTCCCTCAATAAGCATAGCCCCTACTGCGATTGTCTTGATTTCGGACTCCTTCATTACCATTTTCGGGGTTGTTCCCGAGCTCACGAGGGCATGAAACCCGGAAATTGCCCCGCATGCGATGGTAATGAAAAGATAGGGAAAAAGCTTACCCGGGATTATCGGGCCCCCACCCTTCCCGAATTCGGTGAAGGCCGGCATTTTTATTTCGGGGGCGACTATGATCAGCCCGATGGCAAGAAGGCCGATAACGGAGATCTTCATTATCGAGCTGAGGTAATCGCGTGGTGAAAGAAGGAGCCAGACCGGCAGCACGGAAGCAAAGAATCCGTAAACCGCAATCAGGATCGTCAGTGTCTTGTGGTCAAACGTAAACCATCCGGCCAATGAGGATCCCGGAATATATCTTCCGGCAATCACCGCTGCGATCAACAGTATCACCCCGAAAACTGTCGCTTCGGCGGTTTTGCCCTTCCTGACCCGGAACATCCAGATCCCCATTGCAATCGCAATCGGGATGGTGGATGCAATTGTAAAGGTGCCCCATGAGCTTTCCGAAAGTGCATTTACCACGACCAGGCCGAGACCGGCCAGCGCGACAACTATTATGAGGATTATTGCAAAGGAGGTCGTGGCTCCGCTCACCTTGTTGATCTCAGCTTTTGCTATGGCTGCAAGTGATTTCGCATCATGCTGGACAGAAGCTGTCAGCACTATGAAGTCGTGAACCGCACCCGCCATGACCGAACCTATCAGCATCCAGAGGAAACCCGGCATGAATCCGAACTGGGCAGCCAGAACCGGGCCGACAAGCGGTCCCGCTCCCGCGATAGCTGCAAAATGGTGGCCGAACAGTACCCATTTATTCATCGGGTAGTAGTTCTGACCATCATACAACCTGTAGGCAGGGGTCTGTACAAGATCGTTCCGGACCGCGACCCTGGCAGCAACAAAACTGAAGTAAAACCGGTAGGCAATCGCAAACAATGCAATGCTACCGATCACAACCGGCATTGCATTCATAACAATGAATTTCCCTTAAAAGTGACCGGTTAAAATAATGAAATTAGATTACCGGAGCAACAGTCAATGTCAAATCCTTTTCATCCTTTGATGGCGGGTCTGATCAATGATGATGGGAACATGCTCAACGATAGTCGTTGTGGGATCAAGCTGGAGGGCCCTGATCTCGCTGATGCTCAGCCGCCGTGCAATAGTGTTCAGGGCAAGGATGAAGTTTTCGCGCTTGGGCAGCTTGTAGTCGCGGATCATTATCCTGTCGAGTATTATAAACTTGAAATCACCCGGGAACCCATGCTTCCTGAGAGAATCGTAACTGCTTTCAAGCTTTATCTCTCCCGATTTAACAAGGTCCTCGATCACTTCCCTGAAGTAAAGATTGATCTTTGGCTCCACCTTGAATCCAATATGAAAATCGACCCTTATCAGGATGCCGGGGATTATATGTTCAACTTCATACTCGAACCTGTTGGGATCGTCAACCCTGTTGACATGGAGAAGCCAGTAGGTCTCGGCACGTTTGGGCTGCTTCTGGAAAATTGAATAGATCACCTTTGCCTCGATCTGGTCCTTATGGTTGGCTTTTATCAGGTAAACCAGGTTAGTGGCGATCCGCGGCACCGTTTTATCCTGGCTCAAATCCCTGATCATCGGAAGGTAATCGGCAAGCTTTGAAAAGGTGATGTAGCGGTTCCTGATCTTCCTGGCGAAATACCATCCCAGCATAAGCAGGAAGTACACCGAAGCCAGCAGTAGCGTAAACCAGCCTCCGTACTGGAACTTGTGAAGGTTGGATATAAGAAAGCCGCCTTCAATTGTCAGGTAGACAACCAGAAGAAGAATGATCAGCCGTTTGTCGATGTGTTTCAGAAGCAGGTAATAGGACAACAAAAGGGTGGTCATGATCATTGTGATCGTAATTGCAAGCCCGTAAGCTGCTTCCATGTTTGTGGATGCCTGGAATGTGATCACGACGAGGCTGCACATCAACCAGAGCGACCAGTTCACGAAGGGCAGGTATACTTGTCCCTTGACCCGTGTGGGATGCAGGATCCTTATCTTTGGCCAGAAATTCAGGGAGACTGCCTCGCTGAGAAGCGTGAATGAACCGCTTATAAGTGCCTGGCTCGCTATTATCGCTGCTGCAGTCGCTATAAGTATTCCCGGCAGGATGAACCACTTTGGCATGATTGCAAAGAATGGATTTGTTCCCCCGGCTGAACCGAGATTCATCATGATCCATGCACCCTGTCCGAAGTAGTTCAGCAAAAGCATGGTCTTAACAAAGATCCAGGATATCCTGATGTTCGATCTGCCGCAATGCCCCAGATCCGAATAAAGTGCCTCAGCCCCCGTGGTACAAAGAAACACTGCCCCGAGAAGAATGAAACCTCCCTTGTACTGAGTAAGGAATTTTATAGCATATGCCGGATTCAACGCCTTGAGGATCTCCGGGTGGTAAATCAGCTGAGAGAAACCCATGATACCCAGCATGAGGAACCATACCACCATTATCGGACCAAAGGATTTCCCAACAAAATCGGTCCCGAACTGCTGTATAAAGAAAAGGACTGCAAATATCGCAAGGACAATCGGTATCACCGGTATATCAGGGTTCAGGTACCTCAAGCCCTCAACTGACGAAGTGACTGTGATTGCAGGAGTTATGACCCCGTCTGACAGAAGGGCAGCGCCTCCGATCATTGTAAGTATCGCAACCCAGGATGATTTTCTCCTGATCAGCGCAAAGAGTGCAAAAATGCCTCCCTCTCCCTTGTTATCGGCGCGAAGGGTAATAATTATGTACTTTATGGTAGTCTGCAAAGTAAGGGTCCAGAATACGCAGGAAATAGATCCGTAAATAAGCAGTTCATTGACATTGCTGATCCCCTGGTTGATGATTGCCTGCATTGTATAGAGAGGGCTGGTACCCAGATCGCCGTAAACGATTCCCAGGGTCACAATGATCCCGGCCAGCGAGAGCTTGTTTATTCCCAGCGGCTTTTTGGCAGCAGTTGACAAATGGTTATTGGTCATAAATTGATACGCTTAATTCTTGAGTAGTCGGGCTGATCGATAATGATCGGGACCTGCTCGGTCACCGTATTCGTGGAGTCGAGCTGCAGGGATATCAGGTCGGTTATACTTAGCCTGCTCAGGAGAGTGTGCAGCGACATGGTCATGTTTTCCCTGGTCGCAAGAGTGATATCACGGGGAATAATCCTTTCGATCAGGATGAATCTGAAATCGCTCGGGACATGATATTTCTTCAGTGATTCATATCCGCTGTCGAGGCTGACCTCTCCATTCCTGGTAAGGACATCCAGTACTTCCCTGAAGTAAAGATTGATCCTTGGTTCGACCTTGAAGCCTATGTGAAAATCGATCCTGGTGAGGATCCCCGGGATGATCTGTGTAACATGGTATTCGAACCTGTTAGGCTCGTTAACCCTGTCGACATGGACAAACCAATACCTGTCAGCCCTCTTCGGCTGGCGGTGGAATATGGAATAAATAACCTTCGACTCTACCTGGTCGATCCTGTTGGCGCTGATTATATAAACAAGATCTGTTGCCGTTTTGGGTACAGATTCATCAGTTGCAAGGTCCCTGAAAAGTGTAATGTAATTGTTGAGGTTTGAAAATGTCACGTAGCGGTTTTTGATCTTCCTCCCGAAGTACCAACCGTACATAACTATGAAATAGACAGTTGCAAGCAGGAAAGTGAACCATCCTCCATATTTGAATTTGTACAGGTTTGCAGTAAGGAAGCTTCCCTCGATAGTAAGGTATACCATGAGAAGGAGCAGGACAAGCCTGTGGTTGACTCCCCTCTGGTAAAGGTAGTAAGAGAGAAGAAGGGTTGTCATTATTTCAGTAATGGTAATGGCAAGGCCATATGCAGCACTCATGTTGTTCGATTCCCTGAATGCGATCACAACCCCGGAGCAGGCAAACCACAGAAGCCAGTTCACGAACGGGATATAAACCTGACCCCTGACGAAGGTCGGATGCAATATCCTGATCCAGGGCCAGAAGTTAAGTGAAACAGCCTCGCTTATCAGCGTGAACGACCCGCTTATGATCGCCTGGCTGGCAATTATTGCTGCCGCGGTGGCAATGATAACACCAGGAAGGATGAGCCATTTGGGCATAAGCTCAAAGAACGGGTTGATTTCCATACCCGGGGTATAATGTACCATCAGCCATGCACCCTGACCGAAATAGTTAAGAAGAAGGCAGATCTTTACGAAAGCCCAGGAGATCCGGATATTTGTCCTTCCGCAGTGACCAAGGTCAGCATAAAGGGCTTCTGCCCCTGTGGTACACAGGAATACTGCCCCCAGAAGGATGAATCCACCCGGGAACTCCGAAAGGAACCTGAAGGCATAAGCCGGGTTGACGGCTGCCAGTATCCCCGGGTGTTCACGGATATGATCGATCCCAAGTACCCCAAGGGAAAGGAACCAGATCAGCATTATCGGACCGAAGGAGCTCCCAACGCGGTCGGTGCCGAATTGCTGGATGAAAAACATTACTGCCAGAATGATAAGGACTATCGGGACCACGGGAATTTCCGGGTTTATCATTCTCAACCCCTCAACGGCCGATGTTACGGTTATTGAAGGCGTTATGACCCCATCGGCAAGAAGGGCCGAGCCCCCTATCATGCAAAGGATCGCAGCCCATGTGGATTTTCTCCTGATAAGGGCGAAAAGTGCAAATATCCCTCCCTCACCGTTATTGTCAGCCCGGAGGGTTATGATCACATATTTTATCGTGGTTGACAGCGTCAGGGTCCAGAAAATGCAGGACAGGGAACCGTAAATGAGAAGTTCGTTAATACCATCCTTGCTTCCCATCATGACTGACCGCATGGTGTACAACGGGCTGGTGCCCAGGTCGCCAAAGACGATCCCCATCGTTACTATAACGCCCGCGAGGGAAAGCTTCCTGATGTCCGTATGATTGTTCTTCTGCTCCATGGAATCCTGTTATTCCATCATGCCAGTATTTTTTGTAAAGCCGGCAAATTTAATAATTATTACCTTAGCGGGTTCTTTATCAACAAGGTATTTTATGATCAGGAAGTTACTAAATCTTTTGCTATTAATTACTATCCCGGCCACTGTGTTCGGACAATTTGAAGGAACAGACACCTCGGGAGTTTCGCTGCTTTTCATCGGCGATATCATGGGCCATGATGAGCAGATCTGGTCGGCGGAGGACCGACAGACCCATACATACAGCTACGACGATGTCTTTCAGTATATCAAACCCGTGATCTCCGATGCTGACCTGGCAATAGCAAACTTTGAGGTCACACTAGCCGGTCCGCCGTACAGCGGCTACCCGCAGTTCAGCTCGCCGGCGGCGCTGGCGGCAGCATGCAGGAATGCCGGGATCGATTGCCTTGTGACCGCAAACAATCACGCTGCCGACAAGGGGAAGAGGGGGATCGATGGTACGATAGCAAGGCTCGACAGCCTTGGAATTCAGCACACTGGAACATTTGTCAGCAGTGCCGCAAGGGACTCTCTCACTCCCCTGATCCTCGTGAAGAAAGGCTGGAAATTCGCCGTCCTCAACTATACCTTCAGCACAAACGGCATCACGGTCCCCTCCCCATGCATTGTGAACATGCTCGAAAAAGAGGTGGTGGCAAACGATATCGCCAAGGCAAAAAACCTTAAGCCTGACGCGGTGATCCTTTTCCTTCACTGGGGAACGGAATATGATACGGTGCCGTCAGCTGCCCAGAGGTCGCTCGCGGCATTCTTCCTCGACAGGGGCGCCGATATCATCATCGGTTCCCATCCGCACGTGGTGCAGAGGATGGAATGGGTCAGGGGCGACTCGTCAGGAAAGGATAAGCCGGTGTTCTATTCACTTGGCAATTTCGTATCGAACCAAAGGAGGTCAGGGACTGACGGAGGGGCAATGGTAAGGATAACCATGCGTGAGGAAAATGGCCGCCTTGCAATAGCAGACGCAGGTTATTGCCTCACCTGGGTCTATGCTCCGATAGTGAATTACCGGAAGAAGTTCTATATCCTGCCGTGTGAGGAATATGCAAAGATGCCAGGCTTCTTTGCAAACCCTGCCGATTATCAGAAAATGAACAACTTTATCAGGGGCACGGGATCAATGCTCAGGAGGCAGAACATAAATGTCGGTGAAATATTCCCTGCATCAGTGAACGGCTCCAACAGGTGAATTGCGCTCTGGTGAATACAATTGAGGTGCAGTTCCACATGGTTAACATCCGTTAATTTTTCACGAGCCTGATATGCTATTCCGATATTTATGGATATTATTGCAGAAATATATTAACGTAGTCCGTTAACGCTTCAGGAATGGATCATACAACAATGCTGCTGGCCTTTACAGCCGTTTCAATCGGATTCTTGCATACTGTGCTGGGACCTGATCATTATCTTCCGTTCATTGTCCTGAGCAGATCAAAAGGGTGGAGCCGGAAAAAGACCATGCTTATCACCTTCTTTTGCGGTCTCGGTCATGTATTAAGCTCTGTGGTGCTGGGTTTTATCGGAATTGGCGTTGGCCTGGAGCTTAAGAAGATAACGGCTATCGAGTCGTTCAGGGGCAACATTGCCGCCTGGCTCTTTATCGCCTTCGGCCTGGTCTATATGGTCATCAGCCTAAGGAATCTCATGAGGAACAGAAAACACAGCCACATACATTTTCATATGAATGGCGAGAAACACGTTCATGAGCATGATCATCACCTGGAGCATACCCATGTTCACGAAAGGGAATCCGTAAACACAACTCCCTGGATCCTCTTCCTGATCTTCGTGTTCGGACCCTGCGAACCGCTTATCCCGCTTGTCATGTACCCGGCTGCAAGCAACAATATCTACGGGACGATATTAGTGTCTGCGATCTTTTCGATCACCACCATTGCTACCATGATGGCAATAGTGCTTGCATTCAGCCTTGGACTAAGCAGGATCAACCTCAAACCGCTGGAGAAATACAGCAATGTAATTGCGGGGGCAATTATTCTTGTCTCCGGGCTGGCGATACAGTTTCTCGGATTATAAGTCTATTTGTCAGTCATCCTGAAAAGAAGCCTGACTCCCGGATCGGGGATAATTTCCCTCACTTCCGCCGATGGGATCGTGATAGTTGTTACCCTGTCGGTTACCATGATCTTTTCATCGATATCACCTTTCCCTGTTTTGATTCTCAGCTCGAGCGGGAAGCCGAAGAGGCCTGGCTGCCTCTGCTCTATGGTTATTTCAGTCTGATCATTCCTTCCCGGATCATTCCGCCTCTTTATCAGCAGGACAGGCTGCCCTGACGAATAGAGCCACTGCCTGAAGAACTGGGTGAGGTTCCTTCCGCTGACTTCTTCCATGACCTCCCTGAAATCATCCGTCAGGGCATTCCTGTTCCGGAACCTTGCGTAATAAAGCCTCATTCCCTTCCAGAAAACGTCATCACCAATTTCATTCCGCAGCATGTGAAGCACCCAGGAGCCTTTCTGGTATGAATTGATACTGAGAAGCCTCATGAGATCGGCAATGGTGGTATCAATTACCGGAGCTGCGGATTTCTCTGAGTAACGCAGGATCATGTCCCGGTCTGCCCTCATTATCTGTTCAAATCGTTCCCTGCCGTAACTCTTTTCCATATAGACTGCGGCAAGATAAGTTGCGAATCCTTCACTCAGCCATATATGGTACCAGTCGTTCTCGGTGACGGAATTCCCGAACCACTGGTGGGCAATCTCGTGGGCCATCAGGCCTTCAGCCTTGCCGAGACCGGTCACCGACCTTTCTGAATAAAAGATGCAGCCCGCATTTTCAAGCCCCCCGAAGATGGTCTTTGACTGCACATTCGCAAGTTTTTCGTATGAATAGGGCCCCAGCAGGCGGATAAAGAATGAGAACGGTTTAACGGCAACCGAGTAATCATTGTACCCTTCCTTCCTGTTCCCGGGGAACACGTATGTCCACACCGGTATGCTGTCAGGAGACCCTGCAAGATCAAGGTCAAAATCCGCGGCCCCGAAGGCCATCACTTTCGTGGCAAGAGGAACCTCCTCCACCCAGCGGGTAAGCTTCCGGCCGTGATCGAGGTGACTCTCCTCCGCAAGGCGTCCACTTCCCACCACCTCATAGTGAAACGGCGCAATCACAGCGAATTCGACTGCGGCTTTGTCATAGGGATGGTCAATGCATGGAAGGTAATTGGAAGCCCTGTCGGGCCAGTTGTCTGAAAAGAAGGTCCTCGCCCTGAACCTGTTCCTTGAAATGATCAGTCCATCGGCCGGGATCCCATGGTATACTATCGTGATGATCCCTTCCGTGCCGGGTTGCGGCCTCCTGGCGGGTATGACGGAAATCTTGTTGTTACTGTGATGCCAGGTTATTCCTCCCGCTTCGTACATGATTGAATCTGTTACCATCCCCTTGCCGGCGGCATCCCGGTTCCTTAGGTCAAATAACAGGGTATCTGCACTTCCGGTGAAGAGGACCCGGATCCTGGCTTTTCCGTAAATAATATCAGAAGTGTCGCTGACCTCCACCGTAAAAGAATATTTCAGGACATCCATAAACGTCTCGCGCCTGTACCTGTCCGTGGATAATGCCTGGAGGGCTGAAACAAGGAGTAAAATAGCTGTGATGGATGCTTTCATACTGAACAGAAAGCACTAAAGGTAAATATGATTATTCATTTATTGAGGATGATTGGAATTTTTTGGAGGAACATTTTGTCATACGGAGTCCTCTTTATCTTTCTTTAATTGGCTATTAATTGTTAGCTTTGCAGGAAACATGGAATTGCTTATGACTTACGATTATAATACCCAGCGAAAACGTATGGCTTTACCCGAGTACGGCCGGAATGTGCAGAAAATGGTGGACCACATCAAGACGATCCAGGATCCCGAGGAGCGGAATCGTGCAGCAAGGACGATCATCCAGATAATGGGTAACCTGAACCCCCAGATAAAGGATTCGGGCGATTTCAGGCATAAGCTGTGGGACCATCTGGCAATCATTGCCGATTTTAACCTTGACATCGAGTCACCATTTACAATGCCTGAGCGGTCGAAGCTTGTGGAAAAGCCAAAACAAATCCCCTACAGGCAGGGCGACATAAGATACCTTCATTACGGCAGGATTGTCGAAATGATGATCGATGCCGCTGCAAAAATGGAGGACAGCGAAGAAAAGGTCTACCTGATCAACCTGATAGTAAACCAGATGAAGAAGTCGTATGTGACCTGGAACAGAAGCCAGGTAAGCGACGAAGTCATATTGGGTGACCTTAAGCTTCTTTCGGGCGGGAGGATCAAGATCCCTGAAGGAATAAAGATCCTGGAGGTCAGGGAGCTTGTTCCTCCGGTGAAAAAGAAACCGCAGCAGGGAAGGCCTCACGGAAAGATGCCCAATAAACCGTTCAACAAAAGGAAAGGACATATCCGCCATTAATGAGCAGCTTTATTGTTCAGGGAGGCAGGCCGCTTAAAGGGGAGATCGTTCCCCAGGGTGCAAAAAATGAAGCCCTGCAGGTTTTGTGCGCTACTCTCCTGACCCCCGGAAAAGTGACTATAGGTAATGTCCCGGCAATCAATGATGTCCTCAAGCTTATCGAGCTGCTGGGATCTCTTGGCGTCAGGACTGAAAAGATCAATTGTGACACTTACAGCTTTGAAGCGGCTGAAATAGATCTTGACTATCTGCAGACGAGTGAATTCAGGACGCAGAGTGCCAGCCTGCGCGGATCGATTATGATAGTCGGCCCCCTGCTGGCCCGCTTCGGCAAAGCTTTTATCCCCAAACCAGGCGGCGACAAGATCGGACGGAGAAGGGTCGATACCCACTTTACCGGGTTCCAGAAACTTGGTGCGGTATTTCAGTTCGATACCCTCGATCCCTTCTACAAGGTAGAGGCAGAGAAGCTCTCAGGCGCATATATACATCTCGATGAAGCCTCGGTGACAGGGACAGCCAATATCATAATGGCGGCAACCCTGGCTGACGGCCGGACCACCATTTACAATGCAGCTTGCGAACCTTATATCCAACAGCTCTGCAGGATGCTTGTATCGATGGGTGCAAAGATCGATGGCATTGGTTCGAACCTGCTCCATATCGACGGGGTCAGGGAACTGAACGGCTGCTGCCACACGATCCTTCCCGATATGATTGAAATCGGATCGTTCATCGGCCTGGCTGCCATGACCGGTTCGGAGATCATCATTAAGAATGTTTCGTACGGTGACCTCGGGATCATTCCCGACTCCTTCAGGAGGCTCGGCATCAGGTTTGAAAGGACCGGAGACGACATACACATCCCATGCCAGGACCATTATGAAATCGAGACATTCATCGACGGGTCAATAATGACCATTGCCGATGCGATCTGGCCCGGACTGACCCCTGACCTGCTGAGCGTATTCCTTGTTACCGCGACCCAGGCAAAAGGTACGGTCCTGATCCACCAGAAAATGTTTGAGAGCCGTCTTTTCTTCGTCGACAAACTGATCGATATGGGCGCCCAGATTATTCTTTGCGACCCTCACAGGGCCACTGTGATCGGGCTGGATAAAATGTTCAGGCTGAGGCCCGCAATAATGTCCTCGCCTGATATCAGGGCAGGAGTTGCACTCCTGATAGCCGCCCTTTCCGCGGAAGGGAAAAGCGTTATCCACAATATTGAACAGATCGACCGCGGTTACCAGAGTATTGACCAGCGTCTGAACGCAATCGGGGCTGACATAACAAGGGTTCAGGGCTAAAGATCTTGTTTTTACACAGAGGAAATCCGGAGAAGACACAGAGAGCACAGAGCCTCTGTGAAACTCAGTGTTACCAAAAAGAGCTACCTGCCAAAATGTCAATCAATCCCTCTTGGCAGTATATTTGTTAATTTTGATTTTAATAAACTGAAATATAGTGAATGATGGTAAAGAAAAAGGTAAATGAGCCGGAGGATCACGAAGAGATCAAACACACCCGGGCATCTGAAAATACCATGGATGATCAGGCGGCAAGCGGTGAAAATGAAGCTTTGAAGGAGGTTGTTCCTGAAGGGGAAGCAGGCGGTGATGGTCCTGACAATGTTACGGCTTCTGTTCCAGAAGACGACAGGCTATCCCGTGAGCAAAAGGTCCTGGAAGAAAAAGCGGCAGAGTTGCAGGACAAGTACCTCCGTCTTTCTGCTGAATTTGACAATTACAGGAAACGGACCCTGCGGGAGAAGATGGAAATATCGAAATACGCAGGAGAAGAGCTCCTGAAGAACCTGCTGCCTCTGGCCGATGATTTTGACAGGGCCCTTAAACATATGGAAGGGTCAACCGATTGCAAGGGCCTCAAGGAAGGAATTGACCTTATTTACTGCAAGTTTGGTGAATTCCTCAGGCAGAACGGGATCAGGGAGATAGATTCCATGGACTCCGATTTCAATGTGGACGTGCACGATGCAGTGGCCAAAATACCGGTTGAAAGCGACGAAAAAAGAGGGAAAGTGGTGGAGATCCTGCAGAAGGGTTACTATCTAAAGGATAAGGTTATAAGGCATTCCAAGGTTGTGGTAGGTGAATAACATGCACCTGCCGGAACCTTCCGGAATTGAATGTATTCAAATAATCAGTGGATGGAAAAAAGAGATTACTATGAAGTGCTTGGAGTTCCGAGGGGGGCTACAAAGGAAGAGATAAAGAAAGCCTACCGGAAACAGGCATTAAAATATCATCCAGACAAGAACCCCGGAGATAAGAAAGCTGAAGAAGCATTCAAGGAGGCGGCCGCCGCCTATGAGGTTCTCAGCAATGATGAGAAGAGAGCCAGGTATGACCGGTTTGGTCATGAGGGGATGAGCGGCGCGGGAAATGGCTTCGGGGGACAGGGGATGACAGTGGAAGATATTTTTTCCTCCTTCGGCGATATTTTTGGCGACGCATTCGGCGGCTTCGGAGGCTTTGGCGGTTCTAGGCGGTCGGGCCGGAGGGTGAACAAGGGCTCTAACCTGAGGGTAAAGGTGAAGCTCTCGCTGCATGAAATAGCTAACGGAGCTGAAAAAAAGATCAAGGTCAGCAAATACGATACATGTAATACTTGCGGCGGCACGGGAGCAGCTGACCAGAACAGCATGACAACCTGTTCCACCTGCCACGGATCGGGCCATGTGACCAGGATCACCAACACCCTGCTGGGCCAGATGCAGACCAGCTCGATATGCCCGACATGTGGCGGGGAAGGCAAGATCATAACCAAAAAATGCCCCGTTTGCTACGGTGAAGGGATCGTTCAGAAGGATGACATAATCAAGATAAACATACCCGCTGGAGTTTCCAGGGGCATGCAGATGTCTGTTTCAGGCAAGGGGAATGCTGCCCGCCGCGGAGGGCTAAACGGGGATCTGCTTGTAGTGATAGACGAGGAGGAGCATCCTGAACTGATGAGGGAAGGGAATGATTTGATATTCAATCTGTTCATCAGCATACCGGATGCGATCCTGGGGACCCACGTGGAGGTTCCTACGGTAGATAATAATGTCAAGATAAAAATAGAACCCGGGACCCAGCCCGGCAAGATACTGCGGCTGAGGGGAAAAGGGCTCCCCGAAGTAAATGGTTACGGAAGAGGCGACCTCCTGGTAAATGTAAATGTCTGGATCCCCAAAAACCTTTCAAAGGAAGAAATGAAGATGTTCGAAAAGCTTAAGGATACCGACTCGTTCAAACCGCGCCCTGATAAAGATGACAAAGGCTTCTTCGAACGGATGAAAGGGTATTTTCAGCAGTAAACAGGACAATTCAGTTAAATCTCAGTGAGGCTCTGTGCCTTCTCAATGTTCTCAGTGAAAGTTTTTAGCTTTTTTTTATGACACAGAGTTTCACGGAGTAGACACCGAGGTACACAGAGTTTTTTATATATTTACACCTCAATATACTAACACATACAAATCAACATGGCACTTTTCGAAGCAAAGAACATTACCAAACAGTTCGGAACCACGATTGCACTCGATAAGGTCAGCATCTCCGTGCCGGAGAAGAGCATCTACGGGCTCCTGGGACCAAACGGTGCCGGGAAAACAACACTTATCAGGATAATAAATCAGATTACCGGCCCGGATTCCGGTGAATTGATCCTCAACGGCAAGAAACTAACAGCTGAGGATGTGCTGGCCATTGGATACCTCCCCGAAGAGAGGGGCCTTTACAAGAAGATGAAAGTAGGTGAGCAGGCCCTCTATTTTGCCCAGCTCAAGGGGCTTTCAAAGGCGGAAGCCATGAGAAGGCTGAAGTACTGGTTCAAAAAACTCGATATTGTCGACTGGTGGGGCAAAAAAGTCGAAGAACTTTCAAAAGGGATGCAGCAGAAGGTCCAGTTCGTTACCACGGTCCTGCACGAGCCGAAGCTTCTGATCTTCGACGAACCGTTTACCGGTTTCGACCCGGTGAACGCCAACCTGATCAAAAATGAAATCCTATTTCTCAGGGAAAGGGGAGCTACAATAATATTCTCAACGCACAACATGGCCTCAGTGGAGGAATTATGCGACAATATTACCCTGATAGACAAGGCCAAAACAATCCTGGAGGGGAGTGTCGACTCGATCCGCAGGCAGTGGGCTGCCAACGAATATGATATAGTATTCGAGGGTGACGTGACCCTGGCTGAAAGCGGTAATTTCACGATAATGAGCAAAACTACTGAGGACCACCACAGCGCCATCAGGCTTAAGGCCGCAGGTGTTCTCGATACAAATGACGTACTCCGGGCTGCGATTGCTTCAGGAAAGGTAGTTTCATTCAATCCCTCCCTTCCTTCCATGAACGAAATCTTCATAAGGGTGGTGGAAGCGCGTAATTAATTCACAACAAGTAACTTATCAAGTTTCATAATATGAGCAAGATACCTATCATTATCAAAAGGGAGTACATGACCAGGGTCAGAAAAAAATCATTTATAATCATGACTATCCTGGCGCCTCTCCTGATGGCCGGGTTAATAGTGGTTCCCACGCTGGTGATGATGAACCAGCAGCAGGACCACAAAAAGATAGCGGTTGTTGAAGACAACTCCGACCTGTTCAAGGGTGTGATCAAAAACACCAAGGACCTTGAATTTGATTACCTTGAAAATGTGAATGTCAAGGATCTTGAAAAAACATTCGAGCAGTCGGGATACTACGGGATACTCTACATATCTCCGGAGATTGTCAATACGCCCAATGCCATTCAGCTTATCTCAAAGAAACAGCCGCCGATAGGCCTCCTTGATCATATCGAAAGATCGCTCGAGAAAGAGATCGAGAGACAGAAGCTGATGGCTTACAAGATCGAGAACCTTGACGCGATCATGAAGAATGTAGAGACCAAAGTCTCAATACAGACAAAGAAGATTGACCAGACCGGCCAGGTTAAGGAAACCAGCACAGGGATATCGATGGCTCTTGCCTACATCAGCGGATTCCTGATGTATATGCTTGTCTTCATGTTTGGTGCACAGGTGATGAGAGGGGTCATTGAAGAAAAGACGAGCCGTGTCGTGGAGGTGATCGTTTCATCGGTCAAACCGGTCCAGCTCATGCTTGGAAAAATTATCGGGATTGCACTGGTCGGCCTTACCCAGTTCCTCATCTGGGTCTTCCTGACAGTCGGAATAGTCAGTATCGTGAAAACCACTCTCCTGAGCAAGGGTAATATGACCGAAATGACGCAGAACATGTCGAAGAACATCATGAGCCAGGATCAGCAGAGTCAGGCATCGGCACAGACAAGTGAGATGAGCCCGCAGGCCGCAGAGTTCTCAAAGCTCTTCACCAGCGCCATGAATCAGCCCTGGGGACTGATCATCATCTGCTTCATATTCTATTTTGTAACAGGCTACCTCCTCTACGCGTCGGTATTTGCGGCGATAGGATCTGCGGTGGACAATGAGACGGAAACCCAGCAGTTCATGCTGCCTGTTACGATACCCATAATACTTGCCCTGATGGTCGCCATGGGCACAATGCAGAACCCGGAAAGCTCACTCTCCTTCTGGTGTTCGATGATACCGCTCACTTCACCGATCGTGATGGTGGCCAGGCTGCCGTTCGGCGTACCCTACTGGCAGCTTGCAATATCAATGCTGCTGATGCTGTTGACATTTGGGGTATTTGTGTGGATGGCAGCCAAGATCTATCGTACCGGGATCCTGATGTACGGCAAGAAAACATCCTGGAAAGAGATGTGGAAATGGCTGAGATATAGTGGGTAGGCGCCAGGCACCAGGCACCAGGAGGAAGGCACCAGCCGGCTTCAGGAAAATCAAACTGGTTTTCCTGAAGCCTGAAGCCCGAAGCCTGAAGCCTTGCACCCGAAGCATCAAGTAATTAACCAGATAGCTGTTAATTTGAAGTTATGTCAAAGATCCTTGTTATCGACGATGAACGAGCAATCAGGAATACTCTGAAGGAGGTGCTGGAGTACGAGAAACACGAAGTTGATCTTGCGGAGGACGGGCCCTCCGGACTCGAGATGTTCAGCAGCAATTCCTATGACATCGTTCTCTGCGATATCAAGATGGCAAAAATGGACGGGATCGAGGTGCTTCAGAAAATCTGCGAGGCGACCACCGATGTCCCTGTGATCATGATCTCCGGGCACGGGAATATCGATACTGCCGTCGAGGCGATAAAAAAAGGCGCCTATGATTTCCTCGAGAAACCTCTCGATCTGAACAGGCTTCTGATAACTATCAGGAATGCAACTGACAAATCGACCCTGATAAGCCAGACCCAGGTTCTGAAGAATAAGGTGAGCAAGATGTACGAGATAGTTGGCGAATCAGAGGCGATCAGGAAAGTAAAGGAGATGATCGACAGGGTTGCCTCCACCGAAGCGAGGGTCCTGATCACGGGAGCTAACGGTACCGGTAAGGAGCTGGTTGCGCACCAGATCCACGAGAAAAGCAACAGGGCCAAAGCGCCCTTCGTCGAGGTAAACTGTGCGGCAATCCCCTCAGAATTAATTGAAAGTGAACTCTTCGGACATGAAAAAGGCTCTTTTACCTCGGCTATAAAACAGCGTATCGGGAAGTTTGAGCAGGCCAACGGCGGCACCCTCTTCCTTGACGAAATCGGGGATATGAGCCTGTCGGCCCAGGCAAAGGTTTTAAGGGCCTTGCAGGAGAATAAGATCTCCAGAGTCGGATCCGATAAAGATATCCACGTGAATGTCAGGGTGATCACAGCCACCAATAAGAACATCAAGAAAGAAATCGAGAGCAATAACTTCCGTGAGGACCTTTACCACAGGCTGAGCGTGATCCTGATCCATGTGCCGAGCCTGAATGAACGCATTGAGGATATCCCGATTCTTGCCGAGCATTTCAATTCGCTAATTTGCGGCGAATACGGGATGGGCAGGAAGGCGATCAGACAGGATGCCATTGAGGAGCTCCAGAATATCGTGTGGACAGGGAATATCAGGGAATTCCGGAATGTGCTGGAGCGTCTCATCATACTGTGCAGGGACGAGATCACCGGGCCAGATGTAATTGCATACGCGCGGCCGGTTTCGGGAGGAAATGTGTGACCCTCCGTGATCTCCCTTCCTTCTATGTGCGTGACTGATTTTGCCCCCCATCCCCCCCTGAAGGGGGGCGCGAAATTACAAACCAACAAATGCCCCCTTTAGGGGATTGGGGGCGAATTTATGATGTTCCGAACAGAAAAAGACTCACTTGGTGAAAAGCAGGTACCAGCCGATGCACTTTACGGCATCAATTCCGTGCGGGCAAGGGAGAACTTCTCCAATGCCACACCTTTCCCTGCCGAATGGTACAAAGCTGCCGGCCTGACAAAAATTGCCTGTTACAACACCTACCGGAGGTTTCGTGATGCCGCCGCTGAAAAGTACGGGGAGCATCCTTCGGTCAGGTTCATCCCGGATGAAATAATTGAAGCCCTGACAAACGCTGCCAGGGAGGTATCGGAAGGAGAGCATTTCGAGCATTTTATCGTCCCGGCAATCCAGGGCGGCGCGGGTACGAGCATAAACATGAACATAAATGAAATAATTGCCAATGCTGCCCTTCTGAAGACCGGGAACAAATGCGGTTCGTACTCATATATCGATCCGACGGAGCATGCAAATATCTACCAGTCAACCAACGACGTGATCCCGACAGCACTTACCGTGGCTGCAATGAGGCTCACCGCCAGGCTTGAAGAAGAGATCAACAGGCTGAGGCTGAAAGTGGAGGCGATCGAGAAGGACACGGCAAACATGCTGCGGCCGGGATACACCCAGATGCAGGAAGCCGTGCCATCATCGTTCGGACGCTTGTTCAGCACTTATAACGAGGCCCTTTCGCGTGACTGGTGGCGTATGTCCAAATGCACCGAGAGGCTGAAGCCCGTGAACCTGGGAGGCGGGGCAACAGGAACTGGCATGGCGGTCCCGAGGTTTTTTCTCATGAATGTCGTGGCTGAACTCCGCGACCTGACCGGCCTGCCGCTTTCCCACAGCGAAAACCTTTCCGATACGACTGCCAACCTTGATAAATGGGTGGAGGTGCATGCCACGTTCAAAGCTCTCGCAGTGAATCTTGAAAAGATGGTATCCGACATCAGGCTCCTGGCGTCGGATATAGCAAAAGACAGGAGCATTGAGATACCTGAAAGGCAGGTCGGAAGCTCAATCATGCCCGGAAAGATCAACCCTGTAATCCCGGAATTTGTTATTTCAGTGTCGCACAAAGTCTATTCGAACGATGATCTCGTGAGTTCGCTATGCGGACAGGGATGCCTCGAGCTGAATGCATATCTTCCCGCCATCGGATGCGCGGTGATCGAATCACTTAACCTGCTTGTTTCTGCGTGCAAATCCTGCACGGAGAATCTCATCACAGGGCTCACCGTGAATGAGAATGCCGGTTACACATCACTGTTGAACAGCCCTTCGCTGACAACTGCACTTATCCCTTACCTGGGCTATCATAAGGCCGGTGAGCTCGCAAATCTCATGAAGACAAGGAAATGCGATATTTTCGAAGCCAACTCGGTCCTTCAGTCAATTGACGAAGTTAAGCTGAGGGCAATCGTTGAGCCCGGGAACCTGCTTAAGCTGGGATTCTCGCTCGGGGAGATCTGACAGGATCCTTTTCCAAAGGAATATTATTCAATCGGGCCCCGGCTTTTCTGAAGAGCCTTTACCCTTTTGAGGCCGTCGGTCCCGTAATCCGCAAGATATTGACCCCGGACCCCAAAGGTTTTCATTGCATTGACCCCTTCCTGGTAAAGCTTTGAGGCCTGGCTGTAATTCTGATATTTCTTTTCCTGGATGAACGCGTTGTAAAGGGCCGTCTGCCCTCTGAAATAGGGCTCATGTATATTGCCGGACTGCGGGATGACCTTTTCGGCCTCCTCAAAATTATTGACCAGCAACAGGTTCTTGACCAGCTCCACCCTGAATAACATGTTGGAAGGAAACTTTTCAGAAATGCCCCTGCTGTATTTAAGGGCTTCGGGGTAGTTCTTCTCGTAATACATATATATCCATGAGAGAATGGAATAAGCTTCGGCTTTAAGCATGATTCCGTTTTCTGCCGCCTTCTGCAGGTCCTTAAGGCCCGCCTGCCTGTCACCGTGCGGAAAAAGCGCCGCAATGGCCCTGTAAACAGGGTGATGTTCAGGATATGCTTCCCTGTAATAATTGTAAAGGCCCGTAAAGTAGCAGAAATCAGGATATACATCCTTGTATTTGAATGATTTCTTGACGCATTTATATGTCGAAAATGCGATTGATATCACCTCGTTTGTCATCCCGTTCTCGTTGTAGCATAGCATCAGTAATCCCCTGGAGCAGAAGTCTATCAGCAGTTTTTCAGGATCATCGAGCCACCCGGGCTTTGCTTCACAGACCCTGATGCTGGTCCTCAGCTGGTACTCAAAAGCCTTGAACCTGGGATTAGAGGGAATAAGCGGATATTCCTGGTAATAGATAATGATTGCCTTGTAAAGGTATGTTGCCGGGTGGCCTGGATATATTTGATTGATGCGGGTCAGTATTTCCTCTGCGTCATTGAATTCCTGCCTGTAAATATGGTCAAAACCTTGTCTGACAAGGTTGACGGCTATGGTATCCTGGAACAGCTGACCGTAAGTAGTCTGAGTTATCGTCAGAAGAATGAAAACCGCAAAGCCAAAAACCACACCTCGTATTTGAAAGGGGTTCTTCATGAGTCAAATATAAGGAACCTTTTACCAGGTTGTTATCGCTGCCTTTGATTCCCGGGCACGGAATGCAAATCCGCATCAGCGGGATGATACATACCTGAATCAGGAAATCTTTTTAACTAGGTGCAATAAAAATCCCCCGGCCAGTAGCGAAGAAACGTGGTGCCGGGGGCGGGGAAAATGAACAAACTTAAAGTTGTGATTCCGGAGCCAAATATATACCCGTCAGATTTATAAATCCACCTCAATTATAACATAAAACAGTCATTTTGCAATATCTGAGGAATATAGCCTTACAGGCTACGGATTATTTATCCGAATCGGCAAACAGCTGCTATTCCAGGGAAAGGGAAACCTCTCTAATGGCAGTTTGCGTTGACACTTACAGGATTTCCATTTGCATAAAAAAAATATTTCAACATATAATGGTGACCCTCATCCCCTTTAAGATTCGCATTTAAACTAAACTCTCCAGTCCCTGCATTCCATTTTTGAGTTGCATATACAATAAATGTTTCGGTAGTATATGCGCTTGTGAAGATGACATTGTTGATTTTAGCAACTTCCCAAACAATCTGGCCGTTTGAATAATGGTCAACTGTTTTTGAATTGAAGCCGGTTGCGGTTATAGAGTGATGATATAAAACTTTGCTGAATGCCTTCCTGCCAGACATTCATCGATGTATCATTGGTCATGTTCCTGAACGGCATTACTGCAACTGAAAGCTTTTCGCCGGAAGCTCTCAGCCGTTCAACAGCATCCCTGCCGAATAATTTTGGCCACGCAAGAATGATGACGGCTACCGCCTGAACCAGGATCACTGCATCACTGATCTTAAGCCTTCTCCTTGAAGGTGGTGCTACAGTTTCAATGCCTGCAAGCTCCTCTACTGATCCGGTCTTCTTTATTCCTTGAGGAGTCAGGTCGAATATCCATGCAAGGATTGCTGTAACCAGGAATCCGGCACAAAGGATCAGGACCACCAATGTTCCTACCCAGCGAGGCAGGTTCAGAGGTTCAGCCAGGCTGCCCTCGACCTGG
>DCFQ01000049.1:5116-13091 GCA_002319915.1 Bacteroidales bacterium UBA1800 | reverse complement strand
ACGATTGCACGATTGCACGACTTGCGAAGCACCTAGTGGTTCATAAACCCCTGGTCCTTAAGGACCTGTAGAAGGGTTTTGGAGAAAGCTACGTTATCCGCCTTTGTGTACCTGATATCGGTGAATACCTGGGCAAGTGATTCTTTGTTGTTTTCCCTGGCAAACTGCCTTGAATCGTCCCTTGCCTCTTTTTCAGCATAATAGCATTCAATATCAGCTTCAGTATAGTCCCTGTAAGTCTCACTGTGGAGAATCGCAGCCAGCGGCAGCCTGTCAGGCTGTTCCGGCTCCTCGGCCGGCCAGCCTGCAGTGACCGTCGTGACAGGGACCACTCCTTTCGGAAGGCCAAGCGCCTCTATTATACTTTGCGCCATATAAGTTGTGGTTCCGAGATAGCATATCCCCAGCCCTTTCGCTTCTGCTGCAACGCAAAATGTCTGTGCCGCCAGCAGGGCATCGATTGCTGCGGTCATGAACGACAGGAAGTTATCATAACCCGGTTCCGCGTTTCTCAGGCGGCACCATTTGCTGAACCTGTTGAAATCTGCACAGAATGTAAGCACCACGGGCGCCTCAGTTACCATCTTCTGGTTAAAATGAAACGGCAGGAGCCTGATCTTCATTTTCGCGTCCCTTGTGACGATAATGCTGTAAACCTGCATGTTTCCTGTGGTAGAGGTCCTGCAGGCCGCTGTCAGAAGGTCGTTGAGAAGCTGGTCATGGACGGGTTCCGTTGAGTATTTCCTTATTGTCCGCCGGTTGTAAAGAGAAGCTGGGAAATCGGGCATGGCTGTTTCGGTTAAGTGAATGCAAAGTAAACAAAATCTGTCAGTACAGGGTGGGCCGTTGAACGGGATTTTCTTATCTTAGCGTTATTCTATTATCTTACCCTGAAATAAAAAGCAAATAAAATGAGCAGACCAGTTACATTATTTACAGGCCAGTGGGCCGATCTTCCTTTTGAAACCATCTGTAAAAAAGCAAATGAGTTCGGGTACGACGGCCTCGAACTGGCATGCTGGGGTGATCACTTCGAAGTTGACAAGGCCAATGAAGCCTATTGCAAGGCAAGAAGGAAAATGCTTGAAAAATATGACCTGAAGGCATTCGCGATTTCGAATCACCTTGTTGGCCAGGCAGTCACCGACAGGATCGATGAAAGGCATAAGAGTATCCTGCCGGCCCATGTATGGGGAGATGGCGATCCGGAAGGCATAAGGAAGCGTGCGTCGGAAGAGATGATAAGAACGGGAGAAGCTGCAAAAAGGTTTGGCGTCGATATTGTGAACGGCTTCACGGGAAGCCCGATCTGGCACCTGTGTTACTCTTTCCCGGCAGTCCCCGCATCTATGATCGAAGACGGGTATTCCGACTTTGCCAGGCGCTGGAAACCGATACTCGACTCATATAAAAAGCTTGGGATAAAATTCGCCCTGGAAGTCCACCCCACGGAGATCGCATTCGATACGGCATCGGCAAGGAGGGCCCTGAAGGCGCTCGACAACCATCCCGCCTTCGGATTCAATTACGACCCGTCGCATTTAGGCTACCAGGGTGTCGATTATATCGAATTCATTCATATTTTCAGCGACCGGATCTTCCATGTGCATATGAAGGATGCCAGCTGGTCAGAATTCCCTGCAGAGGCAGGCGTCTTCGGTGGACATACCGACTTCGGCACCAGGGGAAGATACTGGGATTTCCGGAGCCCGGGACGCGGCAATATCAACTTCGAAGGGATCATCAGGGCTTTGAACAGGATAGGTTACAAGGGTCCGCTCTCGGTGGAATGGGAAGACAGCGGAATGGACCGTGAGCACGGGGCCAGAGAAGCCGTAGATTTTGTCAGGGCAACTGATTTCCCCACGTCCGAAATTGCGTTTGATGCAGCGTTTGAAAAGTAAAAAAATTTAACCGCAAAGGTCGCAAAGAATCTATTAAGGTCGCAAAGGATTATTTATTGGAGCTTTGCGTTCTTTGTTACAACTTTGCGCGCTTTGCGGTTTAAAAGATACAAGTACTAAACACTAAAGATAACCAAATGAAAAAAATCAGAATGGGAATGATCGGAGGCGGGATTGGCGCCTTCATTGGCGATGCCCATCGCCGGGCCTCAAGGATATGCAATGACTATGAGCTGGTCGGAGGAGTGTTTGACCCCGATTTTGAAAGGAACAAAAAATTCGCTGCCAGTGAGGGGATTGATCCCAAAAGGTGCTATGAGACCGTCGATGCCCTCATAAAGGGCGAGAAGGCACTGCCTCCTGAGAGGAGAATAGAAGTCGTAGCAATTGTGACGCCGAATGCTTTTCATTACCCGTTTGCAAAAAGCCTGCTGAATGCAGGTTTCCACCTCGTATGCGAAAAGCCCATGACAATGACGGTTGATGAGGCCCTGGACCTTGAGAAGAGCGTCGCGGAAAAAAAGCTGACATTCGCCCTGACGCATACTTATACCGGTTATCCGATGGTGCGGCAGATGCGCGAGATCATTTCAAAAGGGCTGCTCGGAACCATTCAGCGTATCGACGCACAATACTATCAGGGCTGGATTAACTCAATTATCCATGGCACCGAAAGCAGGATCACCGGGGTATGGAGGCTCGATCCGAAACAGGCAGGCGTAAGCAGCTGCATGGGTGATATAGGTGTCCATGCCTTCAACCTGATCGAATACACGACAGGCCTGGAGGTCAAGGAGATCCTGTCTGACCTCAGCTCAGTCAAGGACGACGTGAAGCTCGACCTCGACGGGACCGTCATGCTGCGCTTCGGAGGTTATCTGAAGGGAGTTATAAGGGCTAGCCAGGTGTGCGGCGGGGAAGAGAACGGGATCACGATTGCTGTGTACGGGTCAAAAGCGAGCCTCAAATGGGCCCAGGAGAATCCCAATTACCTGTATATGCTGAGCGACTCGGAACCGACGCGGGTGTTCAAGCCTGCCCACGGGTACAACGGGAAGCTCGCAGAAACCGGACATACGATGCCTGCAGGCCATCCTGAAGGGATATACGAAGCACTGGCCAACATCTACCGGGGCGCCGCAAGGTCGATCAGGGGTGAGGCTTATGACAAGGCTGAGTTCCCGACTGTTCACGACGGGGTGAGAGGAATGAAATTCATTCACGCAGTCGTCGAATCGAATCGGATGGGGAATATCTGGATGAAAATCTAATCCACCTTTTAAGAAAATCCATTAACCGCGAAGAACGCTAAGATTAAGCTAAGTACGCAAAGCTAAAACCCAATCCACTTTGCGATCTTTGCGGTTAAAAATATCTGGCTTTAACAAACTTCTTATTTTTTCTTCCTGCGGAGGAGGAAAAATCCTGCAACACCGAGCACCACAACACCGCCGGCAACAGCGGCTATGATCACGCCGGAACCTGATTTTGGGCCGGCTTTTTCATCTTCAATATCGTAATAATGCTCGGGTTTGGCGTTTGTGTCCATGTTGACCGTGTCTTTCTGCCCTTTGGGCTGGTCCTGGGCTGCGGCAAATTTAACGGCCCCCAGGAGGAGGATAGCGAAAAGCGATAAGAAAATAAGTCCCTTTTTCATTTCAGTTCTGTCTTAATTATTTTATTTTATCTTGTCTGCAAGTTCATCGTATTTCCTGGCAATTCCCGGATCAGATTCCCTGTAAGTATCTGCCAGGGCCACAATTGCAGGCTTGTACCCGGGATTGATGTCCAGGCATTCCCTCAGCAGCCTTCTCGCCCTGATCCTGCCTTCACGCCCCATCAGGCCTGCCAGCCTGACATATGCCTCGAAATACTTCCTGTTCACTGCGATCAGCCTTTCATAGTAACTTTTCGCTTCTTCCGTCCTTCCCGAAGCCGAAGCAATGTTGCCAAGGTACATCAGGACAGGTTCTGAAACCGGGTTGATCTTAAGCGCTTCCTTCAGCACCGAATCGGCCCGGTCATTGAAGCCCTGCTTTGAAAGAGCCGCGGCAAAATTAAAAAAAATCATTTCGTCTTCATTATTTTCCTTCAGCGCAGCGGCAAAATAATCAGACGCCAATTTGAAATCACCCCTGCCCAGCGCTTCACAACCCCTGAAGTCATCCCTGGTTCCCCTTTTAAGGATCGCACAGATCGGAACGGAATCAGCATAGACCACATGCAATGCGTCACGGGGAGGCCATTTCCTGCCCTTAAGCATGGCAGGCGGAATATACCGGTTTGTTATGATCGCATAATCCCAGTCGTACTGGCTCCTATCCTCATTTCTCATATAGAAGGTGCTGATCCCGGGATGATTGCGGAACTGCCAGCTGACGGAATAAGTAGCGCCGACTTTCACGTTGCCAGCATTTCCGGTCATTTCAAGATAGCCGGTCAGCCATTCTGCCGCTTCAGTCTGACCGAGGTAATAGTAATCCGTTTCATAATTCCCAAGTGCACCTTTAAGCCCCCGGGCCAGCTGGTTGTAATACAGGTAACAGTACCTGTGGTTCTGATACATGAACTTGACAGGATGAATGGCAAGGAGAACCGGGAAGATCAGTATAAGGGCCCGCTGATACCTTTTCCAGGGGGACCGGATAAGAAATGATATCCCCGTCGCTGAGATGATCACCAGGGGCGGGTACACAAACAGGAACTGGCGCCATGAGCTGTAGAGGTTTGATCTGCCGAGGATTGCGTATGCCAGCGGGAATATGACCGCAAATAGCAGGATACCATATTGAAGGGATTTCCCCGAATCAATAATCTTCCCTGAAAAAACAAAAAAGAGCAGGCACCCGGTGAGCACCACAACTGGTATTGTCAAAGCCATCGATTTTGGAAGATAATACCAGGGCATGAAATCGGACCATTCGGCTCTTCCTTCGAAGATCTGGCGGAATGTATCCGGGAAATGGGACATGACATGCAGGGAGCCGGTGACATTCCTTAACGGATCTTCAAGGGCATAGGGCCAGAGAAGTATCCCGAGGAAATATGCTGCTCCCGACACCATTATAAGGAGAACAAGCCTGAAGGCGGATCTCCCCGGATCGAAGTTACCCCTGAGAAACAGGAGAAGCTCAGCCACACAGAAAAAGAGAAAGAGGTAGCAGAACAACAGCAGCCCTCCTGCCCTGATGCTCAAGGCAAAAGCCATGCTCACTGCCAGGAGCACAATTTCCAGGGGCTTCGGCTTCCCGGTCGTAAAGACAATTTTCAGGATAAGGAACAGGCTGGATATGTATCCGAGCGCGAAGGGTACATCCTTGAGGTTATTCTGGGCATGTCCCATGAATACCGGTGAGACCACGAAAAGGAACAACACTATTATGCCGGTGCCATAACCTGAAAGCCATACCGCAAACAGTGCGGCGGCGATCACGGTCAGCCACCCAGCAATGGCGCTCATATAATGCCGGATTGTATAAATATCATCAATGCCGAGCCATTTTATGATGAATGTAGTGATATTGTCAAACGACTGGCCGTAATATTTCAGGTGGGAATTAGGAGTATCAAGGGCAGACAGGTCTGCGCCGCCGGTGGCAAAAAACCTGTAAACTTCCTCTGACTGGTTGTAGTGCAGCACTTCGTCGCATGACACGGCAGCATCCCTGCTCAGAAACACCATAATGATGAGAAGCAGGAGCGAAAAGGCCCAGAAAATATATTTGATCCCTTTACCCCGCATTCTATCCGGGATTTCCGTCATAGAACCTTTTCACGAAATAAACCGGGCGATTTTGTGATTCTTTGTAATTCCTGTAAACGTACTCCCCTAGGATACCAAGGAATACGAGCTGGATGGATCCCAGAAAATAGATACTCAACAGGGTGGAGGACCATCCCAGGATTGCGAAGCCCCAGATCTTTGCCACAAGCACATAGATCCCGGCCCCCATGAACACAAGTGATCCAATCAACCCGAGCAACAGGCAAAGCCTCACCGGGAATTTTGAGAAGGAGAAGATCGCATCGGTGGCAAGGAGGAAAAGCTTCCTCAGGGTCATCTTGGGTGCGCCCTTGAAACGCTCATCCCTAACAAACTCGACAAATCCCTGGCGGAACCCAATGAAAGTCCTCAATCCCGGAAGGTATCTCACCTTTTCCTTCATCGATAAAAGGGCAGTCAGCGCCTGGCGGTTCATCATGGCAAAATTCCCGTAATTCTCCATTCCCTTTATTTCGCCGATGCTGGTGAGTATCCGGTGAAAGACCGAAGTATACAGGTTTCTCCCGGGATTTCCTTTTCTGCCCGTTCGCTTGCCACTTACAACATCAAATCCTTCGTCGGTTATCTTCAGGAACATTTCGCCAAGCAGCTCGGGGGGGTCCTGCAGGTCGCCGTCCATCATGGCAATAATCTCACCGTTGCTGCGTTCCAGCCCTGCCGTATAGGCGGCCTGGTGGCCGAAGTTCTTGGACAGTGAAAGCACTTTAATGCGGTCATTGGCCCTCCTGCATTCAAGCAATATTGAAAGGCTCCCGTCGCTGCTACCGTCGTCGACGAAAATCATCTCATAATCGGTGGTGAATGATTCGACCGAGGCAACACTCCGATTTACAAGCTCGCCGATAAGCTTCTCCTCATTCAGGACCGGTATAACAAGTGATAAAAGCATATCCGGGTAAATCTCAGATAACTATTGCTGTTCCCGGCACCGGGACATCGAATGACATGCTGACCGGACCCATTTCGATCTTTGAAGGACCGAGGTCCATATCCGACTTGAAGATCTCATCCCATGTTATCAACCGTCCGGTATAGGCAGCGGTTCTTCCCATGATCGCAGTGAGCGTGGAGATCGCGGTCCGTTCCGCCTCATTGACATAATCGCCTGTCCTGATCGCGTGCACGAGGTGCATGTGTTCCTGGACATAGGGAGGTATTTTCAAGGTATTCATGGGATTGCCGTTTTCATCCTTAGGGTATTCGAACGACCATTTTACATTTCCCTTGTGATCCCATATGGTATTCTGGCAGTTTGTGTATCCTTCAGTTCCCATAATCAGCTCGCCTGTCGCGTTTGCGCAGCTGTCTATCTCCCTGCACATGCTGTGTGAGCTGACGCCGTTCCCGTAATCAAAATCGATGCTGAAGAAATCGTACTGGTCACCTGTCACCCTTCGCGCCCGTCCGCCGTAACCTATCGCCTTTTCAGGGTGTTTTCCCATAAACCAGTTGATCACGTCGATATTATGGACATGGGTGTCAAGGATGTGGTCCCCGCAGAGCCAGCAATAGTTGTTCCAATTCCTGATCATATACTCCATATCGTTCCATCCGGGCTCACGAAGGCGGAACCATACATGATCCTGGTTCCAGAAAGCCTTTGCTGAAGTGATTGTCCCGATAGCCCCGTTCACCACCTGCCGGTAGGTTTCAATATAGTCTTCCTGGTGGCGCCTCTGGGTTCCGGTAACAACGCACATCCCGATGGCTTCAGCCTTTTTCGCTGTGGTTATTACCGATCTTATGCCGACCGGGTCAACAGCCAGGGGTTTTTCCATGAAAACATGCTTGTTGTTCATTATAGCTTCGAGGAAATGTTCGGGACGGAACTGGGGCGGTGTAGCCAGTATGATGATATCGATATCGGGAAGGGCCATGAGCTTTTTATAGCCGTCGAACCCCGTAAAGCAATTCTCAGCGGGTATGGGCAGATTGAACGAGGCGAATCTCTCGCGGCATGCGTCGATCTTGTCCTGGAACACATCTGCAAGTGCAGCAATCTCGAGGTCAGGCCCGCAGCTGATAAAGTTTAATGCTGCCCCGGTTCCTCTTGCCCCCGCTCCTACCAGGCCTGCCTTAAGCTTCCTGCCTTTGGGAGCTCCTTTAAGTATCGGGGGCAGCCCTTTGATCTGGATGGATGACTTTTCCCTGCAGGCTGCGAGGGAAGCAGTTGCTGCAAGCCCAAACCCTGCAAGCGCTGCTTTCCCGATGAAGTTCCGTCTGTTGATATTGTCCATTGTAAGGGATACTATTTATTGGTAATCGTTTATGCGTTTATGCGTTTATG
>DCFQ01000049.1:816-4803 GCA_002319915.1 Bacteroidales bacterium UBA1800 | reverse complement strand
TGCGTTTATGCGTTTATGCGTTTATAATTGCTCAACCAATTTCCATTTATTTCCACTTATTTCCATTTATTTCTACCGTATTATCGTATCCGCCTCACAAACAACCCTGAACCCGACATCGATGCAATCTGAATACCACCATATGCTCTTCGGCATCTGGGGATCGGTGACAAGCCAGGCTTTCGTCCTGGTAAAATCGCGTGCTGCGCTCCTGACATCGGATGCATCGCGTTTGAATGACCCGCCGCGAACCACATGTTCGGTGCCTTTCAGGGGCCCAACGGGATCAACAAGCGAAACTGAATCAGTCCTGTAGGCATCGGGTGAATAAAAATCGGAACAGAATTCGGCAACGTTTCCCGCCATATTCTTCAGTCCGAATGGATTAGCCTTTACAGCCGAAGGTTCTTCTGTCTTTCCCGAACTGTTCTGCCTGTAAACCACATACGAACCGATCACTGAAGTGTCGGGCCTGAAGATCCTTTTCAAAAGGCCCTCCCCGGAGTAGGTTTTCGGGCTCCCGGTGAAGAAATACGGGGTTTCGGTACCTCCGCGGCAGGCATATTCCCATTCGGCTTCGGTGGGCAGGCGGTATTTCTTCCCGGTGACTTTTGATAACCACTGGCAGTAGACATTTGCGGCATGCCACGACATCGTTATTGCCGGCCTGTCGCCCTTGCCCCATCCCTGGTCGGGTGCACCCCATGGCGGCGTGGCACCTGAGATCGCATCAACCTTACGGGTCGTCACTACCTGTCCTTCAGTTCTTCCCTGCGAGCCTGTGGCCCTGAAGAATGCCATATATTCATCCCAGGTTACTTCTGTCCTGGCGATCCAGAATTTCGAAAGCGCGATTTTCCTCACCGGTCCTTCGTCGGGTTTGCGCAACGGTTCGTAATCAGGGCTTCCCATGTTGAACGATCCCCCGGGAAGCGCCACCATATCAAACGAGACCCCGGTTCCCGGAATGGTTTCGGTGAAGTTTTCAAACTTCGTTACTTTGGCCGGCCCTGTGTAAAGGATTTCCTTTCCTCCCTGTTCCACCCCAAATGCCGTATCGTGGGCATGAAGCGCACTCCTGTCGTAATGGCCGACATTGATATGACAGTTAATGCAATTGAGCTTATCGGTGCTTGTCGTGTAGAATAGATGGGCGTTCCCGCCGTTAACGGAAAGCTTTACCGGGAAAAGGTTCTGATGGCACCTTATACACGACTTCTCGTACACGAACCCTTTGGCATTGTCGAGCAGCTTCTTGCTTTCCCAGTTGATTGAGGCGCTGTCCTTAAGGTAGAACCCGTAGATATCCTTTAGGCCATGCTTCGCCTTTGCAGGCAGGTAACCATGGCCTTTGGGGGGCAGATGACATTCCGAGCAATGGACGATGGTTCCCGACTGGTTGTTATAATGGCTCGAAAGCTTCCAGTTCTTGTCGGCGTCTATATGGACATGACAGGAGGTGCAATACCTGTCGGAAGAGGTATAATCCATAACCGCCCTGCCTGAAAACAGGACAATGAAACCAAGTGCAAAACCTGAGATCACAAGCCACAATCTTCCCCTCCAACCGGCGGAAGCATCACTTTTACGATTCTTTGAAGTCATTATATCAGGGGAAATTCAAAAACCTGATAAAGTTAATCGTTTGCCCGACTTCGTAAAATGAAATGATCAGGAATTTTTTCGAAAAATCTCAGAATCTTTTTGTAAATGCATGGCAATAAGGCAGTTTCCCATTCTTGAAGTAGTAATCCTGGTGGTAATCTTCAGCGGGATAGAACTCCGACGCCTCAGTTACCTTCGTGGCGATATTATACCCTTTGGCCCTCAGGATATCAAGATCCTTATCAGCTACCTCCTTCTGCTCATCATTAAGGTAGAAGATCTCCGACCTGTACTGGTCCCCGATATCCGGACCCTGGCCTCCGACCTGGGTCGGGTCATGTATTTCAAGGAAGAGTCTCAGCAATTTGTTATAGTCGGTTTTCGCGGGATCATAAAAGATCTTAACGGCTTCTGCGTGGCCTGTCAGGCCGGTACAAACCTGCTTGTAGCTCGGATTGGGGACATGCCCCCCGGTGAATCCGGAAATTACTGCGAGAACCCCGGGTGCTTTCTTCATATAATAATCGACCCCCCAGAAACAACCTCCGGCGAAGATCGCCGTCCCATAGCGGCCTGGCTCCAGGTGTGCCGGGACAAAATCGAGGGAAACAGAATTCACGCAATGCCTTGTGTCCTTTGCGGTAAGGTGCTCCCCGATAAAGACATGCCCGAGGTGAGCGCCGCATGAAGCACATTCTATTTCGGTCCTTATCCCGTCGGGATCGGGGTACCTGACGACTGCGCCTTTGATTTCAGCATCAAAGCTTGGCCAGCCGCAGTCGGACTTGAATTTGCTGCCTGAATAATAGAGCGCTTCACCGCATTTTTTGCAGATGTAAGTGCCTCCTGCCGTGTAATCCGTATAAATGCCCGCAAAGGGGGCTTCGGTGCCTTTGTTGTTAATAACAGCGGCTTCCTTCTTGTTGAGGTCATTGTACGGCAGCTTCTCCTGGGGAAATGACTGAGTGCTCATAAAATTTAACAGAAAAATTATAGTAATTATCGATTTCATCATATGAAAACATTCTGTGTTCCATACAACAAAAATGCATAAAATTTGTTTTATCTACCTTGATGGGCAGAAGATTTAAACCTGATTTGATCAAAAGGTATTATATTTGGCATGAAGATTGTTTAAAATTATACGTGTCTGTCTTAATGTTTTATTTTAATTCATGATCTATGAAAAAAATAGCAGTTGTCCTGGTTGTCTGTTTTATAACTGCCTTATTTTTAAGCTCGTGCAATGAGAAAGCCTGTCCGGCTTACTCACAGGCCCAAACTGAGAATACTAGTCATAACAGCTGATATACCCGGATCCCCGGGATCCCGAGGACAGGATAAAAGTTTAGCATTCAATAATGAGAAAGCTGCTTTTAATACTCTTCATTACAGGTCTCTGTAGCCTTACCGTATTCGGGCAGGGTGAAATTGACAAGCAGCAAAAAATCTTCTACAGGAACGAAAGATCGTTCGGACTTCTTCTCAACTCCGATGGATTCGGCATCAGCTACAGAGAAGCGCAGAGGGTAGATTTCCTCAATAAGCGAGTCTTTGAGATTGAGGCCGGGACCTTGAAGAATCCCAAGGAATACCGGGAATCAAACCCACTGTATGAAACTCCCGGAATGTTCGTTTACGGAAAAATAAATTCAACGATTTATATTCGCGGCAGCTACGGCCACCAGCGTGAACTCTATAAAAAAGCCGACCTTGGAGGAGTGGCAATAAGGTACTTCTATTCAGCCGGTCCAACGTTCGCCATCTACAAACCGATCTATTACAGGATACTGCACCAGGTATCGTCAAGTGAATTCGAGCTTATTGACCAGAAATTTCAACCGGGTGTGACCCAGCCATACGATATTTACAGCAAGGCATCATTCACCAAGGGCCTCAACGAGGTCAAGTTCCTGCCCGGGCTTTTTATAAAAGGCGGATTCAATTTTGAATACAGCAAGCTCGACAAGGTGATCCACGCCGTCGAGATCGGCGCTTCCCTCAGCGCATTCCCGAAAAAGATCCCCATAATGGCAGTAGCAGATAACAAGGCAATCTTTTTTTCATTATTTGTAAGTTACCGCTTCGGAGTCGTGATCGATCCCCTCAACCCTGAAACAAACAAGATCTCCTATATTCTCGGAAGGAAAAGGCCGGCACCTGCTGTCCAGTAATTTATTCTTGGCTTTTTTTGGAAAAAATACTACTTTTGGCTCTCAAATTATTAACCAATTAACTAAATAATTATGTCAAAGATTAAAGTCGGTATCAATGGTTTTGGCAGGATTGGCCGCCTGGCCTTCAGAGCCGCCATGAAAAGAAACGATATGGAAATAGTCGGAATCAATGATCTTCTTGAAGTGGATTATATTGCTTATATGC
>DCFQ01000049.1:412-611 GCA_002319915.1 Bacteroidales bacterium UBA1800 | reverse complement strand
AAAGAAACGATATGGAAATAGTCGGTATAAACGACCTCCTTGAAGTGAATTATATTGCCTATATGCTCAAGTACGACACTATGCACGGCAAATTCGACGGAAGCGTTGAAGTGAAGGACGGCAAGCTGATTGTTAACGGACAAAATATCAGGGTAACTGCAGAGAAGGATCCTGCAAACCTTAAATGGAATGAGGTCGG
>DCFQ01000049.1:0-138 GCA_002319915.1 Bacteroidales bacterium UBA1800 | reverse complement strand
TACTCGAATGTACCGGCTTTTTCCTCACCAAGGAAACCGCAGGCGGACACATCAAGGCCGGTGCAAAATATGTTGTTATGTCAGGCCCTTCAAAAGACGACACTCCGATGTTCGTAATGGGTGTTAACCATGATAAAT
>DCFQ01000054.1 GCA_002319915.1 Bacteroidales bacterium UBA1800 | reverse complement strand
GTTACCGCATGCTTTGATCTCAATGAGTATTCAGAGGCCATTAATTACGGTGATTCAGCACTTGCAATCATCAAAAACGGTTCCGGAACCAACCTTTCAGACCTGGCAGCCCTGTACACCAACATGGGGATATCTTATGCCAGGCTGTCCGACTATTCAAAAGCAACACTCTATCTCGGGAAAGCCGAATCAGAGTACCGCGACGGTTCTCTTCCAAGGGATGAGAGGTATATAAACCTGCTGAACAGCCTTGCTTCGACATATTTCTACCTTGGCAGGAAAGAAAAGTCAGATGAATATTTCAGGATGGGATATGAATTGATAAAATCATCATATTCCAGCCTTTCAATGAACTTCCTTAACAGCTATGCCGTAATCCTGGGAAACAGGGGAGAGGCGGGGAAAGGGGAGATGATTCTAAAGAGTCTTCAGGAAAGAACTCTCCGGTCCGAGTCTCCTGATTCCCGCGACTATATAGAGGTCCTTAAAAACTATGCTGCATTTCTCAGCAATTTTGGCATCGACAGGAAGAAATCGCTCTTATTCTACAGTCAATGTGCCGATTATGCCGGAAAGCATCAGGAGGATGTCATCCTGTATGATCAGATAATGCTTGGCTATGCCATGTCGCTTGCCGACAATAACGAACCTGTCAGGGCGCTGGGCGTGGTCCAGGGGTTGATCTTCGGCAACAAATACGACAAAAGCACGACCCGGTTGACGGCAAATCCTGATATTTCATCGGTCAACCCGGACCAGTGGTCGCTGAGCCTCTTCAAGGCAAAGTACGGGTTCCTTCACAAGATCTCCGCAAAATCCCCCGACCCTGAATACCTGCTTGCGGCTGCAAATACATCCGAGCTGGTAGTGTCGCTCATCGAGCGGATAAGGCTGAATATCTCGGAGGATGAGAGCCGGCTTATCCTGGGAGACCGGTACAGGGACTGCTATCTCTTTGCAATCAGAGATTTTGACAGATGCTACCGTGTAACAGGAGATACCCGGTACCTGTCAAAGGCTTTTGAATTTGCTGAAAAAAGCAAGGTGGCAAGCCTGCTCGCCTCTACCCGCGAGCTCAAGGCGACCCAGTTGCAAGTGCCTTCCGATATTGCCGAGCTTGAAAAAAAGCTCAGGGACGACATCGGCTACTATACTGAACGGATTACCGGCCAGAACATCAGGAGCGATCCCGACTCAGCACTCCTTTCCGAATACCGTAACAGGAAGCTCGAAGCCGTTCAGAAACGGGACTCCCTTGTTTCCGTGCTTGGGAAAAAGTACCCGGGGTACTACTTCATGAAATACAACACCAGGGTGATCAGCGAGAAAAAAATTCCCTCGATCGGCGGAAGAAACATCAACTACCTCAATTATGTCGTTACCGACACATCAATCTATATATTCCTGGCAAACAGGAAGAACAGTGTGCTTGTAACCGTTCCATCCGGAACAGAATTCTTCGGCAGGCTGAATACTTTCAGGAATCTCCTATCGGATCCCGGTTATTCGGGCAATGCAAGAGCCGATTTCAGGCAGTACCAGGAAACGGGAAGTTATCTGTACCGGACCCTGATCGGTCCGGTTGAAAAATACCTGATATCCGACAGGTTGCTGATATCGCCCGACAATATCCTGTCGTACATTCCCTTCGAGACAATCCCTGTGGACACCATCAATTCGGAAATTCCCTCGTACAAGGACCTTAATTACCTGTTCAGAAAGTACCGGATCTCCTATACCTATTCAGCCACCTTCCTTTCGGAATCGCTTAAGAAAGGAACAGGCGGCCCGGTCAGGCTGCTTGCTTTTGCGCCCGTTTACGCGGGCAACATAAACCTCGATTCCCTGGTATCCACGAGGCAGCCGTGTCCGGCCAGACTGTACGACCTTCCGTTTGCAAGGACGGAAGCCGAATATGTTGCCAAAAGAACAGGAGGAAAGCTCTTTCTGAATGATGAGGCAACCGAATCGGCCTTTAAGTCTGAAGCAGGCGGATATGATATTATACATCTTGCAATGCATACTGCCGTGAACGATGCTTATCCGTTGTATTCAAAAATGATCTTCAGCAACCGCGATAGTGCCAATGACGGCTTTTTGAACACCTATGAGGTTTACGGCATTCCGCTCAAGGCAAGGATGGTGGTCCTGAGCTCCTGCAATACGGGCCGCGGGCAGCTTCATTCAGGGGAGGGGATCCTCAGTCTTGCCAGGGGCTTCATTTACTCCGGCAGCCAGGCAGTGCTCATGTCGATGTGGGAAGTAGAGGACAGATCCGGGACTGAGGTGATCGAGGACTTTTACAGGTACCTGAGGTCGGGTTCGGACAAGAGCGATGCTTTGAGGAGATCCAGGCTTGATTATCTCAGGAATTCCGACATGCTCGGCTCGCACCCGTATTTCTGGGCCTCGATTGTGATCTATGGCAATAATGAACCCTTGTACGATTCGAAGAGGCTGCTTCTGAGAAACTCGATCCTTTTCATCCTGATTGCTGCCGCCCTTGGGATCAGTCATCTGAAACGCAGGTAATCCTTATATTCCGGGTCTTCCTTAATGATACCAATAAGCGCCTCCTTGCTCAGGTATTTTTTCCTCCTGGCATATCCCTCGTTCTTAAGCTCCATCCTTGAGGCAATATCTTCATATGAAAGACCCTCGGAGAAGAGGGTAAGTATCATTCTTGCATCAGGCTTAAGCTTCTGCAACGACCTGAAGACTATTCTCTCAAACAGAGGATCCTGCATGTCTTCGTCTCCGGGCTCCTCGGCAATATCAGCATCGATTTCGGAGATCCTGACCCTTTTGCGGAGCATGCTGCTCCAGATATTCCTTGCGATCCCGAAAAAATATCCCTTGAGATCGGTAGTGAGATAAAGAGTATTCCCGGTTATGCGGCTGTAAAGCGCAATGATCGACTCCTGGAATACATCAGATACATCGGCTTCTGTGCCGCTGTTTTTAAGGACGTGGTGACGAACACTCTGGAGATAATTATTGTACATCCATGCCAGGACCTTATCATCCTGCCGCCGAACGCCTTCTATGATCTCACTATCCGAAAATCTCCCGAACAACTGCTGATTTGTGGAGTATAAAGAAACAAATATAGTGTTTCCGGCGGTTTAAATCAGAATTATTGAGGTGCCGCCCAGATAAGAACTTTGCCAGGTACTCAGTTTTCAAAGATTAAATATCTTTACTGTCAATAAATCCTGACTGGCAGAATGTCGTTCCCGTTCGTTAAGCAGCATGACGCAATGGATTGCGGGCCCGCATGCCTGAAAATGGTTGCCGCCTTCTATAACCGTAATTTCTCGCTTGACTACCTGAGGAAGAAATGCTACATAACAAAGGAAGGCGTCTCATTTCTTGGATTGTCGGAAGCCGCGGGAAAGATAGGCTTCCGCACTCTCGGGGTCAGGATCCCTTTCGAAATGCTCCGTGAAACAGTTCCAATGCCCTGCATTGTCCACTGGCGGCAGACTCATTTTGTCGTTGTTTACAGTATCAGAAAGGACGAGATACGGGTTGCTGACCCGGCATTCGGGCTCACAAGGTATTCAAGGGAGGAATTTGAAAAGAACTGGGCAAATACAATAACCGATGGGAAAAGGACCGGACTGGTCCTGATCATAGAACCCTCGCCCGATCTGTACGAGATTGAAGACGATGATAAAAAGCCTGCCGGGTTCAGATTCCTGCTGCGCTATTTCAGACTCTATAAAAAGTATCTGGGCCAGATCATTGCAGGCCTTCTCCTCGGAAGCTTTATCCAGCTGATAATACCCTTCCTCACAAGAGCTGTCATTGATGTGGGAATAAATAACATTGATATCGGGTTCATTTATCTCATCCTGTTTGCACAGCTGGCGCTTGTACTTGGAAGAATGTCAGTCGAGTTTATAAGGGGATGGATACTCCTTCATATCGGATCCAGGGTCAATGTTGCCATTGTTTCGGGGTTTCTCCAGAAACTGATGTCGCTGCCCATCGCATTTTTTGACACCAAGCTCACAGGCGACATACTCCAGAGGATAGACGACAATTACAGGATCGAGGATTTCCTTACCTCCACCAGCCTTAGCATCCTCTTTTCGTTCTTTAACCTGGTTATTTTCGGAATAGTCCTTGCAATTTTTAACCTTGAGATTTTTGGCCTTTTCATTGCAGGTTCGGTGCTCTACCTGCTCTGGGTCTCGCTTTTTATGAAGCAGAGGGGACGGCTTGACCATATCCGCTTCAGGGAAATGGCTGCTTCAAGCACACGGCTGATCGGGATCGTCAACGGTATGCAGGAAATAAAGCTTACCAGGAGCGAGCTGAGCCAGCGATGGGACTGGGAAGCCCACCAGGCTGCCCTGTTCGGAATAAAGGTTAAGGCACTGGGCCTGATCCAGTACCAGTCGGCGGGCGCAACACTCATCAACGAAGTGACGAATATCCTGATCACAATCGTGTCGGCAACGGCTGTCATAAAGGGAAGCATGACCCTTGGCATGATGCTCGCAGTGCAGTTTATTATTGGTCAGCTCAGTGTTCCAGTAAACCAGATCATCGGGTTTTTCCGTACGTCGCAGGATGCCAGGATGAGCCTTAACAGGCTGTCGGAGGTCCATAACATGCAGGAAGAGGATGCGGGATCGGAGAACAAGATATCTAAACTGCCTGATTCGTGCAGCCTCAGCCTAAGCAATCTCTCGTTCCAGTATGAAGGGCCCAGGTCGCCATATGCACTGAAGGACATTAACCTCCTGATAGAACATGACAAGGTCACCGCAATTGTCGGAATGAGCGGAAGCGGCAAAACGACGCTGCTTAAAATGATACTTGGGTTCTATACACCCGTGAACGGGGATGTAAGGGCAGGAGATGTATCACTTTCGAACCTGAGCCTGAAAACATGGAGGGAGAATGTGGGTGCAGTGATGCAGGACGGTTATCTCTTCCAGGATACTATTGCCAGGAACATTGCTCCGGGGGCGGAGGAGATAGATGAGGAGAAGATGGTCAGGGCCGCAGAGACTGCCAATATCAGATCGTTTATCGAATCGCTTCCCCTCGGCTACAACACAAAGATCGGCGCCAACGGGCACGGCCTGTCGGAAGGACAGAAGCAAAGAGTGCTGATAGCCAGGGTGATTTACAAGGATCCGAAAATAGTCATATTCGATGAGGCCACCAATTCCCTCGACGCGAATACCGAAAAGGTAATTGTTGAGAATCTGGGTGATTTCTTCAAGGGGAAAACAGTGATCGTGGTCGCCCACCGCCTAAGCACGGTTAAAAATGCCGACCAGATCGTAGTCCTCGATGGAGGGATGATTATGGAATCCGGTACACATACCAGCCTGATCGCTCAACAGGGCTCGTACTACAATCTTGTCAAAAACCAGCTCGAACTCGGCAACTGACCAGCGATGAAAAGGGAGAATAACACTGAAATTGTATATTCCGAATCGATAACCGAGATAATGGGCCGTCCGCCCGGTAAGCTGGTGCGATGGGGGACTTTGGTCATTATATGTGTATTCCTTTTGCTTGTCATGCTTGCCGCCGTGATAAGGTACCCAGATGCCGTCACCTCACCGGTCGAGATCACCACGGTAAATCCGCCAGTGACCATGGTGTCGAAGATCACCGGCAGGATCAAGAATCTGTATGTTACTGATAAAGAGGTTGTCAGCAGCGGCAGGCTCCTTGCCGTGATGGAAACGGCTGCATCAGTGAACGATGTAAACCGGCTCAAGAACCTTGCTGATTCAGTCCGGGACCCTGGTTCACTGACCATGGCAGGGCTCCCGGTATTTACCGACCTTGGCGAGATCCAGCAATACTGGAGCCTGTTTCTAAAAAGCCTTTCCGACTTCGAGAATTACAGTACGAGTGATTTTTACGGCAAGAAAATGGTTGCACTCAACAGCGAGATCAGGGGAATCACCAGCTATATGCGGCAGTTGAAAGCCAAGGAGAAGCTTTATGCCGAAAACCGTCAGATCGAGGAGAAGCATTACAGGAGGGACTCTTTGCTTCGTGTAAGCGAAGTTTATTCCGAGAATGATCTCGAAAAGTCCCGGCAATCCCTTATCCGCCTCAGCATCGACCTGCAGCAGGTCAGACTTGATTATTCGGAGAAGTCCATTGACCTGGGAGAAAAACAGCAGTTGCTTCAGGATTACAGCATTCTGAAGGTGACCGAAAAGGAGAAGTACTATTCGGTGCTGAAAGAATCATTTCTTAATCTCAGGGCCCAGATTAAGATTTGGGAGAACAATTACCTTCTCATTTCACCCATTGCGGGGATGGTAACCTTTACCAAATTCTGGAACGAGAACCAGAGTGTCAGTCGCGACGAGCCGGTACTTACGGTAATTCCTTCCGATCCCGGTGATTACGTCGCAAGGATCAGTCTGAATATGAGCAGGTCCGGAAAGGTGAAGGAGGGTCAGATGGTAAATATCAAGCTAAGCGGTTTTCCCTATCTCGAATACGGAATGGTCAGGGGAATTGTAAAGTCTAAATCGCTGGTCCCGTCAGCCGATGCCTACACTATCGAACTGACACTGCCATCGGGCCTCGAGACCCTGTATGGCAAAAATCTTGACTTCACACATAATATGCAGGGTTCAGCAGAGATCATAACCGACGATCTCAGCCTCCTCACAAGGATAATCGATCCCTTCCGTTATCTTGTTTCGAGAAATAAAAGATGAGTCATTTCCCCGAGTAGGGCTCATAGTCATCATCCTTCTGCCCAGAGGGTGGAAACGAACCCGGCTGCCTGGCTGAACTTCCCGCACCTGGCTGGTTCTTCCTGGCGTATTTCCTGTAAAGACTGAATCCTGCAGCAAAAATAATGACGAATATCAGAAGTATGTCCTTGCTCTTCATTGATGCTTGTTTTTAATGACCGGCCTGTTTTCCTGCAAAGATATTCAATAATTTTGCCTGTATCCACGGCTGATTATAGTTTTCTGCCCGGGAAAAAACCGGCATGATGCATGTTTTTGTCCGCGAAGACGGGCTCAGGTCTGCCTGATTCAGGGATTGTTGATGACGGCTGAAACAGGAAAGGGAGTTAATTTGGTCAAAACTTTGAGTTTTATTAAATATTCGATATTTTCGTAATCTAAAAAAATTATGCTTCCGCCAAATGGTAGGGAGCGTAAAATGTATTGAACCTTAAAGGATTGTTTATGATTAAAGAAAATCCGGAAGACTCTGTTCGTGAAGAACAAGACGGCACGGTTGATCCCGGGGCCGGTACTGAGGATGCCGCCAGGGCCGAAAAGGCCGAAGAAAACAATGAAGATGAACAGGCTGAAGCCGTTCAGAAGGATGAGGATGAGACTGAGGCTGAAGTTAAGGCTGAGGAAGAAGTAAA
>DCFQ01000087.1:26462-26697 GCA_002319915.1 Bacteroidales bacterium UBA1800 | reverse complement strand
CCAGGCGTCGGGTCGTTCGAGGGATCCCCGTCCCGGAAGCGTTCCACGAATATCTGGTACCAGACGGCATCCTTTGCCCACCCGGGTATGGAAGCCAGCTTGTTTTCGGTTTTCATGCTGCATCCAAAGTTAATGAGTATTACTGCAGTTAACAGGAGCGGAAGGGATCTTGTTGATTTCATAGGATGAGAGTTTCAAAGAGATCACAGAGAAGACACGGAGATCGATTGCCCCC
>DCFQ01000087.1:16731-26203 GCA_002319915.1 Bacteroidales bacterium UBA1800 | reverse complement strand
TTGCCCCCTACCCCCTAAAGGGGGTTTATAAAGTCCCCGCCTGCCTGCCGGTAGGTTGGGACTTCCCCCTTTATGGGGCCATCGGGCGTCTTTTATTTTATAAACACCTTATACCCCCAGGGATCAAGCTGGATAGCATCCCTGGAAGGCAATGCCGCTTTCTGTCCTGAGAAATATTCTGTATACTCGCCGCTTCCAAGGCTTTTAAGATCAGGCTTGAATGATACCGGCTTTTTAGTCAGGTTCAGGAAAACGATAACCCGGTTGTCATCCTTCTCACGGTAAAAAGCGAAAACTTTCCTGTCCCTGTTTGTTTTAAGCAGCATCATCCTTCCGCCGGACTCACCGTTCCGCAGCGCCTTATTCTGGTGTTTCAGCCTGACCAGGTCCCTGTAAAAGCCTGTCAGGTAGCAGGAATCCCATTTTACGGAATCCTTTACAAAAAACTTCAGCTTCCTGTCAAGGCAAACCTCCTGGCCGCTGTAGATAAGCGGCACGCCCTGGGCGGTAAAAATGAGTGTGGCAAACATCTTCTGGGAATCCCCCATGAGGGAATCGATAGTCCCCGCCCAGGAGTTTTCATCATGGTTCGTGAGGAACATCATTCGGTAAACATTCGGAGGGAATGTAGCCATTTCCCGTTTGAAGTACTTCGACATGGCAATCGCGCTGTCTTTTCCCTGTGCAATGCTGTTCATCAGGTGATGCATTTCCCACGCATAGTTCATATCGAAACCCTTCCTGACAAACTGTTTCCCTTCATGCTCGGCAAGCAGCATGACGGGTTTGATACTGTCGAGCGCCACCCTGGCGCGTTCCCAGAACTCCGGGGGCGTTTCATGGGGATGGTCAACCCTGAATCCATCAGCGCCGAATTCGACCCAGTATTTCATCGCCTTCAGCATGTAATCCTGCAGGCCCTTTTTTGACCAGTCGAGCTGGATCACATCGGTCCAGTCGAATCCTATCGGCGGAATGAAGTTCCCCGTGGAATCTTTCACATACCAGTCGGGATGCTCCACGGCCAGGGGATTGTCCCATGACGAGTGGTTCGGGATCCAGTCGAGGATGACATGCATCCCCAGCGCATGCGCCTTGTTGATCACCTCCTTAAAGTCAGCCGCGGTCCCGAATTCGGGATTCACTCCCATATAATCCTTCACCGAATAATAGCTGCCGAGTCCCTGTTTCCTGTTAAGGACACCGATCGGATAGGTGGGCATGAACCAGAGCACATCGACACCAAGGGCCTTCAGCCGCGGCAGGTGCTTCTCAAAAGCCTTGAAAGTCCCTGAATCGGTGTACTGCCTTACATTAACTTCATAAAAGACGGCATTCACCGACCAGTCGGGGTGTACAACTTCAGAAACAAAAGGTTTGATCTCTTTTTTCTTTCCAAAAAGAGAGCATCCCGCAATGACAATAATGATTGCCAGAATGACGGCAATGATACTTACCGGTAGCTTTTCCATGGTCTGTCAGTTAAATTATTTAGTAGTTGATCTTTATCTTCCCAGAAGCATCGATAGTGTACTCTTCCCCGGAAACATATATAACGAGGGGTTTGCCGGAAAGGTTGAGAATTGTTATATCATCATGGGTGATCCCTGCTTCAAAGAGCACCCCCCTGAACCGTGCATGAAAACTATAAGACTTCCATTTACCAGGAATAAGCGGGTTCAGATGGAGATTGCCGCCTGAGACGCGCATGCCTCCGAAACCTTCAACTATTGCCAGCCATGTCCCGGCCATGCTTGTAATATGAAGGCCATCTCCCACTTCATGGTTGTAATCGTCGAGATCGAGGCGGGCGGTCCTCAGGTAAAGTTCATAGGCCTTGTCAATTTTGCCGATCCTTGACGCAATTATGGAGTGGATGCAGGCTGAAAGTGACGATTCATGGACCGTTATAGGCTCATAGAAATTAAAATTCCGTTCAATGGTTTCCGTGTCATAGTTCTCCTCCAGGAAATAGAGCCCCTGGAGAACGTCGGCCTGCTTAATGTAGCACGACCTGAGTATCCTGTCCCACGACCAGTGCTGGTTTATAGGCCTCTCTGCCATGGGTAATTCGTTTGCGGGCTTTATTTCCTTATCGAGGAAGCAATCCTGCTGAAGGAAGACCCTTCGCTCATCGTAATACGGGAAATGCATGTTTCCGGCAATCTCTTTCCACCTTGCCGGCTCGGAAACAGTATCCAGGCTTGTTTTTTCTACGATGGCACGGAATTTTGCCGGTGCCCCGGTCCTGACCTTTTCAAGGCAGGCGATGGTGTACGACATCGTCCATACCGCGATGGTATTGGTGTACCAGTTATTGTTCACATTGTTCTCGTACTCATTGGGCCCGGTCACACCAAGAATAACGTATTTCTTCCTGCTTTCCGACCACGTTGCTCTCTGGCTCCAGAAGCGGGAGATCCCAATCAACACTTCAAGTCCGTAATCCGCAATGTACTCCTCATCGCCCGTATGACTTGCATAGTTGTAAACAGCGAATGCGATCGCCCCGTTCCTGTGGATCTCTTCGAAAGTGATCTCCCATTCGTTGTGACACTCCTCGCCATTCATCGTGACCATCGGGTAGAGTGCGGCGCCGTTCTTAAACCCCAGCTTCTCTGCATTTTTAATAGCTGCCGGAAGATGCCTGTACCTGTAAAAGAGGAGGTTCCTCGCAACATGCTGGTCTGCAGTCTTGAGAAAGAACGGAAGGGCAAACGCCTCCGTGTCCCAGTAAGTGCTGCCTCCGTACTTCTCGCCGGTGAAGCCTTTCGGGCCGATATTGAGCCTGTCATCCTTCCCGGTGTAGGTCTGGTTAAGGTGGAAGATGTTGAACCTGATCGCCTGCTGAGCTGCAAGATCGCCTTCGATCACGACATCCGATGAATTCCAGATCATCTCCCACTCCCGGATATGTGCGGTGAACAGGGCATCGTAACCCGTTTCACAAGCTGCTTCTGCTCTTTTCAGGGCATCGCCCGCCAGCTGTTCCTTCGGAAGATTGAGAGATGAAAGCACCGAAACGTATTTCAAAAGAGTCAGTTCCTCCCCCGGGCCGATCTTTTCGGTGAATGACCCGGCGACAAATTTATCGCGGTCCGTAAGGGAAGGGGCAGTGTCCCGGCGTTCCCCGTTCCTGTAAAACTCCCAGCGCATTCCGGTGGCCAGATAAAAGCCTGTCTTCAGGGTTCTTGCAACCAATACGCCGGAGTATTTGTCGACGGAATGGCTTATGCTCCTCCAGAATTTCACGCCATAGTTTGCATCCTGATTGCGCACGTCCGAGTTCAGGGTGACGCTGAAGCCGATCTTCCCGCTGAAGCCGGATGATCTTATTGAATACTTTATTACCCCGAGGTCGGGTTCCGCCATGCTTAGGAATCTCTTTGCACTGAATTCGAGTGTCTTGCTTCCGGAGACCCTCAGGGTGAAGCGCCGTTCAAGGTATCCTTCCCTCATATTGAGTACCCGTGAGAAGCCAGTTATGCCTGCTTTTGCCAGGTCAACCGGCTTTCCGTTCACGGCGATTTCGATCCCTGTCCAGGAAGGGGCGTTAAGCACTTTGGCAAAATACTCGGGATAGCCGTTCTTCCACCATCCCACGCGGGTCTTGTCGGGGTAGTAAATCCCGGCGACATAGCTTCCCTGGAGGCTGTCGCCCGAATACTTCTCCTCGAAATTGGCCCGCTGCCCCATGTAACCGTTGCCGAGCGAGAATATGCTTTCCGACTCCCTCATATTCTCCGGATGGAATCCCTCCTCAATGATCAGCCATTCGTCTTCCTTATAAAAGCTCATGTTATCTAAAGTTTTTCAATTCCTTCCAGAAGTGTGAGATTCATTTTGTCAAGTCCCGGCACAACCAGGTGGGCCCCTGAAAGTATCGCGGGGGATCCGATGCCCACGCATTTCATGCCCGCCCTGAGGGCCGCCTGAACGCCGGCTGCAGCATCTTCAAAGACAACACACCGCCCGGGATCCTCCTTAAGCAGTTCCGCAGCCTTGAGGAAGACCTCCGGGTCGGGCTTGGCCCGGCTCACAATATTGCCGTCAGACACGGCATCAAAAAGTTCCGCGATGCCTGTCCTCTCCAGTATCATTGGCGTATTTTTACTCGCCGATCCTATGGCTGTCCTGATCCCAGCCTTCTTCAGCTCACCTATGAACCTGACCGCTCCCGGAAGGATCTCCGAAGGCGTCATTTTGCTGATATATTCAACATACCAGGTATTCTTCAGTGTTGCGTATTTCAGCCTGGTTCCGTCGTCCGGCGATAAACCCCCGATTTCGAGGATTATGTTAAGCGAATCCATCCTGCTTACTCCCTTGAGCCGTTCGTTATCCTCAGCTGTGAAGTTGATGCCCATCTGGTCAGCAAGCCGTTTCCATGCCAGGAAATGGTATTTTGCAGTGTCGACAATTACTCCGTCGAGATCGAAGATACATGCTCTGGTCTGCATCGGCAGGTTATCTCTTTATGTCGTCAACATCCTTCACGAACAGCACCAGGAGGGCCGCAATGAACATCGACACTCCCCCGGTTACAAGGGCATAAATGCTTTCACCGTGGAAAAGGTTCCTGACAAAGAACCCGAGTATGCTCGCAGCCATTATCTGGGGGATGACAATGAAGAAATTGAAGATGCCCATGTAGGTCCCCATCTTCTTTGCCGGCAGCGATCCGGTAAGGATCGCATAGGGCATTGCCAGGATGCTTGCCCAGGCAAGGCCGATGCCAAGCATTGAGATGATAAGCAGGTGCGGATCCTTGAACAATATTATCGAAATGAGGCCAAGTCCCCCCATGACAAGGCTGATCGAATGGGTGATCCGGCGATTAGTAAACCGGGCTAAAAGGGGAAGGAGGAATGCCACCACTGCAGCGAATCCGTTATAAACGCCAAAAAGCACCCCGACCCAGTTTGCTCCCTGGTTGTAAAGTTCGCTGGTCGGGTCCTTGGTCCCGTAGCTATGACTGGTGACAGCGGATGTGGTATAGATCCACATGGAGAACAGAGCAAACCATGTAAAGAACTGCACCACTGCCAGCTGCCCCATGGTCTTCGGCATCATGAAGAGGTCGCGCAGGACTATAACAACTCCGCCCGAGGTCCTGCCCGCTGATATCAGGAGCCCGGTGATCAGCTGAATGATCCCGAAGCCCGCAATCCCAATGGAGAGGATGTACAGCTCCTTTTCAAGCTTCAGGTAATAAAGGAATAGGCTCACTGCAATTCCGGCGATCACCCAGTATAAACCCCTCACCAGGAACGCCCTGCTTCCGAGTGATTTTATAGCGCTGAGATCTTCAGCCTCCCGAACTCCTTCTTCTTCAGAATATTCCCGGAGCTCTTCGGGGGAGTATTCTTTAGTCCTGATGATGGTCCAAAGCACCGCGCAGATAAAAACGATGCCGCCGATGTAGAATGAGAGCCTTACCGACTGGGGGATCTCACCTGCAGGGGCGGTGTTCCTTATATGGAACCAGTTGGTGAGAACATACGGGAGAAATGAGGCTATGACGGCTCCGGTACCGATAAAGAAGCTCTGTGTGGCGAATCCTGTTGTCCGTTGTTCCGAAGGAAGCATATCCCCGACGAATGCCCTGAAAGGCTCCATGGACACGTTGATAGAGGCATCCATTATCCACAGCATACCTGCAGCAACCCACAGTACCGGAGAGTTGGGCATAAATAGAAGGGCTGCCGATGCGAGTATGGCGCCTGTAAGGAAATAGGGCCGTCTGCGGCCGAGCCTGTTCCAGGTGTTGTCGCTCATATGGCCGATGATCGGCTGGATGATCAGCCCTGTGACGGGCGCCGCGATCCACAGGATCGGAATGCTTTCAACCTTTGCGCCCAGGGTCTCGAATATCCTGCTCACGTTCGCATTCTGGAGGGCAAATCCAAACTGGATCCCAAGGAATCCAAAGCTCATGTTCCAGATCTGCCAGACGGTCAGACGGGGTTTTGATTTCTTCATAGGTATTGCGAATGTTAGATTTGTCAGGTTTACTGGCAGGACCAGTATTCAAAAATAAGTAAAATGATCATTAATTCAGTATGTGTATGTTATTTATTTTCACATAGATTGACATTTTCCGGCCATGCGGAAAGGCAACTTTGTTTCAAACGTTTTCGGGAATGAATTGCTCCACAACTAGCCTCGCCCCGGGTAGTCGATCCCAAATGATAGTGTTTTAGAAAAAGGCAAAAGCCATTAACCACAGGGGACGCAAAGAGCCCCTAAATCTCCTGAAGGGCACTTGTTTTTAGCCCCCTTCAGGGGGTTGGGGGCAAACTTTGCGTCCTTTGCAGTTAAAATAGTCAGCCTTCTGCCCTGGCAGGCAGGCTTCCGGTGTCCAGAAAGCTTCCGGGAATGGGTTTTACTGGGCCAGGGTGAATTTCAGGCTGAACCCGAAATTGGTATTTGAGGTCGGATATGTGGTTGCGACAAACGGGTTATTCATCGCATGATCGGCGAATATCTGCAGGTTGAACCTGTCGCTCAGGATATAATCGGCCGTTGCGCCAATTGTGAAAACCTTAACACCTGAAACAGGCTGGTTGACATCTTCGATGAGCTTCCTTGTCAGGGTCTTGTTATCCCTTATGGAGAAGTCAAATTTCAGGTTCAGGTCGCTCTTGAATGCCTTCTGTCCGCCTCTCGTCTTTATGATGATCTGGACATTGTCGAACCTGTAACCGGCCCCTACCACGAGCTCATTGGTGCGGGCGTCGGTGATCTGGTTCCCGGACAGGTTGAGAGTAACTGTCCTGGATTTCCTCCACTCGAACCTGGAAGTAAGGTTGTTCTTCCAGTTCAGGTCGACGTTCAGGAGCGGGCTGAACTGCTCGCTCACCGTCACCGCGTTTATCTGGTACTTCTGGAGGAAGTTGTTTTGGAGGTCCCTGAGGTCCGACAACCCGTTGCCGCCGTCGACGAAATTAAGGTTTGTTGTGTAGGTCCCGATCTGGTAAACGCTCCGGTATTGGTGTGAGAGGTTCACCGATCTCAACACACTCTGGACGAACGGGAATTTCGAAAGGCCGTCAAATGTGACCCTCCAGTTCGGCATCATTTTGAATGCTGAAGGGAAGGTTGCGAGGTTAACCTTTTCAGGATCTGTCTTTGTATAAGCGGCGTAAAAGGCCGGGATCAGCACCTCGGGGGAAGTCTTGCCATACCCGCTTTTATAATCGCCGGTGATCAGCTGCCCGGTCCCCGGGTCAATTTCAGGCTGATAGCCGGGATCAATTTTGCTTCGCTCCTCAGCCCGGCGTCTTGAGATGATGACTGCATTCTTCTTGAAGGCCTCAAATGCAGGGGAGACATAATCGTTCCCCTTCGAGATCTTCTCGAAAGCTGTTCCCCACGAAATTATGGATATCGAGAAATTGCCGTTGATGATCCTGTTACGTGTGCTGTCGGGGAAATTCCCGTTTCGGTCAGCAACATAGTATGAAGTCTCATTCTCGAGGAACCGCCTGTCGGCATTAAGGTCGATCTTGAGGCCCGGGAAGGGTTCAATGATCGCCCTGATCGAAAGGTCGAGCTTCTTACTGTAGTTTGCGGGGGTGTTCATCAGGGTGTCGGTTGTTAGCCATCCCTTCTTTACAGCCTTGTCAAAGAAGTGCCTGTCGGTGAATCCCAGGACAAACGGCAACCCCGGAGCCATGCCTCCGTTATCCTTTGTCATACCGAGAAATCTTGGCTGCGGGAGGAATCCTGGCAGGAACTGGTTCTGGGCGGTCGTGTAGGTAAGGCTCACCGACCTCACTCCCAGGAGGGCCCTGACGAAGTATTCTCCCGTCACCGTCAGCGGGTTGCGCTTTTTCGGGATCTTGCCCTCGACAGTCACCTGGGCGCCATCCACCTGGTCAGGCGAAGTAAAATTGACCCGGTTCTCATTCACGATATCGACCCGCCCCTTCACCTCCGTGCCATCCTTTTTGACCACCTTCACCTTCACATCCTTTGTCCTGAGATTATGTATTATTGACCTGACTGTATTTGCCTTGAAATTCACCCCATTTTTAGTATAGGTGACTGTTTTGAAGTCGGTCTTCATCCTCTGGACAGCAGAGGGTTGCGTATTGGTCTCGATTTTCTTCAGGAATTTGAGCTTGCTGTATAATGAGGAAAGGTTCGCCATCGAGGTCATGGTGAACTCGCTGTGATTCTCAATGATATTCCCGAGGTTGATCTTCATCGAATCGGGATAGAGCGCACCGGCGGTCCAGCTGTAATCGGAATTGTAGCGGGCGTTCGCGGTCAGCCAGGAAAGAAGCGGAAGCTTATTGACCGGCAGGTTATAGGTCACATTGAAATAGTGGTTGTATGATGTTGTCCTTCCGAGCCTTTTAAGGTTGATGAGCACCGAGTCCTTCCAGTTCTCGTACTCGGTCCGGTAACGCTTTTTATCTGCGGCGCCTTCCGGCTCATCTATTCTCGCGACGTTTGTCGATGTAAAGTCTATCTTCAGCTGCCGGGTAAGGTCATACTTGATATCGAACATCCTTGTCCATTGAAAATCCTTGCGGAATGTTGGGGAGATAAGAAGATAAGGATTATTTATATTCCTGGTTTTAACCTCATTGTAATACCTTGAGACATCGGTCCTGAATGAGATGCTCTTCGGGAACGGGTAAAAATTGAAGTCCTTGATTATCCTGAACACTGGGGAATTAAGGAATTTCACGTTTCTGAAGGGCATGATATTCACCGGCTGGGCTTCGTAGTTATAATTCAATCCTCCCTTATAGGTCCTTTCCAGGTTGATCTCAGTGTTCGTATTCGCAGTATAATTCTCATTGAATGTATAGTTGACGCTTACGTTTGCCAGGTCCCAGGCATGCGGCTTGTCACCGCGTTTGGTTATCCCCGCATTGTTGACTGAGATTGTTTTCCGTCTCGAATAGTCCTCCGATATTGTTTTGAGAGAGTCTCTCGCCGCCTTGTCCGGCGCGTTCTTCAGGGCATCCTTGAGCTCGATGTCAGGATCGAGCGGGTCGTACTGCGGCTTGACACGGGTCTCGGATATGCCCACATAGACAGGGAGGCGAACGCCAAGCTTTTCGGGAAAGAATTTTCCCAGCTCGAGGCTCGAGGATACATCGTATTTAAGCACTTCCTCCTTGCTCCTCTCGTTCACCTTCTTATCGATGCTTCCCCAGCCGGGTGTGCTCGCCTGTCCCACCACATCGACAGTTCCGAGATCTGCAAGCCTTGCCTGCAGGTGAGCATTTGCCGCCCATCCCCCGTTTTCCTTGAAATCGCTCAGCCTCAGTTCGTTCACCCAGACCTCGGCCGATTTCGGGTCGCCATTATCAGCAGGAGAGTTCCTGGTCTTGATGGGGTTCCTTACCCCCACCATTATTACCTTGATATTGCTGAGATTAGGGTTGCCGCACACATACACCTTATTCGTGCCGTCGGTATATCCAAAGACATCCGTCACGCTGAGCGACGA
>DCFQ01000087.1:0-16401 GCA_002319915.1 Bacteroidales bacterium UBA1800 | reverse complement strand
GTCGATGTCGAACCTGTTCGCTTCAGGCCACACAATGGCTCTTTCATCATCGGATTCCTCATCATATTTCCCGGGGGCTGTCAGCTTGAGTGGGACCTCGTATTCATAAAAGTTGGATTTGTAATCCGATCCGATCCTGATGAATGCGGTCAGCTCATCGTTGGCAAGTGGCTGCCCGATCAATGCTTCCGCATGCACCTCCATCTTCAGGCGCCTGTACTGCCTGATATCGAGGTTAACATTTTTATAGGCGGCCCTTGCATCACCGTCGGCGAGGTCCTGGACCTTGAGAACCATCGATTTCTCGTCAAGCTCGCGCAGCTGCGGGTTCTGGGGATCGACCACCCTGCTGAATCCCGGGGGCAGGACATAATTGACAGGTACCTTGCTGCCATTCTCCTCGATGCTCACCGATCCGATCTCGAGCGATGCGTCGGTAGGTTCGGGAACGGTAACCCTTTCTCCTCCCTCCATGAAGGTGAGGTTGTATTTTCTCCACTCGGCCCTCATCAGGTTGAATTCGGCAAACCTCATTATCACCGGTTCACTGAAGTCCTTCATAAACATCCTGATGAACCTTATCGATTTGAAATCACTTATCACACCGACCTTCTTCTGGTATTCGGTCACCGGGATCTTGAACTGGTACCACTTCACCGGCGACTTTTCCCCGTTCGCAAGCGTGGCGTTGTAGGTTATCTCATCGACAATATAGTTTGATCCGACGGCCATATCTGCGGGCCTCAGGCTGATCTTATACTGGTAATAGCTTTCCGTCTCGCTCAGGGTATTGTCGCGGTTGATATCCTCCATGTCGGGGAGCGTTGATCCTGTGGTCGGGTAAGATTCGGATGACATATTTGAAGTCGGAGAATTGCCGTCCAGCCCGTTGTATTTCTTGTACCTGTCGAGAATGCCCAGCTGCTCGTCATCGTAGTCGGATCCCCTGAAATAGTGAAAATCATCGCTCGACGGGTCCTTCTGGATCTGGGTATATGCATCGGTCGATACGATATTTGAGGCTTTCAACAGGAAATTGCTGAAGAAGGTATCCTCATCGGTATCGCTTAATCCGTCCAGCCCGATATCCTGGTATTTCCTCGATTCCGAGTTGTTATCGAATGCATTCACGACCGACTGGACAGTGGGGACGCGGCCCCAGGCTGTCGTATCCACATTGGTCACTACCGGTGTGGAGGGAAGCCCGTTTTCGAAGCTTTTCCGTGAGTCGCGAAGTATATCCTCCGAAATATTTCCGAGGTTGAAATAGAGATCGCCGCCCTTATGCTCCGGGTTTTCGACGAACGGGTCCATGAGCCAGAACTCAACATACTGGATATTGGCCGTTTCAAAATCGCTTGTCAGGACCTCGCGCATAATTCCGCCCCACCTTGAATCCGGCTCGTTGAGCTTACCGGTCCCACCCATGCCTTTGGAATATGCGCCCGGACCTGTATCATAATTGTATGGCCCCTTCTCTTCGGGGTAGAATGCCACGTTCAGGACTGAGAGGGTAGTCGGGATCCCCGTTGTGCTTTGCCTGTTTGGGAACAGCTCGTTCTCGTAAATCTCCCTTACGAAGTGGCTTGACTGAAGGTTTGGGTGCTGCCTGATGTAGGCCGGCGTCGAGGAGCCGTTCCTGAGAAACAGCGGATCGATGACGTACCAGGAAATCTTTGCCCTGTTGAAGCCGCTCTCGAGGTTGTTGTTGAGCTTTGCTTCCGGGAAAAGCTGATCCTGTCCCTGGGGGATGCTTGAGATGGTCCATGCATTGAATGATTTAAGGTCAAGCGGGATTTCGCTGGATTCAAAATCGTCAATGTAGGAATTTCCGGCACTTGAGATCGCCTTGGAATGCCCAGGGATCAGGTCAGCAAATTCACCATTGAATGCGATGCTTGATGGTGTCTTGGTATTTAGAAGGGGTATCTTGTCGAGAAGCTTGGTAAGAAGCTGTGATTCCGCTTTATATGAGGTATTCAGGCCCCAGATGGTATTTGAGATCGGTTCCTCGCCGAAATTCACCTTTTGTGTGTATGGGCGTTCGTTGAGGTGAAGGATAGTTGCCCCGACGTCGAAATTATCGGAGAACCTGTAATCGAGATGAGTCCCCAGCATGGTTTTCGTCTGGAATCCGAAGAACTGGTTGCTCTCGGTCGATATCTGGATCGGCGTTTCAGATTCCAGAAGCGCCGAATTGATGATCGTTACCACGCCCAGGTTATAGTCGACGGTGTAATCGGTATTCTCCGTCAGCGGGACCCCGCCTGCAGTGACCTTTATCGATCCTTGCGGAATGTTTGTGGCGTTGAGCCTGATTTCCGACCCCGACTCCGATGTATACTCCCCGGCCATCTTGAATTTGTTCTTTTCGGCCATCTGCCTTGCGACCGTTTGCGTTGAATCGTAAAGCTCCTGGAATACATAGCGGCTTGCAACTGTCGGATCTCCAATCTGTTTCTTCAGGTAACTCCCGAAGGGCTCGATCACGGGGAAGATGATTTTCCCCTTGCTGACCATCACCGTGACCCCGTCGATGAAGTCAAAATATCCGTCGGGAACCCTGTCGAGCTGTGAATTCAGGTTATCGAGGCCAAGTACTCGCAGCAGGATCTTGTTTGCAATCGGGCCGTCGGGAAGGTAGTTGACCGAATTGCCGGTCTTGTCGTCTTCATAAAGGACATCCATCCTGAACTTGTTGCTTTCGATCTTGCCCGAACCGAGGGAGTAGATGTTCTTCATCATCAGGTTCCATGTAGGGTACCTGGGGCTGAGCGTAGTGCCCTTGAGGAGCTTGAGCACAAGTGTCTGCGGAGCGGCAACACCGTCGGTGGAGAATTCCCCGACCTTGTATATCTGGCCGTTGAGGGTGTACTCATAGGCCACAGCGAGGACCTCATCAGTATTTAGAGCGGTGTTCAGCGATATGTACCCAAGCTGTTCGTTCAGGGTGTATTCCCGTTCATTCAGCTTCCTGGCATTTTCAATCTTCTCATAATCGCGGCCGATCTGAAAACCCGGATACAGCGGGTTGAATGCATTGGTCACCTGGTCGACATCCCTGATCGAGGAATAGCTGGTTGTCACCGCGTCGTACATGCGGTTGGTACCGTTATCAGGAAACATTACTGATCCGGCTGCCTGGAATGCAGGGATCTTGTTGTAGATATGGTTCCTGTTCTCCGCGAGATCGGCAAACGCAACGATATTCCTTGTTTCGTCGTAACTCGCGGTCTTGTTTGTGATCCAGACCTCGATCCTTTCGATATGGACCCCCGAGCTTATGGCCGGGAGGTTTTTCAGGGAATTATCGTAGATATCACGGAAATACTGCGAGAGGAAGAAGTGACGGTTGGCCTCATAGTCGTCGGCATATACCTCGAAGCTTTTTTGCTGGGCGCCGCCCTTGACCTCGATCGTCGATGATTCCCCCTTCTGCTGCGAAAGAACGCTCGTTACATTGAGCTTGCCGAACTGCAGTTCGGTCTTCAGTCCGAAGAGGCTGTAGCTCCCGGTGATGAGCGTTCCCGTCAGCGGGAGGGTGACGTCGCCCGCCTCGACTTTCTTCACTATCTCATCCTCCTTCCCCGAATACTGAAGCTTGGTCTTGTTCTCGAACTCGAACATAGCATCAGTGTTGTAGTTGACTCCCAGCTGCATTTTGTCACCGATGGTCCCGGTGACGTTCATCTGGATCTTCTCCTTGAAATCGAATGTGGGGATTGTCTGGAGCTTCTCGGAAAGGGTCGGGTTTTGGGTCTTTGAGATATTCACCCCGAAGATCAGCTCAGCCGATCCCTGTGGTATAATGTTTATGACATTGCTGCCGAAGATCTTGTCGAATGCGGCCCCTCCGACCTCGATCTGGGGGATAAGGCTCGATTTGAAGCCGGCCTCCTTTCCCGAGATCCTCGATTGCCAGTAGTCGCGCATCTCCTTGTTGAACTGGTACTTCCTGAACTCTTCAGGGCTCATGTGTACCGGTGCCCTGTAGTCGAAAGCTCCAACCTTCTGGTAAAGGATATACTCGTTCTTCTGGGGATCATAAACTACGGTCGACTTGATGTTCGAAGGATTGTCAAGGAATAGTGGTGCTTTTGTAGTCTGATCGTAAGGATTTCCGGAGACATCCTTCAGTCTGAGAGGGGATCTTTTGGTGGTATCGGGCTTTGAGGTCTGCGCGGAGGTCTGGCTGTACGTTTCGGACGGCCACAAGCCCAAGGAAACGACAACAATAAAATATATTACCTTCAGCAGATTCCTATTTGATATCCCTGACCTCAAATTTACTCCTATTCGTATTTACAGGCTTTTGAGCGCCTTCTTAATCAGGTCCTCGACCGACAGGCCTTTTTCCTCCTTCGTAATCCTATCGAGAACCTTAAGAACAGCGTTTTTACCAAACCCAAGCATCACTAATGCTGATAACGCCTCTTCACGTTTGGTATTGTCCGTAAATGCAAATATTTCACCGGATTCTTCCGGCTTTCCCAATTTATCTTTGAGGTCTACAATTATTCTTTGTGCGGTCTTCAAACCGATCCCTTTTATGCCTTTAAGGGTATTGACGTCCGAGCTCAGGATCGCCTTTTCAATTTCACCGGGAGTAAGTGACGAAAGCATCATCCTGGAGGTTGCTGCCCCGACACCTGAAACCGAGATCAGGTTCCTGAAGAGATCCCTTTCGTGCCGGTCGGCAAACCCAAAAAGCGAGTGGGCATCCTCACGGATGATCTCATGCACCAGGACCTGGTATTCCTGCCTGCCTTCAAGCTTTGTGAAAGTGGTAAGCGATATATTGATGAAATAGCCGATCCCGCCGGTCTCGATTACGATATGAGTCGGTGAAAGCTCGGTTATGTTTCCTTTGATGTATTCGATCATAATGACTGGTCTGAATTCGGGATATCGGGGGGAAGCTCGTCCACCCTGTCGGAGTGGATCTCTATGTCCTGATGTTTCAGCGGGTTGCGTGTGAGCTCGCTATACTCCTGCCTTTTCCTGAAGATATCGCATGCGAGGTAGAGCGCATGCCTGAATGAGCTTTCGGAAGCCTCACCTTTCCCTGCGATCTCGAAAGCAGTCCCATGGACGGGGGAAGTCCTTACGAAAGACAGGCCAGCGGTGTAATTGACGCCCGTGTCGAACGAGAGCGCCTTGAAGGGTGCCAGTCCCTGGTCGTGGTACATGGCAAGGATCCCGTCAAATTTTGTGAATGAGCCGGCGCCGAAGAATCCGTCTGCCGGGAAAGGTCCGAATGCAAGGATCCCCTCTTTTGCAAGATACTGTATCGCAGGTATTATAACATCCTTTTCCTCGGAACCAAGCAGGGAATCATCCCCTGCATGTGGATTCAGCCCGAGCACGGCAATGCATGGCTTCCTGATGCCGAAATCGACGATCAGTGACTGGTTCATCAGCCTCAGCTTCCTGACCATTGTCTGAGTGGTAACAAGGTCGGGGACTTTCCTGAGAGGAACATGATCGGTGACAAATCCTATCCGCATGCTTTCGCTGATCATGAACATAAGTGCATCGTCGGCTCCCGCCTTTGCCTTCAGGTAATCCGTATGGCCGTTGAAACGGAAGTTATCCGACTGAATGGTCTTCTTGTCAATCGGTCCGGTGACCAGTACATCTATACTGCCGGCTTTCAGGTCCTCGACGGCTTTCTCGAGTGAAATGAAGGCTGACTCACCGCCCTGCGGAGTCGCTTTACCCAGCTCGACCCTTATATTGTCATCGAGGCAGTTGATCATGTTCGCTTTCCGCGGGCTGGCTTCTTCAACAGTCCGTATATTATTGAAACTGAAATTATTAATATTAAGGGCTTTCCGGTGATAAGCTGCCACCTTCGGTGATCCGTAGACGACAGGGACGCAGATGTCGTTTATATTGGCATCCATGAGAACCTTAATGATCACCTCGTATCCGATTCCATTGATGTCTCCCTGGGTTATCCCCGCTATGACTGGTTTCTTCTCCATAAATTCATTCGTTATTTGCTAGCGATTCTGCATATCTTTTCAGGAATGTGGCGAGCAGCCTCAGTCCCGATGCTGTGCCGACCTTCAACCGGTAATAATCGTCCTTCTTAAGTGATCCCGTCCCGGCGATATCGAGATGGATGAGGGGGTATTCGGCGAAATTCTCGAGGAATTTCCCGGCAGTGATCGCTCCTGCCTCCCTCCCGCCTACATTCCTGATATCGGCGACATCCGATTTGATCATTTCCCCGTATTCTTCCCAGAATGGCAGTTCGGCGATCCTTTCGTATACTTCCTTTCCGCACTCGTTAAGCAGGTCGAAATACTTCCTGCCTGCGTTACCCATTGCGGCAATGGCAAGGTTGCCGTAGGTCATTGCTGCTGAGCCTGTAAGCGTGGCAATATCGATGATAAGCTCCGGCTTGAATTTGGAGGCGTAGCTGATCGCGTCGGCCAGGATCATTCTCCCTTCGGCATCAGTGTTCCCGATCTCTACCGTCATCTTGTTGTACATCGTGATGATGTCGCCCTGGGCATATGCATTCTGACCCGGGCGGTTGTCGGTTGCAGGGACGAGCCCTATCACATGAAGGGGGATGCCTGTTTTTGCCGCTGTATAGAGGATACCTGTGACAGCGGCCGCTCCTGCCATGTCAGCCTTCATATTGTCCATGTAATCACCGGTCTTTATGTTGAGGCCGCCCGTATCGTAAACGATGCCTTTCCCCACAAATACCAGCGGGTCGGTGTTCAGGGGCTTTGCGGGTTTCCACTCAAGGACGCAGAATACCGGCGGGTCGATGCTTCCCTTGTTCACGGCAAGAAGGCCTCCCATTTTCAGGGCTTCGATCTTGCCCTTGTTCATCACCTCGACAGAGAAACCGGCGGAAGCACCTGCCTTTTTTATCTCTTCCGCGAGCAGCGGGGCATTCAGATGGTTGACCGGTTCGTTTATAAGGTCGCGTGTCATGTAAACCGCATCGGTGACTGTCTCCAGCCAAGCGAGCTCCTTATCGCCGGATCCGGTAAGAAGAAGCAGCTTCTGGGGATACTCCCGTCCCTCCTCCTTATCCTTCCTGGTCTGGTATTTATCGAATGAGTAGATGCTAAGCAGCAAACCTTCGGTAAAGGCTTCAACGGCGCCTTTCACGGTGTTATCGGAAGTGATCACAAGCTCCCTGTGATTATTCGACCTGATCGTTTTCTTAAGGCCGGATGCAATCTTCCTTAGGTCCTCAATCACCCTGTAATCCTCCTTTTCGCCGGAAGCCTTTACGATATATGTCTGTCTGAAATAGGAATTGATGACAACATATTCTTCCTTTTCTGACAGGCGCTTCAGCGCATATTCCTTCTCCGACTTGCTGAGCTTCAGGCTTTCAGGGATATCACCTGTTGCAATGATGCATACAACTGACTGATCGGGAGATATTTGAGAGATCCTTGATATTTTAGGCTTCATAGTCGTTATGATCAAATTCTGAAGCGGTAAAGTTAATTAAATTATTGATTGTTCAGGGAGTAAAACGTTACCTTTGCGGGGTATGTTAAAGCATTGACCTCACCCCCTCTTCTCCCCCACTCCCAAGGGAGTTGGGGAAGAATAAGGCCAAGGGATTTCTTTACGTAATTTATGGAATCCCGATAGCCATCGGGATTTGCGTCCTTTGCGGTTTTGGATTTGACCTTTGAAGCTGATGAATTTTGACGATTTATATTTAAAATCACTGGAACTTACCCCTCTCACACTCGAGGAGGGGACCTTCCTGTACCGGAGCGCCCCGCTCGAGGAGCTGATGTTTGTCGCAAACCAGCTGAGGCAGCTCCACCGGCCCGGTTCAAAGGTTGGCTGGATCATCGACAGGAACGTCAACATAACCAATGTTTGTTTCTCTCAATGCTTTTTCTGCAATTTCTGCAGGAAGAAAGGATCTCCTGATGCATATGTGACCACTCTTGAGGAGTATAAGCGGAAGATCGATGAGATGATCCTCCTGGGTGGCGATCAGCTACTCCTGCAGGGGGGGATGGATCCAGGCCTCGGGCTGTCGTTTTACACTGATCTTTTCAGAACCCTGAAGGAGCTTTATCCCGCAGTTAAGCTTCACGCGCTCGGTCCGCCGGAGATTGCTTTCCTTTCAAAAAAGGAAAAACTCTCCTATGCGGAAGTTCTCCACAGGCTCACCGAAGCGGGGCTCGACTCGCTTCCCGGGGCCGGGGCCGAGATACTGTCCGACAGGGTCAGGAAGATCGTTTCGCCCGCCAAGGCCACGGTTGAAGAATGGCTTGGGGGCATGAAGGCTGCCCACGAGCTTGACATCCCGACCTCAGCCACCATGATGTATGGCCATGCCGAGACCATCGAAGAGAGGATCGGGCACCTCCTCCAACTGCGTGATCTGCAGGCACAGAAGCAGCCCGGCAGTCACGGATTCATAACCTTCATACCCTGGCCGTTCCAGGACAAAGGTACGCGCCTCTCCGAAAAGCTCGGAATCACAAGCAGTTACAGCGCTCCAGATTACATCCGTCTTATTGCCGTAAGCCGGATCATCCTCAACAATATCCCGAATATCCAGTCGTCGTTGCTCACGGTGGGCAGGGAGGTTGCAATGGTTTCGGTCCATGCCGGTGCGAACGACCTGGGCTCTGTGATGATCGAGGAGAACGTGGTCAGCTCGGCCGGCGGCGGGCACCGGTTCGATGCTGAAGGGATCCGGCAGATCATAAAGGATGCGGGGTTTATCCCGGCACGACGGAATCAGAAGTACGAGGAGAGGTGAAACCCAGTTTCACATAGACCCGATTATCTCGTCCGGACCGGGGTAGTTGCCAGAATCAACCACCCTGTTCGGTATCAGCTGAAGTAATGCGCTGATCAACAAGTTGTTCCGGACACCCCTCCTTCAAAAGGAGGGGAAATGTAAACCAGGCAAATCCTTTTCCCCAAAATGAACTATCACTCAGTGTCTTCTCTGTGTCCCGATAGCTATCCGTGTAAGTTCTTCCCGGTTAAATAAAAAAGGGGCCTAACGAGCCCCTTCTGCCGGATTATAATAAGTTTATGAATTCCCTTTGTCTTCAGGCTTCCTTCCCTCCTTCGTCGGGATTGTACTTCGATGCCTTCTTGAATTCCTTCATACCCTGGCCGATACCCTTCATCAATTCAGGAATTTTACGACCCCCAAAAAGAAGAACGATAACAAGCAGAACAAGTATAATCTCAGTTAATCCAATTCTTCCCATCTCATTTCAGTATTAGTGTGCAGACAAAGTTATAAATACTTTAATCATAAACAAACCAGCAAATGATAAACTATTTTCTCAGAAGCCGGAGAATATCATTCCCATTTGCCAGTACCAGGAGGCCGAAAAGGATTACCATTCCCGCAATCTGGGCATACTCGAGGAATTTGTCGCTCGGCTTTTTCCCCGTTATCACTTCAAACAGCAGGAACAGGACATGTCCGCCGTCAAGCGCCGGGATCGGCAGTATGTTCATCACTGCAAGGATAATTGAAAGGAAGGCCGTAAGGTTCCAGAATGCCTGCCAGTCCCAAGTTCCGGGAAATATGCTTCCGATGGTAATGAATCCGCCAAGGGATTCATATGCCTTGGTATGCCTCGAGAAGATCAGTCTGAACTGCTTCAGGTAATCGCCGATCGTCTTGAAGCCTTTGCTTATTCCGGCTGGTATCGACTGGAAGAAGCCATAGTTTAATGTTTTCAGCTTGAAGATGTCCTCGTAGGCCTTCGAGCTGTAGATCCCCAGGATCCCCGACTGCAAAGGCCTGACCGGGATATTCACCTTCTCTCCATTCCTTACGACATTAATATCGATATCCCTCGACTTGTTGTCGGCGATATATTTCTGGAACTGGTCGTACCATTCGAAGGTTTTTCCATCCATGCCTTCAATTTCATCCCCGATCAGCAGTCCCGCATTCTTTGCGGCCGATTCCTTCGCGAAGGAGCTGATCACGTACGGGCTGAATGGTCTCCTCGGTTCGATCTGCCCTTTCCCCTTCAGCAATTTCGGGATGATATCCTTTGGAACTGTAATGTCGAGCTTCTCCCCGTTCCTTTCGACCTGGATGGTTTTCCGGTTATTGAGGATGATGTCGGGTGTGATCTGCATGAAATTCTCGATATGCTGATTGTCGACCGAGAGGATCTTGTCGCCGTTCCTCAGTCCCAATGCATAGCCAACGGAATCGGTTACAATGCCGTACTTCACATTTTCAGTAGGGAGGTAGGTCTCTCCCCAGGCAAAAAGCACCAGCACATATATCAGCATGGCAAAGATGAAGTTGAAAAGAACGCCGCCGGTCATTATCCCGAGCCTTTGCCACGACGATTTTGATCTGAATTCATAAGGTTGCGGCGGAAGTTTCATCTGTTCCTTGTCCATCGACTCATCAATCATCCCTGCGATCTTGACATACCCGCCGAGGGGAAGCCAGCCGATACCGTATTCAGTCTCGCCCTTCCTGAACTTAAACAGCGAGAACCAGGGATCGAAGAAAAGGTAAAATTTCTCAACCCTTGTCTTGAAGAGCTTTGCAATGACGAAATGCCCGAATTCATGTACGATCACGAGTATTGAAAGGCTGAGGAGGAATTGCAGGATCTTGATAAGTATGGTCATGATTTGATTTTAAGTTCGTCAATGTATTTCGAGGCAATTTCCCTTGCCCTGGAATCGGAAGTTTCGAGGAATCCCAGCCCCGGTGAAGCGAAGAACTCGGTTTCATTCATTGTATGTTCAACGATATCAGGCATCTGCATGAATCCTACTTTCCCGGAGAGGAATGCGTTGACGGCCACTTCATTTGCGGCATTCAGGATGCATGGCATGTTACCTCCCTGTCTGAGGGCGCTGTAGGCGAGGGCAAGGTTCCTGTATTTTTTAAGGTCCGGTTCGATGAAGGTCAGTGTAGGGTTTGAACAGAGGTTGAGCTTAGGCAGGTCCGAAACGAACCTGTCGGGATAGCTGAGGGCGTAGAGTATGGGTACCCTCATATCCGGGACCCCCATCTGGGCCTTCACCGAGCCGTCGCCGAAATGGACCAGGGAATGGATTATGGACTGCGGATGTATCACCACGCTGATCCTTTCGGGATCCAGATCGAAGAGCCAGCGTGCTTCTATAACCTCGAGCCCCTTGTTCATGAGTGAAGCGGAATCGATGGTCACCTTGTTGCCCATCTCCCAGTTGGGATGCCTGAGCGCTTCGTGCGGCCTGACATTTTTGAGCATTTCCTCTGTGTAATTATAGAACGGCCCGCCCGACGCAGTGAGTGTTATTTTTTCGATCGGGCTGTTCCTTTCGCCTGCAAGACACTGAAAAATGGCAGAATGTTCTGAATCGACCGGAATTATTTTGCTGCCCGACTCATTGAGGAGCTTTTTGATTATCTCACCAGCCACCACAAGGGTCTCCTTGTTGGCCAGGGCAATCCTCTTGCCAGCCTTTATTGCGGCGATCGTCGGCCTGAGGCCCGAATAGCCTACCATTGCAACCACCACCATGTCGGCGGAGTGGGAGGCAGCTGCCTCGGCAATTGAATCTTCGCCGCAGTTCACCCTGATAGGAAGATCCTTAAGAGAATTCTTAAGCTGAAGGTAATGGTCGCTGTTGCCGATGACGACTGTTGAGGGGATGAATTTCCGTGCTTGTTCCGAAAGGAGCTTTACGTTGTTGCCTGCGGTCAGCACTTCCACCTCAAACTCATCCGGAAAACGGGAAATGACATCAAGAGTCTGGGTGCCAATTGATCCCGTTGATCCCAACAGTGCTATCCTTTTCGGCATTGAGTTTCTCTCTTTCAGAATATAATATGTTCTTCGGGATCGAGAGGGCTCCCCTTGTACCAGATCTCGAAATGAAGGTGGGGTCCCGAGGTATATTTCTCACCCGATCCGCCCACCACGGCGATGGCCTCTCCTGTTCTTACGAGGTCACCGGTCTCCTTAAGAAGCGAAGCATTATGCTTGTAGACCGAAACTATGTTGTTCGAATGCTGGATCTCGATCACATAACCGGTCTCCATGGTCCAGCCGGTAAAGATGACGGTTCCGTCGAGCGATGCACTGACCGGGGAATTCGCCCTGGTGACAATATCGGTGCCGTAATGTTTGGTGCGCGGATCGAACTTGCCCGACACAATGCCCCTCACAGGCGGGAAGAAGTGCAGGCTCGCCAGGCTGGTAAGGCCTTCTGTCGATATCGGGCCGAGCGTAAGATTGTACTTGCTTTCCTTCTCGACCTGCGACCTGAGCGCCGAATCTTCGGGAGTGCCCCTGAATGATATCGACTTGTAGTTCTTCGTTGTGTCCCTCAGTGAATAGATCTCTGCCGGCTTATTGCCCGATATGATTGCATTGAGGTTCGCGAAGTACTTATCCCTGAGGTCGAGCTCCTTTTCGAGCGAATCGAGCCTGATGGCGTCCACAAGTATATTGCGGCGCATATTCACATCGGGGTATCCCGGGATGAATTCCCTGAGATTTGTAAAAGCTATCAGCAGGATTGTTCCGCCGATGATGAAGAAGACAAGGAAGCTAATGAGAAGGAATGCGTTATACCTGGTGAGCTTGATTCTCCAGACCTCCTCAAAGGTAGTGTCGTTTGTAAGTGAAAGCCTGTATTTATCCTTCCAGTTCTGTCTTTTCTTTTCTTTTTTTGCCATAGTCAGCTATTGTTCGGCGTGCAAAGATAGTAAACCTCCTGTTACCATCCCACAACTTACCGGAAATGAAAAAATTTATGGCTCACACCACCTTGACTGGTTTGTCCTCGCTCTGCCACATTCCGTGCTTTGTGCATACCGACATGGCGGACAGGTTCATCGACACTTCGGGTGCGACGATATAGAAATCGACCTCGAAATGTGTCGGCCTGTTCCCGTTGACGCCGGCGGTGTACCTCGCCTCGGCAAGGAGTGTCTCCCGGTTCCACAGCGAGATCATGCTGATAAAGTGGTCGTGGTCGTCGGGATGGGGATACTCCTCCCCGATCTTCACCTTCACGGCGAATTTTTCTCCCCTCTTCACGGTGTCGGGGCAGATCACATGCGGCATATGCCGGTCGAGATAATCTTTCTTGATCTCTTTATCTTCCTTTTCAATTTCAAGCGCTTTGAATACCCGTGGCATGATGTAGTGTTTTTATAGTTAATGACCTGATTAAATTCATGTTCTGCAGCCGGCAGCAGCAAATGGCAAGCGGAAAGATACTCATTTTGGAGAATATTTCAGTCAAATTATTGCACAGTATACTGAAGTTAAATTTCTCTTCCCGGAATGTAACGAAGGTTAAATATCTTTCGTTTAAGCGCGTATCCTGGGACCTGCCGGCCAGGCCAAAAATAAACCGGGAAACAGTTCCTGAATTGCGGAACAATGATTAACTTACGTTGATTTAAGGATCGTGGAAGTCAGACAATAGCAAAAAACTTAAAGAGACAGGCAGGTGATGGCAGTGATGTTGCTATTGTGACTGACGGGGCTGTGCCGTATTCAGACGACAGATTTCACTTAACCCGCGACCCGGGTTTCCCCATAGTTAAAGTACTGCAGCTGAATGAAAAAGAGGGTAATCCTGAAAAAGATCTTTCACCGCGAAGGCACGAGGATCGCCATCGTATTTGATTACGATGACGAGCTCAGGAAGGTTGCCGGTAAGATCCCCGGGGTCAGGTTCAGCGGAACGCACAGGTGCTATTATGTTGATGACACGGAGGAGAATTTTGAGCTTTTGAGGGGAAGGCTGAAGGATGCGGCGGAGGTTGAAATTGACCCGTCAATTGAAAGGCTGGTGCTGCGCCAGGGTGAAGGGCCCCGCAATGAAGGCACGGTGCGGGAAAAGTCCGGGCAGCTTCCACGTGAGGATGATCCGGGGCTGTCAGGTCAGGCCAGGGTTGAAAGGGTTATTGAAAAAGAAAGCAGTGGTGACAGTTATTTTCGCGCCCCGTATGCCAGCGGATCCGGTGGATTTGGCCCGGTGGAATTCAGGATCGATGAAAAGGAAGGTTTCCTGGTGATCAGATTCATGGGGAAGTATGATCCCACCTGGATTTCGGAGATGAAGACTTACGGGCGCTGCTTTTACGACAAGATCCGGCGGGAATGGTCCCTGCGCTGGTCGAAGATCACATGTGATTCACTTGCAGACTATTTCACCTCGAACGGTGTGAAGCTGAGCATAAAGAAGAATGTTGTGGATACTGGTCTTTCGATCGCACGTAAGGAGACCGGTGACGGGATAAGGAGCAGGGAGCTGATTGCCAGAGCAGCGGATGCGCTCGATTCCTTCGCGATGTTCATGGACGAGAACCGGTACAGTTCCCGGACCAGGGAATCGTATCTTTCGATACTCGATCTCTTCTTCCGTTATTTCACAGGAAGGGATCCCATGGATATCTCGGAGGAAGAGATCTCCGCGTTCATATATGATTTCATCATAAGGCTGGGCTATTCCGCCTCATATCAGAACCAGATCATTTCGGCGATCAAGACCTTTTACACCATTTCTGGCAAAGGCAGGGTGAATCCTGAGTTTCTCGAAAGGCCGAGGAGGAGTCGAGCACTTCCGAAGGTATTCTCGAAGGAAGAGGTCAGCAGGATCCTGAATTCCGGGCGTAACATCAAGCACAAGTTGTTATTGTGGATGATTTACTCGTGCGGGTTGAGGCGTTCGGAGGTTACGAATATCAGGCTTGAGGATCTTGACCGTGACCGGGGATTGTTGTTCATCAGGGAGGGCAAGGGGAAGGTTGACAGGATTGTTCCGGTATCGCAGAAGGTTTGGGAGAAGATTGACGAGTACAGTGAGGCGTTCCAGCCGGGGCACTATCTTTTTGAAGGTCAGTCGGGCGGGAGGTATTCATCCGAGAGTGTTTACAGGGTTTTCAAGGGGGCATTGAAGAGGGCCGGGATAATGAAGGAGGTAGGGGTTCATAGCCTGAGGCACAGTTACGCCACTCATCTTCACGAGAATGGGCTCGATATCAGGTACATCCAGGAGTTGCTGGGACACAAGAGCACCCGGACGACGGAGATTTACACGCATGTAAGCAGGAGGAATCTTATCCAGGTCCGGAGTCCGATCGAGGATCTTGATGTGAAGTAGACCGTCCCGGAAAGGACTTGCCATAAACCTGTCGCATTTCTCAAACGGGAAAAAGCCAAACCTTAGCCCAACACTAACTGACATAATAACAGGCCACTATGAAAACAAAGTTCTTTATCTCTGGAATTTTTATGATTTCTCTTTTACTCGCATTTGGATGTTTGTCTTGCTCCACACTTTCCAAATCTGCCGTATCCTGTCCGGATATTTCACCAAAAAAGAATGATTACAGGGCATATCACAAATTAAGAAAAACGGGGAAAGCAATTGCATACAAGGGAAGCAGCTCGAACCGAAGCGTTCATCGATTGAAATCAGTTAAAAATAAGGATATTAATAATTACAATCCTCATAGCACCAATATTGTTAACCGGGCCCCAGGAGTAAGCATGATTGAATTGAACAAGATACTGGTCGCGTCGGCAGATAACAGACAGCGTCCGGCTATCAGTAACATACAAAGCCAGTCGCTGTCTGAAACAGAAAATAAAGTCACAATATATTCACAACAAGACAATTGTGACACTATCTTGTTAAGATCGGGAGGGATTATATTAGGAAAGATTGAAGAAATCGGGGTTACTGAGTTAAAGTACAGGAAGTGCAATAATTTATCGGGGCCCCTGATCTCCATACTGGTAACTGAGGTTTCCGGGATTCATTACATAAATGGAACAAATGAGGTGTTTGGTCCATCAGATGCAGGAATTCAGGGTCAGGCAAGAACATCCGATACCAATTCCACGGTCTTAAAGAATGAAGTATTAGGGAGTGCCGGATTCCTGATAGCGGTTGTGGGTTTATTTATCGCATCGATTCCGCTTGGAATTCTAGCCACAATATTCGGAATTGTCAGTCTTACGAAGATTAATAAGAGCCCTAAAAGACTTAAAGGAAGGGGATTTGCGATTTTAGCCATTATTATTGGAATTACTGAAGCCATACTAATGATCATTGCATTATCCTGAGTGAAGTGTTTTCAGATTGTGCAGATCTGCACTGATAGTCTTACCTTTATGACAGAACGTTAGCACTGGAATAGACCAATACCCTTTTTGTACTATAAAGTAAGTCCTTTCCTGAGCGAAATCGCTCGGGATGCAAAGAAGCCAATCATCATGTTGAAAAATCAGCGCACTATCCGTCAACACACTGAACCCGTTTTTATACCGCTATCCCTCCAATAATTTATCATTCCGGTACAATTCCTACTTTTATATGCTAGTTATGGGTAATTGCGCCAACATCCCTGCCGATAATTTATCTGGCATTTTGGATCAG
>DCFQ01000107.1:880-31841 GCA_002319915.1 Bacteroidales bacterium UBA1800 | reverse complement strand
ATATTTTGTCCCTGACGGGACATTTGGCATGTTGCCAATATTTAGCTACCAGTATTTAATCCCTGACGGGCTACCGATATTTTGTCCCTGACGGGGCATACGGGCATGCTGCAAATGTTTAGCTACCAATATTCAATCCCTGACGGGCTACCAATATTTTGTCGCTGACTGGACTTTTTACAGCAAAAAAGATGGTGACGTAAAATTCGGTCCCGCCAGGGACCAGATATCGGTAGAAAAGGTCCAACAAAGATCGGACATGTGCTGTCAGGCACGATATTTTGAATCGCGGAAAGGTAAAAAACAGATCCGTGTTCATGACCTTAAAAAACTTCTGTTTGAGGTAGTGTATGGAGGTATCCCATAGGCACAAAGATTTATTTTGTCCCTGACGGGACATAATGACGTGATTCAAATGCTTAGCTACCGATATTTTGTCCCTGACGGGACAAAGATCTTATGCGAATTATATTGCCTGCTACCTTTATTTTGTCCCTATTGAACAAATATTTTTCACGTATTAATTCCCTGCTCCACCAATATTTTGTCCCTGACGGGATTGTTAAGCTAAGATCTTCGGGGGACAATAAAGCTATCTGAGATAAAAAATATCAATGCTTAATATAAATAAACGGGGATTTGTTTTAAAGCAAATTACTGCTGCAGGGTCCGTGCAAGCGAATGACATATGTATATTGTTACCTGAAAAGGTCTGTGTCATCTCCTCTGAGAAAAGAGGGACTTGAAGCTTATGACAGAAACATTAACACATTACAGAATATTTATTATCGCCGAGTAATGGGAAATAGCTGTCCCGTAAGGGACCGGATATCGGTAGAAAAGGGGATTAATAGAGATGGGTCAAGTGCCGTCAGGTACAGTGTATTATTGTATGGTAAGGTATTTTTTCCAAAAAACTGATTTTGAATGATTTGACACAATTGCATTTTACATCGGACTAGCTATTGACGGAGTGTACCTGAATTTATTCCCGTCACTTCAGAAAAGCTTTTTCCCAATCCTCTTCCGTAAAAACTTTTTTGGCTTCATCATAAATTAATTTGAAATTCTGCTCAATTATTACTGTTTCATTTTTAGCCTCTTTATTCAATCCTTAATATATATCTATTTCCTTTTTCTAGTTCTCTTTTGTTATTTTGACTTGTTTGAGTTATGTCATGAGTATCTTATTTAAAATCTCCTGATGACATTTCAATATTCATCAAGTGAATCATAATATCTCTGATAATCAAATCATACGCATATTGTATTTCAGCCAGGTTGTAATCATCAATTATCTCTTTGGCCAGTAATGCTGTTTGGAATGCTTCTTGAGGTCTGCCCATTAAATTCAGAATAAGAGCTTTATTAGTATAGGTAAAGGCCAATCCTCTGTGATGCTTAATCTCGACACATATCAACTCCTGTTCATCTAATAATTCAAGTGCTTCCGATAATTTGCCCTGGTCCTTTAATGCCAAAGCCAGGTTACCAATGGCAACCTGTAAACTGTCCTTCTTCCCCAATTCACGGCACATTTTTTCCTTTATACGAAAATATTCGACAGCTTTATCAAAATTGCCCTGTTTATGAAATGCAATGGCAAGGTTACCAATGACATTTTGAAGAGATGCTTCGTCATTAATCACTGAACTATTTTTTAAAGCTTCATTTAGAATTGATTCACATTCCGCAGGATTCCCAAGTTCCATGTATAGAAGTGCCTTATTTATCGATATTACGCTTAAAAATGTCAAGTCATTTTCCTCCTTCGATATTCGCTCAGCTTTATTTAAAGCCTCAATTGCTTCATTTTTCTTATTATTAAATGACAGGATATTTGATCTATCTATAAGAACACCAATTTGCATATGTTGGTTATTCCATTTTTGGGCAAAATCTTCAATAACATTATATAACTTAATTGCCCTTTCGTAATTGCCTAAGTCTGTTTCAAGTTTTGCCTGAATAATAGTATTATCGAAAAGGTATTGTTGGAGAGATAATGGGGGAGCATCAATATCTTCTGACTCTTTTCCTTGAAATCCATCTTCATCCAAGATAGACTGAACATCATCAAGAAAAACATTATAAATTTCAAGGGCTTCTTTAAAAAGGCCGAAGTTTTCAAATATCTCTGCAATAACACGAGTGTATAATTCATTATTTGTCAGATTATCTCGCCTTTTACGATCACCATATACTTCCTTAACCCTAAATTCCGAGCATGTCTCAACGGATGACCAGTATCTTTTAATTGAATTTGCATCTTTACTCCACGCAACAATTAAGAATTCAGGCTCCTTTAGAAGTACAACCAGATTTGACCACTGCTCAGATTTTAAAAGCTGCCATGGCTGTTCAACGAGTTTGCGGGTTACAGGTTTTTTTTGGAGATCGCAATCAAAAAAGAGCGGCTGGGCAGAGAAATAATTTGCCAGACAGGCGTGATATTTATTTTCCCTTGTAGACATGGGGATCTTAGTTTGTTACATTAGTTTTATGCCTTGCTACTAGTGTCTTGCAGGTCATGCAGGTCATGCAGGTCATGCGGACTTACGCCTTGCGCCATTAAAGCCCATACCTCTCCTTCAGCACCTCGTTGAACTGCCTGTGGAAGAAGGTGATTATCGGCACCCCGTCGGCGTCACGCTCGGTGAGATAGGGCTCAAGATCGAGATAAAGCCTCGACCAGACCGATATTGGGATCTTCATCCATTCCTTCCTGGCCTCAAGAGCTTTTTTCATGCTTATGAGTTCATCCCTGTGGTCTTCGTGTGTCCTTGCAAGGAACTGCTCCCACAGGCCACTGTCGAAAGCGAAGATCTCGAGTATCTCATTTTCTGCAAGCCCCTGGTAACGTCCGCTGAGCATCAGGCAGATAACATCCCTGACAAAATCTTCGGAGTGCTCTTCCTCAAGCATATCAATGAAGCCGTTGATAATCCCTTTCACATCATCCTCCAGAACAAACTCCCCGGTATAGGAAGCCCATTGCTTTGCCCTCTCAAATGCCAGCTTAAGATATATCGGCAGCCCCGTCAAGCTGAATTTGTCCAGCACTTCCTTCCTCTGAGCGGGTGTGAGCCTGCGCCTGATCGAACTAAGCCACCTGTCAAGTATTATTGTGGCTTCATCCACGGGAAGCTTTTCCAGCTCAACCTGGTAATGAGCGTTCAACTTCGGCCGCAGTTCAGGCAATGCAGAAACGGCTATCCTCGCATTTTGTGGCAGTTCACCCGGCATCCAGTACAGCGATTTCGCATTATCAGTATCAGAAAGCTGGTCGAGGGCATCAAGAAACAGGAAAACCGGTTTTCCAAGAGTGGCCAGGGCCAGTGCTTTCCTGAGTATCTCCGACAATCCATTCAGGTCATAAAGAGCCTTGTCCCTTCCTTCCCCTGCAATTGCTTCCAGGGTCGTATTGAATTCCCTCGCAATCTGCCCGCAAACACTCTGCAACAGCGAGATGATATTCGATGACCGGGCGGATGTGCCGATAAAACGGTAAACAATCACGGCATTGCTGAAATCCGACTCAGCATTACGTATCACCTCCGCCATCACGCTCGATTTTCCGGACCCTGAATCACCGATTATTGCGAGGGTTCTTTTTTCCCTCGCATCCCCAAGGTAATCGTGGAGTGTTCCAATAACATCCGAACGGCCGCAGAAATGCTCCGTAAGCTTGGTTTTGAAATCGGCATGCAGCTTCGACTCGTGGGTGATTTCATCCTTGTCGATTACCCCGGACAACTGTTCCCCTATAACCGAAACAAGATTGTCATAAACCCCATCACTAAATCGCTTAAGCTCAGTATCACTTATCTCGAAAGTGCCATTCCTCCACTCTGCCTTGAACTCATTGAAATGGCCGGCTCCAAGCCTTGACCTGAGCTCTGACTTCAGCCCTTCCATCTTTTGTGCAGATGATCGGTCGGGCTGATCCCCGGAAAGATCAATGAATCCGGCAGCTGACCTGTCATAAGGTAACCCGTCAATCTTCCTCGACCATGTAAAAACATGTCTTTCAGGGCTCTCGATCTCCGCGGGCACGCTTAGCGCTCCCTTCATGATTTCCTGGTGAGTAGCGGAAGCAATGTACCTGATCCTTTGTTCCGGATTGAAACCGAGGGCATCTGCAGAATCGCGTAATATTTTACGCAGTTCATTTTCAACAGGTTCCCAGAGCTTGTAATCTCTAAGCTCATCCTTTCTTGGCTGGAGGACATATTCAGGAGGGTTGGCATTCTCATCTTTCCTGTACCAGTCAGCGATCAATGTTTTTTCTTCCTGACTCAATCGACCCAGGATCGCTTCCATCTCTTCCGCCGGGATAATTTCGGGCACCGGCTGCCATCCGTATTTTTCCCCGAGCAATATCACGAAATTAGGCTTTGGTGACATTTTCTGGCACCTGGCTATTTCGTTGAAGCAGATCCTGAGGGTTTTCTGATCGAGCTGGGCTTCCTCATTGACCCCCCAGCGGAGATCGACAGCCTGGAACCTGGCTCCTCTCTCTTCACAGTATTTCTCAAGACGCGGAAAGGCATCCCTCTGGAGAATGCTTCTTTCATTCTGCATATCAGTAAAAGTAGAGCTTATGAAAACTCTGAAAATTTTAGTTTGCTGAGGCATGTAAAATGAGATTTTAAAAATTTAGAATCTAACGGATCAGAAAGTCAATTTTGTTTTAAGGAAGATAAATGTACAAAGATTTCTTTATTTTTACTAAACACTCTTCACAAGTTGGGATCTGTTGTATAAGCTTTGATAAATCTGTAAAACTGAAATCAAATGCCTTCCGGGAAAAAAACCTTCCTTATTTTAGGAGATATAGCGCTCGATAATTACATAATTCCTGGCGAAAGGAACTTTTCCGATTCACCCGGGACTAAACCAGGGACCCGCACTGCCAGTCTGAAAGGCGGCGCCTTTCTCATTTACAGCTTTTTGTCAGGATTTGAGGGCCCGGAATATGTCTGCTTCGGGCATGACCCGAAACTTTTTAACAAGCTCCCCGGCCAGAATTGCAGTTATGCCTCACTGGATTGCTTTAAGGAAAAGGACAGGAAGATATGGAAGATTAATCAGCAGTTCGGATTCGGAACATTCACCGGAAAATTTGTTTATCCTCCGGTTGACAAATCCAGGAAACTCCCGGGACCTGATATTGTGGTGATTGATGATGCAGGCATGGATTTCGGTTCGCACACAAACAGGAAAGCATGGCCATCCATGGGCAGTCTTTGCATGAGATCCGTATCAAATCCTGACGGCCCTGTAATGGTTATCTGCAAAAAAAGCGGCGACATTGGGAAGGGTGAACTCTGGATGGAACTCCTTGAGGACTCCGTCAGGGGAAATATCAACCTGGTTACTGTTGTATCGGTCAATGATATCCGTAAACAGGATGCGAGGATATCAACGAAGATCTCCTGGGAGCAAACGGCCCTTGACCTGGTTTACGAGCTGAAAACAAACAGCAGGCTGGCAGCGTTGAAGAATACGAATTTTCTGGTGGTTAACGTAGGCACTGCCGGGGCACTCCTTGTGATAAGGAAGCCTGACGGATCAATGATATACAGGCTGATATTTGATCCGAAAAATCTTGAGAATGAATGGGAAGGATCAAGGCAAGGCGGAGTAATCGGACTCATGTCATGCTTCACCGCAGCATTTGCTTCTTCACTGGATCTTACCAGGGCAGGGGATGACTACAGGATGGAAGATTCAATAAAAAGCGGCCTTGCTGCGGTTCGCAGGTTTATTGAAACAGGGTACCTCGTTTCCCCAAAAGGTATCGGGCTGCCCGCCCGGGAAATAAGAGATGCAGCCCCGGGTCAGGCTGTGTCTTTTTCATCAGCATTTATCCCTTCTCCTGAGGATGATCCGTCATTCCTGAACAGGAAATGGAACATTCTCCTTGATAATTACCGTTCTTCCGGAATTCCGGCAGACGGACCTCTCTATGCAATTGCCCGGAACGTTGCCCTTAACGGACCCATTGTACTGAACAATATCCCATCACTGAGCCTCAGGAAGCTGTTCACTGTTGACAGGACGGAGATCGAAAGCTTCCGGATTATAAGGAAGCTTATAGAAAGCTACAAGGTCCAGAAAAGCTTCAGCAATCCATTATCTATTGCTGTTTTCGGTCCCCCTGGATCAGGCAAGTCCTTCGGCGTGAGGGAGATCGCAAAAGGGGTCCTGGGTCATGAAACGCCTTTTCTTGAGTTCAATATTTCGCAGTTTTCTGGTCCGGCCGACCTGATCGGGGCTTTTCACCAGGTGAGGGATGAAGTGCTGAAAGGGGCCATCCCTGTGGTCTTCTGGGATGAGTTCGATTCAAAGGAATATGATTACCTCCAATACCTTCTCGCACCGATGCAGGATGGAACTTTCCAGGAAGGGCAGATCACACATACCCTCGGCAAATGCATTATGGTCTTCGCGGGTGCGACATGTCCGGGTATGCAGACATTCGTAAATCTCGGAAAGTCCGGGGATCCTCAGAAAGCTGCCCTTTTCAGGTACAAAAAAGGTCCGGATTTTGCCAGCAGGATGCATGGATACATAAATGTACTGGGGCCTAACCAGACCATGATGACAACCCCGGAGCTGGAGTGTCTGCCCGATCCTTCTGACCTGTGTTTTCCTATAAGACGCGCACTCTTCATCCGGAGTATCCTTGGGCTTTCTGCAACCGATCATCCCGAAATTGACCATGGACTTCTGAATGCTCTGATCAAAGCGGATAAATACTCTCATGGGGCCCGATCGCTCACAAATCTTCTTAAAACCCTTAAGGAAAACAGCGGGGGAAGAAAGATACTCCGGAGCCATTTGCCTGGCAACCAGGTTCTGGAGCTATATGTCGGGGATGTTTCCTCATTCCTGAAAAGCATGAATGAATCGCAGCTGGTCCAGGAGAATATTGAGCCGATAGCCAGGGCGATACATTATGCATGGAAGTCAGCGGCAAAAGCCAAAAATCCGGAGTATGTGGCAGAATATGAGATCCTTCCTGTTTTTATCAAGGCCAGTAACGTGGACGCCGCCGCCCGGATCCCGATCGTTCTTGGGAAAGCGGGATTAAAGGTTATATCTGCTGCTGGGGACGGCGTACTGAGCAAAGAGCAATATCTCCGGCTTATTAAGAAAGATGGAAATAAAATTCTGGAAATAATGGCCGGTGAAGAGCACAGGCTTTGGTGTGAATTCTATTACAGGAACGACTGGCGTTACGGTGAAATAAGGGATGATTACAGCAAAGTCCACAACTGCCTGGTGGATTATGATGATCCCCGGCTGAGCGAGGACGACAGGGATAAAGACAGGGACCAGGTGGCCAGGTACAGGGAATTTCTCGAAAAGGTCGGGCTTGGTATTGTTAAAGAATGAGGAAATGAGAATTATTTAATATGTGCAGGGATTGTCGTTACGGGAATATCACAAAGTTTGCAAAGCGTCTCTCTCCCTTTATGCTTTTTGCATTTGCCTGGCGGACCATTGCGGGTAATGTTTACTTTTTGAGACAATCCTGCAAAAACCCATCTTGAAACATTGTCATTTTAAATGATTTCCCGGTTGAAACCGGGCTGAATTACTTAAACAATATAATCTCAATATCGGAAACTATGGAAAAGAAAAGGAACATCCCGATTGAAAAACAGGTCGAATTCATTGAGGAATTCAAGAGCAGGGAGGAGGATTTTGCAGAATATGCGAGGCTGATCAAAAAGATACTCGATGCAGCGATCAGAACGTTTGGGTTCATGGGCTTTGCAGAGGCCCGTGCAAAGAGCCTTCTCAGCTTTGCCAACAAGATAATCCAGAAAGACAAGTACAAAAATCCGATCAGGGATGTCACGGATCTTTGCGGGGCAAGGATTGTTGTCCATTTTGAAAGGCAGGTCAAAAAGGTTGGCGATTTCATAAAGGAAAACTTCGAGATTGATGAAGCCAACAGCCTCGATCTAAGATCAAGGCTGCAGGTCAATGAATTTGGTTACCGTTCAATACACTACATTGTTACTCCCAGGAAAGATGAGATCCTTGGGATCGCGGTCGACAGGAAATTCAGGGAACTGAAAGCCGAGATACAGGTCAGGACTCTGGCTGAGCATATCTGGGCCGATATCTCGCATGACAGAATTTATAAAACACCGCTTAACATACCAGATGCCTGGAAAAGGGAAGCGGCCGAGCTTTCAGCAATGCTCGAGAATGCCGACAGGAAATTTGCCGGCATGGCCGAAGAAATTGATTCGCTTGTTAAGATCTATGAGCTTCAGCATGAGAAGAAAACAGTCGATGATGACATATTGAAGTTTAAAACATTGATTTCGGTGCTGGGGGATAATCCAAACGAGCTTGTCAGGACCTGCCTGTCATTGTCTGCCCTGTACAGAGCCTCTGACGATTTCCCGGCTGCGTTGAGACTGCTGGAACCATTGCAGTATCTAGCGCTGAAAAACAAAACCCTGAAGCTCAAGCTTAATTTTGAATATGGTCTGGTAAAAACGAGATCAGCTGCTGCTGATAGTCAGTCAACCGATTACGACGAAGGGATGGACCTTATCGAAAATACGATCAAGGAAATTGAAAGCATCAGTGAAGAAGAGAGGAACGAAAACACGGAAGAGATAAGCTACATTTATTATCGCGCCGGCAGGCTTCTCCAGAATATTTTCCAGGAAAGGACCAAAAGCGCTGCACTTTTTGCAAAAGCACACACCCTGATCCCCGGAAATCCTCTTTACCTCACCGCAATGATGGAATCACTGGTACTCATGAACCATCAGACTTCCGGTTATAGTATCGGGCTCTTCAGGTCAGAGCTGTGCCAGGCTGTTCCGAAGCTGAAGGAATTGATACATATTGGGATAGAACGTCTGCCGGCACTATTTGCCATCGGTCATATTCATATATTTCTCAGCAATGAAGATGAATGCATTGGCGAGTATGCCAGGGCTGCTGAAACCATAATAAACGGCAGGTACCTCATCAGCCGTTCATCGGCGGATTCAGAGATATCACTTGTAAGTAATTTGAAAGATACCAATACATCACTCACAAGGGAAGTGAGCCTTTACCTGAACATTGCCATGTGCGTGGCATCAAAGGGGGCCCTGCGCGACAAGTACCTTAAGAACGTGAACCGCTACAGGATCAACAAAAATCCAGTTAAGGCGCCTGTCATTCTGATAGCCGGCGGTGCATCAGATATGGATGCCTCAAAAGTGGAAGATTACCGGGAATATCTAAGAGAGGTCATGAATAACTTCAGCGGAACCATCATAAGCGGCGGGACCACTGCAGGCATTCCCGGGCTTACGGGAGAGGTCAAGGCAGAGATGAATGGAAATTTCGAACTGGATTCTTATCTCCCTCAGACTCTTCCGTACAATGCAAAGAAGTCGGACCATTATGACAATCATTTCACGACTCCGTCGGATAATTTTACAGCATTTGATATCCTTGTCTGCTGGGCCGACCTTATTTCAAACGGGATTGATCCGCAGGATGTGATCCTCATCGGGATCGATGGCGGCCGGATCGCAACTTTGGAGTATAAAATAGCTCTTTCACTGGGAGCGAAAGTGGCCCTGGTGGCTTACAGCGGACGGGCAGTGTCGGAGTTCGTGCAGGACAGGACATGGAAGGACCATCCGAATCTCCTGATCCTGCCGAACGATCCTTTGACGCTCTGGGCGCTGGTCAATCAAAATGCGGTGACAGACCTCACCCCCGATGAAATAAAGATCCTTGCCCCGAAAGTGCACGATTTCTACAGGGAAGATGACCTTAAGGAGTTTAAGTCTGAGTCAGAGGACATCAATAAATACAAGGTTCTTATGCCATGGGATAATCTGAGCGATGCACTGAAGGCATCCAACATCAGGCAGGTCTCATTTTATGAACATATGCTCGGGAGAGCCGGTTTGAGCATCAGAAAAGCCACAACCCCTGTCATTTATGATCTGGAAGCTAATCTGTCGGACAAGGTGAAGGACGATCAGGGTCATTCACAATTTGATTTCCTGGCAATGCTCGAACATGCCAGGTGGAATGCCGAAAGGCTGCTTGCCGGATGGCGCTGCGGCCCTAAAGACATAGCCAGGAAGCTGAATCCCTGCCTTGTGCCATGGACTTCACTGGATGACAGAACTAAAGAGTATGATTACAAGCCGGTCAGGAATATCCCTAAGCTCCTCGCAGAGATAGGATATGAGGTGTATGAAAATAAAAAATAAAAGTGAATAGTCAACGTGACCATGCCTTCCGCAAAGCAGAAGTACCACTCCTGTCTGGCAAACTACTTCACAGGCAAGCCTCTTTTTTCTGACGGTGACCTGCGTAAGGAGCCCAATATCCGGAAGTGTGTGGAGCTGCCATGGCAGCAGACCAGGGCCGGGATGTGGGATGAGGCTACAAATACCCTTTGCGGCCTCGATTTTATTCAGGCAAAATCTGCTATTGAAAGAACTTACGATCTTATCAGGGATTTTAATGATCTGCTAAAATCAATTCCTGATAATCAAACAGCAAACGACAGGGAAATCGCTAAGCAGGCAGGTTTGGATAAATATGCACTAGATTTGATCTATTGTGCCAAAGGACGGCTAAATATCTGTGATATTGATATTCCGGAAAGCACCAGGCCCTGGACAGAGGACCAGATCGAAAAGGAGATCCTCCGAACCAAGAATGAGACAAACAGGTCTGACCGGCTAAAGGATTTCCTGACCTTTCTTGGTAAAGAGGCTGGAAATTTACAGCATTGTGCAAAGGAGATATCTTTCTTCGCTCACCAGCAAGCCTGGAATTACGCCGCGGAGGGTCCGGTCGGAAATTCGGCAGGGTCTGTTAAATTGGAAGAGTATCCGCATCTTATCTTAAGAGCGAATGATACTCGTTTCGACTGGATACCCAGGCCTCAGATATTAAAGGCACTTAACGGACATGTCGACAAGGCCAAATCGATCACAATTTCTGCTGATAGTAAGGTTGCCCTTACAGGCTCATCTGACAAAAGCTGTATTCTTTGGGATCTTGATACGGGTGAGGCCCTGAAAACTCTGCAGGGACATACCGCTGAGGTCCTCTCAATTGCTATAACTGCCGACAGGAAAATGGCTTACTCCGGTTCCAATGATCATACCTGCATCCAGTGGGACCTGACAACCGGGAGGCCTTTAAGAATATATCAAGGCCACGAAAGCTGGGTTTGGGCAGTTGCAATAACAGCTGACGGGAGCAAAGCCTTTTCCGGATCTGAAGACAAAACCTGCGTACTCCGGGATCTTACAACGGGGGAAATAATTTCCAGACTATACGGTCATGATTCCGGGATTCAGTCCGTTGCAATGAGCCCTGACGGAAGTATGGCTTTGAGTGCGTCCTTTATGGATGGCACTTGCATATTCTGGGACCTTACAACATCAAAAGCCCTGAAGACGCTGAAAGGGAAACAGGGTGTCCAATCCATTTTGCCTGCTCCGGACTGGAAAAAGGCTCTTATCGGAACCAGGGCAGGTCTGTTTGTCTGGGATCTTTTAGGTGGAGAAATAATAGAAAAGACAAAAGGACTTGTCTTAAATTACAAGTCTTTGGCTGTTACTGCAGATTTTAAGATGGCCCTGTGCGGATCATACGATAACATCTGCGATTTATGGGATCTTGATTCATGGCAGGTATTAAAGACACTGACCGGGCACGCAGGATTTGTCAATTCTGTTGCCATAACCCCAAACGGCGAAAAAGCAATAACTGCATCTGAAGACCGGACATGCCTGCTATGGGACATAACTACGAGTAAAGGGTCAAATAAATTCAACCTGGATGAAAGGCGTAAGGATCGTTCCGGAATGGTATTGGATTTGAAGATAGACGAAGGCGAGGATGTGGTAGTGGCGACAAGTGTTTTTGGTACGCGTTCGTTCCTGGATCTTAAAACGGGCCAGGCAATTAAGAAAGTCCATCGGCCATATGCTGATTGGAAGATATTGCTTACACCCGACAGAAAAATGCTCTTATCAGGAGAAATAGGTGGATCCTGTGCGTTAGATGAACTGTGGTCCGGGAAGCGTATTAAGGAGTTCGTTGGTCATTACAGGGGAAGGATCAGTGCATTGGCAATCGCTCCAAATGGGAAATTGGCCATGTCCGTTGCCAATGATATTGATTGTGCAATTTATGATCTGGGTTCAAAGGAGGTCTTGCCATCTCTTTTTAAGCCCACTGCGCAGATTACTGCATTTGCGATAAGCCCGGATGGGAAAGTGGTTTTATCGGCTTCGCTGGATAAAATGTGGTTCCTGTGGGAATTGTCAACGGGTAAGGTAATAAAGTCAACCAGGGGACCTAATTCCACTGTTTCTTCAATTGCCATGTCTCCTGATGGCAGGTTTGCCATGGCCGGATGTGAAGACGGAGCCTGTATTCTCTGGGAGATTGCCACCTTCAGGGAAACAAAAGTCCTGGAAGGCCAGAGCGACCACATTTCCAGTGTTATACTGACGCCTGATTGCAAACTGGTTTTATCCGGATCGTTCAATAATTGCCTTATAATCTGGGATATTGCAACAGGGAGGAAAATATCGGAACTTATTGTCAGTTCAAAAATCCAGGCAATGTCGCTCCTGGGAAATACCATTGTCGCTGGTTGTGAATCCGGTGAAGTTCTCTTTTTGAATTCGGGTATGAACAAGCTGCGACAAGGTCCAGCCATTGCCTCTGTCAGGAAAATCTGGGATCTGGAGCTTGGCCAATTTCAGGATCATTCAGCAGACTGTCCGATCTGCGGGCATCGTTTTGTCCCTCCGGCAACGGTAATGACCACAATAGAAGAACTAAGAGCAAATGCAGCACTTTCGCCTGAGCAATCAGCTTGTCTCGAATTACCTGTTGAAGCCTGGGAGGATGCCTTCCTGATCGATAAATGTCCAAAATGCAGCGCGGCATTGAGGTTCAACCCATTTATTGCATGAATGAACCAGCCCCCGAAAACATTCAAATCTTACCCACTGGTGCCGGTTTGCTGAAAACCAGCGAATCTCCATGCCCGTCGTCAGGGAAAATGGTCTTATACAAACTGTCGGCGACCTCAAAATAAAAGATCAGCTTCCCATCCTTGTTTTCCCAGCGGATATTGTTCCGGTAATACCCGAGTCCGGAACTGGCGATGTACTCCAGCTCAGGGCAGCTCAGGATATCGACCGACGGTTCCCTGTAATCCACCATGAGGAGATACTTTCCGTCATCGCTGAAATAGATATGATGATTCCCTTCAAAATAATAATCATTACTTCCTTCACATTCTCCGGTGACAATATTGTAAATGCTCACGATATTCCTGCTGTCTAGGAATGCCAGATATTTCCCTGTGGGATCGGGCTGCATTTGTTTCAACCAGGGATTGTCGGGGTAACGGTTCACCCATACCGCGAATTCCCTGACCAGCTTACCTGAAGTTGCATCCCTGACCCTCACGACCGAATCGTATTCAATCTTATAAAGGCTGTCGGGTGTGAATTCCACATAAGAGTAACCTGTATCCTGATCGATCAGGTCCTGGTAATTGCGGGGCTCATTACCTGTTGATGCACTTCTCTTCAGGAGAATTATCAGGAGCAGTGAGGCTGTTAAGATCAATGCAATTGCATCCGCCGGTTTCATAGGGGAGTGCCTTATATCAGGGTGTAGCATAAACGATATTCTGGTTGTTATTCAAATGAGCCAACTGGCAGAGTGTATTAATGTTTGCCTGTCATTTGTTGATATTCCATAATTTAAAGGCATCAAGCCCGGCAATCTGTGGCCATGACTGGAGAGCACCGGCGAGTGCACTCATGAACTCATGATCCTCCTTCCCAAGTATTTCAGCCCAGGGCCTCACTAACGGAGCAATATACCATTCCATGCATGCTTCAGGTCCATTCAGCGATTCCTTCATTTTACCTATCCAGGATGAGGGATCGCTCTTAATGATCAAGGCAAAAAGTATCTTGAAGAAAATAATGCGGGGGACCACATATTTCTTTGCTATGCTGCAGTTTTTCCATGCATCTTCCACTGATTCTTCCGCTGACCTGACCTGACCCGATAACAGCCTGACCCTTGCGAGGTGACAAAGTGTTCCGGGAATTTCAAAATTCATTTCAATGAGCTGCAAGTAAAGATTTTCAGCTTCTGCATAATTTCCCGACTCAACCAGGTTTAATGCCTCAGATCTGAGTATAAACGGGTTGGCCTGAAAGGTGCAATACCTGTTAAGCTCGTGCCAGCTTAGCTTCACCCTTCCGTCGAGCAGGCTTTCATTCTTGGAGTGAAGATCCCGCGCCCGTTGATAGTATTTTACAGCCGAGGCATGATCATGGGTTTCTTTCAGCTTAATAAGGGTGATAAGCAGCTTGATCTGATCGCCGGGATTGCTAATTTTATAGTCAAGCTCTTCTTTAATAATTGATTCGGCTTCCCTTATTTTGCTCTCACTGAAATCAATATATACTTTATTGACAAGCACGCTGACAAGAGCCTGTTTAAGTTCGCCGGTAAGCAAAAATCCGTCGATCCAGTATTTTACTATATCAGCTGGAGTCGGAGGATCGACAGGAGTGCCGGCATAAAGAAGGTTGTCAACCGGTGAATCGTCAATGTAAATGTCATTCCTGGCAGGGCAGAAATCATCCGGGAAAAGGTAATCATCTGTTTTCATTTCTTCCTTCGTGTGAATATTTGGCAAATTCCTGCTGTAATAGCGGAGGAAAGAGATCAAAATACTTGTCTGGCTTCTCGCCGAGGATCCGCTCGGCTTCCGGAGGATAATGAAGTCCATAGCTGTCAGAAGTTCTGACAGTTAACCTCCGGCGCATCCCTGCTATCCTTTCAGCGGAGAAATAGTTCAACGGAAGAAAGTCAAGACTTATATTTCTCCTCTTTGCTGCGGAAAAAGTGCTTAAGGATGGTTTGAAACCGGCCGGGGCGATTATTACCACCCTTTCCCTGGCATACGGGATGCCTGCCAGGATCAAAGTTGATTTCCAGTCGGATTCATCAATACTGATGCCATGGTGTCTTTTATAGAAATCGACCAGAGTGTGAATGGAAGTATTCTGCAGGACCGGGCAGGCATTAAAGTCGTTCTGCTCGAGCCATTCAGCGCCCTGCTTCGCATTAATACACGGATGACCAATTTTCAAGATCCCTTCCAGGATCCCGTAAGAATCCACTGCATCCCTGATAGCTTCGGGTGGTTCGATATATACCGTCCGGCAGACAACAGTAACGAAGTAGTTCCCAAACTTCCTGACCGTTTCATTGTAGAGGTTCTTTTTGTTTTTAATGAGATTGCCAAAATTTAGGGCAGCAAGCATCAGTGACCACTCCGGTTTCACCTCAGACGGGAATTCGTCAAAAATAAACACAACCGGTTCGGGTCTTGTCAGGTCGGGTTGAGAGGTTCTTCTGGATAAAGAGGTCTTTTTAACATATATCTTTTTTTCCCCGGTTATCGAGGATCTCATTGTCGCTTTAATATCCAGCCCCTCATGCAGTGATCCCTCAAAAGGCAGAGAGTCATTCTTTTTCACGGTGGTTGATGCCAATGCTGATGCCTCATAGGCAGTGCCGTAAAGCAGCGCTTCGCAGGGCGGCCATACCCAGCAGAAGCTGCCGGCTTTATTTCCGTGTTCCTTTGGCTCATTACTCCATTCCCATGAATCCAATGGATTACCGGGCAAGGGATATGCCTCACGGTAGTTAACATTGAAGGAGCGGCTTCTTTTATACCGACTTCCCTGGTCATTGTTTTCATTTGATTTGCTGACGAGCTTGTACAGCTCTGGCGGCGTTGTCCGATCGCCAGAACCTTCAGGCACAAGGTATACAACGGGAAGCTCAGGGAACTGCCCGATTGATGCCCATGGCCTTCCAATATCCATTAGCTGGTCCGCAAGCAATCGGGTGAATTCCTGTGGCATCATTGATTCGGAACATGCAAGCATCTCCGTCATTGACGGCGATGACCCCGGATGCACCATTGCTATGTTTGCCATGAGCCTTTCAAAATCCGCCAGTTTCCAGCTCTCGTTACGGGGGCTGAACTTGTTTTTACCGGATTCAGGAAGATACCTGCTGTACACTTTGTCAAGGATCCCCCGGTATATATTGTACGGAGTTTCCATTGCTGCAGGGAAAAGGGTACCTTCACCAGGACTGTTACGACTGCGTTCATAAAGAGTCGACATCAGCGGATACCTGTCCATGAATGCAACAGCTATCTTAGGGTGAATAATAACCCTGGTCATTTCTCCTGAGGGACCTCGATCAAGGAATTCAGCAGGTTTAAGAGACGGATCATTCAGAAGTTTTTTCAACATGACCCAGTGGGCCAGACCTCCCGTAAACAGGATCCGTTTAAAGCGCCGGGCGATGTACTTTAGCCTGGCAGCCATTATAGTCTCCCTCCTGCTGTCAACATAGGCATCCCGGAAAGTGGCTGCCATCCCCTCAAAGCGGCTGGCATACTTTTCGAGATCAAAGGAATTGCTGACAGGTTCTTCTATGAGAGGGCTCCTGCCGGGATTAACCGAGTATTCATCCATGTCAACCCCGTAAACGGGGATGTTCAGCCCGACCGAACAACGCACGGCTTCAATGATGGAATCCGTGGATGAAAGCCCGATCAGCAGGTTCTCAGAAAAATGAAGCAGGTTCTTAATCAGCTGTGGTGATATTTCAGCGAGCTGTTTTCCTGTATTCATCTGGAGGTTAACTGCCGATTCAAAATAGTCAGGATGTATTAACCGGTTCTTCACCATTAGCCCGAGCATGCAGGGCAGCTCAGAATGACCAGCAACAAGCTCACTCATCCAGGTCCTAAGCTCATAGGCAATATGGGGCGCTAACTCGACAGCTATCGCTTCAGGCCTTGTCCGGGGATCTGAACAGATCCTGTTCACTTCAGCCGCGAAAGGAGCCCGGTAATGAACTGCAGGAACAGCATAAACAGAGCAGCCGTCTATTTCAATTACCGGAGCCATTTTTATGCAATTGACTGGTTACGTTCTGAAAACATTTTTTTAAATGACTGCCTCAGGTGTTCGGGCCTGATGCCGGTGAAGTGATTACTGTTAGAGAGGTCGAACGGGTTTCCTGATCCTGATTCCTTTAAGGCTTTCATCCCTCCGGTGCTTTCAAAAGCACAGAGCCTCGATGCCCAGCCGAAGAGGTAGATCGCATCCCTCGGTGCAATTGCGCCCACTGATCCGCCATTCTCAGTCCAGAGCAGCCAGAACAGGTCGATCAGCATGTCGACCTCTTTCTTTATGCCGCTGCACTGGTCCCGGATGATGTCATCGATCTCTTCCTTCGGGGGGAATCCTATTGTTATCCTTGGACGCATTCTCGATGTGATAAACTCCGGAAGAAGATTTACATCGGCCGTGTTTGTAGCCGCTATGAACCTGAATCCGGGGTGGGCATGTATCCGTTCTCCAAGAAGGGTTGAATCGATATACCGCCGCTCATCGAGAACACTGACCAGGAGGGCAAGCGCTCGCGGGCGTATTTTGCCGATCTCATCGATGAAGCAGATTCCTCCTTTGTTCATGGCGGTCACAAGTGGTGAAAGAATGTAATCCATCGCTGAATTTCCGCTGTCGCTGAATCTTACGGTGCAAGCAAGATCCTCCGATGTAATATCCTCATGTCCCTGCAAAATATAGAGCTGCCGGCCCGTTTTCTGCGCCAGCTCATATATCAGCCGGTTCTTTCCCACTCCCGGTTCGCCTATCAGGAGAGGACTCATAGGCTGGGAATAGTTTCCTGAGATCCATGCTGCAGTGATGAGACGGAGTTCGTGCTCCCTGCCTATAAACTTGTTGATTTGGTGCGATCCCGGAACATACGATTCGCTCTGGAAGACAGATTTATCACGAATGGTAAGCCTTGTTTCTTTTTCTGCCATATTATCCTGGTTTTATTCTTATCCGCCATCAACAGCTGCCTGAACGAGGTTTGTTCATTCTCCTGTACAACCATTGCCATTGATTGATGGCAATTGGTTTCAGGAACTCGTTTCACACGCATGTTGTGAATGGATTTATACCAGCCAGATGCCAATATAATGCCGCTATCATTAATATTCTGGCAATCTGGGTATTGTAAAATAAAAGGATAATCTGGATATGAAGAATTACTGTGATTTACGCATTAATACGCGTAAGGTTTCAGCGCCAGGATATTTCAGGAAGGAGCAAGCTGCGAGAAATTGCCGTGTGATTTGTAATATAATTGCGAGACAGATTTGTTTGTAACAGGCTATTTTAAAAGCAGCTTATTTAGTTCTTTGAGCGATTCTTCCCACGGCTTCCTTGAATAGTCGATTATGTGCCTGTATGTCAATGGCCTGGGCAGAGACTTCAGGTTAGGCTTTTTGGTGAAGGTAACCAGTGGTGTTTTCATGGGCTTACGTCTCGAAAGAATATCATTGTGGAAAGTCTGCCATTCATATTGTACCCACGGCTTGTAAAAATGGCCCGGCTCAGATCCTACCAGCACCAGCGACCTGGCATGTTTGAGAGCATGGTCAATCTCGGTCCCGAAGTTGGAATGGTGCATAGTCTCATCACTGAAGAAGACGTTATACCCCTCATTGCACAAGTAATTAAAGACTTCCTTTGCGATGAGAAGATCTTCGGATGCGAAGCTCAGGAAGACTTCGGTCCTGGCAGATCTCTTCCTGACAGGCGGCCGGCAGATCTTTGAGGATTCAATGATTGCCTCCTCTTCAAGGTGAAGATACCGGTCGAGAATGTTCCTTGATGCCGGGCATAAATTGTACTTATCTGGGAAAGCCTCCCACTCCTTCCGTGATTCAATGGTTTTGATGCCCTGCTCAATAACATAGTCAAGATATTCCCGGACTACCTCTTTAATATCAGCATTGGGTCTTGACTGGCCATTCCAGAAGATCAGGTCAGGCATAAATTCGGAATGGCCCGTTTCAAAGTTCCTGCTAAACCTTCCGGTCTCAAATAATCCGACTACCTGGTTTACCAGTCTCCCGTTTGAAAGCTCCCCGTCGCAAAGAATGGCATTTTTGTTTACCGATAATTTGGCAATGCGGTCAATTTCAATCCCGAAATCCCTGGCATTTATATTAAGAAAGCAATCAGTAATGGTAACAGTGTCTTTATCATTGTACTTTATAACAACGGTGTCGTGGCCCGAAAGCCATTTCAGAGGCAGGGTGCGATCCTCGATCTTCTGAAAATCATGCCCGTTAAAAATTTCATCCCATACCCGCCTTGCTATTGAGAAATCGGGATGATCCGGCCTCTTTCCCTCGCTCCAGTCAAAAATATACCTGCATTTTTCATCCGGTTCAACTATAATCAGTTCCTCCCTGAATTCCCTTTCAATAATTGCAAGGGGATCAAGGAGCTCAGACAGGGATTCGGCCCCGCCATTGGAAATGTTCCATCCTATCGGCCAGATATCACGGTAGAAGAAACAATAGTAATCATTGTCACCATAGTGCAAAACCGGTAAAGTCCCTCCATTGCCAAAACGAAACGGGAAGCGCGGATCGTAGAAGACCAGTTCTTTTGCTCCGGGGTCATGTACAAACCTGTCAAGTTCCATCTGATACTTGTCAGCGAGGGCCGGGTCCATCTGCTGGCGAAGATGATTTTTCCCTTCTCTCAGCCAGACCGCAAGAGAATCTTCGTCAAACGCGACCTCCAGTGCAAGCCCCTTTTCCCCGCGGCTGATCCTGAATGAAGAAACAAGAACCTGCATAAACTCATTCTGTGCTTTCTTCAATGGCCTGATAAGGTCCTTGTCGAGATTTAACGTGACTTCCTGTTTCATATCTTCCGGCTGTGAGAACATAAATTTACGATAAATCAATTTATCATTATTAATTTTTCTATCCCGGGCTAAAAATTTAGATTTCATTATAACCCCGACTGCTTACAAAATCCCTGACATTTCATAAATTGGTAAGTGAAAATCTTTAACACCGGCCTGATATGAATGAAACATCAGAACGCGGCAGGCAATTTTATATTCCTGTTATCCTGACAATAATTACCCTGGTCCTGGGGATAATAAGCTTTCAGAGTGTATTTCCCGACTATCCTTTCCTGAGGAACCTTTATTATGCGATCCAGCTCTTCACCATTGAATCAGGTGATCGGTTCTATGACAGGGGGATCCAGGGGCCGGGCATAACATTTATTTTTAACCTCGCGAGGTTCCTGGCCATAATCACGATCGGCATAACCATAGTCTTTACGATCCTGTCCGTCCTGAAATCCAGCTACTTTCTCTCCAGGGTCAGATCAATGAAAGGTCATACGATCCTTTGTGGCTTTGGTGAGGTCGGAGAGGCTTTCGCCAGGAATTTCCCCGATAAAAAGAATCTGGTCATAATTGAAAAGGACGGATCAAAGGAAAACCTGTCAAGGCTTGGGAAGGAAGGAGTAAAGATCGTCGAAGCAAATGCCCTTGACGTGACAATTTTGAGCAGGATCGGGATCGAACATGCAAGATCATTTACAGCGTTGACCGGAAACGATTTCGACAACCTGACACTTATAAACAGTATTCTCGAGCTTATTGAGAAGCTGAATAAGGGAGGGAACACAATTGCACTTTCGGCAAATATCGGCAGCCGCAACTTAAAGGCTGCTATTATGGAGGAGTGGAAAAAAGAAAGGAGCAGACATAGTTCTGAACTCAGGGAAACCCTGGAAGAGATCCGTGAAGCGGCAGATTCAATCAGGTCAGGGGGAGGCTTTCAAAACGCCGGCGAGGAGCTGACAAACAGATACAACAGGCTGAAAACGAAATTATTGAATTATGATCCCCGGGCTGACGATTCCAAAAGCATCCGGGGTGAAGTTAAATTGTTTAATATCAATGAGCTTGCAGCGAAATACATTTTCAGGAATTATCCTCCCGATTATTTCAGACCTGTCACTGGACTTGATGATCCCCCCGTGAAGGTCGTTTTTCTTGGTTACAGCAAAGTGGGAGAGGAATTACTGAAACTGTGCATGAAGAATTGCCATTACATAAACAGGAAAAAAACAATTATTTATCTCTTCTCACCGGAAGCTGAGCTTATCAGGGCCAGGATGAAGAGCGTTTTCAGGAACGTCGAAATTCTCCTGGATGTCAGGATATTCGATATAAACCCGCATCATCTTACCCATAAGCTCCTGGCAGAAAATGAGATCTGGATGATTGACGTTATCTATGTATGCAGTGAAGAAGACCAGTTTCAGGCTTCTTATGCATCGAGGGCCAGGGAATTATTCGGCGGTACTGTTCCTGTTATCAGGCCGTTTTATCAAAGCCGGTTCTGGAGTACGGAAGAAAAGAGTGTCAGTCCGTTCACTTTCAATATCCTGGACAAAGTATCGGTGACAGATGATATCCTTAATGAAAGCCTTGATAAAAAAGCCATGGCCTTTCACAACCGGTGGCTCAAACGCGCAATCTCCAACTACCTGGGCAAGCTTGAAAGCTGTTTAGCGAATGGGAGTGAAATTAAGGAGCCGAAACCCACAATGCTCCCCTGGCATATGCTGAGCGAGGAAACGAGGGAAGATAACAGGTCGGTTGTGGATTTCATCAGCACAAAGCTGCGGACAGTCAATCAGTTGCCGAAATATACGGCAGGTGATAAAGAGGAAGGAAAGGAAATCAATTTCGATTTTCTGGCCGACGAAATCAAGGTGGAACAGCTTGCTGAAATGGAACATCGCAGGTGGATGGCAACTCAATTGCTTAACGGCTGGGAGCCTGGCAAAGACAGGGATCCGTTGGCCAGGCAGCATGAGAGTCTCAAGGACTATGAGCTCCTCGATGAAGGAACGAAAGATTACGACCGGCAGCAGATCAGGGATATTGAGGAAATCATAAAAGAGGCGGGTATCGTATAGCGGGAACAACCGGGGCCCCCTGGACCAAGGGGTGTGCTATAAATAATAATAAACATACTTCTGCAGGGTAGTGCCGGCAGATATTACTTTCTGAGGATCTCTATCATTTCGATCACCGCTTCTGTGTCGGCAACCTCCCTCACCGGCGACAGCCCCGCCAATGCACGTGCCTTGTTAAGATCATCTTCAGTGATATAATCCTTCCCGATCATAACGAGATAGAGTATCGCTGACTTCAGGGTATTGGCCTTTATCCTGAAAGTATGCGGGCTTGACCGGGCAGGAAAGATGTGAACGTACCTGGTTTGGTTGTTGTGGTACTTGAGGGTCCACTCCGAGGTGTCCGACAGAGGAACTATCCTGAAATCATTGAAGCCCGGTCCGATCCAATCCCTGTAACCACTCCTGCTGATCAACCCCGAGGCTTTAAGGAAACCGCTGATCTCCCGGAAAATTGCCGGCTGCAGCATCTTCCCGGTGTAAACATCCATCACACAGTTGCCTATATGCTTCAATTGCCTGGTGAGCTCCTTCCGGGCCGGACTATTGTCAGATGAAGTATTCAGGCTGATCAGCTCCTTTATGTACGGCAGGTAGTGCTTAAGGGAATTGAAAAGGATCGGTTCGGGTATTTTGGCTTCGGTATCCATAGATTTTATACCTCCTGATCTCAAAGATTAACCTCGGAAACAAAGTTACTCTTTATTATTTTTTGATTCACGGAATACGCTAACTTTAGCAGGGAAACCTGATAAAATACGTTAATTATGGAACCGTCATCAAAGGATAATTTTCTTGCAACCATCAATCACCGACAACCTTCCAGGGTGATAGTGGATTTCGGCTCTACTGGCGTGACTGGCATTCATGTGATCATAGTTGAGAAGCTGCGCGAATATTATGGACTGGAGAAGCGGCCGGTCAGGGTAATCGAGCCGTTCCAGATGCTGGGAGAAATTGATGAGGAATTGAGGGCTGCCATGGGTGTTGATGTGATAGGCCTCTTCGGTGAGAACAATATGTTCGGGATCCCCAGCCGCGACTGGAAGCATCACAGGACATTCTGGGGACAGGAAGTCCTCATTCCCGGAAACTTCAACTATACTTCAAATGACAACGGGGATATTTTCATTCATCCGGAAGGCGATGTTTCTGTGCCTCCAAGCGCCATGATGCCGAAGTCAGGCTATTTCTTCGATGCTGTTGAAAGGCAGGAGCCGGTGGATGATTCAAAACTCATGGTGGAGGATAATCTCGAGGAATTCACACCGATCACCGACCATGATGTCGCCTACTGGAAGGGACAGGCGGAGAGCGTTGCCGGTTCCGGGAAAGGAATCATGGCATCGCTCGGCGGGACTGCCCTCGGCGACATCGCGCTGGTCCCGGGTCTCAACCTCAAGCATCCGAAGGGGATCAGGGGAGTTGCCGAATGGTACGTATCGACGCTGATACGGGAAGATTTTATAAGGGAAATATATGACAGGGAAACTGATATCGCAATTGAAAACCTGAAGAAGATCAATGAGGCTGCCGGGGATAAAATAGACACGGTTTTTATCTGCGGAACGGATTTCGGAACGCAAAGCTCGACATTCTGCTCGCCCGAGACATACGAGAGGGTCTGGCATCCTTATTACAAAAAGGTGAATGACTGGATACACCTCAATACCGGCTGGAAGACCTTCAAGCACTCCTGCGGGGCGGTTGAATCGTTCATGGAACTCTTCATCCGGTCGGGTTTTGACATTATCAACCCGGTCCAGATTAATGCCGCAAACATGGATACTGCCAGCCTTAAGAAGAAATATGGTGACAGGCTCGTTTTCTGGGGCGGAGGGGTTGACACCCAGGGGGCTTTTGCATTTGGCAAACCTGCCGAGGTTAAGGAGCAGGTCAAAAAGCAATGTTCGATCCTGAATGAGAACGGAGGTTTCGTGTTCAATACCGTTCACAACATCCAGGCAAATGTGCCGTTCGGGAATGTTGTAGCAATGCTCGAAGCCCTGAAAGAATTGTAAAACTTAAGAATTTTAAGCGATGGAGTGAAACTGCAACAGCAATATCAATTTGCTCCTGTGGAACTCCGTCCTAACTCCGTTATCCTCCGTGTTATAAGCAACTATTAATGAGTAAAAATCCCTTTAACTGGAGTTATCTCTTCCTGATCTCCCTCATTTCTGCCATGGGAGGTCTCCTTTTTGGCTACGACTGGGTGGTCATCGGAGGTGCAAAGCCTTTCTACGAGCCATTTTTCGGGATCTCGGGCAATGCGGCTGCACAGGGATGGGCAATGAGCTGTGCACTTTCCGGCTGCCTTGCCGGAGCACTCCTTTCCGGGTGGCTGAGCGACAGGTTTGGAAGAAAGTACCTGCTTATTCTTTCAGCCGCAATTTTTATTGCAGCTTCGTTTGGCACAGGAAGCTCAGGGTCGCTCACCTCATTTGTGATATTCCGCATCCTTGGGGGAATCGGGATCGGCCTGGCTTCAAACCTCTCCCCGATGTACATTGCGGAGGTTACTCCGGCCGGCATAAGGGGCGGCTTTGTTTCAATCAACCAGCTTACAATAGTGATCGGGATCCTTGCAGCGCAGATCATAAACTGGAGGATTGCTGAGCCGGTACCTGCCGGTACCTCAATTGATACTATCCTTAATTCCTGGAACGGCCAGACAGGTTGGCGATGGATGTTCTATGCCTGTGCAGTCCCGGCAATAATATTCTTCATTTCAATGTGGTTCGTTCCTGAAAGTCCGCGCTGGCTTGCAAAAGATCATGCCAATCACCAGAAGGCTCGCAGGATACTGACTAGGATCGGAGGAAGCAGTCATGCGGATAAAGAGTTGAAGGGCATTGAGGAAACACTGACGGGCAATTCAGCCAGGGCAGATTTCGGTGCATTAAGGCAGCCAGGTATCAGGAAACTGCTGGCGCTGGGGATTGTCATTGCTGTTTTCCAGCAATGGTGCGGGATAAACGTGATATTCAATTATGCGCAGGAGATCTTTGCAGGAGCGGGTTACAGCGTTTCCGATACTCTTTTCAATATTGTAATTACCGGTAGCGTCAACCTGATCTTTACTTTTATCGGTATGTTCACTGTCGACAGGCTTGGAAGGAAATCCCTGATGCTTCTTGGGGCAGGCGGTCTTGCAGGTATATTCGCATGCGTGGGGGTGATGTTCTTTATCCATATGCAGGGAATGCCGCTGCTCATAATGATGGTTGCGGCAATAGCCTGTTATGCAATGTCGCTGGCCCCTGTAACTTGGGTGGTCCTCTCAGAGATATTCCCGAACAGGGTCCGGGGAACTGCGCTGTCGGTGGCAACATTTTCCCTCTGGGCAGCGTGCTTTGTGCTCACGTACACTTTCCCGCTGCTGAACAAGGGGTTAAATGCCTCCGGGACATTCTGGCTGTATGGGTTGATCTGTGTGGCGGGATTCTGGTTTATCCTGAAGAAGCTCCCCGAGACAAAAGGCAAATCGCTGGAAGAGATCGAGCATGAACTTGTTTGATTATAAGCTTGATTTTTTCTTTACCGCAAAGATCGCCAAGTAGTTGCAAAGACCGCCATGGAATAAGGTCCATTTCTTATTTGCAAACTTTGCGAAAACTTTGCGAACTCTGCGGTTAAAGATGATTCATTAAGAAAAAATACTAGATCTGAGATTATTAATAAAAAAATAATGAAAAAGGTCATTTTTCTTCTTTTGGTAGTCGCTGGATGCACCGTGCAACAAAAGGAAGTACGTGAAAAAATGTCCCTTGCGGGTGAATGGGGATTTAAGATTGACTCGCTTGATCAGGGCATAAAAGATCATTGGTATTCCGAATCATTCAGCGAAACCGTAAAGCTTCCGGGCTCAATGGCGGAGAACGGCAAGGGGAATGAAGTGACACTAAACACTGACTGGACGGGAGATATTGTCGACAAGTCCTATTTTACCGACAGTAAATATGAAAAGTACCGGCAGCCCGGAAACATAAAGATCCCGTTCTGGCTGAAACCGGTAAAATACTATAAGGGAGCCGCCTGGTACCAGCGGGAAATTGACATCCCTGCGGGCTGGAAAGATCGCAGGATCTTTTTGTCCCTTGAACGGTGCCACTGGCAGTCGTCACTTTTTATCAACGACAGGGAAGCAGGCACACAGAACAGCCTGTCGACCCCCCATCAATATGACATAACCCCGCTGCTGCAGCCCGGGCGGAACAGGATCACCATCAGGATCGACAACAGGGTCATTATCCCGGTAGGGGTCAATTCACACAGCATAAGCGACCATACCCAATCGAACTGGAATGGCATTACCGGTGAGATCTGCCTTCAGTCGGCTCCGCAGGTTTTCATTGATGAGATCAGGGTTTTCCCGGAACCCGGGAAAAAGAATGCTAGGGTGGTGGTCACCATTAAGAATCCGAACAAGGAGGAATTCAGCGGAAAACTTCTGGTGAGTGCAATGAGCCCGGAGGGCGGCAAACCCCTTCGTTCCAAAATTGTAACAATTGTTACAAAATCTGATGACCAGAAGATCGTTGTCGATTACGGAATAGAAAATCCGCAATCCTGGAGCGAATTCACCCCGGCATTGTATACGCTTTCGGCCGACCTGATGAAGGGTAAGGAGCTAATTGATCATCAAAGCACTGAATTCGGCATGAGGGAATTCAGGACCAAAGGGACCAGGTTCACCGTCAACAGCCGGGAGGTATTCCTCAGGGGCACCCTGGAGTGCTGCATATTTCCTCTCACCGGTTACCCGCCAACTGACCTGAAGTCATGGGAGAAGGTTCTCGGGGTGTGCAAGGAGTACGGCCTTAATACGATCAGGTTCCATTCCTGGTGTCCGCCTGAGGTGGCTTTCGTTGGAGCCGACAGGCTTGGCCTTTATTTCCAGATCGAATGTGCTTCCTGGGCCAACAGCACAGGCAGCTCAATCGGTGACGGCCTCCCGGTCGACAGGTTCATTTATGAGGAGGGAGACAGGATCATTAAGGCTTATGGCAATCATCCATCGTTCTGCATGCTGGCCTACGGGAATGAGCCAGGGGGAGAGCACCAGAATGAATACCTGGGGAAGCTTATAAAGTATTGGAAGACAGAAGACAATAGAAGGGTTTATACCTCAGGGGCAGGGTGGCCTATCATACCCGAAAATGATTACAACCTCACCGCCGCGCCAAGGATACAGGGATGGGGTGAGGGCCTTAAGAGCATTATTAACGCCAAGCCTCCCCAGACGATGTTCGATTACCGCGATTTTGTCTCCCGGTACCAGGTTCCGACGGTTAGTCACGAAATCGGGCAATGGTGTGCTTACCCCGACTTTAAGGAGATCTCAAAGTACACAGGTGTCCTCAAACCGACAAATTTTGAGATCTTCAGGGAAACGCTGAATGAGAACAACATGGGAGGCCAGGCGGAAGATTTTCTTACTGCCTCAGGCAAACTGCAGGCATTATGTTACAAGGCCGATATCGAAGCCGCGCTGCGAACGCCGGGCTTTGGAGGATTCCATCTCCTGCAGCTGCATGATTTCCCCGGACAGGGCACTGCACTTGTAGGTATTTTGAATCCCTTTTTTGAGAATAAAGGCTACATAACCCCGGCTGAATTCAGGATGTTTTGCAATGAGACGGTCCCGCTGGCAAGAATGGCAAAGATGGTCTACTCGGCAGATGAGACTTTCGGTGCAGACATTGAGATCGCCCATTTCGGAGCGGAGGCAATGAAGAAGGCTGAGATCGTCTGCAGTATCATTAACACGGCAGGAGATACCCTCATGAGGGAAGTATTCAATAAGGATACGATCAGTATCGGGAATTGCATCCCGGTGGGTACTGTTGCCTTCAACCTGAATAAAGTGACAAAAGCAGAAAAGCTGGTCCTTGATGTTACCGTAAAGAATACGCAATTCAGGAACAGGTGGGATTTCTGGGTCTATCCGGAGGAAGAGTATATTAATGAAGGTAAAGTATTTATAACTGATAAGCTTGACAATAGTGCTCAAAAGGTCCTGTCCAGGGGCGGATCTGTCTTACTGCTTCCATATGGTAAGGTTGGGAAAACCAAAGGCGCACAGGTGGCAATCGGCTTTTCGAGTATTTTCTGGAACACCGCCTGGACCAACAACCAGCCGCCGCATACCCTGGGCATTCTTTGCGATCCTGCGCATCCCGTCTTCAGGGACTTCCCGACCGAAAACCACAGCAACTGGCAATGGTGGGATCCTGTAGCTCATTCCCAGGCAATGATATTAAACGGATTTCCACCGGACCTGAAGTCACTTATCCAGCCTATAGATACCTGGTTTGAAAACAGGAGGCTGGCTCTTGCTTTTGAGGCCGGCGTTTCAGGAGGCAAGCTGCTCGTTTGCAGCATCGATCTGAAAAACCTGTCGCCTGACCGGCTCAGCTCGAGACAATTGCTGATCTCGATCCTGAATTATATGAACAGTGATGCTTTTAATCCAAAAATCAGACTGACTCCCTGGCAGGTCAAGGGGATCTTTAGTGACTGATATGTATTTTGTTTCGCCCCTGCAGGGCTCAGATCCTTAGTGGTATTGCCTACCCCCGGTTAGCACCGGGGGTTATTGATGTTTTGCTCTTTCAGGGCAATGATTTTAGTCTCTATCAGTCCTGCTGCCTGACGTCTTCCGCCTGTCGCCTGATGCCTCACGCCTGATGCCTCACGCCTCATGCCTTACGCCATCCGCCTTCCCTAATATCTGTCCATCCAGCGGAACCTCTTTGCGCTGTCACCGAATTTAACCGCCATGGTTATCTCGTGGGTGCCATAGGTGACCCTCTGTATCTTGTTTACTGTAAAATCAAAGGCGTATCCGAAGAACAGGGAGGTCATATTTATACGGCTCGGGATTACCTTGAACCTCACATTGGCTATCAATGCACCTCCGGTCCTGTAGGTAAGCCCAGCCCAGAAACCTCGGTCATGAATGTAATTGAACCCGATATCTGCCTGCGGCCTCATTTGTTCCGACATTTTGACCAGGAAGGCAGGCTCAAGTTCCCCTTTTAGCCCGGCCCTGAAGTCATATGACCCGAAGAGGTAGAAATGCCTGTCCATCCAGTAGTTATTGTATGCTGCGTTTCCGATCTTGGCTGCTGCCCCGACGAGCTGGAGGGCTGAAAAGCCAATATCAAACCTCGGGTTGAGAATGTAAATGCCGAAATCGATGTCGGGTATGAACACGCCCCGCCTCAGTAAATCATTGTACAATAATGGCTCCTCCGAAGCCTCGAAGCTGGTGGCGTTAACATTGATCCTGTAAAAATACCCTGACAATCCCATCCCTAACGACATCTGCGTGTAGTCTGTGATCCAGGCATGGTATGAATAGGATGTCTGAAATCCGGTCTTCTCGATCAATCCGTTCCTGTCGCTAAAAATATAGGCCCCGAGCCCGACCCTCCCGTCCTTCTTCGGTACGTAAACAGTATGGTCGAAAAGGTTTTGTTTCAGCCTGTATTTTCTCTTGAGGACCCTTGTCTGGTAACTTAGCGAATAGGTTCTCGGGGCTCCGCTGTAACCGATCCACTGTTCGCGGGCAGTCACATTATAGCTTGTGAATCCGTCACTTCCTGCAGCGGAAGGGTTTATAAGGAACTTGTTGAATACATACTGGCTGTATAAAGGCAGCTGCTGGCCGAGGACCAGGTGTCCCGGAAGCATAAAAGCAAGGATTGCCGCCAATCTGATTATTGCACTTCTGCTTTTCATGTCTACCTTATCAGTGTTATGGAACCCACAATCGGCTTAAGCCCGTTGTGAAGCTCAATTATGTAATGGTACGAATCCACCGGCAATTCTTTTCCGTCGCTTCTCCCGTCCCACGGAACCGGATAACCCCGCTGCGATACCCACACTACCTGTCCCCAACGGTTGTATATCGTCACCACCATTTCAGGGTACAGGTCGGTATTGGCCATATTCCAGACGTCATTGATAAGATCGTTGTTTGGTGAGAATGCCTCAGGAATTATAATGCAGTAGTCATTCATCCCGGTCAGCCTCACCGATTTGCTCACTGAGCAGTTGTTATTATCGGTGACGGTCACGGTATATAATCCCGCCGGAATATTTGACAGGTCCTTGCTGGTCGAGTTATCCGACCACAGATATGAGTAGAAGCCACTGGAGATCCCGCCTGAAGCCGTGGTAATGATCTCTCCGGATGATTGTTCAGCGCACAGAGGTTGTTTTATGTCAAAGATCACGCTGACAGGGTCAGGCTCTGTGAGATTTATTACCGAATCGGCGGTGCAGCTGTTCTCATCCACAATTCCGATCTTATAGCTGCCTGCCTTAAGGCCTGACCTGCTGGATCCAATGAATCCGTCTCTCCATATATAGTCGGCCAGTCCGATGTTGTTTACTGCTGCAACACTTATTTCACCTGTCTGACCACCTGCGCAATCGATGTTATAGGAACCGTCGACGCTTACCGAAGTTCTTATTGTCATTCCCAGCTTATCCGGAGCGACAAGATCAAATGCATCGGTAACCGTACATTTATTCTTATCTGTGATTGACAATTCATAGTGGCCGGCTGCCAATCCTGAAATGTTCCCGACTGTTGAAGTGAATCCTGTTGGCCCTGTCCAGTTATAAATGAACGGAGCCAGGTCGCTCAGCGGATTGACCTTGATAAACCCGTTCGATTTCCCATAGCAGCTGATATTAAAGCCCTTGTAATCTGAAACTGTTGCGGAAAAAGTCAGCCTTGGATGCAGCCATACTGTAATCTTGCTTTCAATTCCTATGCAGGCAGGTCCGCCATCCTCAGGGATTATGGTTGGGACAAACCTGTAGACGACCTTGTGTTTCCTGGAATCATTGTTGAACAGGGTCTCATTCAGGTCAGCCGGGGTTGTAAACAATCCGCCCGAGCTGTTTCCGGTAATTCCTGCCTCCGGCTCAACGATAAGGTTATATTGCCATTGCCCGCGTACAAGGGTATTGGGATCCCC
>DCFQ01000107.1:0-514 GCA_002319915.1 Bacteroidales bacterium UBA1800 | reverse complement strand
GGCGAAAGGTCGCAAGCGCCGTAAACTTTTGGAGTGATGGTGTACACGACATTGTGAGCGAGGAAATCACTGTTGCTAAGAGTTTGATTGATCACCGAATTCAATCCCGAATTATCGTCCGAAGCTCCAGTAATCGACTCTGATCCGGCGACCTTCCAGGTCCATGTGGTCCCGGGGATGTTGTTTGTCATTGCGAGGCTGATAGTCTCATTGTTACAGATCACGTCAGCCTGCGGGGTTACAACCGGATCGGGAACCACTGCATAGTGAACTGTTACGGCAGCCGTACAGGTGCTAGAGTTGCCGTAGATGTCGGTTACAGTGAGTATCACGTTATTGGAACCCAGATCATTACAGGTGAAGCTGTTCCTGTCAATGCTCATGTTCCCGATAGCACTATTGTCGTAGCTGCCGCCATCGACATCAGATGGCGTTATGGATGCCGTTCCTGTGCTAATGTCAAGGTAAACATCTATATTTCTGCATATTGCGACTGGCGGGACATTATCTGTAA
>DCFQ01000073.1:11998-12136 GCA_002319915.1 Bacteroidales bacterium UBA1800 | reverse complement strand
AGGTGTCAGGGGTCAGGTGGCAGGGGTCAGGCGTCAGGCGTCAGGCACCAGGGGTCAGGGGTCAGGGGTCAGGCGTAAGGTACAAGGTACAGGGTGCATTACCTGGAGCCTTACGTCTTACGCCTTACGCCTTGCGCC
>DCFQ01000073.1:10369-11684 GCA_002319915.1 Bacteroidales bacterium UBA1800 | reverse complement strand
CGCCTTGCGCCTTTAAAACCCATACATCATATAGCCCTTCAGTCTCTCCTCCATCAATTTTTGCTCGTTTAACGCATTTTCAAGCTGTTTGCGGGCTTTTTCCTCCCTTTCCCGTATAGTCATTACCCCGGAGGCACGCCTCACCGCATCGCGCCCGAAACGGTTCCTAAGCCTGTCCATGGCCAGGTAGAGGCTTACCTTTTCGGGGGTATCATCGAACATGTCGAGCTGCTGCACGCCCCTGACCATATTGCTGAACCTGACTCCGATGAGCCTTATGAGCATCCGCCTCTGGTAGAGCCTGGCAAACAGTTCTTTGGCCACTTCGGCAAGGACATGGTCGAACGATGTGTAAGGGATCCTTTTCTGCAGGGTATGGGTATCGAAATTGGAATACCTTATTTTGACGGTCACGCATGATGTGAGCTTTTCCTGGTGCCTCAGCTCATACGCGATCTTTTCCACCATGCTTGTGAGTATCTGGTTCAGTCTTGCGAGGTCGGTGGTATCCTTCTCGAAAGTGTGTTCGGTGCTTATCGATTTCTGTTCCGAGTAGCTGATGACGGGAGCGGAGTCTATCCCGTTGGCGCGTTTCCATATCTCAGTGCCGTTCTTTCCCATGAGCTTCTCAAGCATCTCTGCCGGGATATTCCTGAGGGTGTAGATCGTTGCTATGCCCATTGAGCGGAGCAGGTGATAGGTCTTCTGGCCTATCATCGGGATCTTACTTATTGAAAGCGGATCGAGGAAGGGGAGGACCGTCTCTTTTTTCACCTCGATCTCCCCGTTGGGTTTTGCCTCACCGGTTGCAATCTTCGATACTGTCTTGTTTACGGAAAGACCGATGGAAATGGGAAGACCGGTCTCCTTTATTATGCACTGCCTCAGCTCGTGCGACCATTTGTAGCAGCCGTGAAAGCGATCCATGCCGGTCAGGTCGATATAGTGCTCGTCGACCGACGATTTCTCATACAGCGGCGCCCGTTCCGCGATTATCCCGGTCACCAGGTTCGAATAATTGCTGTACAATTCCATATCGCCCCTGATTATGATGGCATCCGGGCACATTGTGCGTGCCATCTTCATGGGCATCGCGGAACTGACCCCGAACTTCCTTGCCTCATAGCTGCAGCTCGACACCACACCACGGTCCGACATGCCGCCGATTATCACCGGCTTGCCGTTGAGCCTGCTGTTCTTCAGCCTCTCCACCGATACGAAGAATGTGTCGAGATCAAGATGCAGCACGGAGCGTTCTATATTGCCAGTCAGAAACATGGTATAAGTAATAAGTGACTAGAGTGACTAGAGTGAC
>DCFQ01000073.1:0-10099 GCA_002319915.1 Bacteroidales bacterium UBA1800 | reverse complement strand
GACTAGAGTGACTAGAGTGACTAGATTTGTAAATTTTTGCCTATTGAAGTGAAAAGTGCAAGTATCTCATTAGTTTCACGTAGTACGGGTTCCATTAACCGGGATTCCTGCCATGACAGATCTTTGACGATTTCAAGCCAGAAATTCGTTTCGTTTGCCTCACTTTCGCAAATCTTGATTTTATTCTTAAAATCAGCCTTGCTTCTTGCCCTGTTAGCCTCACGGTAATTTGCCCCGATACTGGTTCCTGCTTTTGTCAATTGACTTCTTATTATTCTTCCCTCAATTGTATTTGGCAAGTTGGCGGACAATCTTATAATTCCTATCGCAAAATTCTCTGTTCTTTTCTCAAGCATTTTACTGAATTCTTTGTTTTCCATATTCTTCAACTTTAGTCATTTCAAACTTTAGCTCACTTCAAACTTTTTTTTCAAATAATTTGCTTATATAACAATTAAGTTTTACTTTTGATTAAAAAATAATCAAATAATTGATTACAATATAATCAAATTTCCACATGTACTTTACATCGAACATAAAATTTTTGAGAAAAAGAAAGGACAGGACGCAGGACGAAGTAGCCGTTGCCCTGAACCTAAAACGTTCGACCCTGAGCGGGTATGAGAACGGAGTGGCCCAGCCGTCGATAGATATCCTGGTGGCTTTCTCGGGATATTTCGGAATATCCATCGACACTATCCTCAAGATCGATCTAACCCGGCTCTCCGGGAGCCAGCTGGGTGAACTTGAAAGAGGCTATGACGCTTATATAAAAGGCAGCAATCTCAGGGTCCTGGCCACTACGGTCGACTCCTCGAACAGGGAAAACATTGAGCTGGTGGCCGAGAAGGCCAAGGCAGGGTACACGACCGGCTATGCCGATCCGGAATATATCGGGGAGCTGCCGGTCTTCACCCTTCCCTTCCTTTCCGACAAGCGTAAATACAGGACATTCCAGCTCAAGGGCGACTCAATGCTCCCTATACCTGACGGATCGTGGGTGACGGGAGAATTCCTTCAGGACTGGATGCAGATCATAAGCGGGAAGGCATATGTGGTATTTACGCTGAATGACGGAATTGTCTTCAAGGTGGTGGAAAACAACATCATGAAGAATGGGAAGCTCGTCCTCTATTCACTCAATCCGCTTTACGAACCATATGAGGTAAGTGTGAGCGATGTAAAGGAGATATGGAAATTCGTGAATTACATCAGCGACGAGCTCCCGGAACCCGCACTCCCGGAAAAACAGATCATACAGTCAATTGCCGCAATGAAGGATGACCTTCAGCGGATCAAGGCAAAGCTTGGAAGTGATATTACCGATGTAAAGGAAATTCCCTGATCAGGACATATCCGGTCCGGTATCCCACCGACCACCGGTGAAAGTGAATGGAAGCACAGGCGTCTTCCCAAGGGTCTCCAGATCAGAATTGACATGAGGTAAAGCCAGCAATCTGCTTATATCCTTTCTGTTATACTCGTCAGGCGATGTCATGATGATCAGGATGCCAGGCTCCACAAACAGCCTCAGGGCCGGTGATTCACAAATGATGGGGGTACCCGGCGGAACCATTGTGTAAATTCTTTCAAATGCCTGCAGGATGGAGCTGTCAGTGGTCTTGGCAAAGAAAACCCTCGATGCCCCGGCCCTCAGCATCCTCGAAGTATCCTTTCCAAGGCTGTGGCTAGTCTCCTCAAATACCGAATAACCTTCCCCCTCATACAGAAGTACAAGCCCCGGGGTCGTCTCATGGAAATGAGGGGTGATCTTGACGGAAACAACATCAAGGTGCCTGAACTGCGCGATAAGCCTGCAGGCCATGGTTGTTTTGCCCGACTTGTTGCCGGTGCCGGCGATAATGATGAGGTTTCCTATAGTCATCGTGCAAAAATAAAAAACTCCGCCTTCCTCCGTGTCTCCTCCGTGCTCTCTGTGAAAATCAAGAACTTACACGGAGGACACGGAGAAAGCACTGAGGAAAGCGGAGTAAATGATTTAGTGCCTCTCTATTCGTTTGTCAGCTCGATGATCTGCTGAATGATCTTCTCATTTTCCGATTCGGGAATTTTTCCCTTGTAAAGTGCCCGGCAGACCCGGTTCTTGTCAAGTATGACAACGCTGTAGCTGTCTTTCGGCATCCCCCAGAGTTCGTGAAGGGTCCCCTTGTAATCGAAAAGTATCGTGGTCTTGAATTTCTTGGCTTTGTTTCCGGCAATCATCCTGATCAGGCCGTTTGGCTTCCAGGTCGATTTGCAGTCAACGATTCCGATACCCTTGAATTTGAGGCTGTCAATCTGCTTGTCAACCTTTACGGCTTTATCAAGGACTTCATTGTAAGGCTCGTTCAGGTCCTGTTCGTCAGGATCAACGTAATTTACCTGCAAAACCCTGCCTGCCCATGAATTCATCGAGAATTCCTTCTTACTGGCATCAGTCAGCAACCAATCGGGAGCCTTCTGACCAACCTCAAGATTTCCGGTCTGGGCAATCAGGTAACCGATTGAGATTGAAGTCAAGAATAATGTGAAGATCAGCTTTTTCATACGGTCAGTTTTTAAAATTTGTGTAATATATGAAATTTTTCAAACAAATTAATTTTATCGCTTTTAACATTAATACGGCCAACAATATTACTTTTGCAGGTCTTTTCAATTTCTATGCAGAAGATCAGAAATATTGCCATCATTGCCCATGTCGATCATGGAAAGACCACTCTTGTTGACAGGATCATACAGGAGTGCAAGGTGCTTGACCAGCGAAAAGAGGCAGGTGAACTCATACTCGACAGCAACGACCTTGAAAGGGAGCGGGGGATAACTATCATATCAAAGAATGTTGCCGTAATCTACAAAGGAGTCAAAATAAACATCATAGATACGCCGGGGCACGCTGATTTCGGTGGTGAGGTCGAGAGGGTTCTCAAGATGGCCGACGGGGTGCTGCTGCTTGTTGATGCATTCGAGGGTCCGATGCCGCAGACCCGGTTTGTCCTGGGCAAAGCCATCAATCTGGGACTGAAACCGATTGTTGTTGTTAATAAGGTCGACAAGGAGAACTGCAGGCCAGATGAGGTACAGCAGGATATTTTCGAACTGATGTTCAACCTCGATGCATCCGAAGAACAGCTTGATTTCGAGACAGTTTTCGGTTCATCAAAGTATGGGTGGATGAGCAGGGACTGGAAAAAACCCTCATCAGATATAACCACCCTTCTTGATACCATTATCGAGGAGATACCGGAGCCGCAATTCATAGAAGGCACTGCCCAGATGCAGGTGGCTTCGCTGGATTATTCGAGCTATGTAGGCAGGATTGCGATCGGCAGGGTCTTCAGGGGAGAGATTGTGGCAGGGAACGAATATACCCTTTGCAAAAGGGAAGGTGTGGTGAAGAAAGTGAGGGTGAAGGAGCTCTATGTCTTTGAGGGCCTTGGAAGGGTCAGGACCGATAGGGTGGGCTGCGGAGATCTTTGCGCAGTTATAGGCCTTGAGGATTTTGAGATAGGGGATACGCTGGCCGATCTTCTTTCGCCAGAGGCTCTTCAGAGGATCGAGGTCGATGAGCCAACCATGAGCATGATCTTCACCATAAACAACTCCCCGCTTTTCGGGAAGGAAGGAAAACTCGTCACATCAAGGCATTTGCGGACCAGGCTCTTCAGGGAAACCGAAAAGAATCTTGCCCTGAAGGTTGAAGAGACAGGCTCGGAAGACACTTTCAACGTATTCGGAAGGGGAATTCTCCATCTTTCAATTCTGATCGAGACAATGAGAAGGGAAGGATATGAGTTCCAGGTTGGGAAGCCAAAGGTAATACTTAAGGATATTGACGGGGTTAAGTGTGAACCATATGAAACACTGACAATTGATGTACCATCGGGACTCTCGGGCAAAGCGATCGAGCTCGTTACGATGAGGAAGGGTGAAATGACTGTCATAGAACCCAAGGGCGACCTGATCCATCTCGAATTCGATATCCCGGCCCGGGGACTTATCGGCCTCAGGAATAACCTGCTGACCGCCACTTCCGGGGAAGCCGTAATGCACCACCGGTTCAGGGCATATGACAAGTACAAGGGTGATGACCTCCTTCCGTCGCAAAACGGTTCGCTTATTTCAATTGAACAGGGAAATGCCACAGGCTACGCCATCGACAGGCTGCAGGACAGGGGAAGGTTCTATATCGATCCCGGGGAATATGTCTACAGGGGACAGGTAGTGGGAGAGAACAGCAGGTCCAATGATATAGAGGTGAATATTGTCAAGGGAAAAAAGCTTACCAACATGAGGGCTTCCGGATCGGATGAGAGCCTTAAGATCTCACCTAAGCTCAGCTTCACCCTGGAGGAATCCATGGAACAGATCAAGGATGATGAATACCTGGAAGTTACGCCGTTGAATCTCAGGATTAGAAAGATCCCGGGCATGGTTAAATCATTCTGAACAGAGTTAAATGATCATCCCCAGGCTTCGTAGTCATTGAGAAAATCATTCAGCGGCTTCATAATTCCTGCACCTTTCAGTACCAGGTCATAGCAGCCTGCTCCGAGAACCTCATTGTCATTTATGGTCCTGGCAGCCAGGTAGCTCTTCATCTTAAGCAGTTCGATATACTTATGGTCCTTTGGGAATCCCTTGGGAGCAGTTTTGAGCTTCTCTCCCTCCAGGTCTCCGAAATAATCCGTGAAGCCTTTGTCAGTAATGATCTTCAGAAGCCTGTCACCATTTTCGCCTATATTCTCCCTGATCGAGGTAAGCCATGGTGTCGGAGGCATATAAGCCCCGCCCGCAATCATACTGTTGTTCCCGGGTTCGATATGAAAATAATAACCTGCATACTTGCTGCCGTTGTTCTTGCCGCCCCTGACAATGAATGCACCCATATGCGATTTGTATATGGTTTTGTCGTTGGAGAAGCGGATGTCCCTGTATATCCTGTAGGTGCATGTTTTAGCCTCAAGGCCTTTAAGGATGGGATCAAATTCCGAAATGCCGGTAATCAGTTCTTGGACAAATTGCTCGAAGTTGTTTTTCGCATCCTCGTATCTCTTGCGGTTCTTCTGGAACCAGTCCCTGTCGTTATGATCCCTCAGGTCGGCTAGAAAATCGAGGGTCGGCTTTTTAATCTGTATCATTCCTTGTTAACCTTTATGTGTTCTTATGTGAACAAAATAAGCATTTTTGTTCAGAACCAGTACAATCTGAAACCTGGTTTTTTAGTTATCTTTAGTAACCTTCCAGGCGATAAGATAACAACCTGATATACCAAATGTTTGCAGATGAAGTTAATGTGGTGAAGCATTTCCGGCACGGCCTGCCGGGGCTGAAAGCCGGTCAATCCACGAGGTATTTGATCTCCTTGTTGCTTCTGATCCTGACAGTACACAAGGCCGGCTGCCAGGGAACGGATGTCAACCACTGGGAAACAGTGATCACGGCAGGAGATATCTGGAGGTATATGCCAGGGGTCTCCGAACCACCGGCAAACTGGAAGGATCCGGGATTTGACGACTCGGGATGGGCACAAGGGGCAGGCGGAATAGGGTACGGCGACGGGGACGATTCCACGGTAATTGACCAGACGGTCTCAGTTTACATGCGCATCAGGTTCAACATTGCCGATACTTCGGCCATTTATACGGCTATCCTGAACGTCGACTTTGACGACGGGTTTGTGGCATATCTCAATGGAGTGGAAATTGCCAGGGCAAATATCGGGACTCCAGGCATCCCCCCGCCTTTTGATGAACTGGCAGAGATTCCGACCTATGAAGCTCAGCTTCCACTGGGCGGGGTGCCGGCACAGTTCATAATTTCACCTGAAATGCTGCGGACCTGCCTTAAGTCGGGTGAAAATAGCCTGGCCCTGCAGGTCCATAACTGCAGCGCAACTTCTTCTGATCTTTCCTCAACCACATTCCTCACACTCGGAATAAGGGATGATTTCCACAACTACCGGCCGGTGCCGGCGTGGTTCAATGACCCGTACCAGCAGGGATCTTTCCTGCCTGTGATATCGGTTAATACTCATGGCCAGACGATTTACAGCGGGGAGAGAGTAACGTCAGAGCTGAAGGTAATAAACAATCATGCAGGGGAAATGAACTTCTTTTTCCAGGAAGGAACAGATTACAATGGAAACGCAGGAATAAAGATCAGGGGTCAGTCGTCGCAGATGTTCCCCAAAAAAAGCTATTCCCTTGAGATCCGCAATGAATCGGGTGCGGATTCAAGCGTCAGCCTGCTTGGAATGCCTGCAGAATCAGACTGGGTGCTTTATGCCCTCTATTCTGACAAATCGCTGATGAGAAATGCCCTTACATATTATCTCGGACGGAGGATTGCAAGAGACTGGCATCACCGCTTCCGGTTCTGTGAAGTTTTCATCAACGGGGACTACAGCGGGATGTATATGCTGATAGAAAAGATAAAACGAGGGAAGGAGCGGGTGGATATCGCAAAGCTGAAGCCGGATGAGATTACAGGAGATGATCTGACCGGCGGATACATCATTAAGGCTGACAAGCTGTGGGACCTGACGCCTGAACAGTATTTTGAGATTACACCTTCCACCCATAAACATATCACGGACAACTATAAGTTTACATATGTATATCCTGATTTGGATGTCATTGTGCCTCAACAGAAAGAGTACATAAAAAACTTTTTGACCGAGGCCGATAATGCAATCGGCAGCAGCAGCTTCAGTGATCCGGCAACAGGCTTCAGGAAGTTTGTCGATGTAAATTCCTTCGTCGACTGCCAGATCATCCAGGAGATCACGAACAATGTTGACGGTTACAGGCTGAGCACCTACTTTTACAAGGACAAGGACTCCAACGGAGGAAAGCTTCATGCAGGCCCTCTCTGGGATTTTGATCTCGGTTACGGCAATGAGGATTACACTGACTTCAATCTTCAGACCGATACATGGCTCTATCCTAAATACAGCAGTGATTACGGAGGACGCATCCACTGGTGGTACACCTTCATGCAGGATTCCAGGTACAGGACCGCCTTCGTAAGCAGGTGGCGGGAACTGCGGAAAGGGCCATTTGATACCGATTCGGTTATGGCATATATCGACAACACGATCGACTATCTGGGAGAGTCAGTGGACAGGAACTTTTCGAGGTGGCCGGTGATCGGAACATATATATGGCCCAATTACTTTGTAGGGTCTACATACGGGGAGGAGGTTGACTGGCTGAAATCCTGGATCAGCGCCAGGATGGACTGGATAGACAACAATATAACCGCTGCTGAAAATACTGGAAACCATGAATTGACTACCGATGTACTTGTTTATCCCAATCCTGCGAGTTCGATAATTAATCTTTCTTTTTACCTTAGCTCCTTAATCGAGGTCCGGATGGAGATATTTGACCTTTCGGGAAAACCTGCTTATATCACACAGTTTATTCCTGCAGCAACGGGGTACCAGTATTTCAGCAGCGATATAAGCGGAGTGCCTGCAGGATATTATATCCTGAGACTCACTCAGGATTCCAGGATTATCGGAAGAAAAAAGATAATCATAAGTTCAAGGCAGTAAAACTGATATGATGAGTAAGCTAAACCTAAAGTTCATACAGGTAAACGGGGTGACTGTTTTCCTTGTCCTTGCAATTATTATGGCTGTCACCGGTGTCTGTACCCACCATAAACAGGCTGCTGGTCCCGGGAGGGGTACCAGGGGACTGGTTGATACGGTTGGGTTTGCTCATCTTCCTTGGCAGATGGATTCCCTTATGTTCAGGATCGACAGGGAAGGATGGGAGAAGCGTGAAGGGGATCCGTGGAAACTGGCCCTCTGTCCGCATGACGACTATACTTATGTCGGAAAGCTTTACCCTGAAGTTCTTCAAAATATAAAAGCCAGAAATCTGGTACTTATTGGTGTCGCCCACAAAGCTGCCAGGCTTGGAATCGCGGATTCAATCGTGTTCGGTTCCTTTTCCGCCTGGAAAGGTCCATGGAAGGGGGTTCCGGTTTCCGGAGCAAATATGGAGATCTTTGACCAGCTTAAGCACAAGTTTGCCATAGTGAGTGATACCCTGCAGAGTGTGGAGCATTCGCTGGAGGCACTAATCCCGTTCCTTCAGTACTTTAACAGGGATATATCCATTGTCCCGGTGCTGATCCCCGTCATGGATGCTGACCGTATGGATCAGTGTGCCAAAGCATTTGCCGAAGCTCTGGAGAATACCGCCAGGAAGCACCGGTGGGAGTGGGGCCGTGATTTTGCCGTCGTGGTCACCACCGATGCTGTTCATTACGGCAACGAGGACTGGGGCGGTGCCGATATGGCATTATTCGGGTGTGACCCTGCAGGCAACATGAGAGCCATGGCCCATGAAAAGGGCATTATCGACAGTTGCCTTGCAGGAAGGGTTGATACGTCCAGTGCGAGGCTTTTCAGTTCATTCACGGTGGATCCGGCCAATTACAGGGAGTACAGGTGGACATGGTGCGGCAGGTATTGTGTCCCGTTCGCTTTGCTTACAGGATGGTACCTGAACGGATCAAAGCCATTGAACGGCGAGATTATCGGGTATTCGACCAGCATCACCTCACGGCATATTCCCGTGGATGATTTGCGAATGGGAAGGACCGCGATCGCAACAAACTGCCACTGGGTGGGGTATGCCGCCCTCGGCTACCGTTAACCAGCAGACTATAAAACATCTTACATATGAAAATAAAACGAACCCTTTACATTGTATCCCTCATCCTCGGAGCTGCCCTGATAGGTGCTGCAGTTTACTTGAACTCCCTGCTTCCCATAATCACAGGGTATGCTGCCAAGAATCTCTGCTCGGATGTGTTTGTTTCGTGCCGGCAGCCTGAAAGTGTTGAATCTGCCGACCTTAATTTCTCATTCATAAAATATACGAAGAACAGTGTAGACTTTAAGGATAAAAGCGTGACCAGCAGGTTCCTCTGGGGAAAGTCAAAAGCTGTGTACCGTGATGGTTTCGGAGCAACTCTTTTAAGAGGCGTAACAGAGGAAGAGCTGAAAAAGGTTGAATTTCCCCGCGAGGTCCCGATTTACTTGCCCGATTCGCTGAAGTGGCCGATCGGAAACATTCTGCCCGATTCCGTTCCATCAGGGCTCGACACGAAAGCTCTAGATATCGTGAAGAGCAGGCTGATCGATTCGAATTCCTACAGGGGAAACGCTTATGCATTCATGGTCATTTACAAAGACGTCCCTGTTGCTGAAGCATATAAGCCCGGGTTCGGCCCCAAAACCAGATTCCTCAGCTGGTCAATGGCAAAAAGCTTCATGAACGCGTTTGTGGGAGTGCTTGTCAGGGAAGGACGGATGGATATTAATGACCCGGCCGCTATCGATGAATGGAAGAATGATCCGAGGAACAGGATTAGCGTGAATGACCTGATGCAGATGCAGAGCGGACTTAAATGGAATGAAGACTACGGCAACCGTTCCGACGTCACGGTCATGCTCCACTGCAAGGAGGATATGAGCCGGTATGCATACGAACAGCCTGCCAGATCTGCGCCCGGTACAAAATGGTATTATTCATCGGGTAGCGCAAACATCGTGAGCCACCTGGTCAGGAAGGAGTTTCCGGATGACTCTGCATATTATGATTTTGCGCATGACAGCCTGTTTGAAAAGATCGGCATAGAAGACGCTGTTTTTGAGGTCGATGGTGAAGGTATGTTCGTCGGATCATCCTATTTGTACCTCACCGCAAGGGATTATGCCAGGTTTGGCCTGCTTTACCTTAATGACGGGGTCATTCTGGGAAACCGGATGCTCCCCGAAGGATGGGTCAGATACACGGTGACCCCTGCCTCAGCCAGTGACGGAAAGTACGGCTCGCTGTTCTGGCTTAACAGGAGCAAAAGATACCCCTCGGCACCCGGGGATATGTTCAGCTGCGAAGGGCATGACGGACAGATGATCTTCATTATACCGTCGAAGGAGCTTGTCGTTGTCGAGCTGGGCTATTCCCCGAAACCAAATGGGGAGATGGATTTCGATTCCCTGCTGAGGGATATCCTGATGACGATCAGGTGAAGAGGGAGGTAGGGAGTAGTGAGATGTGAGTTGTGAGGTGTGAGT
>DCFQ01000025.1 GCA_002319915.1 Bacteroidales bacterium UBA1800 | reverse complement strand
CTCATCATTTAACAGGGTGCCTTTGGTTTGAATGCCGTAAAGAATCAGCATCCCGGGTTGTCCATATTTTTTCTGGAGCCGGCCCGCCTTGCGGTAAACCCCGATCCCCGCCGCAAGCGGCTCTCCGCCGTGCCACGAAAACGTCACATTGCGGCCTGGCGAAGCCTCGATATTCTGCTTTACGAACAGTTCCAGCACACGGTCGCTCATAAGCCGGGCATTCAGCCTCCCTGGATTCCCTTGATTGTTAATATAATAACAATAGGTGCATCTGAGGTTGCACATGGCGCCTGCAGGCTTGGCAAATACCTGGAATTCGCGGCCGGTCTGTTCCATATTCAGCCTGGCTGATTTTTAGATGTATCTTCCCATCCAATGATTTTACTACCGGCGCTATTGTCGACTGCCATGCGGATCCTCCACTCAGGGGGGTAGTAATTGTTCAAGCGCCTGCCGATATTGTTCACGAAACCGAGAATGACCGACTGGAGGGTTACCAGTACCCAACCGGCAGGAACACTGACATCCTTCAATTCCTCCCTTTTCAGGTACCTGACGGCCTGTTCGTATGTAAGCTCAGCCGACGGAAAGGCGTTGGCCCTGATTCCGGTTGACAATGCCAGCTCGTGCGATGGTAGATAGTCCCGGCCCTTGATGGTGCTTATCCCAGTTCCCTGCTTCACCAAACGCAGTGTCCCCGCCAATAATTCATACTCGCTGACACTACCCGGAAAGTAAAAGAGCTCATTACCCCGGGACAGGACCCCGGCACTGTCGAAAATTGACAGCGATTGGGCTTTCCTCAGGTCATCTTTTGAAGGTCTCAGGTTTTTGGAGCCGCGGAATCCTTTCGGCACATTACCTGTGCTTTCCCGCTTTCTTAACACTGAAATGAACAGCCCTTCGCCTTTTATCCGGCCGGGATGAAACCCGAAGCCCCTGATATTCCCAAGGCTGATTTCCGTTATCCCTTCATATTCAGGAATATCCGGCCTGATTGACTCCGCATTTTGCTTTCCGGCGAGCCAGATAATATTCTCCTCATTCTCGGATGGATTGAAAGTGCAGGTAGAGTAAACCAGCAATCCATCCTCCTTCAGCGCCGGCCACGCATCCATCAGGATCCTTCTCTGCCTGAGAGAGCAATGGCAGGCATTCTCCTCCGACCATTCGGAAACAGCGGTGCTGTCCCTGAACATCCCTTCGCCCGAGCATGGTGCGTCAATAAGGATGACATCAAAAAATCCCTCAAGCCTGCTAAACGCCGACGGGTCGTTCCATGTCACGACAGTATTGGGAACTCCCCATTTCGTAACATTCTCAGCCAGTATCCGGGCTCTCGTCCTGATGGCATCATTTGCCACTATCAGGGCTTCCGGCCCGGCGAGTGAAGAAAGATGAGTAGTCTTGCCGCCCGGAGCTGCACAGAGGTCCAGGATCCTGAGCGGGCCCTGGCCGATGAGGCCTGATCTGAAAAGCTGTTCGATAAACATGCTCGATGCTTCCTGCGGATAATAGCATCCGGCATGAAACATCGGATCCGGGGTGTACAATGGCCTTCTGTCAAGGTAAAATCCCCGGCTGCTCCAGGGGACAGGTTCTGATGCGACGGGCCTTCTGTCCCATTTCGCAGGATTTATCCTGATGCTGACAGGGGAAGGCTCACCAAGGGCTTTAATAAGAGAGCCTGAATCAATATAATTCTGCAGCTTGATCCGCTCTATGAACTTATCGGGCAGCATCGTTCAATTTAATGAGTCAGTTTGGCTTCTCTCGTGTGATATCTGCATTAAATCAGCGCCATAACCGGACCGGCAGCTCCGGCCTTCAAAACTGATCCAGCTGGTGATTTGTCAGTTTTCCTGCTCTGTTTCAGAAGCATGGTCCGGAATTCTGCTTTTCGCAAATCGTCTCCAAAGGTAGAACACCGGGATCCCAACGAGGACTATGATCAATCCCGGGAAAGTGTAATCGGGCTTGTAGATCAGAAGTATTACCATAATAAAAGCCGTCGTAAGGATGTAAAGCGCCGGTATAACCGGGTAGCCCAGAGCCTTGTACGGCCTGGGGATATCCGGTTTCTTTATCCTGAGAATAAAGATCGCCAGGATTGTAAGGGTGAAGAAAAGCAAAACCGCAAATATCACATAATCCAGCAGGTCGCTGTATGTTCCTGAAAGGCATAGCAATATGGCCCAAATTCCCTGGACAACAATTGCAAATCCGGGGACCCCTTTCCTGTTTATCTCGGCTACTTTTCTGAAGAATAACCCGTCCCTGGCCATTGCATAGTAAACCCTCGGCCCTGCCAGAATAAGGCCATGATTGCATCCGAAGGTACTGATCATGATAAAGACAGCCATGATGATCGCGGCATAGTCCCCGAATACGACACTCATCGCCGAGGTAGCTACCCTATCGTCGGTCGCATACTGGATCCCCCTGGAAAGCGCATCGGTCCCGTCAGGCGATCCCGACAGGGGAAGAATTTTTATGTAGACGAAATTGGTCAGCAGATATATGACGCAGACAATGAGGGTGCCAAAAACCAGGCTGAGTGGAACATTCCTTTTAGGATTGATAACTTCACCTGAAATGTAGGTCACATTGTACCAGGCATCAGCGGAAAAGAGTGAGCCGACCAGCGCTGTTCCCACCGCAGCAATAAGCACAAAGCCGGTGAGCGGGATCAGCTGGTTATTGTCCCCCAGCCTGGATGCCTGCCAGAATACCTCCCTGTTGATGTGGAGCGAGTTAATCCCTTTCGTGGCAAAAAACCCAATCAGGACGAATCCGAGAAGGGCTATTACCTTTGTCGATGAGAAGATATTCTGGACCGTCTTCCCTGTAACGATGCCCCTTGTATTGAGCCAGGTCAGGAACGCAATCATGAGGATTGCGACAATTATGGTGCTCGTAACCTTCAACGGGCCGAGATGAAGCAGCACGTTGGCATCCGAAATCCATGGGAAGATCACCCCGCTGAATTTTGCGAAGGCTACTGCCACGGCTGCAATCGATCCGCACTGGATGACAAGGAATGTGGTCCAGCCAAATAGGAAACCGACAAGCGGGTGGTAAGCCTCCTTCAGGTAAACATACTGCCCTCCTACATGGGGCATCATGGAGGCAAGCTCTCCGTAGCTGATAGCCCCTATCACAGTGATTATCCCGGTTATGAGCCACACCACCAGCAGCCATCCCGGCGACCCTACCGTGCGGGCAATATCCGCACTCACAATGAAGATCCCGGACCCGATCATGGCTCCTGCGACAATTGACATTCCGTCAAAAAGATTGACCCGCTTTTTCAGCAGGTGGTTTTCAGCTTGCATCTTAGTAAGTTCAGTACAAACAAAAATAATTAAACAAATGGGATTAAAATCCTTGGGGACAACTTTATGGCAATTCCCGCCCCGTGATTTGAAGGTTTAGTAGTTTTCGGGAAAACAATTGTTCCGGCATTTAGTTTTCAAACGGAACCTCCTTCCCGGTAAGCCTGATCCTTCCGGTGAGAACCTGGGTGAATTGCGGATCGAGATATCCCTTGAACCCCGGCTGCTTTCCCCCGGCGGATAATGTGAAATAACCCGGTTCAATCACTCTTTTGCCCTTCCCATTGATCATTGAGAATTGCCTGGGTTCGAGACTGAACTCGACAACTTTGCTTTCACCAGGCTTAAGGTTGATCCTCGAAAATCCCTCAAGCTGCCTCAACGGCCTTGGCGTAGAGGCCTTTTCGTCGGTAAGATAAAGTTCAACGACCTCATCACCCACAACCTTGCCAGTGTTGGTAACAGTCACCTTAACTGGTACGGCAGATCCCGCAACTGCCTTCTCCGGTATCGTTAAATCACTGTAACTAAAGGTAGTATAACTCAATCCATATCCGAACGGGTAGAGCGGTTCCCCGGTAAAATACCTGTATGTCCTGCCTTTCATATCGTAATCCTCGAACGGGGGAAGCTGATCGACCGATTTATAATAGGTAACCGGCAGCCTCCCTGCAGGGTTATAATCCCCGAACAGGACATCTGCAACGGCATTTCCGCCCTGCTGACCCGGATACCCGGCAAGGATCACGGCCGCTGCTTTTTCCTGTATCTTGTTGGCCGACAGGGCCCCGCCGTTCATGAGAACAGCAATTATAGGCTTTCCGGTTGCAGCTACCGCTTCAAAAAGCTTTTCCTGTGCCTCGGGGAGATCCAGGCTTGTTCTGTCGCCGCCCAGGAACCCGTCAATTTTAATGCTCATTTCCTCACCTTCGAGCCGCTGGGATAGTCCCAGCACAAGTACGACGGCATCCGCCTCCTGTGCTGCCTTCACGGCAAGGTCCTGCATCCCGGGCCTCGGTCTTGCCCAGAGCAGCTTGACATCAGCATCCCCTGAATAATTCCTGTGAAGGACCTCAATCTTATATTTCCTTCCTGCCTCAAGATCAACCTGGTATTCATTATTGAATGCCTCATGCTCGTTCCTTCCGGAAAGGATCCGTTTTCCGTCGAGCAGGATCTCATATCCGGACGAAATCCAGCAGCCAATTGTATACCTGCCAGTTTCCGGCGGGATCAGGAAAGTAGTCCACCTGACACCGAAATCATCATCCGGAAGGTCGGCTGAAGGTGAATATTGTTCCCAGTAGAAGTTAATGTTGTCATCGATCCTCGTGAAAGACGGATCACCCTTCATATCCCGGTTGTTGAAGTATTCGCCAAGGGCACCCTGCCTGCCGTCCGGGGTCTGCAGGTAACGCGACGGGATCACAGTCAGGTTATGGATGCCATCGGCAAGGTCGCTTCCTTCCGTGTATATGATCCTCGTATCCGGCTTAAGCTTGTTTGCAATGCCATTCAGAACAGTAACCGGGTTCCTTGGTATGCCGTTATAGTTGCCGATAAGCGACTCAAAGTTGTCGGCGTTAGGGCCTATCACGGCAATTGTCCTGATCTCCTTGCTTAGAGGCAGGAGATTGCCTGAGTTCTTAAGGAGAACAATTGCCTTCCGTGCTGCTTCCCTCGAAAGTGAATTGTTGTAATCGGAACAATTCACAAATGCAGGGATCTGAGCATATGGGACCATCTCATCCGGATCGAACATACCGAGCCGGAACCGTGCGGTGAAAATCCTCTTTATCGCCAGGTTGATATCCGCCTCAGTGAGTATGCCCCTTTCAATTGCGGTCATAAGGTTTTTGTAGTCGACCCCGCATTCGAGGTCCGTCCCTGCCTTTACAGCCTGAGCTGCAGCCTCCGCCGGATCTTTGGCGAACTTGGTGAACGTGTAGAAATCCGAAATAGCCCAGCAGTCGGAAACGATGTATCCCCTGAAGCCCCATTCGTTCCTCAGAATCCCGTAAAGAATGGGATTTGCACAGCAGGGATAATCCCTGAACATATTGTAAGCCCCCATCACCGATTCGACGCCTGCATCCACAACCAGCGTCCTGAAAGCCGGGAGGTATGTCTCGCGGAGGTCAACCTCGCTTACTTTTGCGTTGAACGAGTGCCTCATTGGTTCAGGACCTGAGTGGACCGCATAGTGCTTTGCGGTGGAAACGGTCTTGAGATATTTCTGGTCATCGCCCTGCATCCCTTTTACGAACTCGTATCCCATCCTGCCAGTGAGGAATGGGTCCTCACCGTAGGTCTCATGCCCTCTTCCCCACCTGGGATCCCGGAAAATATTTATGTTGGGCGACCAAAATGTCAGTCCCTGGTAGATCCCGTTCTTCCCCCTTCGCTGGAACTCGTGATACTTCGCCCTTGCCTCATCCGATATTGCTGTGGCAACATTGAACATCATCTGTTCGTCCCATGAATTTGCCGTGGTGATTGCCTGCGGGAAGACCGTAGCATACCCGGCACGCGCTACGCCATGCAATGCTTCATTCCACCAGTTATATGCCGGAATGCCCAGCCTGGGAATTGCCGGAGCCGTGTAAAGGAGCTGGTCACATTTTTCTTTGAGGGTCATTCTTGAGATCAGGTCGTTCACCCTCACATCGAAGGTAAGGGAGGGATCCCTGAAGGGGAAATCATGACTCGCCTGTCCCCGTGAATTTATTGGAAGCAGCATCATTAGTGACGCAATGCAAACCGGCAGGATTTTTTTCATGAAACAATGTTTTTTGTTGAAAATATTTAACAACGGAGCTGTACAATAATGCTGTTCAGCTCCGTGTCACTATGCAGTTCTAATGTTTTACGTTGTGTGTCTAGACCACAGGCAGTTTCCATGGGTCCCTGTATGATGGGACCAGGAAATTGTTGGCATCTGCGTCGTTGGTGAATTTTGTACCGTCCCAAACCAGCTTTTTGCCTGTACGGTAAGCAATGTTCCCCAATGCGGAGAACTTTGCGATATGAGCCCCGATCTCAATGCTTGCATGAGTATTTGGATCTCTCTTCGCAATGCAGTCAAGGTGGTTCCTGACATGGTTTTCGAGTCCCTTCCCAGTTCCCTTCTTTAGCGAAACAGCTTCCATCCTGGCTTTTCCGTTAACAGCTTCCGGGATTACCTCCCATCCGTCGCGATTGACGACAAGTGTGCCGTTCTCACCGACAAATCCCAGTCCGTGATTTCTTCCATAGGCGCCATCATCAATCCCGATGGCATGATCCCAGAGAACGTTGAATCCGTCAAACTCATAGATCGTCTGGAGGGAGTCGGGTGTCTCGCATGCATCGGCAGGATATCCGTATTTTCCTCCCATGGCCATGATCGACTTCGGTGCCGTCACATTCATCCCGTAAAGGGCATAATCGAGGAGGTGAACGCCCCAGTCAGTCATCAGTCCGCCGGCATAATCCCAGAACCATCTGAAGGTAAAGTGGAACCTGTTCCGGTTGAACGGACGATTGGGCGCCGGGCCGAGCCACATGTCATAATCAACCCCTGCCGGAACCGGTTCATCAGGCAGAACAGGGATCGAAGGGCACCAGCCCTGGTACGAAAATACCCTGACAAGCCTGATCTTCCCGAGCTTGCCTGACTGGATGAAATCCACGGCTTCCTGCCAGTGAGGATCACTTCTCTGCCATTGTCCCACCTGGACAACCCTCTTGTTCTTTTGGGCAGCCTTTACCATGATGTTGCACTCCTCGATGGTACGCCCGATCGGTTTCTCGCAATAAACATCCTTTCCTGCCTCGCATGCTGCAACCATCTGCATGCAATGCCAGTGGTCGGGTGTTCCAACGATCACCAGGTCGATATCCTTGTTTTCTATAAGCTTGCGCCAGTCCTTGTAGAGGTTTGTCGGTTTCTTTCCGCGCATTTTCTCGACGCCGGCTGCCCTTTTATTCAGAACATCATCATCAATATCACAGAGTGCAATGCACTCTGTCTCCTTATTGTTGAGGAAGGCAGACAGATCCGCAAAACCCATCCCGTTGCACCCTATCAGCCCAATGTTTATCCTGTCGGATGGGGCACATCCCGCCAGGACTGTTGAAATAGCCGGTGCAAGCCCGATCCCCGCCGTGGCAAGCGCCGTACTTTTCAGAAATTTCCGTCTTGTAGTCATTTCAGGTATAATTAAGAATATTTATTATTTGGTTGAAAATCTGTAAATTGTCTGTGATTTAAAGGTCTCCCCAGGGTTCAGGACCGTACTCGGGAAATCTGGGTGATTCGGACTGTCGGGATAATGCCCCGATTCGAGGCAGAACCCGGTGCGGTAATTATATGGCTTACCTCCGTGTCCGATCTGGCTTCCGGTAAGGAAGTTGCCAGTGTAAAGCTGCATGCCGGGCTGATCGGTGATCACTTCAAGAACGCGTCCGCTTGCCGGCTCATAAACAGTTACATCGACAGGATCGGTGTTATCGAGTATGAAATTGTGGTCATACCCAAGCCCCAGCTTAAGCTGGTCATAATTCTCACCTATCCTTTCCCCTATGGTGTGAGGCGTGGTAAAGTCAAACGGAGTGCCAGCCACGGGACGGATCTCACCTGTCGGGATCATCACCGAGTCCACCGGGGTAAAGGCAGATGCCCTAAGTGTGAGGACATGGTCGAGAATATCCCCGTTGCCTGCGCCGTGAAGGTTGAAATAAGCATGATTGGTCACGTTTATAACGGTTTTCTTGTCGGTGGTGCATTTGTAATCCATTACGATTTCATTGTTGTCTGTCCAGGTATAGACGACCTCAGCATCGACATTGCCCGGAAAGCCTTCTTCCATGTCGGGACTGTGGTATGTGAACCTGACTGAAGGCACCTTGCTCTCGCTTATGATTTCAGCATTCCAGACAACGCTGTGCCAGCCTTTGGGGCCGCCGTGAAGCGTATTGGGTCCATTGTTCAGAGGCAGGTGATACACTACCCCGTCGAGCGTGAAGGTACCTTTTGCTATCCTGTTGGCATAGCGCCCTACGACGGAACCGAACGACATGTCGCCTGCAACCATCTGATCAAAAGTATCATAGCCAAAAGTAATGTTGTCATGTTTCCCGTTCTTATCCGGAACTTCGATCCAGGTTATTTTTGCACCGTAATTGGTAAGCCTGATGACATTGTCAGCCTTGTTCCTGAGAGTGAAGAGATAAACCTCTTTCCCGTCTTTGCTGCCAAAAACCTGCTTTTGTACCATTTCCTTGATCTTTGAATAGTGGCAGCCAGTCATAACAATACCGGCAACTGCCAGTAATCCTGATATTAACAGAAACCTTTTCATAGATAATAATGCTTATTTAATAATGAGTATAAAGTAAATTCTTTCAGTTTCCCGTGGTTCTGAACTGAAACGCCGGCAATCCGCTTTCATCGAATAAGGATGCGACGGAACCGTTGTGCCAGCAGTACCTTACCGACCTGGGCTCCCTGACCTTTGCTGAGGAGACCCACACTTCATTCCCGGATATCTTTGCATCGGCTTTCAGGTAGCGCCCGTCCGCTCCGGCAATCTCGAATTCTGTGAGGCTGCCGTTCCTGGCTTTCAGGCTGCCATGGACATTATCAAACAGGATCTTTATGATCGTCTCGTCAGTTATTGCCGATTTAAACGTCGGTCCCGAACATGGAAGGTCTTTTCCATAATTCTTTGTCAGCGCCAGATCGGCCAGTCTCCCGCCCACCTCTTTCTTGAATGGCGGATGAATATTCATCACCGTGGCTATATCGTTTGTTGCGACCATGCCTGTGTTAGGCATCACGAGCGCTTTTCCCTGGGCTTCCCTGAGATAAGCCGATTCAGTCGAATCGAGCCCGGAATAAATATAAGGGGCTATCTGCACGAAGTAGAACGGGAAATCGGCAATCCCCCATGAATCCCTCCAGTTTTGTATCATCAGCGGGAATATTTTTGAATACTGATCGGCCCTTCCGACATTTGCCTCGCCCTGGTACCAGATCGCTCCCTTAATGGTATATTTAACTGCAGGGTTGACCATGCCGTTGAAAAGTGTTGTGGGCGTCGATGGCCCGATCTGCACCGGCCTCTTTGTGCCGCTGAATTCACCAACAGAGGTTCCCAGTACATAAAATTTGTTCCCTGACAGTTCCGCCACGGGGTTGAATTTCCATGCACCTTCAAGGTTTATCTGCTTTGCTTCAACACCTTTCAATGCCAGCTTCATTGATCCGGGCTTGCCGTTAAAGCCGCCGCCGCCCCCCGTGTCGAGAACACGGACAGCCACAATGTTCTCACCAGTTTTGGCGAGACCAGCCGGAATTTCATAATTCCTTTCGGCCTGCCACATTCCCGCGACCTCGACCGATCCCACCGGTTTCCCGTTGAAGTACGTGCAATCCATATCATCTATGGGGCCGAGCGACAGAACGAGGGTTTTACCCGTCATTTCGGCGGGAAGCTCAAATTTCTTCCTGAACCAGACTGCACCGTCAAAGTCACCTATGACCGCCTCAAACAGGCCGGGCAGGTTCATCGAAGGCCATGATGCATCATCAAATTCCGGTGCCGGTACATCCTTATCGTCAAAACTCAGGTTTTTCCACTGGTCCTCTCCGGTCCCGACAATTACCTGCCTGTGTCCTTCGAGCCACTTCTGATATTCAGCCTGCATCGGTATAGATTCCTTCATGGCTTTCAGCTCTGCGGTAAATTCACCTGCTCCCTCCAGGGCAGCGGCTGAGGTCCATGCTTCCGAGGGAGTCCCTCCCCAGGTCGACTCGATGAGTCCTATCGGGATATGAAGTTCATCGTAAAGCTTTTTCCCGAAAAAATAAGCAGTTGCGCTGAAGGGTTTTATCGTTGAAGGAGTGCAGACCTCCCAGCTTCCGGTGCAATCATCGAGAGGTTCCCCGGATACTTTTCTTGCCACATTGAAAAGGTGAATTTCAGAAACATCAGCCGCCGCAATGGTTTTTGCGGAATACATGATGGTATCGTTCGGCGGCCATCCTGCCATCGGCATCTCCATGTTCGACTGCCCGGAGCAGAACCACACCTCGCCAACGAGGACATTTCTGAGAGTGATGCTAGAATCCCTGGAACTGATGCTGACGGTATAGGGTCCGCCTGCCTCTGGGGTCTGAAGCTTTGCGGTCCACTTTCCGTCTTCCCCGGCAACCGCTTTGGCTGCGGCATTCCAGCTGGCCGTGATAGTGACTTTCCTTCCGGGTGTGCACTTGCCCCATACATTCACCTCGCTTTTTTGCTGAAGCACCATATTGTCACCTACAAGTGAAGGCAGCTCAAAGCTTTTCGGGCTTTTCGCGCATCCGCCGAGCATGAGGCCCAGGACCAGGAACAGATAGAGTTTTTTCATTTCGTGTTTATTAAGTTGGATCTATTGATTATAAGTGTATGGAGTACACTAATTCTTGCCATTCAGGATCATGATCTTGTATGTGAATGAAACAGGCGAACAATAAACAATATACTGCGGCAGCGGCCTTGGCCCGCAGCTGCCCGAGCCGACCCCCAGGGTCTTGCAGCTGAGGCAGAGAACGGTTTTATCGCTTTTGGGAAGATCGGCCCTGTACTCGGTGCTCTCCATCTCTTCATCACTGTAGGGGATAGCAGTAAACTGCATCAGCGAGGTATCGCTTACGGCCTTGATCCCAATGCCCTCACCTGTTGTGAGGCTCACCCATCTGACATCCTCGTGGTTCCCGGCATCCATCGGCTTTTCATAGGGAGTCATCAGCCCTGCCACGGTGTTACTGTAAAGCCCTACATCTGAACCGCGCTTCCTGTCGGAATAGTTCTCCATCGGACCCCTTCCGAAGTATTCAACGTTCCCGAACTGCCTGCCGAGGAACATCCTGACCCCGATCCGTCCTGCCACCTGTTGCGGATTGCTAGATTCCACACTGTTTTGTGCTGTGATAACCCCTTCACCCGAAATGGTGTACACAACATCATGCTTCACGCTGAAACCGTTTTTGCCCTCCCCGGTCAGCCCGGCAGAGATCTTTACCGAGGAAGGATCGGGCTGGGTGACCGAGACATTCCTCACTGTCCATGTCAGTGCCTTTATCCCTGAATTTGTCCAGCCCCGGTCTGCCCACATATCATCGTTTCGGTGAGGGGCCCTCCACAGGTGCAGACGCGGTCCCACGCTGTCCCTGAGGATATTGGTGCCTCCTGCTTCAATCCTGGAGAATGTCCCTGATGCAATATCAAAAACTATCGAAAAGTTCTCTCCCCTGACACTGATCGCTTTTCCTGACCTGGTCATAGTGACCGGTTTGGCTGTGGATGGCTGCGGGACGGGAATTTCTCCCTTCACCGGGATCCGGATCTGCTGGGAAGCGATCTCGAAGCCTTTCCCGGCCCAAAGCTCATCATTCAAAAGTGTGAATGAAACTCTCAGGAAATATTCCGCGCCCGGCGCCTGGTCTTTAAGATCGAACGGCGCCATGATCCATATGTCTTTCCCCGGTGGGACCGAAGGTATTGGTATCGTCCCCCGCTGTATCTCTTTCCCGTTTTCTGACAGAGTCCATGAGCATCCGAATTTCTTAAGGTCAGTGAACTGGTACTTATTCCTTATGTCGATCATTCCTGCTGCGGGGTCGGGGGACGTTATCCCTATCCACTGGTAAGCGTGCTTCATCTCAGGGTAATGAGGTTTCAGCGATCTGTCGGAAGCCACCACTCCCTTATGAATGAAGTATTTGTCGTTCGGGTATTCCCCGAATCCGCCACCATACGCAAGTATCTCATGTTCAGGATTGCGCCGGTTCCATATCCCCTGGTCCTGCCATTCCCAGATGGCCCCTCCCATCAGGTTCTCATGGCTGTCAAAAACATCATTATAATCACCTATTGATCCCATTGAATTGAACATCGCGTGAGCGTACTCGCACATATAGAAAGGTTTGGTGAATGAGGTGTCGCCTGCGATGCGCTCCACTTCGGGGGGTGCAGTGTACATCCTGCTGTCGATATCGGCCGGGTTGCCCTTGCCGGTCCCGAATCCCTCATAATGGACCGGGCGTGTATTGTCGATCGCTTTTACGGCAGCCAGTGCGGACCGGAAATTCGAACCGCCCCTGCCGTTCTCATTTCCCAGCGACCAGATAATAACCGACGGATGGTTCTTGAAGCTTTCGACATTCGCGACGTTCCTGTCGATGATCTGGGCCTTTATCCTTGGTTCTTCGTCGAACCTTCCGGCATTCCCGTGACATTCCACGTTCGCTTCCGCCACAAGCCATAATCCGTACTCATCGCACAGCTCGTACCAGCGCGGATCATCTGAATAATGTGATGTTCTGACATGGTTGCAGTTCCCCTGCTTGATCAGCTCGATATCCCTTATCATCTGGGCCTCCGTGACAGCATGGCCAACATCGGGCCAGTTCTCATGCCTGTTCACCCCCTTGAGCTTCACAGGTGTCCCGTTGACAAGGAATATCCTTCCCCTGATCTCAATCTTCCGGAATCCCGTCTTTGCCGAGATGATCTCGACAGGTTTCTTCTTTTCTGCCAGGGTGAGGACTATGCTGTAAAGGTTTGGTGTTTCTGCCGTCCATTTCTCAGGATCCTTTACATTAAAATTGAGCTTGATAACTTTCTCTTCGCCAGGCTTGAGCGAAGGTACGGCTGCCGCGGCCCCGGAACCGGGAACGACTGCTGTTCCCCTGTAAAGTGAGGCTTCAATATTTTCAGGGCCGGAAGGTGATGATCCGTAATTTTTGATCTTCGCTGTCACCTCAACCTTCGCATCCCGGTATGAACCATCGAGATCTGACTTTACAAAAAAGTCCCTGATATGCTGCTGGGGAGAGCTCCAAAGGGAAACATTCCTGAATATCCCGCTCAGGCGCCACATGTCCTGGTCTTCGAGATAACTTCCCGTTGTATAGCGGTAAACCTCGACTGCAACCATATTCCGTCCAGGCTTCACGTACTTTGTTATGTCAAATTCCGCACTGTTCCTGCTGTTAACGCTGTAACCGGCTTTTTCCCCGTTAATCCAGAGAAAGAAACCCGCGTCGACCCCATCGAAAGTGATAAATATCCTTCTGCTGGTCCATTCTGCCGGTACATCAAAATCCCTCCTGTAGCTTCCGACCGGATTGCGTTCTTCCCGGGCGGTGTAATTCTTTGGCGGAACTGACATCACTTTCGGGAAGTCCTTTTTAAAAGTGTAACCCATATTGCGGTAATATGGAGTTCCATAACCCAGGAGCTGCCAGTTTGAAGGCACCGGGATCTCCTTCCAGGAGGAGACGTCAAATGAGGGCTGGTAAAAATCAACCGGCCTTGCCTGCGGCCAGGAGACCCAGTTAAATTTCCACATACCGTTCAGGCTACGGCACCATGTTGATGAGTGCCTGCCGCCAACGAGGGCCTCCTTCAGATCGCCGAACGGCATCAGAGTGGAATGAGCCGCCTCCTTGTTTATCCCCAGGCATTCAGGGTTTTCAATTTCAGGCGGTACCGGCGCTCCTCCGAGTGAGTCGCTGAGCGAAGCCTTCTGTGCTGATGCCTCTCTTGTCGTGAAAAAGCTGAGCATCAACAGTAATGCAAGCATTCCCGGGATCTTCATCAGTTTATGTGTTTTGGGTTTATTTCTTTGCAATGACGATCTTCGTTCCCTGGTACAGAACAGTGGCATCGGGTCTGTTCCCGGGATCAAAACCCACAGGATTGTCGCGGGTGACCCAGATGATATTGAATGTCCTTGAACCCAGCATCCCCGTGAAGACTCCCTTCCTTTCACCAATGGTAAGCTCGCCCTTCTGGTCGTCATAGTCAAACCGTATGGTGCTGCACTGCCCCTTTTCATAATTGTAGTTCACTCCCTCATCCTCATACAGGGTGAAAGCACAATTCCTTCCGCAATAAACATAGAGTAGCACAGGGTCAGCAGGTTTCTCACTGGTATACTGCATTTCTGGTCCGAACGGGACAATCGATCCTTCCTTTACAAAGAGCGGGAGCCTTTCGTAGGGCGCATCTATTTTGAGCCTGTATCCTCCCCTGATGTAAACTCCGCTGTAGAAATCATACCACCCCCCTGATCCCGGGAAATAAACCTCCCGGTTCCTGGCCTTGTACTTATAAACCGGTGCGACCATTACCGACGGGCCGAACATATACTGGTCGCCTATGGCCTTAACGTTTTTGTCGCTGCCAAAATCCATGATTAGCGCCCTCATTATGGTGTAATCGTTGAAGTAGGTCAGCCCGGCCAGGGAATAGAGATAGGGCATAAGCTGATATCTCAGGTTGTCATAGTAGACCATGCTTTTGTAAGTCGGGCTTCCTTCCGGTGAAATGTTGAACACCTCGCGGTAAGGATACTGGCCGTGGCTCCTGAAAAGCGGGCAGAATGACCCGAACTGGAACCACCGCGTGTTGAGCTCCCTCCATTCATCGAGATCAGGTGAACCTTCCCTGGCATTCGTGTACCTGTTCTCAACGCAGAAGCCTCCGATATCAAATGTCCAGTAAGGAATCCCCGACATCGCATAATTGAGCCCTGCCGGTATCTGGGCCT
>DCFQ01000103.1 GCA_002319915.1 Bacteroidales bacterium UBA1800 | reverse complement strand
ACAGTGAATGTACTATAATGATTCGTTTCATATTTTGGGTAATTGGTTTACTGGTTTACTTGTTTACTCGTTTACTGGTTTACTGGTTTTCTCGTTTACTGGTTTACTGGTTTTCTTTGCCTGCCCTGCATTCTGGCTCCTTCGCTATCCCGACATAACATGTCGGGACTTAACGCTCGGCCCGGTTTACTGGTTTACTTTTCTGCAAAAATTTCGTCACTATGAAACCCACGACCGCAATCACGATTGTTCCGAACACAATCGTCAGGTTACTGTGAAACGGGCTTCTAAAGGCCAGCATCTCTCCTTTGGTAAAGAGCACCGGCGACAGGCTCATCCAGGTGATGACTATCACTCCTGCGATCACACCGGCAGCAGCATCAAAATTGCCAACCCTCCTCGACAGGAATCCGAGCAGGAATAGGCCGAGCATTCCCCCGCTGAAGACCGAAGCCAGGTTCCACCATGCGTCGAGCACACTTTTAACCCCGGTCAAGGATAGGGCGACAGCAATACTAACTACACCGAAGATCGCGGATGAGGCATACAGAACAGGAATTGATGACCTGTCGCCCGATTCCTTATTCACATAACGTTTGTAATAGTCCGACAGGACGATGGTGGCAGTGCTGTTGACGCTTGTTGAGACCGTGCTCATTCCCGCGGCAAAAACAGATGCAATAAGCAATCCAGTCATTCCGTGGGGAAGGTTATGGGCCATGAAATATGGAAATACCCTGTCGCCTGATGAGGCTGCAGTCAGCTCAGCCGGCAGAATGCCCGGATGGGCGTTATAAAAGGCAAACAGAGCGGTACCGATATAAAAGAACAGCAGGGAGACCGGAATATACAGCAGGGATCCAAAAAGCGTCGATGCCTTGGCTCCTCTATCTGAATCGGTCGTCATGTATCGCTGTATATAATTCTGATCTATCCCGTAATTCTGAATATTAATGAAAAGACCGTAAACCAGTATCACCCAGAAAGTCGAATCTTTCAGGCTGGGTCCGAAGCTGCCGAGGCTGAATTTTTGGTTCGTCGCTCCGATCGAGAAGATCTGGCCGGGTCCCGATGGCATCGAAAATGTCAGAACCAGTGCACATGCAAGCGCCCCGGCGATAAGAATGATTCCCTGGATCGCATCAGTCCAGATAACTGCCCTGATGCCTCCGAGAACCGAATAGGCCGTTACGGCAAGCCCGGTTACAATAATAATCGTCTTCACATTCCAGCCGAAGAGCGCATTTACAGGCAGGGCAAGCAGCAAAAGGATCGCTCCGGTCCTCATTATCTGGGTCAGGATGTAGCAGACGGAAGCGTAAATCCTTGCCCAGGGGCCAAAACGCTCTTCAAGGTAGCTATAGGCGGAGATGCTGCCGAGCCGGCGGTAATGCGGGACAAAAAACCTGACTGCAAGAAATGATGCAACAGGTATCGAAAAGCTGAATACAAGTGCATTCCAGTTTGAAGAATACGCCTTACCCGGCAGGGCCAGGTAGCTGATGCTGCTTACGAATGTTGCGAATATCGACATCCCCACAACCCACGGAGGGAGTTTTCCTCCCCCGGACGTAAACTGTTTCGCCGTTTTGTTCCTTGAATAGAAGGCTGCACCAATGATCACATTTCCCACAGTCAGGACAAGAAACACGATAAGGTCCGGGAGAGAGAGTTTCATTTACGGATCCGGGTTTGAGTCAGGGTTAGTTGTTTACGAATGTAGCAATTGATTTCAAAATAAAAAGCAGGGTTTTACAAAATGAACATTTGAACTTACAAATTGACCTACCTTCCTGCTTGAAGGTATACTCCCTGTTAATTTCGCTCTCCATTCACCTTGTTCGCTCGTCCCCCGGCCATTTGTTTGTTTCGCCCCCATTCACCTTCTTTGTTTTGCCGCCCAGCCCCTTGTTAGTTTTCGCCCCCCGGCTCCCTTACGGGGGAGGAAAAAACGTGCTCTTAATGCTCCTTTCAGAAAAGTCATAACTGTGCTGCAATTCCCCCCTTCAGGGGGGCCAGGGGAGTCGTTGTAACAGGGGGCCAGGGGGGCTGACGGAACAGGGGGGCCGAGAGCCGGAAGGCATTAATAAAATCGCTGCCATATTAATCTAATCTGATAATATTGATTTATATTTAATACCCGTTCGTTTAACCCTGAAGCTCTGTTTCCGATGCCAGCTTACTCCCCGGATGAAATCTATATCGGCCTCGATATCGGCGGCACAAAATGTGCAGTTGTTGCAGGCGATTCACACTTTGGCATAAAAAAGAAAGTATTCTTCAATACCCTACCGGAACGGGGTTGGAGGAATATCCTTGCCGAGTTCACCATCCACATCAGGTATGTCATGTCGGAGCTTCCCGGCAGCAGGCTCAGGAGGATCGGTATAAGCTGCGGTGGCCCCCTCGACTCAGGGAAGGGCATGATCTATTCTCCCCCTAACCTTCCTGGATGGGACAACGTACCGATCACCGCAATCTTCAGTGACCAGTTCGGAGTTGAAATAGCTCTACAGAATGATGCAAATGCCTGCGCGCTCGCTGAGTGGCTCATGGGAGCCGGGAGAGGAACCTCAAATATGATCTTCCTTACCTTCGGCACAGGCATGGGTGCCGGGCTGATACTCAACGGGAAGCTTTACAGCGGGACAAACGACCTGGGAGGTGAAGTCGGCCATATACGGCTTGCCGAGACAGGCCCTGTCGGCTACGGCAAGGCAGGCTCATTTGAGGGGTTTTGCAGCGGTGGGGGGATCGCTCAGCTGGCAAGATCGGTTGTCTCTGAAAAACTAAAAAGCCACCAGGCCGTAGGCTTCTGTCCGTTGGAGGAAATGATAAGGTCGCTCGACACAAAAGCTGTGGCAGCAGCTGCAATAAACGGTGATCCGGTGGCAATGGAAATAATCAGCATCTCAGCCGGTTACCTTGGTAAGGGACTGGCAACACTGATAGATATCCTTAATCCCGAATGCATTGTGATCGGGAGCATCTACGCAAGGAATGAACAGCTGTTCAAACCCCTGATTGAAAAAGTGCTCAGGGACGAAGCCTTGCCGCCAGCCCTGGCCGTATGCAGTATCAGGCCTGCTGAGCTTGGTGATTCCATCGGAGATTACGCCGCACTCTGTGTGGCCGTCTATGAGGATAAATTCTGAAATGCAAAATGGTCAATAATCTGTTTATCGAGGAACTTATTGAGAGATACCCGCGGCTGGCGCAGGTTGAATGCGACATCAGGAAGGCCGCCGAATGCCTCGCCGCGAGCTACAGGAACGGTGGTATCCTCCTGGTTTGCGGTAACGGCGGAAGCAGTTCCGATGCGGACCACATTACCGGGGAAATGATGAAGGGCTTCGAGAAGGAACGTCCGCTGGACGGTGATCTTAAAGAACGCCTGGCGACCTGTTCAGCCGATCGGGGAAAATACCTTTCGGAAAAGCTTCAGAAGGGGCTACCAACAATCTCCCTGTCGTCGCAGACCTCGCTCATCACAGCGACTGCGAATGATATTGACCCTGATCTCATTTATGCCCAACAGGTTGCAGGATATGGCAGTGAGGGAGATGTACTGATCGCGCTCAGCACTTCCGGGAATTCACGGAATATAATCGATGCAGCCATCACGGCAAAAGCGGTGGGAATGACTGTGATCGGGATCAGCGGCGAAACAGGGGGCAGGCTGACAGCTTTCTGCGATATCCTCATCAATGTGCCCGGCAGGCGCACCTCGCACGTGCAGGAGCTGCATCTTCCAGTATATCACGCGATCTGCAGGATGGTGGAGGAGGATATTTTTGGAAATTAACGGTTTATTACACGTAAAATGGTTACACTGAGATCACAGAGGATCACAGAGAATCACAGAGCTTTAAAAATGAAATCCTCCGTGATCTCTGTGTAACCCTTATATCCATAAAGATCTTTTGCCAAGATGAAAAAAAACAATCCGGCAGGAAAAGGCATTATTTCACGAAGAATATTTCTGAATCAGGCAGTTACCGGCACCGCAATGGTCGCAATGAGTCCCGGGATCTCTCTTCTGCCGCCATGGAAAAGCGGCGGCTCAGGCTGGCCCACGGATGCCTCCTCTTTCAGGTTCCATATGATTGGGCATGCACATATCGACCCGGTATGGCTCTGGCCCTGGAACGAGGGTCTGTCGGTTGTGATGAGCACCTTCAGGTCGGCGCTTGACAGGATGAATGAAAACCCGGATTTTATTTTCACCGCCAGCTCCGCCCAGTTTTACAGGTGGGTAGAGGAGAATGATTCGGCGATGCTTGCAGAGATCAGAAAGCGTGTCGAAGAGGGACGCTGGAATATTGTGGGTGGATGGTGGATCGAGCCTGATGTAAATATCCCGTCCGGCGAGGCTCTTGTCAGGCAGGGACTTTACGGCCAAATGACATTCGAGCGCCTCTTCGGCCGTCGCGCAAAGGTAGCTGCCAATCCCGATTCATTCGGTCATGCCGGAACCCTCCCCCAGATCCTGAAACTCCAGGGATTGGACAATTACATTTTCATGCGCCCTGCCCCCCACGAAAAGCAGCTGCCATCGGATATCTTCTGGTGGGAGGCGCCCGACGGGAGCCGGGTCCTTACCTATCGCATCCAGATAAGCTATAATGATGAAGGCCCGGTGAAGGAGCGTATTGAAAAGATCCTGGCATATGGCCGTAACCAGACTGTGAAAAGCTTTATGGCTTATTACGGTGCCGGTGACCATGGCGGAGGAGCCACGAAGGAAAACATCCGGTCGATCGATTCGATAAGGAACGATAAAACAGCCCCGGTTGTGTTTTACAGTACCCCTGAAAACTACTTCAGTGAGATCCGCGCTGATAACTCATTAAAATTACCTGTTGTCAGGGATGACCTACAGCATCATGCAGTGGGCTGCTATACTGCAGGGTCCGCGATCAAGAAGGGAAACCGGGAGGCTGAACATGCGCTGGTCAGAGCTGAAAAAACAGCTTCGGTCGGATCCTTTGCCTGGGGTGCAGTATACCCGAAGGCTGAACTTACAGCAGCCTGGGAAAGAGTGTTGTTCCTGCAATTCCATGACAGCCTTGCGGGAACATCACTTTACGAACATTACAAAACAGCCGCCGAGGGCCATGGATTTGCCCTGTCAATCGCGGATCAGACGGTTTCAACCGCCCTTCAGAAGCTTGAATGGCAGATCCCCTCCGAAGATCCGTCATGCGATTACCTTGTGGTTTTCAATCCGCATCCGCGGGAAGTGAACGGGTTGATCGAATATGACCTTGGATGGGATGCCTCGTACCGCTCCTCCAGCGTTGAGGATGACCGTCATGAACTGCTTCCGCACCAATGGACATCCGGCTCCTCCGAAGCAGGAGGGAGAAAGAAGCTTCTTGCCAAAGTAGCCGTTCCGCCATTCGGGTACCGCCAGCTGCGCATCACCGAAAACGGGTCCGGCTTTCCCGGGAATCCGGTAAAAGCAGGCGAACGCACTCTCGAAAACGAATATGTCAGGCTGAGATTTGCCGATAACGGGACTGTGAGTCTTTTTGACATTAGGAATGACAGGGAGATCTTCTCCGGCGGAATGACCGGGTGCCGGGCAGTCGTGATCGATGATCCCAGTGACACCTGGAGCCATGATGTGAGGTCATTCCCGAATGAGATAGGGGAATTCGGCAATGCAGTGATAAAAATTACCGAGAACGGGCCGCTAAGGGCTACAATCCGTACCAAAACCACATATAATGCCTCCAGCCTCGTGATTGACTGGTTAATATGCGCCGGTTCTCCCAACATTGAAGCAAGGGTGACACTCGACTGGCATGAGCATTTGAAAATGCTGAAATTCTCTTTCCCGGTTGATGTGGATTCACCGGAAATTACATACGAGATCCCTTACGGACACATTTTGAAGGAGGCAAACGGTGATGAGAATCCCGGACAACGCTGGATAGATATTACCGGAACCAGCGGCGGTAAACAATACGGGCTGACAGTGATAAACGAGGCGAAGTACGGATACAGTGCCCAGGGCAATGATCTCAGGGTATCGGTCGCCCGGTCGGCAGTTTATGCCCATCACAAGCCCAGGGTACTCGACATGAACGCGGAACACCTCTGGATGGACCAGGGGATCCAGAGTTTCAGGATGCTGCTGATCCCTCATTCCGGTACCTGGAAAGAGATCAATGTTCCCGCAATAACCGAAGAGTTCATGTCACCTCTCATGGCCGTCTACCAGGGAATTCACCCCGGCACCATGCCGCTCGCCGAATCGTTCCTTTCATCTGATGCTCCCGCCATTGCAATTACTGCAATGAAGCTTTCAGAAAAGGGAGATGATCTGATAATCAGGTGCGTCGAGACCCTTGGAGCTAAAACTCATGCGAGTATCGGCCTTCATTTCGCAGGCAAAAAATGGACAGGTGAATTCAGGCCCTGCGAGATCAAGACCCTTCGCTTCAATAAAGCAGGCGGTGAAATCAGGGAGGTCAGCCTTCTCGAGGAATAAACTTATGTACGACATTGACAATAAATCAAATGCTGCAGCCAATGAACCGGGAATTGCTGGAAAGGATCCTTGACGACATAAAGTCGGTAAATATTGCGGTGATCGGAGACTTCTGCCTCGACGCCTACTGGTTCATCGATGAATCCGGGAGTGAGATATCTGTCGAGACCGGCCTTGGGACCAACCCTGTCAGGGACCAGCGGTATTCTCTCGGAGGGGCAGGAAACGTGACTGCCAACCTTAAGGCAATGGGTGCAGGCGGCGTCAGGGCCTTTGGCGTAATCGGCTCAGACCCCTTTGGCTCAGAAATGGTCAGGATCATGGAAATCGACGGGATTGACTCCGGGAACCTCCTTACCCAGGAAGACGGCTGGTGTACACATACTTATGCCAAGCCTTATGCCGGCGACAGGGAGCTGAACAGGATGGATTACGGTAATTTCAACAGGTTGTCGGAAAGCACTGCCGACCAACTGATCAGTAACCTGGTCGCTGAGATCCCCGGTACAGACATAATCCTTATCAACCAGCAGGTGATTTCGGGCATCCATACTGATTACTTTAAAGCGAAGCTCCTCGGGGTTATCAGCATGTTCCCCTCAAAGAAATTCATTACCGACAGCAGGAGCTATAATGATTACTATGCCGGAACGATCCGCAAGATGAACGACACGGAGGCAGCCCGGCTTTGCGGGTTCATTAGTAATCCTGACGAAGAGATACCTGTTGCCGGGGTCATATCGTATGCCCGGGAACTGTACAATCGTTTCGGCAAACCATTGTTCATAACCTGCGGCAGCAGGGGTTCACTGGTGGCCGATCAGCAGGGAATCCGTGAGATACCCGGGTTAATGATAACATCAAGAATCGACAGCGTCGGGGCTGGTGACAGTTACCTTGCCGGTGCAGCGTCCACACTGGCAGCCGGTTACGATATCGAATCTGCCGCCTGCATGGGTACATTTGTTGCAGGGGTCACTGTGCAAAAGCTGTTTCAGACCGGTACCGCCTCCCCAAAAGAGATACTTGCTATTGGTTCCGATCCTGACTACGTCTATAACAGCGACCTTGCCGGAAATTCCCGGAAAGCCGTGTATCACTCTGGCAGCGAAATAGAGATCATCAATCACAGTATTGGCAAGCCGCGGATCCGGCATGCAATTTTCGACCACGACGGAACCGTCTCGACCCTGCGTGAAGGATGGGAGAAGATCATGGCCCCCATGATGATTAAAAGCATACTTGGTGACAGATACAACGAAATTGCAGAACCGGTTTTCAATAAAGTCAAGGTTCAGGTTGAAGAATTCATAGATAATACAACCGGCATCCAGACTCTTGTCCAGATGAAAGGGCTTGCTGAACTTATCAGGGATTTCGGATTTATCCCTGAAGATAAGATACTTAATGAATTTGAATACAAGAAGATATACAACCGGGAACTGCTCGAAATGGTTCAACAGAGAATTGGAAAACTAAAAAATGGTGAACTTTCGGTTGAAGACCTTACGATCAGGAATGCGGTGCCGTTCCTTAATATGATGTATCATGCCGGTATCAGACTTTACCTGGTCAGCGGGACGGATACAGGCGATGTCGTGAAAGAAGCTGCGGTTCTGGGCTATGACGGGTTATTCGAAGGCCGGATATTCGGAGCTGTCGGTGATGTGCGGAAAGAAGCGAAGAAAGAGATCCTGGATGGCATCCTCGACTCCCTGGAGAGTAGCGATCATTGCTCTGTCGTGACGTTTGGCGACGGTCCCGTCGAGATACGGGAAACCCGCAAACGTGGCGGCCTTGCTGTCGGTATTGCGAGTGATGAAGTGAAGCGTTTCGGACTCAACGGACATAAGCGTTCGAGGCTAATCAAGGCGGGTGCAGATCTCGTCGTCCCAGATTTCTCACAAATGATAATTCTTTCGGAGCTTCTTAATATCCAATAGAATGGCAAACCAAAAATTCGACCGGGCCAGTCTTTCCTTCATAAAGCTGAACGAGAGGAAAAGCAAATTCCTCGTGGAGCGGGACATGGTCTCGCTAACTCAAAAGCCGGCTCTATTCCCCGACCCGGAAGCTTCGCTTGTTAAAAAAACTTCAGACCGGATCAGGAGAGCCATCGCAATGAGCAAACCGGTCATGCTTGCCTTTGGGGCCCATGCCATAAAGAACGGGATGGCGCCGGCCCTCATAGCGCTTATGGAAGAAGGTTACCTGACCCATATTGCAACAAACGGGGCTGCCATTATCCATGACTGGGAGATCGCATTTCACGGCAAAACAAGCGAGGATGTGAGGGAGAATGTCCCCCTTGGGCGGTTCGGGATCTGGGAAGAGACAGGTTTTTTTATAAATCTTGCGCTTGCTGTCGGCGCCTATGAAGGCCTCGGCTACGGTGAATCTGTTGGGAAGATGATATCCCGTGAGGGATTGCAGCTCCCTCAGCCTGACTTTCTTTATCAGGAGGCTGAAAAGATCATGAGGAGAGATCCTGATACTGCATCTTCAGCCATTCAGCTGGCAGGGATAATCAAAACATTCGGCCTTATCCCGGGATCCATGAGCATCCCTCACCCTTTCAGGAAATATTCGGTCCAGGCCAGGGCATTCGAGCTGGGAATCCCCTTCACTGGCCACCCCATGATCGGTCACGATATTATTTACTGTCACCCCCTGAATAACGGTTCCGCAGTAGGACAGACAGCCTTGAGAGACTTCCTGACTTTTGCGGGAAGCATCGCCGGTCTTGATGATGGGGTGTATATGTCCGTGGGATCAGCAGTGATGTCCCCGATGATCTTTGAAAAATCCCTTTCAATGGCGCAGAATATCAGGCTTCAGCATGGCAGCCGCATAGATGGCCACTTTATCCTTGTTGTCGATCTTGCACGTTCAGAATGGGACTGGCAAAAAGCCGGGGAGCCGCCGGCTGATAATCCAGCCTATTTCCTGCGTTACTGCAAGACCTTCAGCAGGATGGGAGGAGAAACCCATTATCTTTCAGCAGACAACAGGGATTTCCTCCTGACATTATATCAGCTTCTTGCATCAAATCAAAATCCCTGAATCCCGATCATAAACCCAGACTATTAATAATTCAACCAGATTGTCATGAACAGGACTGAAGTACTTCAATTAAGAAATGAGGCAGAACATCATCTTGTAAATGAGCTCCTCCCCTTCTGGACTACCCGGATGAAGGATGTTCCTAACGGCGGCTACCTGACGCATTTTGACAAAGACGGAAATGACTCCGGCGAGGATGAAAAGTCGCTGATTGCTCAGACCAGATGTCTTTACACAATGTCGTCGGCACACCGGGCCGGTTACGGAAATGGCGAGTGCGAACCGCATGCCAGGCATGGTGCAGATTTCCTGATCAATAAGATGTGGGACAGAATGCATGGGGGCTTCTTCTGGATGATGGACCGGAAAGGGAATGTAAAGATCGACGAGAAGATCATTTACGGGCAAAGCTTCGCGATCTATGCACTGAGTGAATACACCCTTGCAACCGGTGATCCGAGGGGGATCGAATATGCTGAGAAGGTATTCGACCTCATTCAGAAGTACTGCGTCGATTCGATGTACGGGGGATACTGGGAGATGTTTCACCGGGACTGGACGATCAAAGGTCCCGGAGGCAAGGGCGGCGACAGGAAAACCCTCGATGTTCATATGCACCTCATGGAAGCCTTCACTGCCCTCTATGAATGTTCCGGAAGAGAGGTCCACAGGCGAAAGCTGCTCGAGGACATTGACCTGCTCATGTACAGGATAATCCACCCGGTTTATAAGACCGGGATCCCGCAGTTCTTTAAGAACTGGGAGGTCGCTCCGCAGATAAAATTCGACGTTATCTGGGGCTGGGACAGGTTTTCAGCAGAAGGGCAGAAAGGGAACGCTACGGATAACACTTGTTTCGGACATAATGCAGAATTTGCCTGGTTGCTTATCCATGCCTGCGACATCCTTAAGATCGATCCGGCGGATAATGCCGGGCTCTTCAGGACAATCTTCGACCATACCGTCGATAACGGGATTGATTATGAATTTGGCGGGGTCTATGTTGAAGGCCCCCACTCCGGAGGTGTCTACGACAGGGAGAAGGAATTCTGGCAGCAGGCCGAGGTCCTGACCGGTCTCCTGGATGCGGTGCTTCTGTTCGGTGATGAGAAATACTGGAACGCTTATAAAAACGTCCACAGGTTCGTTTTCGACAAAATGATAAACAGGGGTATCGGTGAGTGGTTCCCGCTGATGTCACGCCGTGGTGATCCAATCTGGACGCACATGGGTCATTCGTGGAAGATCAACTACCATACTGTAAGATCAATGATCCAGAGTATCCGGCGTCTTGACATGATTGCAGCCAATCTCAACCACTGATCCTCATATGAGTCTTTCATTATCCTTCCTCGACTGGATGGTCCTTGCCGTTACAATGGGAGGCAGCCTCTCCTATGGACTCTATATGGCCTACCGGAAGAAAGCTTCCCAGAACAGCACCAATTTCTTCCTCGGCGGAAGAAAGATCATCTGGCCCATCGTGGGAGCCTCAATCTTTGCCACAAACATTGGCGCTGAGCACCTGGTCGGATTGTCAGGCGATTCATACCGCTATGGCCTGTCGGCCGGCTCGGTTGAGCTGACAACCGTGATAACCCTGGGAGTCGCCTGCTCGGTCCTGTTTCCCTATTACATTAAAAACAGGATCTATACTATTCCCGAGTTCCTGGAGATAAGGTATAACCGCAGGGCCAGGACATTCTTCTCGGGGCTGATGCTGATAATCAGCATCATGACCAAGCTAGCATTTACCCTATTTGCCGGAGCACTCGTCCTTCACAGCATACTCGGGTGGAACATAATGACAACGGTCTTTACAATTGCTGTTGCAGTCGCAATGTTCACCATTATAGGCGGATTCACCGCGGTGGCATATACCGATGCGATACAGGCAATAATCATGATAGGAGGATCCGCGATCATGCTGATGATCGGCCTTCATAAGGTTGGAGGCTGGGAGGGCCTGGTTGCCAAAGCACCCCAGATGGTTACCATTGCAAAACCATACGATGATCCGGTCTACCCGTTCTGGGGGATACTGGCAACGGCTTTCTATGCAGGCATCTTCTACTGGGGAATCGACCAGGTGAACGTTCAGCGGGCTCTGGCTGCACCTGACCTTAAGAATGCAAGGTGGGGCGCAATGTTCGCCACCTTCCTGAAGCTATTCCCGATCTTCATCTTCGCCCTGCCGGGGGTAATTGCATATGCCCTCTACCCCGGGGAGCTGACCGGCGACGCCACCAAACAGACTTTTGTCCTGCTGCTTAACAAGCTTCTGCCGGCCGGACTGAGAGGATTACTTCTGGCATCCCTGATGGCGGCACTGATAACTTCGCTGATAGCCGTGCTGAACTCTATTTCGACACTTGTTGTCAGGGATTTTATTGTTGAATTCCGCCCTGGACTTCCGGAGAAGAAACAGGTAACTCTCGGCCGTTATATCATAATGGCCGCAACCTTGCTGGGGATCGGTGCAGCATGGCTGGTGTACCTCAATGAAGAAGGATTGTACAAATACCTTCAAACCATCACGGCATACCTCGTATTACCGGTCTTTCCGGCAATTTTTTTCGGGATCCTCAGCAAAAAGGTCACGCTAAAAGGCGCCGCCTGGTCGGTTATTGCTGGTATCGTTCTTGCAACGGTCTTTGTGACCGATCAGCTTGCGGGGCCCGAGGCAGGAAGATCTATGTTCCCATTCCTCCACCACAAGCTTACCCTGAATTTCGGGTACAGGGGTTTGTGGGCGGAGATCGCCATCACCGCAGTGCTGTTCATTGTATCATTCTTCACTGAAAAGAGCGACCCTGACAAACTTGAGAGGACAACGATCAATTACAGCGGACGGGTTGCCCGGTTTGAGGGGATCCGCGACTGGAGGCTGCACCTCGGGATCCTGGCAATCATAACCCTGCTCATTTACATCTGGCTGACATGATGCCAGGCTTTCGTGAACCCGGAGTTGGTTATTGATCCATGTTTGCTACATTTGTTCATTATGTCCAATAAAAACCTGACATCAGCGTCAGCCGGTATGATCCTGTCCGTCCTGGCAATATCTGCCGGTACGGTAAATGTCTCCGCGCAGGAAGCAAATAAGGTGAAGGCTGAATTCAAATCTGAGGCAATATTCCCGGCGATTGCCCTTCATGTTCATAGCAGCTCTGTTGTCGAACTGGGTAACGGAGACTTGCTGTGCTGCTGGTACCAGGGCTCCGGCGAACGGGAAGCGGATAATGTGGTGATCATGGGATCGAGGCTGAAAAAGGGCGCCCCGGGGTGGAGCGAGCCCTTTATTCTTGCCGACACCCCCGAATTTCCGGATCTTAATCCGGTCCTGTTCATCGATCCACTTCACAGCCTGCATTTGGTCTGGATAGCCACACTTGCCGGCAGATGGGAAAACTCGCTTCTGAGGACCAGGATATCTGTCGATTATCTGAATTCCGGGCCGCCGGTCTGGAGCTGGCAGGATGATATCATCCTTAAACCCGGGAAGGAATTCCAGGAAACGATCACCAGGCAATTTAACGAGATAAAGTACCCTGATGTAGTGACTGCCTCCTATGCCCCCAGATATGAGCAGATGATAGCTGCGGCTGCCGGGGATCCGGCGAAACGGCAAACCGGGTGGATGACGAGGGTGCAGCCATTGCTGCTGCCGGACGGTAAGCTTCTTCTGCCCCTCTATTCTGACGGATTCAGCCTCTCTCTGGTTGCCGTTTCTGAAGACGGCGGTAATACATGGAAAGCATGCCGGCCGATAGTCGGAAGGGGAAATATTCAGCCTGCCCTCATAAGGAAAAAAGACGGGACGATCGTGGCATTCATGAGGGACAACGGCGATTTCCCCGGCAGGATAATGCTCAGCGAATCAACCGATGAAGGTTATTCCTGGAGCTATGCACGGAAATCCGGGATCCCCAATCCCGGATCGAGCGTTTATGCCATCGCGCTCTGTAACGGCGACTGGATAATGGCATACAACGACCTTGAGGAGGACAGGTACCGCCTTGCCGTCAGTCTTTCGGATGATGAAGGCAGAACCTGGAAATGGACCAGATATCTCGAGGAAAAGAACATGGGCGAAGGTTCATTTTCCTACCCGACAATAATCCAGGGCAGGGACGGGCTCATCCACGTGACGTACTCCTGGAGCGTAAAGCAGCATGAGACAATAATGCATTCGGCCTTCAGCGAGGAATGGATAAAGGAGAAACTTACACAGGGGAGATCAGGAGAAGGCACGGAGAGGCACTGAGTTATCCGGCCTGCACTGCACTTCCATCCGCCTACTTTACGTCAGACCCCCGCGATCCTGTTTTTGTATTCGGTGAGCGCCTCATCGAGCCGTTCGCGGGCAGTTTCATCACCCGGAACATTGTGTGAAGGATGAATATAGAGCTTTACACCCCTGTCAGCAAGGATCTCGGCAACCGTGGTAATTGTCATCCAGACACATGTCACGAACGCCATGGTCGATACCGGCCCGATCTTGTCACGATGGTTTTTCAGGACCACTGATGCATCTTCAAGCGGTGCACAGGTATCAACGATCACATCGGCTATGTCGAATATTGTTTTCCCGCTCGAGTGCCTGGTTTTTCTTCCCTTTGCAGCTTCGGCAGAGCCGAAAACAATCACTTTCATCCCTCTCTTTTTGGCTTCAAGCGCCACATCGATATTGACATTGTTGATCCCCGAATGGGAAAAGAGCCACATGATATCCCTCGGATCAAAGTCATAGCTTTTCATAATCTCATTGCCGTAGCCCTCAATACGTTCAAGGAATACGAACTGACGGACTCCCATCTCCCCGGTGATCCTGGTAAAGAATGTCAGCGGCAGTTCTACCATAGGATGGAACCCTACAAACCCCCCGATGCGGGGATACATTTCCTCGATCGGAAGGGTTGCATGTCCGCATCCGAAGGTGTGTACCCACCTTTTTTGTTCGATAGTGGCGGCCATCATCTCAGCTGCTTTCCCTATGTTCTCCATCTGAGTCTCCTCGATCCGCGTCATTATGCCGCGGGCATTCTCAAGCCATTGTTTTGCCAGCATAGTTTCTTTTTTTGAAATTTTTAACCGCAAAGCACACTAAGTACACACGAAGAACAAAAGGGACAAACTTTGCGGACTTTGCGGTTAAATATGACTTACACTGAATTTGAATTTTCTCTTTTAAAGTTTTTAACAATGATAAAGAAAAGCATTATCAGGATAACTGCAATGATAAAGATCAATGTTGTGAAATGACGGATCCCGAATCTTTGTGAGATCAGTCCCATGGCATAATTAAGAGAGGTATTCCCAATAAGGGCGATAAAGAGGACAAAGCTGAATGCTGTACCTGAAACGGCGGCATATCGTTCTCCTACCATCCCCAGCATTACCGGGAAGCCGCTTGCCACGCCGGCCCCTATTGCCATGAATGCCGTCATTACGACTGCCTGCGACATGCCTGATCCGGCTGCGATGATCCCGGCCAGGATCAATGCAAAAGATATAATCATAAGATTCTTTACCGGATAATTTCTCAGGATTGTGCCGGTAAGAAGTCTCATCACCGTCATGCCTGTCACAAACAGGGAAAGTGTGAACAGGGCGATATTACCAGGCAGGCTGACATGCTTGATCATGAATGAGGTTGTCCAGTTGTTGAGGATACCCTCGATGCTGCTCTGGAAGAACAGGAAGAGCGCAATAAGAAGCAATGCTTTATCCTTAAGGAGTTTCAGTACGTTTTTAATTGGAAATCCCTGCTTCGCCTTCGGTGCAGGCAGCCTGATGAGCAGGAATGCCAGTCCGGTCATTACCGAGAGGATACCTATCGCAGCGGTGATCGATTCAAAGTTCAGGCTGCTTTCCAGTGCGCCCAGAAGGAGGGGCATTCCCAGGGCACCAATTCCGAAAAAGACTCCGAGAAGGCTCAGGTTTGCTCCTTTGCCGCTTTCGCTTATATCCGATACCAGGGCATTTGTCGCACCGTTAATTGCCCCGCCGCTTATGCCAATGAGAAAAATGAACAATTTGAGGATGCCCGGGGTTGCAGCGAAAGCAATGCCCTCAAATCCGGCACCCAGGATAATGCAGGAGGAAGAGATCAGTAACCTGTAGCCCCTGCTGTCAGCTATCGGCCCGAAAACCAGCGATCCGATGAGGATCCCGAACGGCAGGATCGAGAAAAGAGCGCCGGATCCAAGGTCGGAAAGATTGAATTTCTCCCTCAGCCCGGGTGCCAGCGAACCCAGGGATATGAGGCAGATGCCGAAAAGAAGCATGCCCGCGCAGGCAGAAATAAAGACGGTACTTTTTCTGTAGTTCTGATCTGTCATTGGATTTCGTCTGCAAGACGCTTTAAAGCCAGGTAACCTGCACCGTAAATTCCGGCATCTCCGCCAAGACCTGAAACTTCAAACCCGACCTCCTTCATGCTGACAGGCTGCGCCCATTTTTCAGCTTCTTCCTTTATTTTGGCCAAAAGTTTCCCGGCTGGTCCGAAGATCCCTCCGCCGAAAATTATCATCCGGGGGTTAAAAAGGCTTACCAGGTTGGCAGCAGCCATTCCCCAGAATTCCACGCAGTGCAGCAACACCTTTTCAGCCAGCCAGTCGTGCTTTTCAAAGGCCTCGAATACGGTGCGGGCAGAAATCCTTTCCGGCCCGGTCTCCCTTAAGATCCCGGAATAAGATATGTTCTCCTTGAGCATTTCCCGCGCCACGCGTGCTATTCCCTCCCCCGAAGCATTATATTCAAAACAGCCACAGGCTATATACTTTTCCAGGAAATGCGGTTCAAGCGCCAGCCAGCCGATGGCTCCGGCTATGCCGGAACTTCCCCTCAGAACGCTCCCGTTAACCAGGATACCGGCACCGATACCTGTTCCGACACCGATAAAGATTGCGTCCCTGCAACCAACAGCTTTGCCTTTCCAGGCTTCTCCAAGAATATAGCAGGCCCGGTCGTTGTCGATCGTCACCGGAATCTTGCCGACCGCCATTCTGACCTCATCCATGAGCGGGTAATCAGTCCAACCCTCGATGTTCGGGACCCAGACCCTGCCTGTCTGCGGGTAGCTGATGCCGGGAACTGATATCCCAATCGATTCGACTGCACCGGTTTGGCTTTCCCCGGAATTGAACATCCGGATCATATCTGTCACAAAACTCCCAACCTCAGTTCCTTTCCTTCCGCCCAGCTCCCAGTATTCTTTCCGTATGATAGTTCCGTCTTCGCAGATCAGTGCGGCGGCAAGCTTTGTTCCCCCAATATCTACTCCTAAGACGGGCATAGGCTGGTTGTTGGTTACTGGTTACTGGTTTCTGGTTACTGGTTGCTGGTTGCTGGTTAAAAGCCAGACATAGTAATGTTGCCTCCAAGGCAGACAAGCTTCAGCCTGAAATCATCGGAAAAGCCTACCAGGTCAGCCCTGCAGCCGGGAGCAATTCGGCCCCTGTCAGGGATCCCAAGCACTTCAGCCGGGTATGCGGTTGCCATCCTGACTGCTTCATCGGGAGCAATTCCGGCATGTTTCACACAGTTAGCCAGAGCCTTCAGCATCGAAAGCTTTGAACCCGACAGTGTGCCGTCGGGCAAGGTGAACCTGTCCTCCTTTTTAACATGCCTGTACGGGCCCGTAAAACACTCCTCCACGGCATCTGAGACAAGGAACAGCCTCTCATTCATCAGCTTCTTTGCGATCCTTACGACATTGTAGTCAACATGAATGCCATCGGCAATGATGCTCGCATGTGCATCCGCTGTAAGGAAGGCCGCCCCCGGCAGTCCCGGGTCACGGTGATGAAGCTGCGACATCGCGTTGAAAAGGTGGGTGGTGGTCCGGATACCCCGGCGAAAACCTTCTGCTGCTTCCCTGAAAGTTGCATTGCTGTGACCGGCTGCCACGACTATTCCGCTGTCGTTCAGCAGCCTGATCACATCAGGAGAACAAACCTCCGGAGCGACAGTCATCATCTTGATCACACCTTCCGCGCCTGAAATCAACTCCTTCAGCTCGCCGACCTCGGGTGTGCGTATCAGTTCGCGCATATGGGCTCCCCTCTGGTGATGGCTTATATAGGGGCCCTCGAGATGGAGCCCGAGAAGTGCAGGGTGCGTATTCTTCTTTACTGTTTCAATGACCGCCCTGTAAACTTCGAATGTATTGGTTGGCAGCACAATGAGAAACCCGGTAGTACCTTCTGAAACCAGGCTGGATATCATCGCTTCAACGGCATCGGCTGTAGGATGGGCAGAAATGAGGTACCCGCCGCCGCCTGCTATCTGGAGGTCGATTGGTCCGGGAGCCAGGTTTGTACCATGGCAGTCAATGACTTCAGCATTTTCCGGAATGCTAATAGGATCAATAAGTTCTGTAATATACCCGTCTTTAACAATTATTGCCTTGCCGGTAATCTTTTCTTTTCCGGTAAAGATGACAGCGTTTCTAAAAGCCTTCAGCATATTAATAGTCTTCTTTTTAACCACCTTTTTCCCCAATTGCCACAGAGCCGGTATGATATAAGTTTTCCCTCCTTTTCAAGGAGGGAAAACTTACTTTATTAAATTTCAGCTATTTAGATACCTTAACATTTCCGCTCTCACTCACCTCTTTTGCCGTCACGTTCCAGCCGGAAACCTTCAGCACAGGTTGCACCCCCTTTACGGCTGCAGCCGGGCAGGTTACAGCAACTGTGATGCTTTCACCGGGCGCAAGCGAGAAATAATTCCCTGACCAGTAGGCTGGCAGCACCTCCTCGCCATTGTTCATAAGCTGGGGCCTGATAAAGAATGCAAGTTTATCTGACTTGTTCGTTACCCGCACAGTCCATTTTTTGTCGTTCCTGCCTGAAGGGGCAGGACTGAAGACCACTGAAACGTCAGTCTTTGCCATGCTGTTCATGGGCCTGTAGTTGCCGTCGGATGATATCCAGTAAATATTCCGCGAGACAACCTTCCCTGATGCGTTTTTCAGGTTCAGTACTACGAACACAATGCCCTTCGTTGACTTCAGTGCGTCGGCAATGGCTGAAGTTTCCTTTACATCGGTGGCTCCGGGCGAAACGGCGGCCTGATCGTGATACAGGCGCTTTGAATCAAGCCCATAGATATCGACCTGGGATGTCAGGTTTGGGACCGGCTTGTAAGTCCGATTCAGGACCGTGACCTTGTTGCTAATCAAGTTCAGCTGGATATGTACCGGTTCGCAGGCATTCTGCATGAAATAGTATCCGGCATTAGGCATGAGGAACCAGTCGTAGACCTGCCATACCACGCTGGGGAATGCCGCGTTGAGTTTCCAGAGCATAACCCCGCCGATATCATTCAGCTTATGCCCTGCGGCTTCGAAAATACCCTGGTAGCCTATTGCGTTCATAAGCTGCATTTTATCACAGAAGTTCTCCATACTCTCCGGTTCCCCGTAGCGGTTTACCATTTCCTTGTAATAAAGCTCCCAGTGTCCGTTGCCCGAACAGGCGTCGTGGTATCCCCACGAATTGTTGAGCGGGAAAGGCAGGGTTTTATCCCATACCAGGTCGGTCACTATCTTAGGCATAATATTGTATGGCGGTTGTGACGGAAGGCCTGTCTCATCCTTGAAGACCCAGTCCCTTCCAGCCATTGCACGGCCATATGAAGCTTTCGGATCCTGCCAGGTATAAGGGCCGCCGCTGTAGACCCCACCGGGAAGATTATCGGGCCATGACGCGGGCCAGCCTGCCGGGAGATTTGCGAATCCTGACGAGCAGGGTATGAAAGGCCTTGTTCCGTCAAGGTCGATAATACTGCTCCTCATGAAGTCGTACAATTCCTTGCGGGCATGGCCTTCATTTCCTCCTGTCCATACCATTAGGCTGGGATGATTCCTGATCCGCAGGATCGTGCTGGTAACGTTCTTCTTGAATACTTCACCCTCGAAGGGCCAGTCAGGAGACCCTTTGAACTCACCCTGAGTATCGCCGGTGATCCAGAAGTCGGACCATACCATCAGCCCGTACCTGTCAGCTGCTTCAAAGAACTCGTCGCATGGCGTCACCCCGCCGCCCCATATCCTGACGAGATTAATATTGGCATTGCGGCAAAGCCTCATCTCATAATCATATCTGAGCGAATCGCGGTTAACCATAAAATCAGGCACCCAGGCTCCGCCAGTAATGTGAAGCCGCCTGCCGTTCATGTAGAAATCACGCCGCCAGCTCCCATTGACATTCACCGCTTTGGTCGACACGGTCCGGATCCCAAAGAGAAAAGCGGTATCGTCGGTCACACCAGAATTGTTGCTGAACTGCAGCCTCATCCGGTACAGGTTGGGTTTCCCGTAACCATTTGGCCACCATATCGCAGGATTGCTGATCAGAAGCTCTTTTGTATTTTCAGTATTCAGTCCGATCCGTGCAGTGCCGTTCTGCTGTACCGTGGCCTTCCTGACTATACGCACCGGGGTTCCCGGAGAATTCTGCGGTGTGATGGTAACCGTAAGGCTGCCGGCCTCATCCTTGCCCGAGTGGTTGAAGAGGGTGAGGTCGAGCGATAGCTTTGCAGCTGCTGTGTCGGTTTCGGACCTGAAAACCGTAGTAACCCTGGGATTCCCGATTGTAACGCTTCCCGTTGTCCTGAGATAAACCGGTAGCCATAATCCGATATTCCTGTCACGGACCGGAGGAACCCAGTCCCACCCTACTGAGCAAAGCATCGTAACATTTTTACCGATATCGCCGGTGGGACCGCCGTTGGGATAGAAATCACCAAGGGCCTCAAGCTGTTCAGTCGAAGGAAGACCAGGGTAATCCAGAGGATAGATCCTGACAGCGACAGCGTTCTTTTGCCCTGCCTTGATATATTTGGTGATGTCGAAGCTGTACTGGGCAAACATGCCAGCCATGACTGTGGAATCGCATACCTGGCTGCCATTGACCCAAAGCCCTGCCCTGTAATTGATCCCCTTGAATATCAGCTGAAAACATTTCCCGTTATCAGAGGCAGGAACCATGAATTCGGTCCTGTACCAGTACGGTTTCTTCCATGGATTTGGATCATTGGGAAGGAAGCTGTACTGTTCAAGCTTGTAGGTTTTGTTGAACTCATCTGATGCATCCGGGATCAGCATATTATTAAGCCCGTAATTGGGATCGGGATAGATTCCGTTTGCCACCAGCCCCGACAGGACAGTTGACGGGACTTTTACCGGAAACCAGTAAACTTTTGAATTGTATCCGGGAGTTGAGATCTCTTCACCGGTCGACTTGATAAGCGAAGACGACTGAAGGCTGAAGCTGGTCAGCTTCACCTGTTTTACCTGGGCCACGGTTGTGAAAACGCTGACGATCAGGATAAAGCAAGTCGAAATAAGGATGTTTGCCTTTCGTTTCATGGGTTTATTGTTAAGATCGGAAGATAGTAAATTTTAAAGAATCGATCAGAATAGAATTATCACCTTCGCTCTTTTATCCGCAAAGTGCGCTAAGTATTAGCAAAGCCCGTAAAGGATTACCCCCAACCTCCAAAAGGGGGTCAGGTAAGTCCCCTTCAGGGGATTCAGGGGGTTTTTTGTTCAGTCTTGCCCCACCATTCGGGATGCATAAGAATTTCGATCCGGTCACCAGGGACACTTTCCCTCAGTCGCTGCAGGACTCCCGAAACACCCTCGGCATTGTGCCACTTTCCGCCTGAATCTGACAAATAAATGTTATGCTTAATGAAATATGCCTCATACTGGTATCCGCATTCCTTCAGGCTCTGTTTTCCGAGAGGGTACTTCCTGCCGAGGTATGAAACCGAGTCCTTCGCGGAAAAGTCCGAAAATATCTGGAAATTGGGAACAGTCTTCTTTGCGATCTCCGATCCATGGGCAGCTGAGCCGTAAACAGGTATCCTGATAGAATTATAAAATGCCAGTTCGTCGTGGTTGAACTTGTACGGGTCGATATCGTAAAGTATCATAACCGTAAGCATGTCGTTATGTATTCCGATCTCGGCCCCGGTCTCATACAGGTCCCTGTAAAGGGCTTTCAACCCTTTGGACCGGACCAGTTTTGAACCCATGAACACCCCGCTGTACTCCGCTGTTGCCAGGAGGAAATAGGTGGCCCTTATTCCGTAAAGATGTTCGATCCTGGCCATCTCGAGGGCCTTGAAGGGATTAAAGTCCACATCGTGCCTGAGGCCGACAATAACCCTGGTGGAGTCGTAGGTATCTGCCATTTCGTGCAGGGGCAGCACCCTGAATTTGGGATCTTTCAGCTCCTTCAGCAATTCTTTGTACTGGTCCCACGTAAATACTGCACGGGAATCGTACTTTTCCCTTATAGTCTTTTCCAGGTCGCGATATGGAGTAGTTTTACTCTTCCCCACGCTGTTGACATCAAAAATTGTCATTAGCAAGAGGCAAAGAGTAAGTGCGGATTTAAGATACCGTCCGGAGAGAATTTTTTCCGGGATAATGGGTGAGGAAGGAAACCTGATCATAACAGGATTAACAAATCAACCTGGCTTCAGTTCTTATTTTATCTGGATAAGCATCCAGGTGTCAGAATAACCGGGGAACTTTGTCCAGATCCGCCTGACTTCCGCCCTGGCCTCATCCGGGTCATCGGTCGCTTTTACCGATACCCTGTACAAACCGGCAGCATTCTTAAGTATCTCGGGGATAAAACCGTCCCTGGCGACCATGGTTTTATGCTTGAGAGCATTCCCATAGCTTCTGAAGCTGCCGATAATAACAAAGTAATTATGATTGTCAGGAGCCTTATCATTGTTAGATACCAACCGCTCCCTGACCTCTTTGACCGGTCCTGCCGGCATAAGCAGCGTTTTTGCGGGAGTCTCCGTATTCCGGGTCCTTTTGTTGACTGTTGCGCACGATGATGTAAGCAGGAAGGCACCAGCCAGCATGTACACAAATATCCTCATAGCCGTAATGGTTATTTAAGATGAATACCGGACAAATATAATTCAAATAGTGGTTATCCTGTCACTTTTTATCAAAGCGGTATGACAGGCCAACTGAAAACTGCTTTTCAGGAACACCGGGATAACTGGAAGTTGAATTTCCTCCCTTCCACAGGAACAAGGGTTCCAGGACTATCCGGTCTTTGATGGGGATGAAGGAGGATATATAATATGAACCCCTATCGAGGAATGAAAAGCCGTATCGCAGGCTGAAACCGTTCTTAAGGCCCAACCCTGTTCCGAAGCCCGTCTGGAACCCCAATCCGGGCGAAGATGCCGGGAACTGGTCTGCAATATGAAAATCTGCAAACAGGATGTTCCTGGGCCCGACTCTCAAATAAAAACGGGGAAATATCACCGTTTTAAAATATCCGGCCCCTGGAGGCACCTCTGAAGTTTCCTTCCTCGTATCACCTGTTGTATATACGAGATTGCCTGTATTAAAGCCTCCCCCGATGCCTATCCATTTAGAATCGTAGCGTATGTATGGACTGATCCCAAAGAGATTAATGTCAGTGACTACGTTGTCTGACAGGCTCAGCTGGCTGTACCTTCCAAAGAAAATATCCGCACCGAAGGTTGTGGCCTTAAATTGCTCCGGATCCTCCCTGGTAAAGCTGTAGCCTATTGCCTCAGCCGTATATTTATGGTTGAAATACCTGTAATCGCTGGTCATATCGCACCCCGACCCGCGAAAGGTCATTCTTTCATCCTGGTAATGGCCGGTGGCAAACCCGGCGCCAATCGAATGGTAAGTCCTTGCTTTCTTTGACTGCGTGGTGTCGATCCCTGGAATGGTCTGACTCATGAGGAACACCGGGAGGATCAGGATTGAAGCGTATGCCCATTTATATTTCGAGGCTGCAAAGGTCGTGACAACCTCTTTCCCTGAAAGGAAAACTGCAGGCAGCAATGCAAAGTTGACGGCAATGATCTCAGGCAGCCTGAACCAGTTTCTCAAAGATGCGAACACCGAGACCAGCACAAGCAGGTAAATTATCTGGAAACTTAGTGAAGGCATGTTTCCGCCGGCAATGACAGGCTGTTCCCTGAAATTCCTTTCACGGATGATCAAAATTACTGTAAGAAGAGAAGCGCTCAGCAGGTAGGCCCATTGAACCTCTTTGAATATCCCAAGCATTGCTCCCCCGATTTTGTTTGTGCCGGGATCCCTGAAAAAATCAACCACAAACCTCATCACGAGGAAAAGTATTGCGGAAAACAGAAGGAGATTCCCGGATGCTTTCCATTTCCGGCGGAAAAGCAGGACAACACATGTCACCGCAATGCCGCCCAGGGTGGCATACAGCTGAACGGGGTGGACAGGGAGGGAAAAAGCATCCCCGTAAGTGATAAGGCCCGATTTAAACTGGTGATAGTGAGCAAGGGACATTACGGGATACTGAACTGCCCAGGGCAAATGCGACTCTGTCCCATAACAGCAGCCGTAAAAAAAGCATCCAGTGGTCATAAGCGAGACCCCAACCGGGAAGGCAACCGCACATGAATCCCAGACATCATGCCTGAACCTGAACAGGCTCCTGACCGCCAGAAAGATAACTGAAGCTGAGATTGCGCATCCGAGCAATGACTTTTCCCTGTTGGGAATGATGGAATGGGTCCGGATCATCATTCCCCACTCCTCCCAGGAATAGGAAAAAAGCTTTGTACCTATTATAGACGCAAACTGTACGCTGGCAAGGATCAGGACCCAGGTCAGCAAAGGGAATTTTCTCCTGTAGCCTTCATAAACAAGTATCAAATACACTGTTAGAAATGCGAGCATATAAAATACCTGGTAGATTACACCTCCGTTGGAAATATCCATTAAAAAATGTCTTTCCATAGCAGTATGCAATTTAGGGTTGATCAGAATGAGAAAGAGCTAAGTAAATTTAAACCAATATTTTAGATCAGTGGGGCTTTTAGAATAAAATCTCAGGAATTTCCCTGAATAAATAAGATATATCCTGATCAGGACTATTTGAGCACTTTCTTAATGCTGTAAAGCTTATTGAGCGCTTCCACCGGGGTCAGGTTATCGATGTCGAGGTACAATATTTCATCCCTGATCTGTTTCAGTACAGGGTCATCGAGCTGGAAAAAGCTGAGCTGCATTCCCTCCCTGTGGTCGGCAAGGTCGGCGATTGGCTTTGTCAGTTCTTTCTTCTCATGGCTCTGCTCAAGTTCTTTCAGGATCTCATCGGCGCGCCTGACGACGCTCTTTGGCATCCCGGCCATCTTTGCGACATGGATCCCGAAACTGTGCTCACTTCCTCCCCTCTTCAGCTTTCTCAGGAAGATGACCTTGTTGTTGAACTCTTTTATGGAAACGCTGTAGTTATGAACCCTGGGGAAGGAATTTTCCATCTCATTAAGTTCATGGTAATGAGTGGCAAACAGTGTCTTAGCCCTGAACCGGTTCTCGTGGAGGTATTCGACCATTGCCCATGCAATCGAGATCCCGTCGTAAGTACTCGTTCCCCTGCCTATCTCATCGAGAAGTATCAGGCTCCTGTCCGACAGGTTATTAAGAATGCTTGCCGTCTCGTTCATTTCAACCATGAATGTCGACTCTCCAAGGCTGATGTTATCCGATGCGCCGACCCTTGTGAAGATCTTGTCCACCACACCGATCGATGCGGAACCGGCCGGCACAAAACAGCCGGTCTGGGCAAGGAGCACAATCAGGGCGGTCTGCCTTAGCAGGGCCGACTTTCCTGACATATTGGGACCTGTGAGGATAATTATCTGCTGGTCATCCGTGTCGAGCAGAACATCGTTTGGCACATAGGCTTCCCCGGGCGGAAGCTGCTTCTCTATCACGGGATGCCTGCCGTCCCTGATATCAATGACTTTTGAGTCGTTCAGCTGCGGCCTCGTATATTTGTTCTCATCGGACGCAACGGCAAAGGAATGAAGGCAATCGAACCTTGCAACGAGCGACGAGTTGACCTGGACCGGCGGGATATATTCGACTATCGCAAGGACAATATCATTGAACAGCTTTGCTTCAAGCGCATTGATCTTCTCCTCCGCTCCAAATATCTTGTTCTCGTATTCCTTCAGTTCCTCCGTTATGTACCGCTCGGCACTTACCAGGGTCTGTTTCCTGATCCAGTCGGGCGGGACCTTGTCGCGGTGCGTGTTCCGGACTTCAATATAGTATCCGAAAACATTGTTGAAGCTTACCTTGAGGGAAGGGATCCCCGTTCTCAGGCTCTCCCGTGCCTGGAGGTCCGCAATGTAATCCTTCCCGTGATAAAGCACATTTCGCAACTCATCGAGCTCAGGGGAAACTCCCTGGGAGATAACTTCCCCCCTTGAAAGCTGGACAGGCGGATCGTTGTTCAGCTCCCTGTCGATCCTGTCAGCAATTGACCTGCAGGGATTCAGCTGTTCCCCGAGGAGTCCAAGCGGACGGCACCCAGAGCCGTTGCATAATTCCTTCATTGGTTCTATCGCCATCAGCGCCTTTTTCAGCTGGACCACTTCCCTCGGGTTGATCCTCCCTACAGCGACTTTTGAGACAAGCCGTTCAAGATCGCCGATCTGGCGGATAAGGGCAGCGGTTTCCTTTCTGAAAAGAGGATTGTCAACCAGGAACTGGACAATATCGAGTCGCTCGTTTACCGGCTGTATGTCCTTCAGCGGAAGTGCGATCCACCTCTTCAGAAGCCTCCCTCCCATCGGCGAGATAGTCCGGTCGATGACATCGATAAGAGTCTTCGCCCCTTCATATGGCGACTGGAAAAGCTCAAGGTTCCTGATCGTGAATTTATCAAGCCATACATACCTGTCCTTTTCGATCCTCGACAGGTTTGTAATGTGACCAAGCTGGGAATGCTGGGTGATATCAAGATAATAAAGGATCGCACCGGCAGCAATGATCCCCGCATTCAGGCTCTGAATGCCGAACCCTTTAAGGGAAACCGTTTCAAACTGCTTCAGTAGCCTATCGTTGGCAGCCTCGGTTGTGAAGATCCAGTCATCCAGCTTGTAGGTATAGAATTTCGATCCGAAATTATCCCTGAAAAGCTCGCTTTTACCCTTTTCAAAGAGCACCTCCTTGGGTTGGAGATTATTGAGCATCTGATCTATGTACTCCAAGGTACCTTCCGAGACAAGGAACTCTCCGGTGGAAATATCCAGGAATGAAACTCCGGCGATACCCCTGTCAAAATGCACGGCAGCGAGAAAGTTGTTTTCCTTGTGGTTAAGGACATTCTCATTAAGTGATAAACCCGGGGTAATCAATTCAATGATCCCCCTCTTGACTATTTTCTTTGTAAGCTTCGGATCCTCCAGCTGCTCACATATTGCGACCCTCTGGCCGGCCCTGACGAGCCTGGGAAGATAGGTATCGAGAGCATGGTAAGGGAACCCTGCCAGTTCGACGAATGATGCTGATCCGTTGGCCCTGCGGGTCAGGGTTATTCCCAGTATCTCAGATGCCCTTATGGCGTCTTCCCCGAATGTCTCGTAAAAATCCCCCACCCGGAAGAGCAGTATCGCGTCAGGGTGTTTCGACTTGACGCTGTAGTACTGCTTCATCAGCGGCGTCTCGACATATTTCTGATCCTCCTGCATTGCAGATCTGGTTGGGAATTTTATTTTCTTTTGAATCAAAACAAAGATAAAGCAAATAAAATTTGCAGCTATCCCGGAACCGGTTTGAAAGACATTTGAATAACAATTTTATTAACCGCAAAGGAAACAAAGGCTTGCACAAAGTCCGTGAAGTAGGCCCCCTTCCCCTAAATATAGGGGTTAATGAAGTCCCCTTCAGGGGATTTAGGGGCCTCTTTGCGTTCTTTGCTTAAACTTGGCGTTCTTTGCGGTTAAATAATATTATGCAGTGTCATAAATATTGTTGTATTGAATTTTTACCTTGTAAACTCAATTAACTCGCCTGCCATGAAAAAGGTTTTGATCCTCGGTGCCGGAATGGTCGCAAAACCCATAATCGAGTACCTGCTTGAGAGAAGGATCGGTGTTACAGTTGCCTCTCCCATGCCGGAACGTGCGCAGCAGATGATCGCCGGCAACCCGCTTGGTGATGCCGTCGACTGGTCAATGGATGATCCGGCATCACTTAAGAAAATGATCACGGCCACAGATCTGACGGTTTCACTTCTGCCATACAAGTTCCATACTGAAGTTGCCAGGATCTGCATCTCACGTCACAGATCGCTTGTAACCACATCGTATGTCCAGCCCGAAATGCTGAAGATCGCAGCGGATGCGGAAAACGCAGGGGTTCTGATCCTGAACGAGACCGGACTCGATCCCGGGATCGATCACATGTCAGCCATGAGGATCATCGATCATATTCATGGCAGAGGGGGGAAAGTCGAGGAGTTCTGGTCGCTCTGCGGGGCGCTTCCGGCCCCTGAGGTAACAGATAATCCCATGGGATACAAATTCACCTGGAGCCCTAAGGGTGTTGTGCTTGCCAGCAGGAACGGGGCGCAGTACCTCAGGAAGGGGCGGACAGTTACAGTCGATCCCGTCAGTCTTTTCAGGGACAGGTTCAGTTACGACTTCCCGGGAACCGGCAGGCTCGAGGTTTATCCAAACCGCGATTCCCTGAGCTACATCGACATTTACGGCATCCCGGGGGTTTCGACAATGTACCGCGGCACCTTCCGGTTTCCGGGCTGGTGCGAGGCACTGGATGCAATGAAGCAGCTGGGGATGCTCGACGACGGAACTTCGGACCGTACAGGAATGACCTGTTCCGAGTTCCTTGCTGAAAGGGCCGGTACCGGCAAAGCCGGACTGAAGTCGTCAGTGGCCTTCAAGCTGGGGATCTCCGTTGACTCGGCAGCGGTGAGGGCATTGGATTTCCTTGGCTTCTTCAGCGACGAGAAATTAAATTACACGGAGGCTTCCCCATTCGATATAACTTCTGACAGGATGATAAGCAAGATGATGATATCTGACAATGAGCGTGATATGGTCGTAATGCAGCATATTTTCCTGGCGAAGTGGCCCGACGGCAGGAAGGAGGTCATAAAGTCATCGATGCTCGATTTCGGGACCCCCGCAACCAACACCGCAATTGCACGGACTGTCGCACTGCCTGCAGCTGCAGCCGTTAAGCTGATCCTTGAAAAGAAAATAGACCTTAAAGGCGTTTACAGGCCCGTGATGCCTGTGATCTACAACCAGGTGCTCGATGAGCTCGCTAGGCTGGGAATAGAAATGAAGGAAGAGTACGGGCTTCCGGAGAGCGCGATGGGGGTAGCTGATAAGTAAATGGTTACACGGAGTTTCGAGATATTTCTCCTTGATCCTCCGTGTCTTCTCAGTGTCCCGATAGCTATCGGGATCTGTGTGACAATCTTCAAAACTTCAGATAAAACTCCCTCGTCAGATCAATATATTCATCGGTGAAGTCGTGCCTCCTTCCCTTCTCAATTGTAACCGACTTTTCCGAAACAGGGGTGCTTTGCCTTGAGAATGAGAGTACCAGGCGCTTTATATCCGATGACGGCAAAGGCTTGATCCTGATCATCGAGTTGCAATAAAGGCCACATTTCCCTGCGTCCCTGATCAGGATCGTGCCTTCCGCATAAGGCATGATCACCTCAAACCGTCCGTCATCTTCAAGGAGTCGCGTGGCTCCTTCGAGCAGGTCATCCTGTGTGAGGCTGATATCGTGCCTGGCAGCTGCAATGCCGCTGTCGGGATTCTTCAGGGAATCTATGAAATAGGGCGGATTGGATACAATCAGGTCAAACCTGCGGCCCGCCGGGAAGAACTCCTGAAGCCTGCAGTAATGGACCCGTATCCGGTCACTCCAGGGGCTTGCTTCGATATTCTCACAGGCCTGCAGGTATGAACCTTGATCAGGCTCTATGGCGGATATATCCGCATTGCTCCGCTGGGCGAGCATCAGGGCAACAAGGCCGGTGCCGGTGCCTATGTCAAGTATACTTCCTGCCTCCCCAATTCCTGCGCATGCACCCAGCAGTACCCCGTCGGTACCAACCTTAAATGGCGACCTGTCCTGCCTGATGGTGAACTGCTTAAACCGGAAATAGCTGTCGGGCATTTAAAAGATTTCTCCTGCAAGTTAAGCATGTTATGCAGGTTTTGCAAGATGAATATCCGCCAGCGAGTGATATTAAAAAGATTTAGGTGATACTATTGCGATTTAAAGATTTAATTTTATATCTTTGCAGTGAATTTATTTTTAATCGCAATGGACACAGGCAGCAACAATGGTACAAACCGGGTTACAACAGCAGGTTTTTTTAAATCATGGCAATTCTGGAAGCCTTTCATCGGGATAGTGGCAGGCGCATCCGGCGGGTTCCTGTATTATCATTTCGTTGGCTGCAAATCGGGAACCTGTCCCATTACCGGCAATCCCTGGGGGAGCGTTTTAATGGGAGGCTTACTCGGCTACCTGGTGTCAGGCATGTTTGATAAAAAAACCGATAAATAATAAGTTGATTTAATCAATTAATCAGAAATAAAATGAAAAGACATCTCATCCTGCTGACAGCAATCCTGCCGTTCCTTCTATTCGATTGTCATGCGGGAACTTCTTCGACCGACGGGGCCAGGGCATCCGGAACGGAAGCAGTGGTGCAGCTCAGCAATGATGCGTTCAAGAAGCTTATCTTCAATTATGAGGTTAATAAGGATTGGAAATATGAAGGAAGCAAACCGGCAATAATCGACTTTTACGCTGACTGGTGTCCTCCCTGCAAGGTATTGTCGCCGTTAGTAGAGGATATTGCCAGGGAATATTCCGGGAAGATAAACGTGTACAAGGTCAACACTGATAAGGAAAGAGCCCTGGCGCAGGCACTGGGAATTTCACAGTTGCCGACCCTTCTCTTTATCCCGGCAAGCGGCAAGCCGCAGGTAACGATCGGCGCCCTTCCCAGAGAAAGCCTTGTCAAAGTGATCAACGATGTTTTGTCAGTCAGATAGCACAATTGGTGGACTGATTTGTCATACATGTAAGATCTGAGAAATGTAACAAAAACAGGTACTGAATTTCAGAAACAAACAGGTATAAAACTTTTAAACTTAATATAACTCACAAATGAAAAGCAATCTGGGCATAATCGACAAAGTGATCAGGATCCTTGTTGCGGTAGCTGCAATTATCCTGTTCTTCACTCATGTAATTTCAGGAACACTGGGAATTGTGATCCTGGCAGCAGGAGTTGTTTTGGGTCTTACAGCCGTTATTAATTTTTGTCCGATTTATTATGTGCTCGGGTTAAGCACCAGGCCGAAGGAAAAGCCGGTCGAAAGCAAATAATCCGGGCAAACGGGTAAAATTATCCGGGAAGTGCAGTTGTATCAATTGCCTGACTCTGTAAGCTGGCTGGCTTTTTTTGATGTTTTCACCTCCTGCAGGTATATCACAAATATAGTCCCTCTCCCCGGCTTATTTTTCAGGCTGAAGGGAAATCCATGGTTTGACAGGATCTCCTGAACGAGTGTAAGTCCGATTCCCTGTCCTCCCGGTTTGGTGGAGAAGAAGGGTGAAAACAGCTTCTCCGAAGCTGCTTCTGACAGTCCGGGTCCGTCATCCTCAAAAATGATGATGGTTGGATTTACCTTGGTAGCCACATTTATTTGCCCATGACCGCTGACAGCCTCCTTCGAGTTCTTGACTATATTCAGAAAGACCTGTTCCACCTGGCTGCGGTCGGCAAATATAACAGGATTTGATTCATCGAGATCCGTGTGGAGCGAGATGTTTTTTTCCTTCAGTTCCGCACTGTAGGATTCCAGCAAATTCCGCACCGATTCATTGAGGTCCATTTTTTCTTTCTCGGGAGCCGGCAGCTTAACGACATTCGAAAAATTCTGCATGAACTTGTTCATCTGGTAGTTCCTCTGTATGGCAATCCCAAGTATCCTGACAATATCCTCCTTCTCTGTTTCGACGAATGAGCCGGGGTTCGATTGTATACTCGACATTATCGAGTTTACCGAGCCTATAGTATTATTCACTTCATGCGCCATCATGCGGATCAGCTTGCCATATGCCTCGCGCTCGGCTATCCTTATCTCCTGGGTGAATTCTTCTATTATGTAAAAGGGATGCCTGAACCCATGATCCATGAAGAAGAGTTTCCTGCACAGGTATTTCTTTCCGTCAGCCGGCATAACAAGTTTTTTTTCGCCGAAGCTGATCTTCCCGAGCTCCGTCACAAGGCTCCCTTGAAGTTCCGGAAGCGTTTTGCCTTCAAAGCCGGGTTGTGATATGCCCAGACACCGGGCGCCTGCGTTATTGATGCTAAGTATCTTTTCATCGAAATCGAGAACAATGATGCCAAGGGGCGAGGATTCGATCAGGAGGTCGAGAAAATGATTCTTTTCCCTCACTGTCAGCCGTTCTTCGCGCAAACTGAATATCATTGAATTATAGATATCTATGATATTATCCACCTCTTTATTGCCTGTCTTCACCATGGTTATGCTGAATTCACCCTCCTTAAGGAGGCTCATGCTCCTGCTCAGATTGGTTATTGGTTTGAGGGATTTCATCACAAACCACACGGTGACTGCATACAGCGCAGGGATCACGAACTCTGCAATTACAAGTATTAACGGTTTGCTAATGCGGAAACTATAAATAGCGAGAGCAAGAAAAATCGCAAAAATGAATGTTATCCAGGCAATAATCCATCGTTTACTCATTCCTGCTGATTTGAATACCGTGTTTCTCCAGTTTCCTGTACAAGGTAGCGCGGCTTATTCCAAGCTTTTCGGCTGATTTTGAAAAATTCCCTCCGAATTCCCTCAGGGTCTCCAGTATCAGGTGTTTTTCCATCTCATCCAGCGTCCCGGCGGCGGCTGTCTGTTGCATATCGGCCATTTTTCCGGCCGGCAGCGCGGTAATAAAATCTGATGACCTTATAACATCGGACTTTGCAAGCAACAATGTCCTTTCGATGATATTCCTAAGTTCCCTCACATTCCCGGGCCATGACTGCGAACACAACCATTCGGTTGCTTCGCCGGTAAGAGTCTTCGTGGCTATTGAATAGGTTGTCGTGGCCTGGTCAATGAAATACCCTGCAAGCAGCGGGATATCTCCCACGCGCTGACGAAGGGGAGGCACCTCAATATGTATAAGGTTGATCCTGTAAAGCAGGTCCTCCCTGAACGATCCGGCACATGCAAGCGAATAGAGGTCACGGTTTGTGGCTGAAATTGCTCTGACATCAACTGTCAAGCTGTGCTGGTCTCCAAGCCTTTCGAATGTCTGATCCTGTAAAACCCGCAATAATTTCACCTGTGAAGCAAGGTGTAGATCGCCTATCTCATCAAGGAAGATCGTACCCCTGTTCGCCCGTTCAAATCTTCCCCTATGATCGCTTTTTGCATCGGTGAATGCTCCCTTTTTATAACCGAACATCTCCGATTCAAACAGGCTTGCCGGAATGCCTCCGAGATTGACCTTGACGAAAGGATTATCCTTCCTGCCGCTGAACCTGTGAATAGCTGATGCTATCAGCTCTTTGCCCGTTCCGCTTTCACCTGTGATGAGCACCGGGGCATGTGTCGGAGAGACACGTTTTATGACCTCAAGCACTTCCAGAAGCTTGTGGTCCTCCCCTATTATTCCCGGAAAATCCTGTGACCTGGTCCTTACTGCCGAAACCCTGGTGTGTGCATCTCTCTTCCCGGACAATGCTATGGACGTTTCGATTATCTTCAGAAGCTGGACATTGTTCCATGGTTTGGTTACAAAATCCGAAGCGCCGAGCTTCATCCCCCTGACAGCCAGCTCCACGGAACCCCAGGCTGTGATAAGAACGACCGGAACATCAGGCTTCAATGATATTATATGCTTAAGAAGAGCAATCCCTTCTTCCCCGCTGATCGACATCGAAAAGTTCATGTCGAGCAGTATGAGGTCGAACGTTGTCTCGCCCACATGCCTGATAATGTCATCGGGTTTCGAGGCAAAATTGGGTAAGTAGCCCGCCTTTGACAGCAGGAAACCCAGTGAGCTTCTCACTGCATCATCATCATCACAGATCAGTATACGGCGTGATGTTGTCATTGCTGACGAAATTACTAATCTATTCCGTCTTGAGTGCTACGGCAGGACGTATTTTTGATGCAATGGAAGAGGGAATCCAGGTGCTTAAAAGAACAAGTAATGTCATTGACACGTAACTTATGATTATAGATTGCACCATCACCCCGGGTTCGAGCTCCTTCTGTCCTGTTATGGGAACCTGCAATACTATGACCAGAACGATCAGCAGGCCGATTCCTGCAATTACAAGGTTTTCCGCGATGAGGAGGCGCCTTATTCCTCTGCCGGTAGACCCGAGCGCTCGCTTTATCCCGATCTCATGTATCCGGAGGTTTGTGTTATACCACAGGATACCGATCGTTCCGAGAAGTATATTAATGAGCACAAACAATGCTATAATCACTGAAAGATAATTCCTCTGGTAATTCTCGTTATTCTGCTCCGAATGCATATTCTCAAGTGTGTTCAGGCTGCTGATGGTCCAGTTTTCAGGATTCAGTGTTGAATACACCTGGCTTTCAGCAACTGCCAGCATAGCGCTTGTTTTATTTTCCCCGGTCCTTATAAGGTATGAAGTTTCCCACATTGACTGAGGCTTGATTGAATCCAGCAAAATCAGGACTGCGGGATATGGCTTTTCAATATCGCTTCTCTTGAAGCTTTCAACCACACCGGCTATTTCATATTCCTCTTTATTGATACCTTCCCCTCCGTTTGTAAATCTTTGTCCTACCCCATTTCCCTTGAAATATTTCTGATCTATATCTTTTGTGATCATCACCGGGCGGACTGACTTTCCCCGGTCAGTCTCATTAAACCATCTCCCGCTTACCGGCACTATTTTCATTACTTTTCCATACTCAATATCCACATATCTCATTGACATGCCAAATCGGTCACTGCCATGTGTATATTCACTTGTGCTGATGTTATAATTATAGGGAATTGCGTTCTTGCTTATTGACACCGATTCGACGAAAGGATTTGAAGCAAATACCTTCTTCAGATTAAGGAAGGCCTGTTCAGCAGTTGCAGCGGGCTCAGGAATCTTATTGGATATATTGACCAGAACAACATCACGGGAATGGTACATGGTCCTGATACGGTAAATTGCCAGTATGTTGGCAAGGTAAATGATCAGGTTGACCATCACAAACGAGATCATGAACAATTCAATGAAAACCAGAATATTGCGTCTTCTGTTGTTCCATAATGATTTAAAGAATAACCGCATCATATTTCACCTCCTTTCAGATAAGCAGCAGGTTTCATGCGTGATAGTCTCACTGCAGGCAAAAAGCCGGACATAAGACCGAAGATCAGACATGCCGTCAAAGCCACAGCAAATACTTTAAAATCGAATGAAAACGAAAATGGAACATTGTTCCAAAAACCAAAACTCATTGAAAGAGAATTTCCGAGCAAACCTACCACAACGTAAGATAAGATTATACCCAGTATCCCGCCTGAAATGGTCATGAGAATGTTTTCAAACAGGAACTGTCCCCTTAAAATACCGCTTGCGGCTCCGAAAGATTTTCTGACTGCTATCTCCTCACCCCGTTCATGGATACGGGCAAAGTTAAGGGACATCAGGTTAACAGCCGGAAGAAGAATAAAGGCAAGAGCCATCATCAAATACTTGAAAATGCTTAACCCAATGGAATAATCTTCAGGATCGCCATAACCAACCATCATTTTTTCCATCTGCGTGAAGGGCCCGGACAGGAATATTGCTCTTGTGGTATCAGCTGCGTCAGCACGCGACACTATTGCCTGCACTTCATTCCTTATCATATCGAATTTCTTTCCCCGGCTTTTAAAAGCAACTTTGTAATTACCGATATAATCATCAAAATCATACCCTTTCAGCAATGTATATGGGAAATACAGGTCGCCGATTGCATTCTGATCAGGCTTGGGCGGATCAGTCACAACACCGGTCACTATAAGATTCATCGAGGTATAGTGAATAGTTTTTCCAAGTACGCTCTTTTCATTTCCGAAGAGCAGTTCCTTTAATGATTGTGATATCACAGCAAGATTGGCGCCATTTGTCACCTCCTCAGCGGTATATGGCCTGCCTTCGAGAAATTCATAGTTGAAGACTTTCCAGTATTCGGCATCAGTCTGGTTCTGAAGTTTTTTCTGATAATTTCCATTGAAAATGAATTCCCATGGAGAGGGCCCGGTATACATCGATATTAAATCAGCACTTTTAACTTTCTTCAGATAATCCTCGGAAAATTTCTTCCCGACTGAAGCTACACTGTAACCATTGCCCCACCTTTTTCCGTTATGAGTTTCAGCAGTCTTTACTCTCTGGCAAAAGATTATCTGTTTCAGGTCATTTTCGGGGCCCGATCCCGAGGTGATTTTTGAGAGTGTCATGCTGAAGATCATGACAAACATAATGGTCAGGCTTATTCCGAACAAACTCAGGAATGTGAAGAGCTTATTCTGCGCAGCCACCTTCAGGAATATTTTGAAATAGTTTTTTAGCATAGTTTTATCATTACACGTTCTTCGTTTATCGTTTCTCGGGGGGTGCTGCCTCTACTTATTCTGTTGTCATTGCGAGGGCTCCAGCGACGAAGCAATCCTTTCAGACGGACTAAGGGCTTGTCGAATTCTCATCCCACCAGCCTTCCATCGAATAGTCTCACAATCCGGTGTGTAGATTTTGCAATGGCCTCATCGTGTGTAACCATAACGATCGTTGTCCCGTTATCATTCAGGCCTGCCAGTATGTCCACAACCTCATGGCCTATTTTACTATCGAGATTTCCTGTGGGCTCATCAGCCAGGATAATTTTTGGTTCGCCGGCGATTGCTCTTGCGATGGCAGTTCGCTGACACTGTCCGCCTGACAGCTGCGAAGGATAGTGCTGCATCCTGTTTGTAAGGCCAACCTTTTCAAGCGCTTCCGTTACACGCTGCTTCCGTTCAGATGCAGGCATTTTGCGGTAGATAAGAGGAAGTTCAACATTATCATAAACGTTAAGCTCTTTTATAAGGTGAAAACTCTGAAAGATGAACCCGACGAGCTGGTTCCTCATCTTTGCCGTCTTTTTGTCTTCGTACGACATTATCAACTCCTTATTGAGAGCTATCTTCCCTTCGTCTGGCTCGTCGAGCAGCCCGATTATATTGAGCAATGTGCTTTTGCCGCATCCCGACGGGCCCATCACCGACACAAATTCACCCTCACTTACATCGCAGTTGATGTTGTCGAGGGCCAGGGTCTCTATCTCTTTTGTCCTGTAGACTTTACTGATGTTTTCGAGTTTTATCATAGACAGTGTTTATAGTTTATGGTTTATGGTTTATATTTTACGGTTTCTCGCTTCTCCTTTCTTTTTCCCGTTTGCCCCACTCTCTCTATAGCTCCATCGCCTTTTCATCTCTATGGTCCCATGTGGTACTAAGGATCTCTTCTGTGTAACCTCTTCATATTCAAATTACCTCTTCACCCTTATCTCCTCCCTCGTATACTTATCTGCAATATCTGTAAGAATTACCTGCTCACCCTGTTTTATGCCGTCCAGTACCTCCACATAATCAAAATTCGCATCCCCCAGGAGGACCTTTTTCCGGATTGCCCTGTTCCCCCTTAGTACATACATCTCTTTATACCCACGGTCCTTATAATAGGTGCCGTTCGGAATACGCAGAACCTTGTTCTTCCCTGAAATTATCACCCTTATCTCCAGTTGCTGGGCAGGCCTCAGGTTGACGATATCCCCCGAATCGATCCGGATCAGGCATTCCATCATTCCCTGTACCACAGCAGGCATTATGTTCTCAATTGTCCCTGTGAGGTCTTTTCCCTGGTTCCTGATATCCACCTTTTGACCCGTAATGACCCGGCCCGACCAAGAATTACTGATCGTTCCCTTGAGCTTATAGCTTGATAGATCCGCAATACGGGCTATCTGTTGTCCTTCCGAAACGGATGCTCCCGGCTGATCGATCACCCAGCTGAGATCCCCGCTGAACGGAGCCTTCACAAAGGCCTGATCCACAAGGTCCCTGGCTTTTACGATTTTGTTTTTCTGGATATTTATCTCAGTCTGAAGCTCACGTATGCCGTTCTCCTTGGCATGCACCTGGTTATTGAAATTATATTGGGCCTGGCTGTTTTCAAGCCCCTCAATATCCCAGCTTGTTTTTGCCTTCTTCACATCATAAGCAGGACTTCCGCCCATCTTATTGAGAGTTGATTCAGCTTCATAAGCTAACCGGGCACTCTCAACTTTAATATCCTTGATTTTTCTGCTGAACTCAAAGTCTTCCTTCAGCTGCTGAAGCTCTATCCTGAGCTTCTCGATCCGGATATATTGCAGCTCGGCTTCATTTACTAGCATATTCAGATCATTATCTGCGAGCTTATTATTCAGGATCAGGATAGTATCCTTGCTCGACAGCTTCTCTCCCGGCTTTTTCAGGATCTTTACCACGCTGCTCCTGAAAGGGGAAGTCACTATCTCTTCGTACGAAGGGATTACTACACCTGAACCCTGCACTGTTATCTGGATGCTCCCTGAGTCAGCTGTTGCTGTCGTCACCTTTGCCAGGGCAACACCTGGCGTGAATAAATTCCTGGCAAAAACAATTGTCAGAAGCGGTACGGCAATTACAACAGCGAGTATTGAATATTGCCTTATCAACAGCTTCCTTTTATGTTCTTTTGATACCGGACGGTCCATGCGGATTTTCCTGTTTTTTCTTTTGGCAATTTACAGGCAAGAGTTATGCCGCTTTTGGTATAAAGCAGATAATAAAACGTTTACACGAACCAGAGTATGCGTAAAGCTGTATCGTTTTGATACAGTGGTGTACAGGGATCAGTCCGGTTTAACGTAATCAGCAGATACGACTGCTCTTCCGCCTTCAGGAAATACAAGGAAGACAAAATTCCTCCCCCTGAGATTTTTTCCGACAAGCCGTTCTGCCCTGCCATTGACTTTTATCTGCTTAATAAGCTTACCATTAAAAGCAGAGGGGATCATAATGCTGGGATTATCGCGGGAATGGGGGACCGTTTCAAAAGAGAATGACAGCTTATCGTTGCGAAACCTCAGGCCGGAGATCACGGCGCTGTTACGTCTAACAAGGAAATCCGCAAGCCGGGCGGCAGTCCATACAGGTGTACCCCTGCTTTTTGCATAAGAGATCATTTTCAATAAATGTGTCCTTGTAAAGTAATACTCATCATTGTGCGATTTAATGCTTATGTACGACCAGATATCATTATCGATGCTTCTGTCCATGAGTCCCCTGAAGGCCATAAAAAAACCGTCGGGATCGTGGTTTTCATTATACTGCTGATCGTAGACATTGTTCAGGTGCTGCCAAATACCTGCCACCTGGCCGGTTGAGGAAATGAACCTCATCGGGAGTCCGCTTCCGGTAAAATTCCCCTGCCCGGCGCCCATGATTCCAAGAAAATGACCCGACGATGAATTGTTATCGTAGTGCGCATAGTTTGCATCCAGAAGTATTCCGCGTTTTGCCTCGATTTGTGCCTGGGCGGAGAATTCCTGTTTCCCGGTGGCATCTGTTCCGCACCATACAAACCAGTGATTGACAACGGTCTTCATGTCAAGCCCGTAAAGGGCTGAAATATCCTTAATTTTGCATGCCAGCACACTGTCAGCGTGTGCCCATACGGGAGCTCCGGCCTCTTTGGTATTATCGGGATGGCCTGCAATTTCGAAACCCCTGCCGGTCCATCGCCGGGCCCATTCACGCGATACACCGCCTGTCTCCATCACATACAGGGACATTGTTGCTCCAGCTGAATCGATATCCCTGAACTGGGCTTCAAAATCGTTTTCATTTCTGAATTCGCCGTCGTTTGTCAGGGTAACGAGACATTTCAGCGTGTCGGGAAAGTAACCGATACGGGGAAGAGGCAGATCGGGAAATGCCGTGCTTTCAATTATCTGCGAAAGGAGATGCATCTGTTCATCTGCCTGGTTAATGGTATTACAGTCAGTATCCACCCAGCCCCCGGTGAAGAGGTCCATAGCCCGCAACCCGGGGATGCCGTCCTCTTCGATCCCTGCTACTGTCGGATTACCCTGCCGTGTAAGGGCTATATTGGCCGGCAGGTTGTACAGGAAGGCAGTAAGAGTGCCTTTCCCTATCCTTTTTGTTATGACTGCCGGACCGCTCTTTTCCTTACCGGCATGATTTACAAACCAGGCCAGTACCATGCAATCATACGGCAGTCTTAATGCACTTTCGGAATGGACTTGAAGTGGGTGCCCTGAAAGGTGTTTGCCCGTTTCTGACGCAGTATCGATGCTCACATAAGAATGCCTGCGGGTGCTGTAGGGCATCAGACGACCGAAGAGCTCTTCCGGTGCATCGTAAGGTGTTATGACTGCTATCAGTTTCCCGCCCTTTCTGACATACTTGTACAGACTTTCATAAAGAGCTTTATCACCCCGGGCCGACGACAGTATAACAGCATGATAGCGGTTTAGAACGGTTCCGGCATTCAAAAGCGAAACAGTGTCAAAGCAGGTGATGCCCTCTGCCCTGAGTATCTCAGGGGTATACATACCGAAATCGCTCCTGCTGCAAATTACAAGCAGCTTTTCTTTTTTCCCTGCATGATGAAAGCCCTGGACAGCAAGAAAAAACAATGAAAATATAACCAGCGGCAGGCGGCCTTTCATCACTGGCATGCCGTATATATCAGTTATTGTTTTTATTTGTTTTTGCCGCCTCTGCAGCTATACTCTCGTATATATCTTTGGCCTTCAGATACCTTGCTCTTACGGTTTCCAGGTCGTGGGTGAAATAGATACTCCAGGGTCCTCCCGGTCCGATGTTCTTAAGGATATTATCAATCCAGGCTTCAAAGTACCTGGCGTCTGATTCACTTGCCCTCACAGGTTTTCCCTTGCATGAGATGTAAACCGGGGCTGTGTGGGTCCGGTGACCGTTTGCATCCATTCTTCTTGCACAGATCCAACTGCTTTCACTGATCCTGATCGGGCTACTGAAATGCACCGGCTCACCGGGTCCGGACGTGCCATCTACTGATGCAACAACCTTGCCGTTGCACACAATTTCGATCTTCCCTGAAAGCTCTTTCGCCGTCGTCCAGGTAACATTGGCTGAAACAACTCCCCGTTTGCCCAATTTTATCTCATCCCCGGGTGATGCGGACCCGTTCACGCGAAGTTCAAGGAATTCAGCATGGCCATTTGTCGAAACGACTGTCCTTCCGGCCCTGATGCCTTCGATCCATTTCCTGTAAGTCATGGGCTGGTCTATAACCTGAACGTATGTAAGAAGTGATCCGAATGGCCTGCTGTTGTTGCACGGGAAATCTGTCCCTGCTGCCAAGCCGGGCCGGAATCCACAGTTAAGGATCTTATAGTATGCATTGATTGCGGCATCATTGAGCCAGACATCCTCGGAAAGAAAGTCAATTGTCCCGAGTGCTGTCTCCACAGGATAGTCGACTGGTATGCAGCAATCGAGGTTATTCTGAATTGAATCATTCAGGTACTGGAGATGGCAGAAGCCTGTAATGGCATCCTGTTTCTTCCCCCATTCTGCAACCTTGTAAGCCGATTCATCCCATATAGTGTGAGCTTCATTCAGGCCAAGGAGAACGATGTGGCCTCCGAGGGCCTTATGCTCAAAAGTAGTTCCAAAGGGATCAAAATGCCATTCAGCATCCCAGTGCACGATATGTCCGGGTTTTGATTGTATCGCATCCTTCCCGTTTATTTTCGGAAGATCGGCCTGGCTGTACTTTACCTCCCCGTCTCCCATATCGGCCAGCACTGATATCACAGCCAGGTCATTTGGTTCCATCATGGGAACAAATTCATTCTCCGCAAGCACCGGTGTTCCTTCTCCGCAATTGCGGTGTACATGTATATCCCCGGCATACCAGCCTGATGGTTCAGGCCTTATTGCACCAATTGCTGCGGGCAGCTTATCCGAATATCCGGTAATTGTAAAAACAGATCCGGCGGGTACGGAAGCTTTGAAGCTTTTTCCCTGGAAAGTGACTGCCGCTCCCGTTTTCATATCGGAGACAGAATCCGTATAGACAAGCTTCATATTTCCGAGGGCAGGCAGGTTTTGCAGGACTCCGGTCAGTTCGACAGGCCTGATCCCGGTGTTCAGACCTGTAATGGCCATGCTTCCGTCGGGATTGCAGAAGGCATAAGCTGAAAAAGTGCTGTCCTGTCCGGTAACCCGGATACGCACCGAACCGGGCCTGACAAATTTCATGACCTGTGCATATTGCCAGAAAGTCTTTCGCGGCTTCCAGCTTTGGGATGAAGGGATATATTCAACCAGGGGCTTGCCCTCCCCGGGGAACCAAAAGACCCAGTCATTAGGAGGGACGCTTCCGTATCCATTTCTCCTCCCATGCTGGTAAACGCAGTCATAGCCATCCCAGAAAATATACGATGTGGCATTATCGTCGAGCTGCCCGAAGAGATGGCTGATGCGTGCAGTCTCAGTTATCCAGTAAGGCTTAACCGGGTAAGGAGACATCCTTATCCTGTCAAAGTATGAACGCGCATCATTGCCATAACAATGAACACCCCAGCTGACGATCTTCCCCATCAGGTACTGGTCCTTTGCCATTTCATCAATAACCTCCGAAAAGAGCTTTTCTCCCCCGGCATCGGGGGCCACGAACCTGATATTGTTCATTCCGATCTTGTCAAGCTTTAATGCCAGCTTATGCATTATTCTCACCCACTGTGCGGCATCAGGGACATCCGGTCCTTCTGCGATTCCGTCAGGGTGCTCGGCATTTCTTGTCATCGATATAATGTCTGTTTCATTCATGGGGGATACGAGACTGAAGCTTATCTTCTCGGTATTCCGCATGTAGTACAGGAATGCTGCTTCAGTTTCAGCCAGCTCTTCTTCCATATTCTCCCTGATGGAATATGGTTTATCGCCCATCCAGCTGAGGTGCTGATCAGGCTTCGAGAGCGGCGGCGCAGACGGAGGCGCCCCCATGAAGCTGATGCACATCCTGTCTGTAACGCCCCTTTTGTTAAGGTAATGAAGGGTATTCCATATACCTTTAAACCTTATGCCTGAGAATATTTTATTGTAATAGTCCCAGTTAAAATGATCCGGATCATTATCGTCATTTACAGCCTCCCAGTCGATCTCCTCAATGACAACCCTGAAGACTGACGCCCCCAGCGAATCGATAAGAAGATCTATAGCCGGCTGCACGATGGCAGCATCGGTATAGGCCCCGTCATACCACCATGCAGGGTTGATATTCACCCCGAATCCATCCATAGTCTGGTACTTCTCCGAGCCGTCGATTTCAATTTTTATTTCCCTTGACTGAGAGAATAATTTTCCCGGTACCCCGCCAAGCAGTACCGAAAGACAAAATGCCCCGATGAATGATCTGAATGATTCCCTTGTCATTTTTTGGTTATTGTTTAGTCATTTCTGATCAGCGTATCAATACCAGACCGGGGGCGTTGCGGGGGCCGTCTGTTAAAACCTTTCCAGGGCACCCAGTCCAAACAGTGCAAAATCGTACCTTACAGGGTCCTCTCTGTCAAGGCTGCGCAGAACTTCATCCAGCTCCCTGACCGCTTTTGCATCATTTTGTTTCCGGTTAAGCAATCCGAGCTTTCTTGCGACATTTCCCGAGTGAACATCCAGCGGGCATGATAAAATCGCAGGAGATATTGAATCCCAGATCCCGAAATCCACTCCTTTATTGTCCTTGCGGACCATCCACCTCAGGAACATATTGATCTTTTTCGCTGCCGACCCCTTGAACGGATCTGAAACATGCCTTTCGGTCCTTTTTTCATGCGGCAGCTCAAAGAATATGTTATGCAATTCATGAATTGCAGGCTGGAGAGAATCGGAAGTCTTATGGATCCCAAAAATTGTCTCAAGCCCCCCCTCATTCCTGTATATGTGCCGGAGAGCTTTCAAAAAATATGAAAGATCAGCTAAATTGAAAGTCCTGTGAACAAATCGAATGGCCTGATCCAGTTCGCAATCACTCGAATTCACTATGAATTCAAAAGGTGAGTCCTCAAGGATCTCCATCATCCTTGCCGAGCTTTTCAGGATCATCTTGCGGTTTCCCCAGGCGATTGTGGCTGCAAGAAAGCCAGCTATTTCAATATCGCCTTTGCCAGAATAACGATGCGGAATACTGACAGGATCAGATTCAATGAAGGCAGGCCGGTTAAACAGCTCGACCTTTTCATCCAGAAACTCCTTAAGTTCAGATCGTGATAATTCCATAATTCCTTAATCCGCTCCGTAAAATTAAAGAAATTGGTTTAACCGTAACATTTCATTTGTCCTTGGGAGAACAAACAGATGATATTTTGCATTGAATAAAAACTAACGGATATTTTTATACTTTTGGGCTCGAAAAAACCGATGGTCTCTCTCATTCAATAAAACCATCCTGAATCGAAACCTGGCAGCAGGGGCTTAAAAGCCCTGGAAAATATTGTCAGTCGTATCTTAAAGTATTTTTCATACCGGCATGGTCTTGACATATATTCTTCTGATCTCTGTTATTTTATCATTCGGGGTATTTTTCATCCCGAAATCCCTTAAATATTATTTCACCCTTGCAATACTCGGGGCAGGAATTGCCGCGACCACATACTGGGCCATCCTCCTGTACGTGCAGGATTCCGGGGCAGATGACATCAGGATCGCAATCCCGCTGCTTCAAAGGAGCTTCCCCCTTGTGATCGACAGGCTCTCAGCATTCTTCATTCTTGTCATCAACATCACGTCACTTGTCGGATTCCTTTACGCTAAAGGATACCTGAAGCCGTACTATCATGAGAAAAATGCGCTTCGCTTTTCGATTCATTATTTCTCATATCTGTGGCTCTACCTTTCCATGATCTTCGTGGTTACAATCCGCGACGGACTTTTCTTCCTGATCGCCTGGGAGCTGATGGCTGTATCGTCATTTCTCCTGGTCATCTTCGAGGCGGAAGAAAGGGTGATCCTGAAGACCGGCATCAATTACCTCATCCAGATGCATGCCGGAATGTTTTTCATCCTGACAGGGTTCCTCCTGGTAAGCAGGTACACCGGCCAGATGAGCTTTGATGCGTTGAAGGATTATTTCTCCGGAAATCCAAATTTTCCGCTCTTTCTCCTGTTCTTTGCAGGGTTCGGGATAAAGGCCGGGTTCATCCCCTTGCACACGTGGCTTCCTGATGCCCATCCCGCAGCCCCGTCACATGTTTCCGGAGTGATGTCGGGAGTAATGATAAAAATGGGAATATACGGGATAATCAGGGTCCTCGCCGCACTGCAAAGCGACCTGCTGATCACCGGCATTTTCATCCTTGCCGTTTCGGTCATCTCAGGACTTTTCGGAGTGATGATGGCGATAATGCAGCACGACATCAAAAGGCTGCTTGCATACCACAGCATCGAGAATATTGGAATTATAGGGATAGGCCTCGGGCTCGGGGTTATCGGCCTTTCAACGGGGAATACGGTGCTGAGCCTCCTCGGATTTGGCGGCGGTCTTCTGCATGTCATGAACCATTCCCTTTTCAAGTCGATGCTGTTTTTCAATGCCGGATCGGTATACACAGTCACCCATACCCGGAATATAGAAAAGCTCGGGGGCCTGATGAAGAAGATGCCATATACCGCCGGCCTCTTTCTTATCGGCTCGCTTGCTATTTGCGGCTTGCCGCCATTTAACGGCTTTATCTCGGAGTACCTGATCTATGCCGGCATATTTACCAGCCTCCCATCAGCTGACCTTATCCACTCGATTATGTTCCTGTTGGTGATCACGGGCCTTGTGCTGATCGGAGGGCTGGCAATTTTCTGCTTTACAAAAGCCTTCGGCATAGTGTTCCTAGGCCAGCCTCGCACAGGGGAAGCGGAATCGGCAGGAGAGGTCAGCAGATCGATGCTCGTTCCGCAGTTACTGACCCTCTTCTTTATCCTGCTGATCGGGTTTGGATCATTCCTGGTCGTAAAACCTCTTTTTGAGACCGTAAGAGTCTCATTCAACCTGCCGGGTACCGACCTTGCGGGGAGTGGTTACCTCACAAACCTTGCCGGGATAAGCCTGCTCGGGGGCATTTTTGTCCTGATCACCGTTGCATTGCTGGTTTACAGGCGCTATCACCTGAAGAGCCGCATGGTCACGACCGGCCCGACATGGGGATGCGGGTACACTGCCGTCAATGCCAGGCAGCAGTATACAGCCACTTCATATTCGTATAACTATAATCACCTTGCAAAACCATTGCTTCAGACCAGGAAGGTAATGAAGGAGATAGGGGAAGAAGAAATATTTCCCGGGAAACGGGCCTTCAAATCGCGCAGCGAAGATATTCTGAAGAAGATCCTGATCGATATCCCGGTCGATTGGATCTCGGCCCTGCTTAAGAAAATTGCTGTCATGCAGACGGGGCAGATCCGCCACTATATATTATACGCCTTCATCTTCATGCTGGTGATCTTTTTATTAACCTGCCTCAAACTGATCTGAGATGCCGGGAGTTATTCTGATATTCATATCGGCACTGTTTTTCCCCGGGATCATCCTGCGGACAAAAAGTATTGCATCGGGACGCAAGGGGCCTGGGATTTTCCAGCCGCTGAAGGATATTGCTGTCCTCCTGAGGAAAGGCAGCGTATTCAGCGGGACGACAGGCATTATCTTCCAGATCGCGCCGGTAATTGCATTGTCAACCCTGGTATGCGCTTCACTGCTGCTTCCGTTCGCAAACCAGCGATCGCTGATCTCATTCGGAGGCGACTTTATCTTTTTCGCGTACCTTATCGGGCTCGGGAAGTTCTTCTCTATAATTGCCGCTCTCGACACAGGCAGCAGCTTTGAAGGAATGGGAGCCAACCGGGAAGCATTCTTCTCAATGCTCATTGAACCTGCCTTTTTCATCCTGATGGCTACTTTTGCCATGTTCACCGGTCACACCTCTTTTTCAGGCATTTTCAATCACTTCTTCCTCACCGGAAATGATTATGTGCTGATATTCAGCATAATCGGTATTTTCCTGTTTACCCAGATCGCCATGGTAGAGAACAGTCGTGTCCCTGTGGATGATCCCAGGACACATCTTGAGCTCACCATGATCCACGAGGTAATGATCCTGGATAACAGCGGCTTCGACAAAGCCCTGATCCATATCACATCCTACCTGAAATTTGCAGTTTACGGCTCCCTGATGTATAATATTATCGTTCCCTCCGGATGGAATATTTTCCTTCATGTCATATTGTTCCTTGCCGTACAGCTGCTGTTTGCAGTTGCCATCGGCCTGCTTGAATCATTCAGGGCCAGGAATAAAATGAACAAGAACCCGAAGTATCTGCTCACTATATCAGCGATTGCCTGGATCTCATTTGTGATCGTCCTTATACTTACAAATAAATTAACAGTCTGATTTTCAATGGTTAACTATCTTATAGTTTTATTTTCGGTTACTTTGGTTTATTTCGCCGCGGCAGAAAGGCTGATAATATATATCAGGCTGCTTGCAATACAGGGTTTGCTGCTGTGCGGAATAGCAGTTTTCGAGCTGAATGAGATAAATACTGTTAACCTGCTGTTCATCGTGACGGAAACACTTATAATTAAAACACTGCTCATTCCTTATCTTCTTTCCAGGATTATCAGCCGTTCCGGGGTCTCCAAGGTACACCGGCAGGCAACGCCGGGATTTTACCTTCTGCTTCTCTCCATCCTGTCGCTGCTTGTGAGCGTCATTCTCGCGGGCGCAATGATCAACCAGTATATCAACGTCATTTACATGGCCGTCGCACTCTACACGTTATTGACGGGGCTGCTCCTGATAATTACCCATAAGCTGATCATTTCGCACCTGATAGGCTTTCTGATCGTGGAAAATGCCGTGTTCATGTTCTCCCTTGCAATAGGCAGCAGGATGCCGGCGCTGATAAACATCGGGATCCTGCTCGACATATTCGTGGGGGTTCTTATCCTGGGCTTTTTTGGATTGCGTCTCAAGCCACATACCAACGAACTTACAATGCTAAAAGACTGAGGGATGGCAGTTTTGATTTTCTTTTCTTCGGCATTTCTATTGAGCCTTTCAGTTTTCCTTTTCAGGAATAAGCTGGTAACCAGGCTTATATCACTGCTTTATGCCCTGATCCATATCGGGCTCACCATCCATTCCTGGATGAATCTGAATTCCACCGAACTCATCTATTTCACCTTCAGCAGCTCGGGCGTGCTTCTCCTCGCGATCCTTTCACTTCTCACCATCCCTACGTTTTACCATGGATTTGTATATACGGCGAAGGATGACATCAGGAAATACAACATTTACCATGCTTCCCTGATCCTGCTGATGACTTTCATGTCGGGAGCGTACCTGGCAAATGGAATGACGGTCCTCTGGATCTTTGTCGAAGCCACCACTCTTGCTGTTGCTGCACTTATCTATCACGACCGGACCGAAATGGCCCTGGAGGCGACCTGGAAATATGTTTTCATCTGTTCCACCGGCATTGCCCTTGCATACCTTGGGATCCTTTTCCTCGGTTTCATCTACGGCCGGGGCGATGCTGCAAACCTGACATTTGAGAATCTGTCGGTCATAATAGACAAGGCAAACCCCCTCTATCTGAAGATCGCGTTCCTTTTTGTCCTGGTCGGATTCAGTACAAAAATGGGGCTCTTTCCGATGCACACGGTGACCATTGATGCACACTCGGTTTCACCTCCTCCCGTGAGCGCACTGATCTCGACCACACTGATGAACGTTGGGTTCCTGTCGATCTTCAGGGTCTATTCACTTTTTGCCTCCTCGCCCATCCGCAGCTTCATGAATAATGTGCTCATCCTGGCAGGCATCCTTTCCCTGCTTATTGCAGCTGGATACATGCTGAAAGCGAAGCATCTGAAGCGAATGCTTGCCTATTCGAGCCTTGAGAACATGGGTCTTGTCGCGATCGCCACCGGGATCGGCGGGGAAGGCTATTACGCTGCATTCCTGATAATTGTCCTCCACTCACTGATAAAGTCGAGCCTTTTCTACCAGATGGGGCAGCTGTCACGGGTCCTGCACACATTCAAGCTCGATGATTGCGGCAGGTATATGGCGCTCTATCCGGCCGGATCACTCGTGCTCATAACAGGGGTTATCTGCATCCTGGGAATTCCGCCCTCAGGGCTGTTCATCAGCGAAATAATGATATTCAGGGCAATGGTTACCGGCAGCAACTGGGCTGTCCTTATCATCACTTTCTTCCTCCTTTGTTTCGTTATTTACGCTATGACCACCCGGACCATGCACATAGTTTTTTCGGATCCCCGTTCGATACCTGACCAGCCCCAGGTGACCTCCGTGAGGGCGGTGGAGACCGTCTCCCAGTTCATCCTGCTGGGGCTGGTAGTGATATTATGCTTTTACCAGCCACCTTTCCTGACCGATATTATCAAAAGCAACATTCTCACCCTGGGATCATTCTGAACCATTATGGACCAACCATCTCATTTCAAACTGAAAAACAATTATCCTGCAGGGGGGGTCAGGGAAATACCCATCTCCGGTTATGATGATTTTTACAGCTTTGTCACCGATGGGTTAAAGGATGAAGCCAGGCACTGCCTGGCATACTACGGCATTAAAACCCAGGATAGCTTAAAGCTTTACTGCTTTCTGGCAGATGATCCCTCCGGCAATATTGAAGTCGCTGCATATGAGACCGGCACTCTGAATCCGGTGCTCAGGTCAGCAGCAGATCTCTTTCCTCAGCTCTCCGTCTTCGAACGGGAGATAAATGAAAATTTCGGTGTCGTATTTGAGGGGCATCCGTGGATGAAAGGCGTAAGATTTCCCCACAACCGCCGGGATAAGTCAAAGACCATGGAGAATTACCCGTTCTACGGGATAGAAAGCGAAGAGCTTCACGAGGTCGGTGTCGGTCCGGTGCATGCCGGGGTGATTGAGCCCGGCCATTTCAGGTTCATCTGCAACGGCGAAAAAGTGCTCCACCTGGAGATCCAGCTGGGTTACCAGCATCGCGGGACCGAAGATCTGTTCCTTTCGAAAAACACTCCCCTGCAGAGGTGCATCCTTGCGGAGTCAATTGCCGGTGATACGGCAGTGGGACATTCACTGGCCCATACCCAGCTTATTGAATCACTTACGGGGCTGGAACCAGGCGAAGCACTTCAGATCGAAAGATGCGTCGCTCTCGAAATGGAAAGGATCGCAGTCCATATCGGCGATACCGCTGCCCTTTGCGGTGACGTGGCCTATCAGCTCGGCCAGGTGGTTTGCGAAGCCATAAGGACCAGGGTGATAAATACCACCCAGCTGTGGTGCGGTAACAGGTTCGGCAAAGGCTTGATCAGGTCGGGCGGCAGCAACTTTCCGCTCTCAGAGGAAACGGCAGCGGAGATCATTAAAATGACAGATTTTGTTGACAGGCAATTTTCAGGAATAACAGAGTGCATCTATTCCTCCCCCAGCGTTCTGGCAAGATTCGAGGATATAGGAACTGTCACCGGCACGCAGGCAAGGCAGATCGGGGCCGTGGGAATCGCGGCCCGAACGTGCGGGATGGCCCGGGATGTACGGAAAACACATCCTTTTCAGTACTTCAGGAACTTTGCCGTTAACCCGGCAATACTCGAAACCGGGGACGTTCTGGCACGGGGAATGATCCGGAAGCTGGAAGTAAGGGAATCATTGAGGATCATCAGGGAGCTTCTCGAGGTATGGGCAGGCAAGGATAAAGATACCGGGAAGCCTGACTATTCATATAAATTGAAGCCGGGTGCTTTTTCGGTTTCGGTCGTCGAGGGATGGAGGGGAGAGATCGTCCATTCATGTGAAACTGATGCAAAGGGAAACCTTGTACATTATAAAGTAAAAGATCCTTCGGTGCATAACTGGATGGCCCTTGCGCTTGCGGTAAGGAGCCAGGAGATCTCAGATTTCCCTGTTTGCAATAAAAGCTTTAACCTGAGCTATTGCGGTCATGATCTGTAACCTGATTAACAAAAGCTGATTAGTATGATACGTGAATTGGCAATTCTGGCACGACACGGCCACCAGTCGGTAAAGGACCTTCGCACTCAGCCGGTCTCGCCACTCTTCAGGGGACGCCCGGTGATCGCGGAAGGAATAACAACCAGGGATATTCGCGAAGCAGCGGCAGTGTGCCCGGTCAGTGCGATCAATAATGATTCGGGGGCCATCGACCTCGGAAGGTGCCTCTTCTGCGGCGAGTGTTCATTCCTGAAACCCGGCGCCATAAAGTTTACCAATGATTACAGGATTGCCGTCAATGATCGTGGCGGGCTCATCGTGAAGCCCGGTGCGGATGCCAGGATCAGGCTCGATGAAACAAAGGTAAGGAAGGAGATCAGGGAACTTTTCAGGGGGTCGCTCAAATTGCGGCAGGTATCGGCCGGGGGAGACAATTCGTGCGAAATGGAGCTGGGCGCTTCGGGGAATGTGAATTTTGATATGGGGAGGTTCGGGATCGAATTCGTTGCATCACCCCGGCACGCCGACGGGATCGTGATCACGGGCCCTTTCACCGCGAACATGGCGGAAGCGCTCAGGCTCACCTATGACGCCGTCCCATTTCCGAAGATCATTGTCCTTGCCGGAACGGATGCCATCAGCGGCGGTATTTTCAACGGAAGTCCTGCCCTCGACAGGAGCTTCCTTAACAATCACCCGGTTGATCTTTATGTCCCCGGGAATCCGGCTCATCCGCTTACCTTTATCAATGGTCTCATGGACTTGCTGGGGATAAGGTGAGAGACTTTCAAAGCCCCATATGCAGTCCCCGTCTAATGAAAGATTTTTAACCTGGTGTACTGTCCCGGCCTGGATACCGGGTGCTGATCATGAAGCCAGCGAGAGCAGATCAAGCTCCGTTCACAATCAGCCCGTCCTTCATCTCAAGGACACGGTCCGACATGTTGGCCAGCTGCCTGTCGTGCGTAACAATCACTATTGTCTGGCCGAATGTGTCCCTGAGCCTGAAGAAAAGCTTATGAAGCTCGTTCTTGTTTTCGGAATCAAGGTTTCCGGAAGGTTCGTCAGCAAGAATTACCGACGGGTTATTTATCAATGCCCTTGCCACGGCAACTCTTTGCTGTTCACCCCCGCTGAGCTCTGACGGCTTATGTTCAAGCCTCTCACTGAGATTAAGGAATCCCAGGATCTCTGCAGCACGGGCCTCTGCTTCAGATTTACCCTTTCCGGCAATATATGCAGGAATGCAAACATTTTCGAGGGCGGTAAATTCGGGCAGGAGCTGATGGAACTGGAATACGAATCCGATGTTCCTGTTCCTGAAAGATGAGAGTGATTTTCCCTTGAGACGCCGGGTGTCGGTGCCGTTATATTTAACGATACCGTCGTCGGGCTTGTCGAGAGTCCCGATTATCTGAAGGAGGGTGGTCTTGCCTGCGCCGGAAGCACCGACGATGGAAACGACTTCCCTGTCTTTTATTTCAAGATTTATCCCCTTAAGGACCTTAAGGTCTCCGAACGATTTTGTAATGCCTTCAGTTATAATCATGAGATCAGGCGGATGTTCCGGAACAGTTCAGCAGGCTGTGCAGTGCAGTCTTTGCCCTCAACTGGCGGTTCCTGAAGGAGTTTCAGTACCTGCCGGCTGCCCCGGCGCCGGTTCTGGCTCCTTTGCAGGCTCTGCCTGGCCCTGCGGCTCCTTATTGACATCATTTATATCAGCAATCTGTTTATCTATGTTCTCCTTTACCTCATCGACATTGCCCTGGACATCCGACTTGAAGTTGTGAATCTCCTGCCTCAGGTCCCCCGATACCTCGTTGACATTGGTCCTGATATTATTGGTAATGTCCTGGACATCACTGCTGATTGAACCAGAAACCTCGGTAAGATCGCGCCTCAGATCGCTGGTGCTCTCCTCAAATTCACGCTTAAGATCGTCTGTAGCCTTCTTGAAATCCCTCATGCCCTTTGCGAGCCCCCGTGCGATCTCCGGCAATTTGTCTGCCCCGAACAAAAGCAGGGCAACAATTATAATGACAAATATCTCCTGTCCGCTCATATACCCCTCTTGTCTTTCTGACTAAATATTAGGAGTGTAAAGTTATTAAAATAATATGAAATTTAATCCGGTAACAAAGATTGTCAACAACTGTGGATTTGAAAATTTCACAGAGGAACCCAGGAGGAGACACAGAGATCACAGAGTACTCATACCCCCTTTAGGGGGCCGGTGGCAAATTCTCTGTGATCTCCGTGAAACAAAATATTTGTCAGTTAACCTGCTTCTTACTTAACCACGTCAGCGCTCGATTTTGCCGGGACTTTTGCTTCGATCTCCTTTGTGTCCTTTTTGATAGTGTCGTACATGAGCATCGCAGCAATGAACACTGATGAATAAACGCCTGTACCGATACCGATCATAAGTGCGAACATGAATCCCCTGATCACTGCACCGCCGAAGAAGAACATCGCAAAGATGGTGAGCATAACTGTCAGGGTGGTATTGATGGTACGGCTCAGGGTTGCATTCATGGCCATATTCAGGACCTCTTTGAGGGGACGTTTGCGGTAGATCGGGATATACTCCCTGAGCCTGTCAAAGACGATCACCGTATCGTTCACCGAGAACCCTATCACTGTCAGGACCGCTGCAATAAATGCCTGGTCGATCTCCATTGAGAATGGCATTATCCCCCATAGCAGTGAGTATACACCTATTACCAGCAAGGTATCATGAACAAGCGACATAACGGCTCCGAAGCCATATTGCCAGTACCTGAACCTCATGAAGATGTAGAAGAATATCAGGACAAGTGCAATGGCAACTGCGTAATAGGCATTGATCTTGATGTCGGCAGCGACTACCGGTCCCACGGTTTCACTCTGTCTTATATTCTGTGATGTGAACTGGTCTTTTGTTTCGCCCTGTGGCAGGAATGACTTGAGCCCGTCATACAGCTTTGTCTGCACTTCATCTTCCGCTGCGGCTTCATTGATTTTGTATTTGGTGGTAATCTTCACCTGGTCGGTGCTTCCGAATGTAACCACCTGCGGGAGCTCGCCGAATGCCACATTAAGACTGCTTGCAATATCTTCGGTCCTTACCGGCTTGTCAAATTTCACCACATAGGTCCTTCCTCCGGTAAAGTCGATTCCCGGGTTAAGGCCTCTTACAAACAGGGAGATTATGCCTGCCAGAAGTATCACTGCGGAGCCGATATAAAAATACTTCCTCATCCCGATGAAATCGATATGGGTATGTTTGAAAAGATTTGCAGTGATCTTGATCGAGAAAGTAAGGTTCGCATTTCTCTTGAGCAGGTATTCATAAATAAGCCTGGTAATGAAGATCGATGTGAACATTGATGTAAGGATCCCGATCACAAGGGTTGTTGCAAATCCTTTGATCGGTCCCTGTCCGAACAGGTAGAGAACTATACCGGTCAGTATTGTGGTAACGTTGGAGTCGATGATGGCGGAATATGCACGCCTGTAGCCGTCAGCAATAGCGAGCTTGATCCCTTTGCCTGCACGAAGTTCCTCACGTATTCGTTCATAAATAAGCACGTTTGCATCAACCGCCATACCCATGGTAAGCACGATACCGGCAATACCGGGCAGCGTGAGTACTGCATTAAGGGATGCCAGGACTCCGAACAGCAGAAAGACGTTAGTAAACAGTGCAATATCTGCAATTGTACCGGCGCTCTTGCTGTAATAGAAGATCATGAATGCAAGAACCAGGACAAATGCTATGATGAATGAAGCGAAACCGGAACTGATTGCCTCCTTGCCAAGTGTCGGACCGACAACAGTATCGGAAACGATCTTTGCCGGAGCCGGCATCTTGCCTGATTTCAGGATATTGGCAAGGTCGGTTGCCTCATCGATGGTAAAATCCCCTGTTATTTCGGTATTTCCGCCTGTAATCTCATTGACAACATTAGGATAAGAGCGTACATATCCGTCGAGCACCACTGCAATACACCTTCCGATATTATCTCTTGTCATTCTTGCCCAGGTCTTTGCACCATCGGCATTCATGCTGAAATCAACCTTTACTTCGGAGCCTGTCACACCTGAGGTAGGTCTTGCAGACGTAATGACGTCTCCGCTCAGAGGAGCCCTTCCGTCGCGGGTAGTGACCTTGATGGCATGAAGCTCATAGAATGTTTTTGTAGGATCATATTTGTAAGGGTTCTGGCTCCAGTAAAGCTTAAGATCACGCGGGAAGATCGCCTTTATCTGCGGCATCTTCAGTAAATTATCAACCGTTGCAGTGTCATTTACCGCTGCCAGTCCGATCATACACGACGGAAGCGGCTGCCCCTGTCCATCGACACGCGGGTTGAGGACTCCGAACAGTGGATTCTGGCGGTTGAACTCTGCCCGTGATTCAGTCTCAGCTTTTGAAGCTTTGGTGGTGTCCTTTTTGATCAGGTCAAGAAGAGCTTCCTCCTTTTTGGTGGTATCGGCTGCTGCGACACTCTTTGAAGCGGCAGATGCAGTTGTATCTTTCGCAGCAGTGCTTGTCCGGATCTCCTTCAGCATCTTATTGGCTTCGGAAAGGTAAGGAAGGATCTCACTGTTCTGGTAGGTTTCCCAGAATTCGAGATTTGCCGTTCCCTGCAAAAGCTCACGGACACGTTTCGGATTTTCCTGACCGGGAAGTTCGATCAGTATCCTTCCCTTGGTGGATAGCTTTGTAATATTTGGCTGAACAACCCCGAACCGGTCGATCCTGGTACGAAGAATATTGAATGCATTGTCGATCGCAACATTTACTTCGTCGCTGAGGACGTTCATCACCTGTTCGTTAGTAGAGTTGAAGTTGATCTTGTCACGGAGGGCAGGTGTTCCGAATATAGCAGCAAGCCGTGCGTTCGGGTCAATTTCCTGGAATGCTCTTCCGAACAGCGTCAGAAAATCAGCCTGGCTTTGTTTCTGCATTTGCCTGGCCCGTGCAAGCGCATCATGGAAGGTCTTGTCGGTGCTGTAGTTTGAAAGTGATTTCAGGACGTCCTCGATGGATACCTCGAGAATGACGTTCATTCCGCCTTTGAGGTCAAGTCCGAGATTCAGCTGCTTCCTTTCGCACTCCTTGAAGGTGTAGCCAAGGAAACTCCACTTTTCCTTTGGAAGCGCTGAAATTGAATCGATATAATTGCGTTGTTTGACGAGGTCTCCCTTGGCATATTTTTTGGCGTCACTGTTCACTTTGTAAGTCGCACCCGTGAATGAAAGCTGGTAGGCTGATACCAGGAACAATGCTACCGAAAGAATGATGATGGCTACTTTGTTTTGCATTTGGTCTATTTTGTTTGTTCAGATTTACGTGGATGCTGCTTTATTGAGGCGCAAAGTTAAGAAAAGTATTAGAAAAAAAAAGACGGTTGGCTCAAAAGTGCAGTTAACCATTGTGCTCCGGCGGTGTAACACGGGGTTACACTGAGAATGCACTGAGGCTCACTGAGATCAGATAACCGACCCCGCGGCCTTCGGTGTAAGTTCTTAAGAAAGCTTTACCTGACCAGGTTCTCGTAGTCGGATTCAAGCGGTTTCCTTGCCACAAAGTCGTAGAGTGCCAGGCTCCTGACTGTGAAGAAATAGTTCCAGTAATCCTGAAGCGACTGGACCCATGCCCTGCGGTTCTGGTCCTTTTTAGTATCGGCATTGTTCAGCTCCAGCACCTGGATCTTTCCAATAAGGAACCTCTGCTTTGTAACTTCGAACATCTTCCTGGCTACCGTGTCGGATTTGGCGGCAACGGCAACCTGTGCCGCCTGGAGGTTGAACTGCTCCACATCCAGAAGCAGGTTTGCCTGGAAATCGATGATCGCCTGCTGCGACTGCACCTGGGCAAGCTCAAGGCTCGATTTGGCAACCTTGTACTTTCCCCTGCCCAGGCCCCAGTCAACGATCGGCAATGTAAATGCAAGGTTTACCACCTGTTGTTTCGCCGGCTTTTCATAGGCCATTGAGAAATCGGGGTTTTGATTGCGTAATCCGTAAGAGAGTGACAGGTTAGCGTTCAGTCCCTTCTCTGCCTTTGCCTGTGCCACGTTCGACTGGGCTGTAAGCACCGTCAGCTGCTGGTTGAATATCTCAGGGTTGTTAGCCATCGCCAGGTTGAGCACCTCCTGTGGGCTCACCTGCAGATCCGGGATCCCGGAAGGAATATCCAGCTCGAGCCTGATGTTGTCATTGAATCCAAGGAAAGATCTGAGTCGTATTTCCCTGTCCCTCAGGTTCATCTCAGCAGCCTGGACATTTGTTTTAGTGTTCAGCCATTGAAGCTGCAGTTCCAGCAGCTCGTTCTCGGCGATCGTTCCGAGCTGGTAGCGACCCTGGGCGATACGGTAGAGAGTGTCGGCATTAGAATAATTCATATCGGCAATCTGCTTGTTGATCTGCGCCAGTGCAAGCCCGAAAAAGTACTGGACCGCCTGAAGATGAACAGTTTCTATATTGTAAAGGAAGGTCTTTTTTGCTGCTTCGTATTTAAGAGGCTCCGTTTTTTTCTGCCACTTCAGTGAGTTATACCTGAAGATCGGCTGGTTAATTCCGATCCCCAGCGGGACTGTAATGTAGTTCCTAGGAATGAAGGCGTCCTTTTCAAAATCGTTGAACAAGGTAAGGCTTGAATTGAGGAATATGGAACCTCCCGTAAGGCCGATGTTCTGCGCCAGCGAAAGTGACCCGATGTCGGTAAGGGTATTTGATGACACATAATCCCAGGTATTGGTCGCAGAATTCCACACCCTCTCATATGCGGTGCTGTACTGGGGAGTGGTTCCGGTAAGCGTAAGTGACGGCCTGTACTGGGCGATAAATGTCCTGTATTGCCAGTAACTGGCGCGGAACCTGTGTTTGGCGATCAGCGCCTGGGGCGATTGTCCCTCGGACAGGTCAATGACCTCATTGAACTTGAGCCTCTTGATCTCCTGGGCTTCCGCCCGCTGGAATACAAACATAAGTACTGCAACAGCCGGCAGCAAAAACAACTTTTTCATATCTAAAAACATTATTCGTATCTCAATGATTCGATCGGGTCCTTTTCCGATGCTCTTTTTGCCGGGGAATATCCGAACACGACCCCTACAGCCGCCGATACCCCGAAGGCAATGAAGACCGAGAAAAAGGAGACTATGGTCATAATTCCCGCGATCTGCTGGATCAGCTTTGCCATTATCACTCCGAGGAAGATCCCTATGAAGCCGCCTGAAACGCTTATCAGCACTGCCTCGGAAAGGAACTGAACGACAATATCCATCTTTTTTGCCCCGATTGCCATCCTGGTGCCAATTTCCTTTATCCTTTCCATCACCGAGGCAAACATGATATTCATAATGCCGATCCCCCCGACAATGAGTGAAATACTTGCAATGGCTCCCAGTACTATATTGAAAATGTCCTTTGTCCTTTGTTGCTGCTTAAGGAGAAGCTCCGGAACAGTTATCTCGAAATCCTTCACTCCTGAATGGCGGCGCGTAAACATCCTGCTGAGGATCTCGGTTGTCGGCTTGAGCTGTTCGGTTTCGCTTACCTGGACAACGATCCTGTCGAGCTGGTTGTAGTTTGTCTCTGCACTGCTGGCTGAAGTGCTGCTTCCTGCGACGATACTCATAAACCCCGGGCCGCCAAAGATCATGGCATTTGAAGATGCTTCCGAAACCAGCTTGGTGTTGACGAGTCCCCTGTTCTCATATCTCAGGAGCATTGTCTGTATTGGGATGTAAATATTATCGTTGTAAACATTGACGCCTTTTTCCTCGAAACCAGTCAGGTTGACATTTGTCTTCTGAAGTACCCCTATAACCTTGAGCCATATGCCGTTGAACTTGATATACTGCCCAATCGGCTCGATCTGGCTGAAAAACTTCGCCCTGATATTCGCTCCTATGATACATACCTGTATCCCGTTGTATTCCTGGAACTTATTGAAGAATGATCCTTCAATGAGAGGAAGATTGTAAAGATGGAAATAATCGTTTGAAACCCCGACCAGCTTGGCAGTGTACTTCACCCCGTTCAGCATTGCAATGGAGTTAAAGGAGATCTCAGGGCTTATTCTCTTAACCGAAGGAAGGGTCTGCCTGATTGACTCGACATCCTGCATGCTCAGTCCCCGGGAAAATTTCTTCTGCTCTTTTTCTTCACCGCTTTCACTTGAGGAGCTCTTTTCAGGGATTATGGGATTGATCAGGATATTGTTCACCCCGACCATCTTCATTTGTTCCATGATCTCCTGCTTTGCACCTTTTCCTATTGCCAGCATCGCAATTACGGCAGCAACGCCGAAGATTATCCCAAGTGCGGTAAGCATAGACTTGAGCTTGTTCGAAATGATTGATTCGACCGCTATTTCCATATCATGGAAATACCTGAAGAAGAACTTTAACATACCGGTAAAGGTTTTAAGTTTTTGTTTGATCTATCGTTTGGAGTCCGGTCCCTGCTGCCGGTCGCCTTGCTGGGTAGTCCCCTGGATATTACGGTTTCTCCTTGCCGAAGTGTCCTTTCCTGCTCCCTGCTGTATGCCCTGCTGGCCATTGCGCATCTGCATGAAACGCCTCATCCTGGCCGTATCCCTGACTCCGCCGGCCTGGCCAGTCGGCATGGTCCCGCCTCTCATGTTGCTGAACCTTCCCATCATTTCGGGATTCATCGGCCCGCCCATGGGCATCTGCTGCCTGTTAGCCGCTGCCTTGGCGGCTTCCTCCCTGACCCTTACCTCTTCAGCCTGCTTCTCTTTCGCACGCTGCCGGTTAAGGGCGATAAGGTCCTGGCCTGAAGTCCTGAATCCTGAAGGTTTAGCAGGGGTGCTGAGGTAAAGTGATTCCCCCGGCTTCACTCCCTGTTCGACAATCACGTTGTTTTCATTTGATTCCCCCAGAAGCACAATCTGCTTGTTGCCGTTCCTGGTGTAAACGAACGGGATGCTGTCTGTACCGGTCTGTACGCATTCAAGCGGAATATACGTCACATCCTTGATGGTCTTTGTGATGATCTTGTTACCTGTCGTCATCGATGGCCTCAGGATCGGGTCCGAACCGTCGACCTGGATCTGAACTTCAAACACCTTTGCATCGGCATTCGGAAGCTGTTCACCGATGTTGGCCACGCTGACCACCTCGCCTGTGTAGGATTTCTCGGGAAATGCATCCACGACGATCTCGACCTTCTGGCCGGACTTGACTTTGCTCACATCAATTTCATTGACATATGTTTTGGAGATCATTACTGACATATCGGGTAGTGTAGCTACCACGTTGTCCCATGGCGATATTGACGAACCGACCTTCCTTTTTGCATTCATCCTGTCCCTTTTGTAAATGACCATGCCGTCGGCTGGCGCCTTAATGAGAAATCTTTCAAGTATGGCTGCAAAATCATTTACTCTCTGGCGCTGGTCCGAAAGAGTTTTCTTAAGGGTCCTCATATCGGTCCTGGCCTGCTGGGTTTTCAGTCCGTAGGTTTTAATTGACTGGTCGAGGTTACGCTTTGCCTTGTCGAGGGAGATCTCAGCCTGCCGGATGGTTGTCGGGGGTTCGTACTTCGATTCCTGGACGGTTATGGCAGCCTCTTCAACAGAATATCTCAGGTTCTTGATATTGTCCCTCAGCTCACTCAAGGTAACTGCAGTATCGAGCATTTTGACCTCGACATTGTTCTCGGCGGTTATCAGCTTGTCATTTTCATCCTTCAGGCTGTTGTCGAACGAGGTTCTGTCGAGCGTTGCCACATAATCACCTTTTTTAACCTCCGTTCCTTCCGGGACCAGGTCGGTTATTTTAATATCCATCGCCCTGATATTTCTGCTCATAGTAAAGTCGGGACCGATGATGTCGGTTGATTTCTCGGCCTGCAGTTCACCGGTAGTCGAGACGACAATCTGAAACTGCCCCTTTTGTGCCTGAACATACAGGTTGGCAACTTCCTTCTTTTTGGTCAACTTGCCGATAACTATAAGAATTGCAATAGCTGCAATTACGACAATACCAGTGATAATAAGCGTGCGTTTCATTTAGATTTAACTTATTGGTTTTAAATGCATCTTCATAAACAGGCCACAAATTTACTAAATTTGGGCTCGGGAATCCTTTCTTAACAACTTTTAACTTAATATGATCAGGTCCCGGCTTTAAGACATCCCACAACAGGCATTTATTCCTGCCTAAAGGCAGAAAAACAGGGTCATCAGGCGTTTTTAACAATTTTTATGACATTTTCGGCAAGCTTTTCCGCCTCGTCTTCGGTTGCCGCTTCCGCATAGATCCTTATGATCGGCTCGGTATTGGATTTGCGGATCTGGACCCATCCGTCCTTCTGCTCAATCCTCATACCATCCCTCTCATCGATCTCGGATCCCTTAAATGCATTTCGAATCCTACCGAGCACCTGGCTGAAGTCTGTCCCCTCAGCGACATCCATGCGTTTTTTGGCTATGAAGTAATCCGGGTAGAGCCTTCTCAGTTCCGAGCATTTCTTCCTGCTTTTTGCAAGGTGCGTGAGGAACAAGCCAATTCCCACCAGTGCATCGCGCCCATAGTGGATCTCAGGATAGATCACTCCGCCATTGCCTTCCCCACCGATCACTGCGTTCCGTTTTTTCATTTCTTCAACCACATTGACCTCCCCGACAGCAGCAGTAAAGTACCTGTACCCGTATTGTACCGTTACATCCATCAGGGCCCTTGTCGAAGAGAGGTTCGACACGGTGTTTCCCGGGGTATTCCTGAGGACATAATCCGCCACCGAAACGAGTGTATATTCTTCGCCAAACATCGTTCCGTCTTCACAAACAATTGCAAGGCGGTCCACATCGGGATCGACCACAAGCCCGAGGTCAGCTTTTTCCTTTACTACCAGTCCCGAAATCTCGGTGAGGTTTTTCGGCAATGGCTCCGGATTATGGGCAAAGTACCCGTTAGGAATGGTGTTGAGCTCTATTATCTTCCTGACACCCAGTGCCCGCAGCAGGTCTGGGACTATGATTCCTCCCACCGAATTCACGCAATCGATCGCCACGGAAAAGCCAGCTGCCTCAATGGCTTCGGGATCCACCAGCTTTAATCCTTTTACCATTTCAATATGCCTGCTGTTCCAGGAGCTGTCTGAAGCGAATGATCCGAACCCGTCGAGCGGGGCAAACGTGAAGCTCTCCGACCCGGCAATTGCCAGAACTTCAACCCCGTCAGCCGATGAAAGGAATTCACCATCGCTGTTGAGCAGCTTCAGTGCATTCCATTCGGCCGGGTTATGACTGGCTGTAATTATGATCCCGCCAGCAGAAGCTGTACCGGTAACGGCCAGTTCCACTGTCGGCGTGGTGGCAAGCCCCAGGTCAGTAACGTCTATTCCAAGGCTGCGTAGGGTGTAAACAACCATCCTGTTGACCATCTCTCCCGACCGCCTGGCATCGCGGCCCACAACCACACTGATCCTGCCGCTTCCGTGCCTCCTGCCCAGCCATGTGCCATAGGCTGCTGTGAACTTCACAATATCCAGCGGAGTAAGATTATCACCCGGAGTCCCTCCAATAGTACCGCGGATCCCTGAAATAGATTTTACTAATGTCATTGTAGGCAGTTTTAAGTTTTAAGGAAGCAAAAATAAGCTGAAATCGTAATATTGTCAAATAATTGTAACTTTGCACCCTGATTCAGGAAAGCATGGAGAAGAGACCAGTAAGGCGGAATACCAAACCGGGAAAGAGCAGGACCGTAAACCCGGAAAAACAAAAAGTTGATCCGCCCGTAAGGCTGAACAGGTTTATTGCGAACTGCGGCGTCTGTTCAAGGAGGGAAGCAGATGACCTTATCACCAGGGGTTTAATAAGTGTGAACGGGAAGACCGTTAAAGAGCTGGGCACAAAGGTATCGGCCGGGGATGATATCAGGTTCAGGGGGAAAAAGCTTAAGTCGGAGAAAAAGGTCTACATTCTGATGAACAAGCCGAAAGGCTATGTCACGACGGTCGAAGATCCGCATGCCGACCATACAGTTCTCGAAATTATCGGTGACGCCTGCCCCGAAAGGGTTTACCCGGTCGGAAGGCTCGACAAATCGACAACCGGGGTCCTGCTGCTGACCAATGACGGCGAGCTGACAGGCCGCCTTACACATCCGAGGTACCAGAGAAGAAAGATATATCACGTCTTCCTCGACAAACCCGTCATCAAGAATGATCTTGAGCGGCTGACAGAGGGGATAGAGCTTGAAGGTGAAACGATTGTTGCTGACGCAGTTTCATTTGCAGATCCGGAAGATAAGACTCAGATCGGGATTGAACTTCATTCGGGTCAGAACAGGGTTGTAAGAAGGCTCTTCGAAAAGCTTGGTTACGATGTCAGGAAGCTCGACAGGGTCTACTTTGCCGGACTCACAAAAAAGAACCTTCAGCGCGGGAAATGGAGATACCTTTCGGAAAAGGAAATATCTATGCTTAAAAGAGGAATGTTTTAGCCTTCATAGCCTATGATTCACAGGTCAGGATTCGTCAACATTCTCGGTAGCCCCAATGCAGGGAAATCGACCATCATGAATTCGCTCGTGGGGGAGAAACTGTCCATAATAACCCCCAAGGCACAGACAACGAGGCACAGGATAATGGGGATCGTCAATGGTGACGATTTCCAGATTGTCTACTCCGACACTCCGGGCATCCTGAAGCCCAGGTACAAGCTCCAGGAAACGATGATGAATTCGGTTAACATGGCCCTGACGGACGCCGATGTCTTTGTTTATGTCCTTGATGTTACCGACAGGGAAACGCCTGATGACGTCTATCTCGGCAAGATCAGGAAGACCGGGGTTCCGGTGATCGTCGTACTGAACAAGATCGACCTGAGCACGCAGGATGCCGTAACCGCCCTGATCAGTGAGTGGGAAGGAAGAATGCCGGGTTCCCTGGTGATCCCGGTTTCAGCCCTTAAGGGTTTCAACCTTGACAAGCTGCTTGAAACGATACTCGAAAAGCTTCCAGAAGGGGAGCCATACTTTCCCAAGGATCAGCTTACCGACAGGCAGGAACGGTTCTTTGCATCCGAGATCATACGTGAGAAGATTCTGAAGAACTACCAGAAGGAGATCCCCTATTCTGTCGAGGTCGGGATCGAGAGCTTCCGGGATGAAGGGAATCTGACAAGGATCAGTGCAACAATACATGTTGTCCGCGACAGCCAGAAAGGCATAATCATCGGGCACAAGGGGGAAATGCTGAAGAAAACCGGAACCGAGGCACGCATCGACATGGAGGATTTTTTTGGCCGGAAGATATTTCTTGAGCTCCATGTCAGAGTGACAAAAGATTGGAGGGACAAGCCGAATATTCTTAAGAGGTTCGGATACAGATAATTGAACATACCGATGGGAAGCATTGTAGCAATAGTTGGAAGACCAAATGTAGGGAAATCGACCCTCTTCAACCGGCTTACGGAATCGCGGGAGGCAATTGTTGATGAATCGAGCGGGGTGACGCGTGACCGTAATTACGGTACCGTTCTCTGGAACGGAGTCAATTTTTCGCTTATCGACACCGGCGGATATGTGAAGAATTCCGATGACATATTTGAAGGGGAGATTAACAAGCAGGTCCTTCTCGCAATAGCGGAGGCTGATCTCATCCTCTTCATGGTCGATGTGACGGCAGGGATACACGAACTCGATACATCGGTGGCCGATCTGCTGAGAAGATCCGGCAAGCCTGTCATTCTTGTGGTGAACAAGGTTGACAACGGGGAGCGTCTCGCCGACGCGACGGAGTTCTACAAGCTGGGGCTTGGGGACTATTTTGCGCTCAGCTCGATAAACGGCAGCGGGACGGGAGATCTCCTGGATAAGGTGGTAGCCGGCCTGCCTGTCCAGAAAGAGGAGGAGTTCCCGGAGATTCCCAGGGTGGCGATAGTCGGAAGACCTAATGTCGGTAAATCATCCCTGGCCAACTCACTCCTGGGCGAAGAAAGGAACATAGTGACACCTCTTGCAGGGACAACCCGAGATTCGATCTACACCAGGTACAATAAATTCGACCATGATTTCTTTCTCGTCGATACTGCCGGGCTGAGAAAAAAAGGGAAGGTGTCGGAAGATGTGGAATTCTACTCTGTTATGCGTGCTGTGCGGACCATTGAAAAGTCTGACATATGCCTCCTCATGATCGATGCAACAAGGGGAATAGAGTCCCAGGATCTTAACATAACCTCGCTCATTCAAAAGAACAACAAGGGGATGATCGTCCTGGTAAACAAGTGGGACCTGATACAGAAGGAGAACAACACTACCCTTCTGATTGAGAAGGAGATCAAAGCCAAGACTGCCCCCTTCACCGATTACCCTGTACTCTTCATCTCCGCGATCACAAAACAGAGGATCCACAATATCCTTGAACTCATCGACAGGGTAAATGACAACAGGAGGAGGAAGATCCCCACGTCGGAGCTGAATGAGATAATGCTGGGAATTGTGGCGGACTACCCGCCGCCTGCTTCAAAAGGCAAGTACATAAAGATCAAATACGTAACACAGCTGCCAACCTATTCGCCGTCATTTGCATTCTTCTGCAATTTTCCACAGTATATCAAGGAACCTTACAAAAGGTACATTGAGAACAGGATGAGGGAAAAATTTGATTTTTCCGGTGTGCCAATAAGGATCTTTTTCCGAAAAAAATAGTTTACTTTGGTGTGCTTTTTGATGTAAGAAGCTTGTCAAGGATTATAAATGAAATCAAAGTTCCGGAGTGTTTTACCTGGTTTGCTTATCCTGCTTGCAGCGTCCTGCACTAAGGTTCAGGTATTGCCTGTGGTGCCGCATATCACTTTTACCGATTTCAGGATCTACGACACCATTGATATGCTTGGAAATTCAGTGAAGGGCGGGACGCTTAATTTCAGATTTGAGGACGGTGACGGCGACATCGGGCTTCAGCCCCCCACTACTTCACAGACTGATTCGATTAATCTTTTCATGACCCTGTACAGGCAGCGGAACGGCACCGTGTCGCCTGCCCCGGTTAACGATCCGTTCAAGCCTACCGGTTTCAGGATTCCCTACATGGAACGGCCGGGCCAGAATAAGATCCTGAAGGGCACAATTGAAGTTGATTTTACCTACCTTTTTTATTCCGACCAGGACACGATCAAATACAACTTCTTTATCAAGGACAGGGCAGGGCATGTCAGCAATACTGACTCCACAAGCCTGATCCCGGTAGCGGTCGATGGGACCTACAAACGATAGCTGATCACACCTTTACTCCCATCAGCAGGATATCATCAACCTGCTCATAATCACCCTTCCATTCAAAATAGAACCTTGAGATCTCCTCTTCCTGGCGCTTTATCTCGAATGATGATATCTGCGATATGAAGTTCTTAAGACGCGAGATCTTCATCTTCTTGCCGTCGGGGCCGCCAAACTGGTCGGGAAGCCCGTCGGAAAACATATAGATGGCATCACCTTCATTGAGGTAGTACTCCTGGTCATCAAAATACTTCTCGATTACTGACTGTCCGCCGACTGATGCCCTGTTTCCCTTGATGTAATATGTCTCGCCTCCCATTACTATTATAACGGGCCTCATGGCGGAGGCGAACCGGATATGCTTGTTGTTGTTTGTGAACTCACATACAATTATATCCATGCCGTCGTTGGAAACGCCTACCTCAAGGTTCTGATTCAGCGTTGAGAAGATTTGTTTATCGAGCAGCGACAATATTTCGGAAGGTTTGAATATACGCTGCCGCGAAACTATATCCTGAAGCAATGTCGAACCTATCATCGACATGAATGCCCCGGGGACACCATGCCCTGTCGAATCGGCACAAACCAGGATGAACCTGTCGTCTTCGACCTTTTCGAACCAGTAAAAGTCACCGCTTACGATATCACGCGGGTGGAACATGACAAAGGCGTCCCGGAAATGCTCCTTCAGCACGTCGATGCCTGGAAGGATGCTTGACTGGATCCTTTTGGCGTAATTGATGCTGTCGGTGATTTCGAGGTTCTGAAGTTCAATTTCATTTTTCTGTTTCCTGACCACAGCGGTCCTTGCATCCAGTTCCTGTTCAAGGTATTCCTCCCTTTTCCTGAGCGCCCTTTCCCTCACCCTGATTATCAGGACAACTGCCCCGACTGCAGCGGCTGCCATGCAGACGATGAACCACCATGTCCGCCAGACAGGCCTGGCTATCATTATCTCAAACGACAGCGGATTATCCTGGGTCAGCCCTTCCTCATTCACCGACAGAAGGCTGAACCTGTATTTCCCGTCGCGGAGGCTGTAGGTAACCTCACGGGAAAAGCCGGGCTTGGTCCAGTCATTGTCATAATTGCTCAGCATGGTGGTGTAATAGACCTTTTCAGGGTTTGCCAGGTCTATCCCTGTATAATTTATCCTGACTGTATAGTGCTTCCTGTAAGGAAGAGTGTATGAAACCTGATATGGATACACCACGTCATTGATTATGACGGAATTGATATTGTTGACAGGCGCTGACAGGCTTTTCCTGTCCCTTGTCCTGTCATAAACTATCAGCCCTTCATGTGTGCCGATAAGAACCTTGCCGTCAGGCGATTCGGATATTGCGTGCAGGTTGCATGAGCCGCCGTTGGCAAAATCACTCTGGTAGACTTTTACCACTCCTGTCGCAGGATTGTACCTCGAAATTCCCCTTTCATGCCCTATCCAGATATTGTCCTCCCTGTCGGCGAGGATGCTGTAGGTATAGTTTGACAATAGTCCGTTTGAGGTGGTGACTGCTTTCACGGAATCACCCCTGCATCCGAAAATTCCGTTTCCCTGGGTTGCTGCCCAAATCGTTCCGTCACTTGTCCGGGCAAGGTCAAGTACCTTGTTTAACACCGTGCCGTACATTATCCCCTGCGATGACGATATGCCCGAATCGGGAACTATCCTGTAAAGCCGGTCGCATTCGGTGGCTGCATAGCCCGACCCGTCAGACCCTATGAGGATCTGATTGATGCTGTTGTGAGGCAGGCCGTTGTCCATATTGTACCTTACCCTGAGGGCTCTTGTCCTGAGGGAAAGGATGTTGACCCCGTTCAGCGTTGCCAGCCAGATGTTGACCCCGTCGGATTTAATATCATTTATGAAATCAGAACCAGTATCACCTGACCTGTAAAACCGGCTGACGCTCCCTCCGGGGGTTCTGACGAAAAGACCGTCTCCTTTGGTGCCGATCCATAGATTACCTTCATTGTCAATATAATAGGAGTTTGCTTCACTTCGCCCGGTCTCCTTCAGGAGAGAAACAAATGACCGGGTCTTCCCGCTCTGCAGGTCAAAAAGGTAAAATCCGGATGGAGTTCCCAGGATATAATCGTTTTTCAGCTTTCCAGCAAAAAGTATGTTATTCGGCAATCCGTCCCTGCCGGGGGCCAGGAACCGGAAAGCATCCGTCCTGAGGACAGAAAGGCCCGATCCGTTGAACCCTATCCAGATATTACCCTGGGAATCCGGAAACACCAGGTTTGCATTATCTCCAGGAAGGCCGGATAGTTTTGTCATTTGCTGCACGCTCTTAAGCGAATCTCCCGATTGCCCGAACTCTAGTTTAAATATCCCTTCTCCGGAAGTAGATACCCAAAGGTTCCTTCCCGCATCTTCAGTCAGGGCCTTTACGGTCAGCGATCCAAGCCCGGGATACCCTGAAAGCCTCGACGGTACAAGAGCCCCGCTCCGGTCCGACAACATGAACAGGCCGTTTCCATCGGTTCCCGCCATGTACCGGCCGTTATTCAGCCTGATGATCGAAGTGACTGCGGAAAATTCAAACCCTTCAACGGTCCCGGCGACAGCAAGGGAATCCCGTTCCGGCTTGCACACCAGCATATTCTCCTGGGTACCCAGCAGGATCTCCCCTGTCGGCCCGAGGCATGCCGAGAATATCACCGGATCCTTGTCAAGGCCTATCCTCCTCCCGTCAGATGGATTGGCGGGATCTATCCTGAAGATCGGCTTCTTCTGTGCCGCCGCCCAGATGAACCCGTCCTTATCCTGCATCAGCGAGCTGATGCCCGACCCGGAGGAACCAGGCAGCCTGACCTGCTGAAGTGACCTGCCGGAGGCATAAAAAACCGTACCGTCGTTGAAACCAAACCACAGCACTCCTTTCTTGTCCCGAAGGGTTGCCGTGGGGTAGCGGTCGGAGGCTGAATCGGGAAAGGCGACTCGGTAAAAATCGAAGCCGTCGAACCTCGAGAGCCCGGAGGCTGTTCCGACCCACAAGTAGCCGCTGGCATCCTGGTTGAGTGAATACACCACATCACCGGGCAGCTTGTTTCCGGTGTTCCATGTGCTGAACCTGAACGACTGACCCGAAACGATCGGGGCTAAAAGGCACAAAAAGAATATTGTGCAGAAACGGAGCCTTCTGAAGCAATTGAGATTCATTTATTCTTAACTTATTTTTTCTGAACTTTCCTGATCATGACTGCAGGCTGGTAGACCGGTACACCACCGATCGGTGAGCTGAAGAACTGGAGGGCATCACCCCGCTGGTTTTCTATCGTCACTACCACGTTATTATTCCTGACAAGGTAATCCTGCTTCTTATGAAACTGAAAATCAAGGGATTTTCCTATTTCTTCAGGCTGTATCAGGATTACAGCCTCCTTCCAGTCATCCTCATTTGATATGGGAACAGGGATACCCTGCTTATATGTCGAGACCACGAGAATCGATCCGTCATCATCCCAGTCAAAGTTCCTGAGCTTGATGGATACGATCCCGGTGTCGACATACGGATAAATGTGGGAAACGCTCTTTATGTCGTTCCACAGCCTGAGGGTATAGGAATATGTAAATCCATTGGCTCCCTCGATTGCCAGATCATTATTTGCATCCCGGCTCAGGAAATAGCGGTACATGTTCCCGTCGTCACCGGATATGCCCTCACAGACAATTTTGAAGATATAGCTTTTCCACTTCTCATTGTACTCTCCTTCAGTGGGATTGAAAGGCCCGAAAGCATAGTACTTATTGTCATACTTTGGCTCGATCCCGAAAACCTTCGAAGCCAGAAGGTTGCCCAGCCTCAGGTTGTCGGTCTTCTTCAGCCCCCTCGATTCTATATGTTTATCCGGATCTATCCCTTTTCCCCCGTAAACCGAGAACCTGGTCTTAGAGTCAAAAACACCCTGGATCTCATCATTCTCGCCTCCGACATCCGGGTCAAACACCTTGATGTAAAACTGCCTGTTGAAATCCTTTGGTATCGTAAAGAAGAATATTGAGTAGAAATTTGCATCTCCCCATGAAGTCTGACCCTCTTTGCCAAAGGTGACCAGGAACGGGATATTCTCATCCTTCCCCGGGACTGCCTGTCCCCTCGCTTCACCGTGCGGCAGAAATCCTGATATGGTAATCAGGAGGAGGATCCTCAGTATTGTGTTTTTCAGTTTCATTCAGATCTGGTATATTTTGTCTCTCATGGCCTTTTTAAGATCGTGATGTCCCTCGACACGCAGGTTTCTTTCACGCTTCCCGCGGCGTCAGGCTTTGAAGTGACAATAAGCTGGATATTGTATGCCCCTGGCTTATTGTATGATTTATTAACATTTTTCCCTGTCGCGACCGTCTCATCCTGGAAATTCCAGTAAAAACGTGATACGTCCCAGCCGGGAAGATTGGTGCTATCGGCGCTGAAGTTCAGCATCTCGCCGGCAAATGCCCTGTCGGGACACGAAATGTAGGGTTGTTCAATAGCCTGCACTTCGAGAAGGCTCGATTTTTCCCTTGCTTTCACCTCTTTTGTGACAAGATTGACAACATCGAGCTCGACAAGATATTTACCCGGCCCGGCAAAGCAATGGATCACCTGGCTTCCGGTTGCCTCTTCCCCGTCCCCGAATTTCCAGGTATAACGGAAAGGTATTGAATCATATTTTACTGCATTTTCCTCAACAAATTCATAGCAGTAATTATTCTGCTGGATTGAATCACAGGATTCCTTTCGGATAATAGTGACTTCAAACTCATAAATATCATCGTTCCTTCTCCTGTTCGAAGCGAAAAATCCCCTAACGGGATCATCCTGTGCAGCATAAGCAAAATCATCCGCAGTCGAGTTTATCGGTGCCGGGAGCCTGACGGGCTTTTCCCATGAGCCCTCCTTAGTCCTGGCCGAATAGTAAATATCGAGCCCTCCGGTGCCGCCCTGGCGGTTGCTTGAGAAATAGAGCCTGCCCGACTTATGCATGAAAGGGTAATTATCCGCTGCTGCTGAATTTATGACGCTTCCCAGGTTCACCGGTTCGCTCCAGTCATTGTTAATTAATTCACAATAGTAAATATCCGAACCTCCGGATCCCCCCGGCATGTCGGAGGTGAAATAGAGGTATTTCCCGTCACGGCTTAAAGAGGGTTGACCCAAATTCCAGGCTGGGTTATTGTATTTAAAAGGCCGGATTGAAACAATTTCGCTGCCTGAAATATCACCGGTAAAGATCCCGCTGCGGTTCCGGAATTTCCTGCTTTTCGAAGGGGCGCCTGTTTCGTTCTCGCTGGTAAAATAAACTGTTTTGCCGTCGGCTGAAACGCAGAGCGGGCCGTTATTGAAGAGCCCGTTCCGGTCGGTTTTGATCTCAGCCGGCTTCAACCACACAGTGTCTTTCCTGGCTGCGTTAAAGAGATTGTATAGATTCCTGTTATCGAATGATGTCCTCTCAACCAGGCCGCTCATCCTCCTGTCGGAACAGAATATGAGGCCGTCGCCGTAAATGACCGGTGATATCTCGCTTGAAGAGGCATTGTTAAAGGGCAGCCGGGTGATCCTAATCCCGGACGACTCCTGTCCGTTCAACATGGTCAGGGAAACAGCCGCCAGGCAGATCAATGTCAATATTTTTGCCTTCTTCTCCATTAAAATCAAAAATATCTCGGATTTGCGGCGCTCACCTTGTACCGGAATTCATACCTCAGGATAAATTCCGTAGATCCTTTTGAATATGAATTCATTACTCCAAACGGATAATCATATGAAAGTCCCAGCATCAGCTGGTGGTTGAGCTGCACCTGGACTATCGCCACCGCCACCTTCTCGGAAATGCGGTACGAGGCCCCGGCCCAGATAAGGTCGGCAATTATCAGGTTGCCGTTGATATCAAACTGGGTCAGCTTCCTGGTAGTAGCGAGAGAATAGTCTATGAGGAGTGATGGTTTGAACTTCAGGACGGAGCTTATTTGAAAAAGAGCGCCGGCCGAGAATAATAGGTCGTATTGCCCAAAGCTGTGATACGGGACGGCTGATCCGTTGGCTGAACGCCTGTAGCTTAGAAAAGCAGGTATAGCAAGGCCGGCAAAGTACTGGTCGCTGGAATAATATACCCCGGCTCCGACATTCGGGAGTAAGAGGGCCTTGTCATTCGATTTGAAGACAGGGTCATTCGCGTCGATAAGCGTCAATCCCGTGTAGTCGGTATTTGAAAGATCAGCCCCCGCCTTAAGTCCGAAGGAAAGGTTGCCGGTCCTGAGCCTGATATGGTATGCATAATTCGCATAGATGCTGGTCGATTTGGTTACGCCATACTGCATGAACTGTGCCGTAAGGCCAAGGGCGACCTTGTCATTCTTCAGGGGAGAATGAGCCGAGAGCGACTGAAGGATTGGGGAACCCTTTGTTCCCATCCACTGCATCCTGTACGACAGGAAGCAGCTCAGGACCTCCCTTGTGCCGGCATATGCCGGGTTGATGACCAGGCCGTTCTGGAGATACTGGCTGTAGACCGGAAATCCAAGGTTCAGCCTTGCCGAATCAGGGACATGCTGTCCCTCGGCAAGACCACAACCGGTCAGCAGGAAAATTACCGATATCTTAAGCCATTTCATTTATTGCCTTGTTCCTCAGGGTTATCCTTGCACTAATATCTTTTTAAAACTATGAAACCGCTTTTTTTGAACAGTTTGCTGTTGCCTTTCGATCTGATCTTCAACAGGTAATAATAGGTCCCTTCCGGAAGATCGATGCCTTTCAGGTTCTTCCCGTCCCATTCCTGCCATTCCGATCCGATATTCGAGGTATGGAACACTTCCGTTCCTGCCCCGTTTAATATGGTAAGCTCTGCTTCCTGGTTCGGCAGGTCGAGCCCCTTGATCATGAATGTATTGTTAAGGTTCTGTGGATCGTCGTTCGGGGAAAACCCCTCCGGGATCACAAGATCATAAACAGTGACGTCGACCGCATCTTCCAGTTTGCAGGCACCTTTGGTGACGCTCCACAGGAACCTGTTCAGCCCCTTCGAAAGCCCGCTGATTGATGTCCCGGGGTCATTCTCATTCTGAATGGTGCCGGTCCCCTCAACCAGGCTCCATTTGCCGGTACCCCCCTCGAACGGAGAATCTGCGCTCATCCGTATGATGTAGTCAAATGAAAAAAGTGAAGTATCGGCTCCAGCATTTACCGAAGTCCCGTCAGGCAGCGAATCGATCGTAAGCTCCACGATGTTTGAGGCGCTTGAACAGCAATCATTAGCACCAGATCTGACATTTCTCCTGAACCGGATCGACCTGGTCATTATCTCAGGCTGGTAAGTGCCGTTGCCGGAATTGTTCGTACCTGCCGCGGGGTCCCATATCAGGCCATCGCTGCTCTGCTCCCATGAATACGAGTATGAACCCGATCCGCCCGAAAGCGTAAGGGATCCATCCTGGGTCAGGAGGGCCGGCAGATCGTGTTTGCATACGACCTGGTCCGCGGAAATATTATTGTTCGTTATCAATGGCAGCACGGTTATCTTTACCGTGGGACTGAAGGATGAGCACTGGCCCGAGGTCACTTTCCTCCGCAGCCAGGCTGTCGCGGCAAGTGATGCCGGCTGAAAGTCCCTGCCTGTGCCGCCAAGGTCGGTCCACGATGAATTATCCGGGGAAGATGACCACTGGTAAGCGTAATCACCCGGGATATTCGTGCCCCCCGACGGAATCGTTCCGGTCAGGTTGTGGGGCACGGCGCCCGAGCAGAGCGTGGTATCGGTGTTCCCTCCCTCGAGTGAAATGAGATTGTTCGTGACCGGTTTATGGACCCTGATAATCACAGATTTGCTGGTGCTTGTACAAACCGAGGAATTGACAACCCTCCTGTACCTTGTGGTATCGGTAATTGCCAGCGGCAGGTAATTCTGCTCAGTTGTTGATACATGTCCGGCAATGTTCGTCCAGGAATGAGCCCTGGAGCTGTCCTGCCAGGTATATAAATAGGTGTCCGGGCCCTTCCCGTTGAGCGGAACTGAACCGGTAAGCTGGGCCGGCACACTGCCCGAACAGGTCGTCTGATCCCCGGATGTGACCGAATTGCCGGTGATGGCCGGGTAATCGTTCAGGATCACGGAATGGCTGTAGTTTACGCACACATTGTTGCTTCCCGACATCACCACCCTTCTGAAATACTGCTGCCCGGGGAAATACGGTGCAGGTTCCAAAGGATTATAGACGGCCCCATTGGTTGTTCCGGTAGCCGTAACCCATGATGTGCCGTTGCTGCTGCTCTCCCACCTGTACCTGTAGGAATTATCCCCGCCCGCCAGTGCCGGGGCAACAGTCCCCTGCAGGTTTGTAAACAGGGAACCATGGCAGATCTCCTGCGCCGGAGTAAGGATTGTATTGTTCGAGATGGTATCTATGACATTAATTCTGACCGGTACGCTTACACTGACGCAGGAGCCTGAGTGAACAGTCCTCCTGTACCAGGTTGTGGCGGTAAGAGGTGCCGGCGGCTGATAGCTTGCCGTTACGGCAATCAATGAATTGAACGTGGTCTCGTTTGTGCTTGATTCCCAGGAATAGGAGTAGATGCCGTTGCCGTCCTGGAGCGTGAGAACCGGCACAAGGGCCGATGCGGTCTGATTGTAGCACAGCGTGTCGGGGTTGCCTATCGAATTGTTCTTTAAATAAGGGTGGACTGTCACCTTAACCGGGAGACTTATATCCGTAATGCTCCCATTGTCGTTCACTACCCGCCTGAACCAGGTTGTCTGGGTCAGGAGTGCAGGCGGGGTGTAATTCCTTGTATTGTTGGTGCCTGCAGCGGGAGAAAATCCCGAGGTCGCTGAAGTCGTGCTGCGCTGCCACTGGAACGTGTACGGAGGTGTTCCGCCGACAGGTGTTGTTCCGACGAGCTGACCGTACATCACATCCGAGCATACCGAATCGGTCCTGTTGCCGGTTCTGGCCGAAACTACCGCGTTAAAAAGGAATCCGTTGAGGGCCGGGGTATAATTGTATTTCAGTTCACCTGTCCCTTCAGCCGGTGTTGATGGCTCAGGCGTTCCGCATGCGATGGTTGCCGAAGTTATCTGGGCCGGCCTGGAAGCCGTGCTCAGCCAGATCAGTCCGCCACCCCCGCCGCCGCCGGCACCGAAATCGCCGGGATTGCTGCCGCCGTTCCCTCCATTTGAGGATATCTGCATCTGGCCAAGAATGGTCTGGAACGAAAGGGCGACAGATCCGCCTGCCCCTCCGCCTCCGGCTCCCGCATCTCCTGAGGCATTCGCCGCCGTGGCCCCTCTTGACCTTATATTATGTGTGTTGCCGTTTATCGTATCTGCAACAATTATCACGATCCCGCCTCCGTTTCCGCCTGCTGATGCCGTTGCTCCCGCTGCCTGGGTGGATGCTCCTCCCCCGCCGCCATTGAACAATCCGTTCTGGATCACGGTGCCAATAATGTTCATTCCGCCGTAACCGCCTTCACGCGGGTCGTTTCCACACAATCCGATAACAAATTTCTCCCTCCCGCCGTCAGCGCCTTTTCCCCTGTTCGAACCGCCGCCTCCCCCCGAGAACCATCCGTTACCGCCGCCTCCCCCGGTAAAATTCCTGCCCTGTCCCTTCGCATGGTTGGGATATAACAGCCCGTATGCCGCATCATGGATCGCTACTCCCTCACCCTTCAACCCGGCATTATTCCACGAAAGCGGATATGAGTCGTGGTTGTTTGCCGCCTCATTTGTGTAAACACATTCGCCAATCCCCGATACGCCTGCTGCCCCGGAAAACCCGTTCCCCGAAACATCGATGTCTGCGTTCAGCGTAAGCTTGCGTCCCGCCAGCAGTGCAACCACTCCCCCGGTACCCGTCGAGCTGTTCCAGCCCTGGGCCGTAACAGTCCCGGAGACTACCGGTGAATTGTAGAATGGCACCTGCACAAGCTGGACATTTGCATTGACATCATAGGTGTTGATATAGATATTACGCGTAAAATCGATCCTTCCCGTTCCGTAGTTGACCGAGAGGACAACAAGAAACTCATACCCCCCGGGTGCTCCGAATACCGCCTGGACATTAACCCCGTAGGAGTCCTGGACCGTCTGGATCCCCACACCCTGCATCTGAATGAGCAGCACATAGTCGCCCGCGCTGAACTGCGCAGCCTGCGCAGGATTGCCGACTATAACGTATCCTGCCCCGATCGTGTTGACCTTGCCGTACTTGTTTATAACACCGCTGATCTGCTCCTGTCCGCTGCAAACAAAAAGGGATGTCATCAGCAGGAATAACAGAACCGAAATCAGGCTTTTGGTGTTGTAAGACAAAATGTCTCTCATCAGGGTTCAGATTGAACTCATATAGTAACGCTAAAATAACTAAATAATTGAGAAGAGATTGTCAATTATTTTACTCGATCCCGTTTTCGTGTGCCTCATCAGGATCGATCAGGGGGAATTCTATGTGGAATACCGAACCCTTTTCAGCCTCCGATTCAAACCAGATCCTCCCTCCCGCATTTTCTGCATATTGTCGTGCAATTGATAATCCGAGGCCGGTCCCTGAAGATTTTGTTGTAAAGTTCGGAGTGAACAGTTTTCTCTTCAGCGAATCAGGGATACCTGTTCCGTTGTCGGATACTGAAACCAGCACCCTGTTGTCCTTTTCAGCCATGTTCACCCTGATGATGCCTTCCCTTCCCAGGGGGATCGACTGGATCGCATTCTTGATGATGTTTGAAAGGATGCTGTTGATCTGCTCCTTATCGGCATAAATCAGGAATTTCGTATCCGGCGGCCATGAGATCCGGAATGTAATATTATCGCTGTTCTTGAAGAGCTCAAGGGTGGTCCTTGCCTGCTGGACCAGGTCGACCGTAACCGGCTTTGCCTCAGGTATCTTTGCAAATGATGAAAAAGCGGAGGCTATCGACGACAGGTCATCAATGTACTCGATCTGGTTCCTTGTGAACTTCTCTATTTTCTTATCGAACCCTGGCACCCCGTCCTTCCATGATTTAAGGAGTTGCTGGACATTCAGCTTCATGGGTGTGAGCGGATTCTTGATCTCGTGGGCGACCTGTTTTGCCATTTCCCTCCAGGCGTATTCTCTTTCTGAACTGGCCAGTTTCTGGGCGCTTTCATCGAGTTCATCCACCATCCGGTTATATTGCTTTACAAGTTCGCCAACCTCATCGTTCCCCTTATATGAAAGATGCTCGCTCCTTTTGCCCAGCTCCACGGTGGCCAGCCTGCTGCTGAGTATTGCCAGCGGGGAAGTAAGCCTGTTGCTTATGAAAACAGCTATTCCCATGGCTATCACGATCAGAAGGGCCAGGAAGTTTATTACGGTCACGATGGTGTTTGAGATCTCCATCGAAAGGACACTCTGCATCCTGAAATACGGCAGGTTCAGATAAGCGAGAAGCTCATTGTCGCTGTTATAGAAAGGAATGTAACCGGAGACATACCCCAGGTTGCCGATGTTCTCCCTCTGAAAATACTCTGCACGGTTAAGGCTCTTAAGGTTTATGTAAGCCATGTTGTCGATCCTCCGGCTCATAAGGTTCCGGTAAAAGATCTCTGGCCTGGAGGTGGCTATGAGGAAACCGTTAAGGTCATAAAGGTTTATGTCGGTGTTGAAAGTGTTCGATAACCTTACGAGCAGTTCATCAAGCGACAACGCGGAGAGATCACGCAAGTCGGAATTCAGGAATTTCTCACTGCCGAGCCTGTTCTCAAGCTCGACATATACAGAATTCAGCTTTTCCTTAAGATTTTCGTAATGCCTCGTCTTATATTGTTTGATCGTCAGGGCTGATACCACAAAACCAATCATGGCAAACGACATGAACAGGATGCCAATGAATGAGACCTGGAGCTTCTTCCTGAAATTCAGGCTGAACATTGAGTTGAGGATCGGCCTGCTGACAAAAAACAGGATAAGGTTTGAAAAAACCATGAAGAAGGTGAACAGGTAGGCAAATGAAACCAGTGCATCCCTGAAAGAAACGACATTGCTGCTTATGATCACCGTCACATTGCCGTTCCTGTAAAGCACATGGTTGTACTTATCAGCCCTGAAGATCCTGTAGTCGGTAGCCTTATCGATGTATGACGCGTCAGTCTTGTTATACGGGTAATCGCCGGTGCTTACGACCAGGTCGCCGTTGATGTATTTTGCAAAGGAGGAGTTCTTTAGCTTTGCATAGGGGTGGTACTTTGAATCGAGCAGGATCTCGGAATATCCCGGCTGGAACACATTAATGTCGCTGTAGAGGTCGATAAAAAGTCCGCTTGAACCCCTGCTCCCGTGATCGAAGATTATCCGGCCAAGGTAATTCGACCTGCCCTGCTTGTTGTCCATGAAATAGAACCCGGTACCCGTGAGCTGGTGGCCTGAAAGGAGGATCCTGTCGTCAAAGAAGGTAAAGCAGTTTTCAACCCGTTCATTCCTGCCGTTTATCCGCAACCCCTCATTCTTCATGCAGAGGTAAGGATTGAAAGTAAAGTTACCCCAGTAACCGTCGAAATAGAGGTCGTGCAGGTAATCAGAGATCGAATCGACCTGTGCTTTATCAAAATACCTGACATCCATAAGCCTGGCAAGAACCGTATCCCCCGAGATCCGGGGCCACATGTCGAGCAGAAGGTGTTCGGCAACGGGATCGACCTCTGTCGAATATGCCACCAGCTGTATTTTGGCATTCTCCTCATTTTTCCTTTCCGAAAAATAAGTCGTTACAAAAAGTGAATAAATGCCAAAAAGCACCGAATAGACCACGGTCCTGTTAAACGTGTTTGATTTCTTCCCTTCTGTAAACCTGATCAGCAGGGTCACAGACAAATAGAAAAGAATGACGGGGATGAGATACTCCGGCCGCTTATAATAAAGAATAATGAAAAGGAGTGTCTGAGTGAAAATTGCAGGAACGATTAGTTTGCCGGGTTCTGATCTGAGGGTCCTGGAAAGTTTCAGGAAATAGAGGAAGGGTACACTGAACAGAAAGGCGGCAGTAAGAAACCCTGCCAGTGAGTAAAAACTCAGATCCAGTACCTTGTAAGTCTCGAAGCTTACATTCGAATCGTACACAAGGTTGATGAACAGGGAGTGGAAAAGTGCAAATGAGAGAGTGCCGGGCAGCATGAGCAACGACACTAAAGGGTAGCTTGCCGGCATTTTTTTGCCGCCCAGGTCAAAATACCTGTAGAAAACAAATGAGAAGAATGAGAGAAGAATGCTGAAAAGAAGCAAATGGCCGAGCGAGGGAATGGCATAATTAAGTGAGTACTTGTAAGGTATAAAAAGCTCGGTCTGGTAAAGCACAGGCGGAAATTTCAGGATTAGAACAGCAGAATAGATCATCGCCAGGATACCGGCACATGCAAGAATGGCAAGTGAGTTCTTTCCTCCTGACGCCATTTGTCTTACAATCCTGAGCACCAGCCAGAGGATCAGGATAAATGATATCAGCCACAGGAACACCGGTATATAGATCAGGGGGGATCTCTCCCTGTTCAGGGGAAACTGAAGCGTGAAAAGGAATGAGCCGTCGGAGTTGAATATCCGGTAAGGCGAGGCATTGGGGTCCCTGCTGAACCTGACATCTCCCGATACTTTGAAGGTTTTGAGGAATCCGTTCCTGATCACATCGTTTTCAAATCCGTAATCGCTGTATAGCCTCAGCAGGGCGATCACCTTTTCATTTCCGGACTGTACCGACCTGGTGAGGAACCATCCGTTCTGAATGAACACCATCGGCTTTGAAACCAGGGAATCTGTAAGTATCCTCGGGACATTGAAGTTATTGCTCGACCAGTAGAAAAGCTTGCTGTCGACATATTCAAGAAGGGTGATGTCATTTTTTTCGGCAAGGGCAAATATCCAGTTTTCCGAGACCGATCCATGAGTCTCTCCCCTTGCAAGGATCGGCTTCATGCCATCGAGGCACCGCTGCATAATGCGTTCCTTTTCGCTTATGATCCTGTTGAACCTCCTTGCCTGGTACCTGAACTCGAAGTTCCCGAAATAGAGGGATTCCGTCCCGGCAGCGAGCAGAATAACGACAGCTGTCAATATGACCGGCAGAAATCTCTTTTTTATTGTCCCCATATTTTCATTGCCAATCTAGTCGTGATGATATGGATCACCTTTTAATATGGTAAGTGCCCTGTAAAGCTGTTCGAGGAACAACAATCGTACCATCTGGTGGGGGAATGTCATTTTCGAAAGCGACAGGGAGACATCAGCCCGCCGGTAAACCTCATCTGAAAAGCCCCAGGGCCCGCCGATCACAAAAACTATCCTTTTCCTGGGCATCATCATGGCCTTTTCGAGAAATGCGGAAAACTCCCTTGTCGAATGCTCTTTCCCGCGCTCATCCAGTATGATCACCATATCGTCGATCCTCAGCTGCCCGGTGATCTTTTCCCCCTCCATCACTTTCTGGTCGCCCGGGGAGAGATTCCTGGTATTCTTAAGATCGGGAATGGTCACGATATCAAATGGTGTATACCTTGCGATCCGTTCCCCATAAATTTCAATACCTTCCCTGATATATTTTTCATTTGTTTTTCCGGTCTGAAACAAAACTATTTTCATAAATATTGGCGCGACTTTTGCTTATTGTCAGCAGCGCATTGCACAAATTTAACAATTAAAAGATTGACCCGCATTTAATATATTTCAGAATGGGTGAATGAATGAACATTAATAAGAAATTAATATACATTTGTAAATGTTAACCCGGATTGAGAACAAATTATCATATCAGATGAAATTCCTTGGTTTATTATCAGTATTTATTCTATCCTTGCCGGTCCAGGATGTGGCAGCACAGGAGCAGTCAAGGATCCCTCCGGGGATCTCGGTGGCTCTTAAGACCGGCAATGCGTCAGAACTATGCAGATATATGAATTCAACAGTTGATATGGTCCTTTTTCAGACTGAAGATTTCTACAAAAAGAATGTGGCTGCAACCATTCTGAAGGATTTCTTCAATGAATACCATGCAAAGGATTTCACCATAAGGCACCAGGGGGCAAAAAATGATGCCGAATATGCCATCGGGAATCTTGAAACTGAAAAGGGGAATTTCAGGATCTATTTTCTGTTAAAGAAGGTAGGGCAGGAATCACTAATCCATCAGATCCGTATTGAGCCTGACAATGGGAAATAGCATCCTGGAGGAATTCATTTCAAGAAGCCTGAAGGAAGATATTGGTGACGGGGACCACTCATCTCTGGCATGCATCGACAGCAAGGCGGAAGGCAGGGCAAAGCTTCTCATCAAGGGGAAGGGAATACTCGCCGGTTCAGCTGTGGCCGCCGAGGTATTCAAGGCTGTTGATGATACCCTGTTATTCGTTCCCTTCATCGCGGATGGCACAGAGATTTCGCCGGGTGAGATCGCTTTTCAATTATCGGGGAAAAAGCTGTCGATCCTGAAATCGGAACGGCTTGTGCTGAATATCATGCAGCGGATGAGCGGAATTGCTACCAGTACGAAGCAATATACCGACAGGATAAAGGACCTGAAGGCAAGGATACTCGATACGAGGAAAACAACCCCGGGCATGAGGTTCCTTGAGAAGGAAGCCGTAAGGATAGGGGGCGGAATGAACCACAGGATGGGATTGTACGACATGATCGTACTCAAGGATAACCATATCGATTTTGCCGGCGGAATAGAGAATGCGATACTGAGGACCAGGGAGTACCTCAAAAGGACCGGGAGAGACCTGAAAGTGGAAATCGAGGCACGCAATATTGATGATGTGGAACGCATCATTGCCACCGGCGGGGTTGACCGCATAATGCTCGACAATTTCCCTGTAAGTGAGACCAGGAAAGCAGTCGCGATCATAAACGGGCGGTTCGAAACAGAATCCTCAGGCGGTATTACCCTCGAATCGGTGAGGGCCTATGCAGAGTGCGGGGTTGATTTTATTTCGGTCGGAGCTCTGACTCATCAGATTAAAAGCCTGGATATGAGCTTAAAAGCTTTCTGACCTATGCAGTTAATCAGAGGTGCAAAAGAATCCGCCGTAAAAGGGAAGCTTAAAAACCTGGTTCTCCCCGGATTTGGAGGCATCCCTATCAAAGATGTAACAAAATTTGTCATCAGCGGATTCAGGAAAGGAGTCCTTGTAACCAGGGCTTCTTCAATAGCGTTCAATCTCCTAATGGCAATCCTGCCTGCAACGATCTTCCTTTTCACACTGATCCCCTTTATACCAATTCCCAATTTCCAGCAGGAGCTGATAAGGCTGTTTGAAAGCATCCTGCCGGAGAATGCGTTCAGGCTGGTTGAAAACACGCTTGTCGAGGTTGTGACACACAAGAGCGGAAACCTGCTCCTTTTCATGTTCATGGCAACTGTCATCTTCTCGACGAACGGCATACATGCAGTCATTCACTCTTTCGTGGTGACCTCCCATTCATTCAAGCCGCGCTCATGGGTTGACCAGCGAAAGGTCTCCGTAATACTGCTCCTCATCGGGATATTCATGATCGCAGTGGCGGGGTTCCTTATCATTTTCGGGAAAATGGCCGTCGACCGGCTCGTGGACCTCAATATCCTCGAGAAAAGCTATGTCATTTCCATCCTTGTGATCCTCAAATGGATAGTTATCGTCCTGCTGCTGTTTGTCGCAATATCCTTCCTGTATTACCTCGCCCCGGCAAAAAGGGACCAGTTCAGGTTCATCTCCCCCGGATCAATAATTGCCACGGTTCTGTTTATCTTAACATCCCTCGGATTCTCCGCATATGTTAACAATTTCGGCCAGTATAACAGGCTTTACGGCTGGATTGGCACCCTCATGGTAATACTTGTGTGGCTTTACCTTAACTCCATTGCACTCCTGATCGGATTTGAGCTTAATGTAAGCATAAAGGATGCAATAGCCGGGGAATCGGTCAAAATTTAACTACATTTGGTGATTTTCCCGGGAAAATGAAAAACTGGATCCTCATTACACTCTTTTTATTCCTCATAAGCTGTTCCGGAAAGATCAGGGACTCTTACTTCACTTCCAGGAAAGCAGGGTATTATTTCAGTAAGGTTGAAAGGATCTGCAACCGCGACAACGGGGAACTCTGGGGTAAAAACCTGTCAGGACCGCTGATGTTCATCGACAGGAACACCAGGAAGATCGTTGCAAATCAACCCGATTCGGAAGGCATACTTAAATTGAAGGACAGTGTTTACACGGGGATCTACCCAAAGGAAAAAATAATCTACAACTCATCGGTCATGCTGGGAGGGACGCTGTTCGGGATGGCCCCGCTGACCGATACCGAGGATGAATACAGGATAACCACCAGGGCAATTCATGCCCTGTTTCACCGATTCCAGGAGGTGTCGGGCATACCCCCTTCAAGCTATATAATTCCCAGCATGGATGAAAAGCAGGCAAGGATCTGGCTCAAGCTGGAATGGGAAGCCCTCGGCAAGGCCATAAACTCACAGGGGGAGGAAAGGCTTCGTTACCTTCGCGATGCCCTTATCTTCAGGGGAGCTAACCATGAATCATTCCCGGCAGATGTCGAGGATGAAAAGAAGTTCGAATCGTATGAGGGATTTGCAACATACACTTACCTGTTTCTTTGTACCGGATCGCCTGAGGAATTCAGGCAGAAGCTATTCGAATACCTCGACAGGATCTATTCCTTCCAGTCGTACTCCCGGTCGTACGGGTTTGTTCACGGGGCACTCTATGCAACCCTCCTGCACGAAAAGGGATTTGATTTCAGGACAATCAAGCCCGGGGATACCGATCCGGGTGAGCTTGCCCGGAGCGCCTATGGCATTGAGCTTCCGGCTCTTTGCCGTGATGTCGCCGGCAGCATTGCCCTGAATTATGATATTGAAGCAATCCGGAAGGAGGAAGAACAGAGGCTTCGGGAAATAAAGGACCGGCTGAATTCCGCTTCAAGCATTTTCACCGAGAAACCGGTGGTCTACCTTGAGCTTGAAAGCCCCTATTTCGATTTCGAGCCGGAGGATGTGCATTCCCTCGATTCGCTCGGCACACTGTATAATTCCATCCGCGTTTCCGACAACTGGGGCAAGCTGACGGTCGATAAGGGAGGCTGCCTGGTCTCCAACAACTTCAGATACCTCCGGATAACCGCCAGGGACTTCAAGAAGGAGAAGAACCACGTTTTTGGCGAGGGCTGGCAGCTGATCCTGAAGGATAACTGGGAGATCGCCGCCGTCAAGCAGAATTATTATATCAGACAGAAGGTGAGGTAGGGGCTGGTTGCTGGTTGCTGGTTGCTGGTTGCTGGTTGCTGGTTGCTGGTTGCTGGTTGCTGGTTGCTGGTTGCTGGTTGCTAGTTGCTGGGTGCTGGGTGCTGGGTGGTTGT
>DCFQ01000063.1 GCA_002319915.1 Bacteroidales bacterium UBA1800 | reverse complement strand
CCTTTATATGTCTGTGTGTTGACTCTTTGCTTTACAAAACTGATATCCATGTCGAGGATGGGTACCATGAAGCCCCTCTTATCGACAAGCGGACCCATGGTCCCGTCCTTCCTCCTGACCAGCATCGGAGGGATTCCGTTCTCCTGGCCGACACGGTAGTCGTCAGCACCGAAAGTGGGTGCGATATGGACAATTCCGGTACCGTCCTCGGTGGTCACAAATTCCCCTGTGACAACCCTGAAGGCCCCGGGATCCGGTTTAACCCAGTCGATCAGCTGCTCGTAGTTTATTCCTTCAAGTGCTCTTCCGGGAAACTCGTCGAGCACCCTGAAAGGGATCTTTTTGTCACCGGCTCGGTAATCTGAAAGCTCAAGTCCGGCATTGGCTTCCGGAAACATAGAATGGAGAAGGTCCCGGGCTATCACGACAGTTATTGGTGCGCCGGAGTAGGGGTTGAAGCTGCGGACTTTAATGTAACGGATATTCATTCCGACTGCGAGGGCCGTGTTTGACGGAAGTGTCCATGGCGTGGTCGTCCATGCCATCATATGGACATCGGTTGTATCGATATCCCTGAACAGGAACCCTGATCTTTCATCCCTGATGAGCCTGAACTGTGCGATGCAGGTGGTGTCCCTCACATCCCTGTAGCAGCCGGGCAGGTTAAGCTCGTGGGAGCTGAGGCCGGTGCCGGCGGCAGGTGAGTAGGGCTGGATGGTGTATCCCTGGTAAAGATATCCCCCTGAATAGAGCTTTTTCAGAAGCCACCAGAGAGTTTCGATATAACGGTTGTCATAAGTGACATACGGGTGATCCATATTGACCCAGTAACCCATTTTCCTGGTAAGCTCCTCCCACATGTCAGTGTACTTCATCACATCGATCTTGCAGGCTTTGTTGTAATCCTCGATTGAGATCTTTACCCCTATATCCTCCTTGGTTATGCCCAGCGCCTTCTCCACGCCAAGCTCCACCGGAAGTCCGTGTGTATCCCAGCCGGCCTTGCGCTTTACCTCGTACCCGCACTGTGCCTTGTAGCGGCAGATTGCATCCTTGATGGTCCTCGACATTACATGATGGATTCCGGGCATTCCGTTTGCAGAGGGCGGGCCTTCATAAAAAACGAATTCACCTTTCCCGTTCGCCTGGCGGATGCTTTTTCGGAAGGTATCATTCTCATCCCAGAACCTGAGAATATCCTTGTTTACCTTTGAAAGATCAAGAGCTTTATATTCAGGAAACCTTTTTCCCATTATATCAGAAAGTTATAATTACAATCGCGTTACGAAAAAATCGGACAAAGATAGTAAAAACGAAGGAACAGTGCAAGGCTCTTTGGTATTAGTGTCACAGAGAAAGGCACTTCCTGCATATCTCTGAAGTTTTGCATGTCATGCATGCCTGCTCTTGTTATCTGGTCCCGAAAACCAAAATCAGAACAGTTCCTGAAATCGGAATAGACGCCATTTACCAATTCCCTTGACATTTTCCAGATTTCAATCTCTTCAAAATTCCTGATTGTTGACATTTTGGCACATTTAAAAGGTGAGACATATTTTTCCATACTAAAAATATGTATTCTCAGGGACTACCAGTTATTAATCGCACAATTAATAGTGACAAACAATTCCTGCCCGACTTTCAAAACGCGCATAACAATCAAAACTTGCATGACAATTTCCAGAATTACTTACTTTTGACGATCATTTCAATCTCAAATCTATGTTCTCAGGAATAGTCGAGGAAGCAGCACCCGTGGTCAGGGTTGTGAAGGAGAAGGAAAACCTGCATATAACGATGAAATGCTCATTCACCGGCGAGCTGAAGATCGATCAGAGCATTTCTCACAACGGTGTCTGCCTGACGGTCGTAAGCAAGGAAGGCGACACCTACACCGTGACCGCCATAAAGGAGACTCTCGAAAAGACCAATCTCGGGCTTCTGAAACCCGGCGACAAGGTGAACCTTGAAAGGAGCGCCAGGCTTGACGGCAGGCTCGACGGGCATATGGTGCAGGGGCACATAGATCAGACTGCTGTCTGCACTGATGTGAGCGAAGCGGGCGGGAGCTGGTATTTTACCTTTGAGTACGAGCCTCTCCAGGATGATTATATGACCGTCGAGAAGGGCTCGGTTGCAGTCAACGGCGTGAGCCTTACGGTGGTCAATTCACAGCCGCGTTCCTTCCAGGTGGCCATAATCCCGTTTACACATGAGGTTACCAATTTCCACCAGATAAAAAAGGGAACCGTGGTGAATATCGAATTCGACATCCTCGGGAAGTATATTGCCAGGATCGTAAAACAGCAATTGGGGAAATAACCTCTTTTGTTTCACGGAGTCCTCAGAGGAGACACAGAGGATCACGGAGGAAATTTTCCCTGTGTTCTCTGTGTCTCCTCCTTGGTCTCTGTGTAACAAAATTCAATATTCCTTATCCTTATTCCATACCAGCTTCCTACCGAATCCCAGCCGGTTGTCGGTCATCTTGATATGGGTGAGGTCGACGACCCAGAGATGGGTATCCATCAGCATCGCTACCGGGAACCTTTTCAGGTAAGCCCGTCTCGCAGCGTCCAACGCTTCACCGCTTGCCTCAGAAATGCGGCCCTGGAACTGGATCCCCCGGATCTTCCCGATGATCCTTGTCTCAAGCACTACCGACCCGGCGACGAAGGAGTTTGCCAGGAATTCGCGGCCATGCCGTGTTGCGGGATCTGTCGTAAAGACGAGGGCATTCAATTCCCCGATGTACACATAAAAGCAGCTGGCACACCAGGGCTGGTCTTTTACCGTGGTCGCAACCGTGAGGACATGGTGTTTCCTGAGGAACCGTATGATCCTTGCGTCAATCATTCTCCATCCACCTGAAGGTATCGGGGGAAAAGCCTGCCAGTGATAAGATGCGGTCGACCACGGTCATGACAAGGTCATCCACGGTTCCCGGCATGCTGTAGAATGACGGGGATGCTGGGCAGATTATTCCGCCGGCCAGGGCAAGGGTTTCGAGGTTCCTGATATGTATCAGGTTATAAGGTGTTTCCCGCGGGACCACTATGAGCTTTCTTTTCTCCTTCAGGATCACATCGGCAGACCTTGCGATAAGATCCTCCGACGTGCCGCCTGCTATCCGGCCGATAGTACCCATCGAGGCCGGGCATATTATCATCGTATCATACCTTGAGGAGCCGGAGGCAAACGGGGCAAAAAGATCATCGTTCCCGTAAAGCTTTTCCTTCCCGGATGCGGCGAATGCAGCTCCAATCTCATAGTCCCAGACCTTCCGGGCATTTTCTGAGAACACGACTGCCATTTCGGACAGCGGGAGATCGAGCTCCCCCAGCTTCCTGAGCAGGTGCTTCGCATATACCTGGCCGCTGGCGCCTGTAACGGCAACAATTATTTTCCTAATTTCCTGTTCCATAAATTGCAAGTAGCTTTTCAATAAGAACCCGGACACCCTCCGATGCCCCTTTCCTGATGACCTCGACGTCCCGGTCAACGGGGACTTGTACTTCCTTCGGATCAATGAGCCACAGGGAAGCTTTTTCAGGTGCATAGTTAATGAGGCCTGCTGCAGGATATACATTAAGTGATGACCCGATGACTGCGAAGATGTCGGCTCCGGATGCTATTTCCACAGCCTTATCCATCATCGGCACGGGTTCTCCGAACCAAACGATATGCGGCCTGAGCTGGCTGCCAAGCTCACAGGTATCGCCTGGGAGGATATCCTTATACCCGATATCGTATATCAGCGAAGGATCTTTCGTGCTCCGCGCCTTGGTAAGCTCGCCATGAAGATGGACGATACTTGTGCTTCCGGCCCTTTCATGGAGGTCATCGATATTCTGGGTTATCACACGGACATTAAAGTATTTCTCAAGTCCGGCAACTCCCAGGTGACCGGTATTTGGCCGGGCGTCCATCAGCTGGCGCCTGCGCTCATTGTAAAACCGAAGTACAAGGTTCCTGTCAGCAGCCCAGGCTTCAGGAGTTGCGACCTCTTCCACCCTGTACTCTTCCCACAAGCCGCCGGAATCGCGGAATGTGCGGATCCCGCTTTCGGAACTCATGCCTGCACCGGTGAGAATGACGAGGGTTCTCATTTTTTAATAAGTTAAGGTAAAAATATAAAATTTACGTGGATACGTTGATATGTTGAGGAGTTGATAAGTTGATACGTTGATGCGTTGATAGGTTGAAGCGTTGAAGTGTTGACAGAGGGTGGGCAATTTTCAACATTTCAACTTATCAACTCTTCAACTTTTAACGAACAAGGAAGTAATTTCCTTCTAATTCATGATATCTTTGGATCATGATTGACCGCCCCACGATAGACAGAATACTCGATGCAGCCCAGATAGTTGACGTGATACAGGAGTTTGTGCCGCTCAAGAAAAGGGGAGTGAATTACCTGGGGTTATGCCCGTTCCACAACGAAAAGACCCCCTCCTTCACTGTATCCCCGACGAAGGAGATATTCAAGTGCTTCGGCTGCGGGAAATCGGGCAACTCGGTGAACTTCATAATGGAGCATGAGCATCTGAACTACCCGGAAGCCCTGAAGTACCTTGCGAAGAAGTATAATATTGAGCTGGTCGAGAAGGAGAGGAGCCCTGAAGAGATAGAGAAGCAGAATGAACGGGAGAGCCTCCTGGTACTTACCTCGTATGCCGCGCGCCAGTTCAGCGAGAACCTTTTCCAGAGCGACGAAGGCATGAACGTAGGACTTTCCTATTTCAGGGAAAGGGGCTTCAGGCAGACCACCCTTAAAAAATTCGATGTCGGGTACAGCTTCGAGAAGAGGGATGCTTTCACAAAAAAGGCGCTGGAGGATGGCTACAGGCAGGACTTCCTTGTGAAGACAGGGCTGACCATCCAGCATGAGGACCGCGTCTTCGACAGGTTCAGCGGCAGGGTGATGTTCCCAATCCATTCCCTCTCCGGACAGGTCCTTGGTTTCGGGGGAAGGATCCTTAAGCCCGATCCTAAAAGTGCAAAATACCTGAACTCTCCCGAGTCGGAGATCTACCACAAGAGCAAGATCCTTTACGGGATATACCAGGCCAGGAAGGCCATCGTGCAGGAAGACAGATGTTATCTTGTTGAAGGCTACACAGATGTAATGTCGTTGCACGAGGCGAACATCGAGAATGTGGTCGCTTCATCGGGCACATCCCTCACCCAGGAGCAGGTGAGGCTCATGAAACGGTTCACGCAGAACATCACCATCCTTTACGATGGCGATGCTGCCGGTATTAAAGCATCGATAAGGGGCATAGATATCGTCCTCGAAGAGGGGATGAATGTGAGGGTTGTACTTCTGCCTGACAACGAGGACCCGGATTCATATTCAAAAAAGGTCAGCAATGAGGAATTTGCCGCCTTTATACGTGACAATGAGACCGATTTCATAAGGTTCAAGACGAAGCTTCTACTGGAAGAGGCAAATAATGACCCAATCAGGAAAGCCGGCCTGATCAGGGATATCGTGAAATCGATCGCGGTGATCCCGGAGGCGATCACCAGAACAGTTTATATCAAGGAGTGCAGCGTCGTTCTCGAGGTTACCGAACCGGTTCTCTACCATGAAGTTAACAAGCTAAGGCAGCAGAAATCTTTTCAGGACCGGAACAGCTATCCGGCGAGGGAAGACCTGCCTGTTCCTCCGGTCGAGAAGATTGTCAGGGTCAAACCGGAAACCACTACCTATTACTCGGAAAAAGAGATCATCAGGCTGCTCCTTAAGTACGGTAGCTCGGAGCTTGAGCGGCGGTTAAGGACCGAGGACGGGAAAGAGGAGATACTTACCGTTTCGGATTTTATTGTTAATGAAATAACAACAGACGACCTGGTTTTTGACGACAGGATCTTCTCGATAATATTTGCCGAATTCAGGTTTTATTCGGAGCAGGGTATGTTCCCGGGCGACAAGCATTTTGTAAAGCATGAAGACCCGGATATCTCGAGGGTGTCAGCGGATCTGCTTGCGGATTCCCATCCGCTCAGCAAAATATGGAAAACGAAGCAGACCTACGTGGAGACCGAGGAGATGAAGATTAAAGAGCTGGTTCCCGATGCGGTGCTCAAATTCAAGGGCGACAAGATCATAGAGATAAGGAAGGAAGTGATGGCACTCCTTGAAGAGGCCGATAAGGAAGGAGACAAGGAAAAAATCCTGGCACTCCAGAAAAGATTCAATAACCTTAATCAGGCTCTCATGTCCATCTCCCGCGAGCTGGGGAACAGGATCCTTATCTGAGCTCACGCCGTTCAGCTTTTCGACATGATGAGAGGGCTCTCCCAGGTTGATTCAACCTGGCGGGATGAAAGGTATTTCCTGGTCACTGATACCTGGAATGGTACCATTGAGGATTCGGTGTGGTCCTCCTTTTTCATGCAGAACCCACACCTGTCAGGGGTATGGAAGAATTTCCCGGCCTCGCGGATTGCCTCGCCCGGAGAGCTGAAATTTCCCAGGAACTTACTGTCATTTGTGCCTTCAAGGAACGGGCAGTTCCCTTTATGGACCATGTGTGGCCTGCCGGCCCTTAACCTTACGGAAAGGAAAAATGCTTCTTTCATATTGATACAAAAGCAATAGTTTATTTTCCTGAATGCAGGGCTGTACCAAAAGTAACCGTTAACAGCAGACAAGTCTTTGTGCAACCTGGTGTTGCGCCTTGTGCCACTAAGGTAAACAAAGGACTTTTGTTGCAGCTACTTCCGCATTTTTAACAGTATTTAACTGTTTGGGGGCCGGATTGTTACTTTTTTCAATATCCGGTCCAAATAATTCAGTCACTCTTCTTCGCCTTAAAACTGTCTGGGATCCGTATTCCCCGGCTTTACTATGACCGGTTTTTTAACCCGGGGTGACCAGGTTGATTATTCACGGGTAACAAATCGGTGTCATTAAACATTAAACAGTATAAAATACTTAAAACTCAGAATCATGAAAAAGCTTGACAAATCGGTAAAGGTGACCAGGGGCCTGGATCAGATCCGTGCCATGTTTCCGGAAAACAATATATTAACCCAATCAGAACTACGCTCCGTGAGAGGCGGCCAGGGCGACGGTGACGGCGGCGGTGATATCGTAATAATTCCAAAAAAATAATACGAGGATATCCAAAGATTCTACTGTCTGATCAAGTCTGAGCATCCTTTGCCATGTGCGGGATGCTCTTTTTGTGGGATTTATTTCGTATATTGATTGCCGGTTAGGGGGAGATGTTCAATTCATATTCATCAAACGGGAGGGATGAAAAAGACCGGCACAATATTATTAATTGCAAGCCTGAACTTTTTAGTCATGCCCTGGTCCTTCGGGCAAACAAATCTCTACCAGCAGTTCCTGAAATTCAATGAGCTTTATTATCGCGGCAATTTCAAAGAGGCTGAAAAATGCATGTTACTGGTTCTCAATTCGGCATCTGAAATCCCCTCTCGATATCTTATCGCTGCTTACAACGATATGGGTCTGATCAGGAAAAGTACCGGGTTATATACGGAGGCTCTGAATTACTACAACCTTGCGGAAGCAGTTGCAATAAAAAGCAATGAAACTAAGGCTGATTTAGCCGATATTTATATCAATAAGTCAAGGATCTTAAAGTTCAGGAAGTCATATAACAGGGCAATAAACTATCTCGAAAAGGCGGTAAGGCTTTACCAGGGCATTCCAGAGCAAAGCGATAAGATCTTGCGGAGCACTTCAACGGCATTTCTAAACCTTGGGATCATTTACTATGAACTGGATGATTACCGGTCAGCCATTGAATTTCTCAGCAAAAGCGCTGCGATCAAACAAAAATATTCCCTCCCTGAAATTGAGATGGTCTATCTGAACCTCGCAAAGACCTACGACCGGCTTGCAGATAACTTCAGGGCAGAAGAATATTACCACAAGAGTATTGGAACGATCGAAAGAAAATCAGGCAGTGAATATTACAGGCTTGCCGATGTCTACTTCGATTATGGCTCTTTTCTCCTTGAAAAAGGAAGGTACAACGATGCACTGAAGATCCATTTCAAGGCCCTTTTTATCAGCCTGAAGTACTACGGCATAAAACACCCTGTGACAGCAACTGCAAATGAACGCATTGCCGACGACTTCGTGCGGCTGAAGGATTATTCCCAGGCGCTGAACTACTATCAGGAAGCAATGATATCGGTCGTAAACGACTTCGGAAGCAGGGATATTGATTCCAATCCGGCAGGGGAATCCTCCCTGGATGACATCACGCTGCTGGATAACCTGAAAGCCAAATCGAGGGTCCTTGAACTGGTAAGCGATGATCAGGGCGGCAATGACAAAAAGATCCCGCTGCTTAGGAAAAGCTATGAGACAATAATGCTTGCCATCAAGGTTATCAGGAGGATAAGGGGCAACTATCTCACTTCGGATAGCCGCATGTACCTTGATGCTCATGAAAAGGAGACATACGTTTTCACTGTGGACCTTCTGAACAATCTGTATTCCCTGACCTCTGAGAAATGGATACCGGAAGCAATGTACACCATCACCCAGAATGCGAAGGCTGCCGATCTCCAGTCTGAACTGGCAAGGAACAGGATGCTTCTGAGCTCGTCCCTGGGAGACTCCCTTCACCAGAGACAGTCGGTGATTAACAGTCAGACTACCGCGTACAGGTACCTGATCAATGAGGAAAACAAGGGGGAGAGGCCTGACAGCGCAAAGATCTCCCGACTTAAGGACGACCTGTTTGAGCTTGACCGGGAAAGGGAACGAGTCAATGATCAGATTGAAAAGAAGTTTCCCCAGTATCACGGCTCATCTGAGGAGTTCGGACTGGTGAGTGTCGATGAGATCCGGAAGAGACTCAAGAGAGGGGAAGTGGTACTGAACTACCTATTGTCGAACAGGTTCGAAGAGGGGAAGAGGAAGCTCTACACATTCGTTCTTACAAAGCACAGGCTGGACATACGTGAATCATATCTCGATACTCTTTTTGCTTCGAACGCCAGGATCATTGAAAAAAGCAATGATCAGTCCATGATGGAAGGCGGCAAGGGGAGTGATTACAGGGCCAATACCGGGGCGCTCTGGTACATGTACGCGAATCTCATCAGGCCTGTCGAGGGATTGATCAAGGGGAGAAGACTGATAATAATTCCCGACGAGGAGATCAGCAGGCTGCCTTTCGAGGCATTCATCCGGGAGCTGCCGGAAGCCGGTATGAGTGATTATGAAGGGCTTAAATACCTTATCAGGGATTATTCCTTTTCTTATGCCTATGCCTCGGCCCAGGTTGTTTTGAGAGAAAGCCAGAGGGAAGGGCCCGTGAAGGTGTATGCATTTTCTCCCGATTACGGGGATAAATCTCAAAAGGTGAAGGATACGAGGTCACTTGAAGGTGCCAACAGGGAGATATCTTCCATTTACAGGTGGTTCCATGGCAGAAGTTATTCCGAGAATTCGGCGACGCTTACCAACTTTCGTCAGATAGTTCATAATCCTGCCGTCATACACCTGGCCATGCACTCGTATTCAGACGAAGCAAATTCGAGTTACTCATACCTGTTGTTCGATAACAGGCAGGATACAACAAACGGAGGCAGGCTGTACAATTATGAGATCAGTGTCATAAGGGTCAATTCCCCGATGGTGGTGCTGAGCGCTTGCAATTCGGGATCCGGAACATTATACCAGGGAGAAGGGCTGCTCAGCATTGCCAGGAGCTTTATGCTGGCAGGCGCCACTTCCGTCATAAATACTGCCTGGGAGATCAACGATGATGCTAGCGCGGGCATAATTACGCGGTTCTATTACCACCTGTCGAAGGGCGATCCCAAGGATGAGGCAATGCGGCTGGCGAAGCTTGATTACCTGAAGAACTCCCCCACGGTTTACGCCAATCCGTATTACTGGGCTTCATATAAGGTAACAGGATCGGTCCAGGCTTTGAGGGCAAGGGTTCCAAACAAGTATGTTATGATCTTATTTCTTGCGGTAGTGGCGGGTTCCGCCGCATTCCTTCTTTACCTCAGGCGGCGAAGGATCCTTTCCGCCTTACCGTGATAAAAACCCGGTGACTGTGCAAGGGAACTGAAACAGGCAGATGCCTCCTTCGTGTCGGACAGCTTAAGATATGCGAGCCCGAGATACCACAGCGCATCTTTCTTGTAGTCGCCCGGACGGCTTGCGATGGCTGACAGCTGTGTGACTGCCCCGGTGTAGTTACCGCGTGCGGTTTCAGCCAATCCCAGGAAGAACCGCGATGAAATGAGGGAGGTGTCTCTCATGGAGATTGATGCGAAGAGTGATGCTGCCCCTTCATAATCGCCGTCCTTATATTTTTCAATTGCAGAATCGTAATCAGTCCGGGGCTTCTGATCATCTCCGCGTACCGTTGTGGAAATGACGTTGAACGGCTTGTAGCTTGAAGCGAACAGCTTGTCCGGATCAGCAGGCGACAGGCCGCGAATGACCAGGAAGATGCCCGCAACCGCGGCAGCTGAGAGAGTCAAAAATGCAGACACCATCCTCAGGTTTGCCTTCCTGACGGGTTTTGGCGATCTTTCTGATGGCTTGCTTATCCCCGGTTCAATTGACCCGGAAATAAATTCCCGGATCTCTTTTTCCGGTTTTTCAGTGCTGCTGCGGCTCTGCCATTCATCCACCCATCCGGCTGTTATCTCACTTATATTCTCCACCTCAGATTCATCGGGCATATGAGCATTATCGACCTCAGACAGGGCTTCGGCAATAAAACTCCTGCCGGGGATGTTGTTCTCCTTTCTTCCTTCAAACGCGGCAGCCATCATTTCAGCCTGGGCCTGAGCCTCCTTTAGCTGAGGGTCATTAAGTACATCTTCAATATCAAAAAATCCCCTCATGTAGGAATCGACGCCTTCGGTCAGAGCTAATTCATCCTTGTTGAACAGACGCTCATCATCCGGTGATTTGTCGACATGTTTCACAGGCATCTTTGCGGTATGTCCGTTTAGTTGCTTGATTATCATAATTTTTTGTACTAACTTTTTTGAATGCACCTGGTCAGCGCCCATAGCGAACATTAATTATGTCACTATGCTGTTCACAATAATTTCCGAGTTTTTAATTTGTTTATAGCCGGGACTCTTTTTGATCTTATCAACGAGCTCAGCCTGTGTTTTGCACTTTTTCTTTCTTACGTATCCGTATGTATAGCCCAGTTGTTCAGCTATTTGTACCGGCGAAACTCCCTGCCAGTACAGTTTAAGGATCTTCTTTCCGGCATCATCGAGAGTTTCAAATGCTCCCCAGAAGATCTCATCATAAAGCTTGTTATCGATAAATTCATTTATATCCTTGCCAGCTTCTGCCTCAGAAGCGCTTGACAGGTAGTTTGCGGCTGCCTTGCGTTTCATGATTACCGATTTCCAAAGGTTCTCACAAACGCAATAGAGGTATGTTTTGAATTTACATGTGAATACGAAGTCCTTATCGTCGATTTTTTCAATCAGGATCAGAAGCCCGTCCTGGAAGATATCTTTTGCATCTTCCGTAGAGCCGCCCATCCGGAAAATCATAAGCCTGATCATTGGCAGGTACCTGTCAAACAAATACCTTACGACATGACTCTGGCGGTTTCGCAGGCATTCAATAATCTCACTGTCACTATATTCTTTCATTCCAGTACTCAGGTTCCGACAGTAAATTGACATTGCGATTCAAATATAGGAAAAAAATCCGGAAAAAAAAATTGCAGGAGCAGGTAACAAATGGAAGCTCATTCATATTAATATTAATTTTTATGCCTGCAAAACGTGTCTTACCTGGATTCCAGTGTCTGGATGAAACTATTGCATAGTGCAGAACTGTAATGCATTAGGATGATTGGCAGGCCAGTATTGAGTTAAAACCGGCTTCGAGATGAGAGTATTAAAGCCTCTTGGGGAACAGAGGGACAGATGCGAAAGAGAAACCGAGGATCATTTTTTTTGTGACAACTGTGTCTTTATCAAGGCTGTCGAGAATGCTGACGGGGTACCGTATTACCTGATCTTTGGTGAGGCCACCGGGGAAGGCCATTACCAGGAAATCGGCCCGGGCATAAAAAGGATGATGGGGATCAATCCCTACGAGTTCACGGAGAAACTCTTCCTGGGCATGATCAGGAATGTCGTACCCATTTCACAGGATATTCCATCAGATATTTCAAAATCAAGGGAGAAGTTCATTAACGGAGAGATAAAATGCTACAATGCCAAAGTACTTATCCGGGTCCCGGGAGGGGAAACCAAATGGATAAGGGATTCGGCTGTGCCTGTGCGGGATGAAGCGACCGGCAAGGTTACCGGTGCAGCAGGGATCTTCCAGGAAATCACAGGGAATGCTGCTGAACCTGCCGGGAAATCTGACCAGGGGTCAGGCGTAAAGCATGATACACAACTGGAAGATGTATTTCTCAATAACCTGTCGCACGAAATAAGGACCCCTCTCAATGCCATTGTCGGATTTTCAAGCCTGCTGGTGCAGCCTGATGTCTCTGATGAAGACCGCCGGGAGTTCGGTGATCTGATAATCAGGAATACCGACCGGTTGCTGAATATCTTCAACGATATCGCGGAGATGTCGAATATTGAGGCCGGCAAGGTCCGGGTAAAGAAAGACATAATAAACCTTGATTCGTTCTGCAGGAGCCTATTCAACAAGATGACGGCGACGGCGAACGAGAAAAAGCTGAAGTTCAGGTTCGCCCCATCCGCCGGGAACGAAAATCTCACAATTTTTACCGACAGCTACAAGCTTCTGCAAATCCTTTCAAATCTGCTTTCCAACGCCCTGAAATTTACAAATGAAGGTGAGGTGGAATGCGGGTACGAATTAAAGGACAACAGGATCGAATTCTTTGTTTCTGATACCGGCATAGGCATTCCTCAGGAATATCATGCCAGGATCTTCAGGAAGTTCTTCCAGGTTGAAAACTGCAAATCGCGCTGCTATGAAGGTGCCGGACTGGGCCTTTCAATAGTCAGGGCTTATGTGAACACTCTCGGAGGGGATATCTGGTTCAGGTCACAGCCGGGACATGGTTCTGTCTTTTACTTCACAATTCCTTATGAAAAACCAACCGGCGACAACCGGAACGTCAGATTTAAATTAATATGAACCAGCTAATTGGTTTAGTACTTCACTCTCCTCCAGGTCTTTCCTGAAAATGCGAAAGAGGCAGGCTTTTTGACTAAATCCGGACTTCATGAAAAGACTCTTAATCTTTACTGTCATCACCTGGTGCTTAATCTTCCTGGATTCCCTCACAGGATTTGCACAGGTCGCCATCAACAGTGACGGAAGTCCGGCGGAAGCTGGATCCGCCCTTGATATCAAAAGCACTGCAGGCGGGATACTTATCCCGCGCATGACCATGGCCCAGAGGAATGCCATTGCCAATCCGCCTTCAAGCCTGCTCATTTACCAGACCGACAATACCAGCGGATTCTACTTTAATTCAGGAACACCTTCGTCACCCGACTGGAAGAGGCTTCAGATCGACCTTAGCAACGGGCAATGGACGCTTTCCGGATCGGATATCTATTACAATTCAGGCAAGGTGGGAGTGGGAAACAATGCCCCGGCAGAACTGCTTTCGGTTGGGAGCGGCTCGGAATTCCGGGTGAATTCCTCGGGCAATATCACCAGGATAAACAATGTCGCCACCAGCTGGCCATCAGCCCAGGGTGCCACCACCACATACCTTCAGAACAACGGAAGCGGGGTCCTCTCATGGGAGCCGGTTTCGGGGGCAATTCCCTCGATGACCTCCGGGAGTGTCGTCTTCAGCGGAGGTGGCACGACCCTTTCTCAAAATAACAGCAACTTCTTCTGGAACAACACGAACAAGCTCCTGGGTATCGGAACAAACTCGTTCAGCGCCGCCAACCCTGAAAAGCTGAAGATCGATGCCGGGGCCACCGGAAATTCGAATTTCCAGAATGTTCTTGTCGGGCTCGGAAATACCAACAGCTATGCACAGCTGAACATCAGAAACCAGAACACGGGTTCAAGTGCCTCATCGGACATCGTGGCAACTGCCGACAACGGCAATGAAAATACTAACTTCATTGATATGGGGATCAATTCCTCAGGCTACAGCGATGCAGCCTATACCATTGGAGGCACCAATGACGCTTACCTGTACAACAGCGGACAGGATCTCTCCGTCGGGACCGCCACCGCCGGGAAATCCCTCATTTTCCACACCGGAGGTACACTTGCAGCGAACGAGCGGATGCGTATCGACGGAACGGGGAATGTCGGGATAGGAACCACTTCACCATCATACAGGCTTGATATCGCCGGGAATGCAAGGATCTCCACATCAGGCGCACCGAGCGTGCTTAATATTGACGCGCACAACAGCACGACAAATATTGCAAAACTGATATTCACAAATACTGCCGGAACCGGGGATTACCAGATCATGGGCGACGGCGGCGACATTTTCTGGCAGGGGGGCGGGAGCAGGAACCTCCAGATGGGAGCTTACCATGGGATGGATTTTATGGGAGCCAGGCTGACCCTGTCGCCGATTTCATTCACTGCCGGTACCTCGAACGATTACAATTCAAGGTTCCTGAATACAACCGATGCAGTAGGGCTTATCATTCAGGGCAATTCAAGCCAGACAAAAAACCTCCAGGAATGGAGAAGCTCTGCGGGGAGCGCACTGACCATTGTAAACCCTTCGGGCAGTGTTGCCATCGGGTCCGCGACCTTCGATGCAACAAATCCTGAAAAGCTCAAGGTGGATGCCGGTTCATCAACGATCAATGCGATTTCCGGATACGGGAACATCAACAGCTACCTCCAGCTGAACATCAAGAACAGCAGCACCGGAACAGCATCTTCGTCTGATATTGTCGCCACATCAAGTAACGGATCCGAAACAGGCGGATATATCGACCTCGGTATTAACGGGCAGAATTACAACCAGGCGGCTTACAACATTACATCGGCAAACGACGGGTACCTGATGTGCGTCGGTGTTGGCAGTGCAGGCGGGAATCTGTCAATCGGGACGGCAACCAGCGGAAAGGTGATAAAATTCCATACCGGGGGAACAACATCCTCAGAGGAAAGAATGAGGATCGACGGATCAGGAAACGTGGGAATAGGCACCTCGAGCCCGAATTCCGCCCTTGAGGTGGACGGGGCAGTCACCATCGACAAGGTATCCGCCACTCCCACATGTTCAAATGGACAGACCGTAGTATACACAAAAGGGAATTATTACGTGATAATGTACAACGACGGGGGCACCTATAAATACAGGTACCTTAACCTTACGAGCACCAATGCGACCTGGACATATTCGACAACTGCCCCGTGATCTGTACCGGGCATCCTGCGAACCAAAACAGCTGACCTGAATGAGCAAACCAGTCCCGACAGAAAAGCTTACACCAATGGCGCACCGGCTTAAGATCATGCCTGGCAGGCATTTGTATGTTGGAAGACTCTGTCTCCTCGCCTTGCTGCTGGCTGTTTATCCTGCCTGCTCCTGCGGACAGGATCTGCTTATACCCAGTGGGGCCATTGTGACCTGCACGGGGGGTGATATCATCCTGGACGGGGACCTGGTGAATAACGGCTCTCTGATCAATCAGAACAATACCATAATATTTACGGGGACCTCACAGTCTGTGAGCGGGACATCACCAATTGAATTCCGGAACCTGACCGTAGGGCCCGCAAGCTCCACGACGCTTGCTTCACCCGGCCAGGCCATCAGGGAGATACTCCGTTGCGAAGGCACCCTCAACGCTGGGGGCAACCTCACGCTGCTGTCGTCGGCATCAGGGACCGCGCTCATCGACGGATCCGGAACCGGACAGGTGACAGGCAACGTTACCATTCAGCGATACCTTCCATATGCATTCGGGTACAAGTATTTCAGCTCACCATTCCAGGGCAGCACAGTCAGTGAATTCGGGGACGACATGGATCTTCTGTCGGCGTTCCCTTCATTTTACCGATTTGATGAAAGCCTGGCCACATCGGGATGGATCAGCTACACCGCGCCGGCCGGTATCCTGAACCCGATGGAAGGTTATGCAGTCAATTTTGGATCGGTGCTGCAGCCGGGGACGGTCGATCTTTCGGGTGTTGTGAATAACGGCCCGATAGAAAAGACCTTATACAACCACAACAATCCCTACACCTCGGGATTCTGCCTTGTCGGCAATCCGTACCCCTCGCCGGTCGATTGGGATTCCCCCGGCGGATGGACCAGGGACAACATTGATGATGCAATTTATTATTTCAGTGCAAGCACCACCGATGAGTACGGTGGTTCATACAGCACATATATAAACGGATCTTCGAGCGATGGGATTGCGAACGGGATAATCCCCTCCAGCCAGGCATTCTTTGTTCATGTCTCCGGGGGGGCCTACCCTGTTACGGGCAGGTTCGGGATGGACAATTCCGTGAGGGTGACGGATCAGACCCAGCCCTTCATCAAATCATCGCCGAAGGGAGTTCGTTCGATGCTGAGACTCGCTGCAGGCTACACCGACGATTCCGTTTCATTTGACCCGCTGGTGATCTACTTCGATGACAAGGCCACTTTCAACTTTGACGGACAGTTTGATGCTCTGAAGCTTTTCAACACCGACACCAGCGTTCCCAATTTTTATTCATTCAGCGACGACCAGTCAAAGCTCAGCGTCAACGGCATCCCTGATAATGGCCACCAGCCGGACAAGATACGACTCGGGATCAGTACCAAAAGGGATGCGGAAATAGTGTTCAGGATCAAGGCGATCGAAGGGGACCTCTTTGGCAGCTCTATTGTGCTGATCGATTCAGTCAACGGGACCAGGCAGAACCTGTTCCCGGACAAGCTTTACCAGGTCAGCCTGAATGCCGGGGACTATGACAACAGGTTTTATATAGGCTTCGCTGAGATCTCCACGGGCGTCCCTGCCACGGCCCAGGACCCTGACCTGCTGACAATATACTCCGGGGCCGGTGTCCTGAAAACCAGGATCAACACACTCACTCTGAACAGGGGAACGGTAAAGGTCTGCAGCCTTACCGGGCAGGTCCTTTACGAAGCAAGGGTCTATGAGCCGGGGTACCATGAATTCAGGCCGGGAATAAAAAGCGGGATCTATATTATGTCGCTCACGACAGATTCCGGGAATATTTCAAGAAAGTTCTATTTCCGGGGAGACCGTTAACCGGCGGACGTCTCAAAAGTAAGATTTAACCCTGCCTACCGGCAGGCAGGTGCAAAGAACGCAGAGAAGGCGTAAAGGTCGCAAAGATTTAACCATCTTCCCACAAAAGTCTGCGTGCATTGTAATACTTCAGCAACACGAAATCACACAAAGGTAAATTTGTTATAAGCCCCTTTTGGTAGTTTCCTGCGTACTTTTGTGTTATCGGATTTAACTTCGCAACTTTTTCTTAATTTTATTCCATCCTAACTCTTCATTTGACTTTTCTGACCTCAGATGTGAAAAACAACCCATTAAATTCTAATAGTATGAAGATCCTGAAGTTATTCCTGTTTCTCCTGCCGGTCTTTGTTTTCACTGCGTGCGGCACGGGCGAAGGTGAAAAACCGAAATTCCCCATAAGAAAACCCCAGGGGTCGCAGGACATCAATCTACCGATCGATAAGGGATTCAGCGAGTATATAGCCGGGTACACTTCAGGAGTAGTTTCGATCAACTCCCCGTTTGAGATACGGTTCACACCGGAATTTGCCGCCAAAACGGGAAAAAAGGTCCCCGGCGGTCTCTTCCAGTTCGATCCCATAATAAAAGGCAAAGCCGATTGGACAGATGACGTTACGCTTACTTTCAGGCCTTCCAAGCCTCTTGATCCCGGAACCATTTATTCAGGCACACTTTTTATCGGCAGGCTGGGTGAGGTCAGGGATAACCTGAAGGAGTTCCCGATCAGGATCCGGACCATAAAAAGGGATTTTATCGTGACGACGGGATTGATGGAATGCACTGACAACGGTGCTTCGTACATGCTTCACGGGGATGTCACCGCATCTGATTTCATTCCCTCCGATGAGGTCGAATCCTGCCTCCGTGCAGCTATCGGAAGGAAAAAAGCTGCGATCGTCTGGGATCATTCGGATGCCCGGGTGCATGCATTTACAGTTACCGGGATCACGCGCGGAGAGAAAACCCAGAAGCTTGAACTGGAATGGGACGGGTCAAAGATGGGCTCAAAGCATAAGGGCAGCATGGATATCAGCATCCCCAGGGTAAACGAATTTTCGGTAATTGATGTTATTTCGAACAAGGACGAGTCGCAGAATATAGATATCGTTTTTTCTGACCCGGTCGATCCTGCCCAGGACAAAGCGGGCCTTGTATGGATCAAACCGTCGGCAGAGGTGAATTTACGCGTGAAGTCAAATGTGATCAGCCTTATACCGGCATCGAGGCTGGAGGGCACATCGGTACTCAATATCGAAAAATCTGTCAGGAACCTGAAAGGTGCAACACTGCCGGAGCAATACACGCGGGAGCTCGATTTTTCACCGATCGCGCCGGCAATAAAGCTCATTGGGAATGGCGCCATCCTTCCGGCCTCAAAGAACCTTATATTCCCGTTTAAGACCGTCAGTCTGAAAGCAGTAGATCTTAAGATCATAAAGATATTCGAGAATAATCTTCCCTATTTTCTCCAGGAAAACGAGATCACCAGCGGGTACTCGGTAAAGAGGTTCGGAAGGCCTGTATATTCCGGGCGGGTCGACCTGGTCAGTCCTTCAGGAAATCCGGCGAGCGGCTGGACCCTGCATACCATAGACCTGTCGGACTATATCGATGCTGAACCCGGCATACTCTACAAGGTCGAGCTATCGATGAAACCGTCCTATTCCCTGTACCCGTGCGAGGGCGGGGCGGATTTCTCGGCGTACGAGGAGAAGCTGAGCTCGCTTGAGGAGAAGAGCAGGGAGTTCTGGGATGATCCGGAGAATTACTATGAGGACGGCGACGAATACGTTTATTATTCCTTCGGTTTTGACTGGAGGGACCGTGACAACCCCTGCAAGGCATCATATTTCTCTCCAGAACGGAGGGTCACCCGCAACATTCTGGCCTCAAATTTTGGGGTCATAGCCAAGAGAGGTACGGATAATGAACTGTATGTCAGCGTGAATGACCTGCTTACTGCACAGCCGCTTAGCAATGTGACAATCGATGTCTTTGATTATCAGCTTCAGCAGATCGTTTCCGGAAGCACGACGCAAAATGGTTCCGTAAAATTGAAATGCGACCGGAAGCCTTTCCTGCTCGTAGCCAGGAAGGACAAGGACCGGAATTACCTGAAAATAAACGAGGGATCATCGCTGTCGGTAAGTTCATTCGATGTTTCAGGCATCCAGCCCGATAAGGGGATAAAGGCATTTATTTACGGGGAAAGAGATGTGTGGCGTCCCGGGGATTCAATATACCTGTCCGTTTTCATAAAGGACCTTAACAAGACACTTCCTGCAGACCATCCTGTCCAGTTTGAGCTCTTCAACCCCCTTGAGCAAAGGATCGATTTCCAGGTTAAAAAGCCCGAAGGCAGGAACCTGATCGTTTTCAGGACCGCCACAGCCGTGGATGCTGTCACCGGCGGCTACAGGGCAAATGTGAAGATTGGCGGGGCAGAGTTTTCAAAAAGGGTGAGGATTGAGACGGTTAAGCCGAACAGGCTAAAGATAGACCTTGGATTCGGACCCGGAATTCTCCGGTCATCAGGGGGAAATCCCGGAACCCTGAAGGTCAGATGGCTCAATGGTGCCAATGCCGGGAACCTGAAGGCAACAGTTGAATACCTTCTTAAGCATACGAAAACCGAGTTCGGGTATTATTCGAAGTACGATTTTGATGATCCGGCTTCAAATTTTTATTCCGAGACTGTCAGGCTGTTTGACGGATCCCTCGATGCCGGGGGCAATGCAACGCTGAATTTCAATCCCGGAAAGACCATCGCTTCACCGGGGATGCTCAACGCGGTCTTCACTGCAAAAGTGGCCGAAAGAGGGGGTGATGAAAGCATTGTTCAGACTTTCTCGAAGTATGCCCCGTATGATGAGTTTGTCGGGATAAATCTGCCCGGGCTGAAGGATAATGCAAAACTGCTGTATACCGACCGCGAAAATGAGGTCAGCCTGGTAACTGTCGATCCTGAGGGGAAGCCTGTAGATACAAACATTGACCTCGTGGTTTACAAGATTTCCTACAGGTGGTGGTGGGAGTCGAATGATGAGGACCTGGCTGCATTCATCGCAAATGACAATTATAAGCCGGTAATCAACAGCAGTCTCAGGACAACCGGAGGGAAAGCCTCCATGAAATTCAGTATTCCCAGGAACGAATGGGGAAGGTACCTGATCAGGGCATCTATACCGGGCGGCCATTCAACCGGAAAGATTGTGCTTATAGACTGGCCGTGGGAATACGGGATGAAGACCGGAAGCGAGGGCGCCACGCTTATTTCCGTAAGCACCGACAAGGTGAAATACAGCCCCGGGGAAGTCGTCAGGCTGTCATTCCCGGCTCCCGAGAACTCACGTGCCATCGTTACCCTTGAAAACTCGACTTCGGTCCTCGATGAGATCCCCGTCAACACGACAAAGGGGAACACAGTGGTCAGCTTTAAGGCAAAACCTGAGATGGCCCCTGATGTTTACGCCTGGGTAACAGTCATACAGCCGCATTCCCAGACCGTCAATGACATGCCCATGAGGCTTTACGGGATCGTGCCCGTAATGGTCGAGGATCCGGATACCAGGCTTCAGCCTGAAATTAAGATGGCTGACGAGATCCAGTCGGGCAAAAATGTTGAGATCAGGGTATCGGAAAAACAGAAGAAGCCCATGCACTACACGATTGCTGTGGTTGATGAGGGGCTTCTCGACATCACCGGATTCAAAACTCCCGACCCCTGGAACTATTTCTATGCAAAGGAGGCCCTTGGGGTAAGGACCTGGGACCTCTATGACAACGTGCTCGGTGCATTTGGAGGCACGCTCGACAGGGTGCTTGCGACCGGTGGAGATGAAGCACTTATCGACAGGTCAGCAAACAAGGCAAGGAGATTCACGCCTGTCGTCAAATTCCTTGGGCCATTCAATCTAGGGCCTGGAAAGACCGGGATCCACAGGTTTGAACTGCCCCAGTACACCGGAGCGGTCAGGACCATGGTTATTGCCGGGAATGAGAATGCTTTCGGCTTTGCTGAGAAGAGCACCTTTGTCAGGGATCCCCTGATGGTCCTTGCGACAGTTCCAAGAGTTGTAAGCCCCGGGGAGAAGATAGTGCTCCCGGTCACGCTGTTTGTCCAGAAGGATGGCATTGGCAGCCTCGCCGTAACCGCCGAAGGCAATGACCTTATCAGCTTTGAGGAAAAGATAAGGACACTCCCGGGCTCAGGCCAGGGAGAAAGAAATACCGAATTTGTTTTCACAGCAGGGGGAAGGACCGGTACGGCCAGGTTCAAAATTTCGGCCACAGGAGGGGGAGAGACAGCAGTATATGAGATGGAGGTCGCGATCCGGAACCCGAATCCGCCTGCCACGAAAAGCGAGTTCAAATTCCTCGAAAAGGGACAGAAATGGGAGACGTCGTTCAGTACTTTCGGGATTGAAGGTTCGAACTACGCTTCACTCGAAATATCCTCTCTTCCGTCATTCAATCTTGAAAAGCGCATAGGTTATCTGCTCGATTATCCGCATGGCTGCACGGAACAGGTCGTTTCCGGGGCATTCCCCCAGCTGTGGATCAACGATCTTTCGGCCGGCGATGCATCCGCAGGCAAGACCGCTTCTTCAAACATAATGACAGCCATTGACAAGGTGATCGCAAGGCAGATGAACAACGGGGGAATTGTCCTGTGGCCCGGCAATATGCAGCCGGATAACTGGGTTACCTCATATGCCGGACATTTCATGTCGGAGGCTGAAAAGCTCGGCTACAAGATTCCCGGGCAGTTCTGGATGAGATGGATCAGCTACCAGAAAAAAACTGCAAGGGAATGGAAGTTTGACCCGAAATTCAAAGGATCGGCAAACGATCAGGCCTACAGGCTTTTCACACTGGCGCTTGCAGGTGATCCGGAAAAAGGCATTATGAACAGGCTCAGAGAAACAGAAGGTATACCAATGGTTTCCAGGCTGTTTCTTGCTGCGGCATTTGCATCGTCGGGAAGGCCCGAAGTCGCAGGGGAGCTTCTAGATATGAGGAACCTGGCAACAGAGGAGGAATACTCCGGCTATTATTACGGGAGTGAGCTCCGCGACAAGGCGATCGTCCTGTACACCCTGACCCTTCTTAGGAACATGGACCAGGGTTCCCCGGTGCTGAAGGAAGTATGCAATGCGCTGAACAGAGAGGAGTGGTACAGCACACAATCGACGGCATGGGGAATATTGTCATATATGAAGTTCGTGGAAGCCTTCCGGCCGGATAGATCGGGCGAATCCAGGGCCTCTGTAATATTTAATGGTGAAAAATTCCAGAGCAGCGTACCTCCAGGGAAGATCGACATAAAAAAGCTGAAGCAAAAAGAGGGGATGAATAAGCTGGAAGTAGAAAACCTTTCCGAAAAGCCTTTGTATGTCAATCTCATAAGAAAAGGCATTCCGCTTTCACCGGATGAGGCCAGGGAGGAGAAGGGGCTGAGCATGAAGGTCTCCTACCTCGATACCGGCCTGAATCCTGTCGATCCCGCTTCCCTGGAGCAGGGTTCGGATTTCCTGATGGTGGTAAATGTCTCAAATACAACCATCGGCAGGATCGACAATATTGCGCTTACCGAAATGATGCCTTCAGGCTGGGAGATCCAGAATACCCGGATGTTCGAGGCGAACTTCGGGATAAAGGAGGGGACCTATGATTACCGCGACTTCAGGGACGACAGGGTGAATACCTATTTCAGCCTGAACCAGGGAGAATCTAAGACCTTTGCAGTGATCCTTAACGCGGCATACAAGGGTGAATTCATTCAGCCTTCCGTATCGTGCGAGGCGATGTACACACCAAACTGCTATTCGAGGGTCCCGGGCGGCAGGGTTAAAATCACCGGGCCGGCGCTTGAGTAACAAGCTTAAGATATTGTTAATTGCAGCCGGGGTGATCATTACCCCGGTTCTGCTTGCACCACTGCCCCGTTTCAGCTCACCTCTTTCGACCGTGGTTGAAGCAGTCGACGGGACATTGCTGGGGGCGAGGATAGCTGACGATGGTCAGTGGCGGTTCCCTGCCGGGGAAAGGGTGCCCGTTAAATTTGAAAAGGCGGCGCTTGCCTTCGAGGACAAGTATTTTTATTATCACCCTGGCATCAACCCGTTCTCAATCTTCCGTGCGTTCTCCCAGAATATAAAGGCCGGAAAGATAGTAAGCGGCGGAAGCACGATTACAATGCAGGTGGCAAGGTTGTCGCGGGGCAGCAGGCCGAGGACCTATTCTGAAAAGGTCATCGAGATCCTTTCAGCCGTCAAGCTGGAGCTGTTCAGGTCCAAGAGAAGCATCCTGAAGATGTACGCTTCAAATGCCCCTTTCGGGAGCAATACGGTTGGGCTCGAAGCTGCCGCATGGCGGTATGCCGGCAAATCCCCGGCCGAGCTGACGTGGGCCGAAGCGGCTGCGCTGGCGGTACTGCCAAACTCGCCATCGCTTGTTTATCCGGGAAAGAACCAGGAAATCCTGAAAGCCAAGCGTGACAGGCTCCTGGAAAAGCTCTACAGGCAGCACTCAATGGATTCGGTAACCTGGGTACTTTCGGTCGATGAGCCGTTGCCGGGCCCGCCCAGGGCGCTTCCCTCCAGGGCGCCTCACCTGACCGACCTTTTCTGGCTGAAGAGAAGGGGGGAAAGGATCCGGACGACGATCGACCCGGCATTGCAGGAGAGGACCATGGAGATAGTGAATGAACACCAGGGGATCCTGGCAGCCAATATGATATTCAACGCGGCGGTGATTATCGTGAGCGTCAGGAACGGGGAAGTACTGGCCTATGCGGGCAACAGCACCAATGAAAGTTCATACGCTCATGAAGGGGAGGTGGATATCATACGCTCTCCCAGGAGCACCGGCAGCATTCTGAAGCCATTCCTTTATGCAGCGCTCCAGAACTCCGGGGAGATCCTTCCCAACAGCCTTATTGCGGATATCCCGACAAGATTCCCCGGGTTTACGCCTAAGAATTTTGATATGAGTTACAGCGGCGCTGTTCCTGCTTCTGAGGCGCTCTCCCAATCGCTCAATATCCCGGCCGTCAGGATGCTGGAGATCAACACACCGGAGAGGTTCCTGGAATTGCTTAAGGAAACCGGGTTCACTTCATTCGACAAGCCTGCCGATCATTACGGGCTTTCAATTATCCTTGGAGGCGGTGAAACGACGCTCTGGGAACTTTCCGGGGTATATGCCTCGCTTTCGAGGGTCCTTGACAGGTATAACAGGGAGGGAAGGTACTGCAGGGGTGATTACCATCCCCCGGTATTGACGGTCGGCCCGGGAACGAGGCCTGACACAGCCGCCGATAAAGAGCCACCGCTGTCGGCAGCCTCGGTATGGCTGACCTATGAGGCATTGCAGAAGGTCAACAGGCCGGAAACCGAATCCGGGTGGCAATATTTTTCATCCGCCTCGGGATTCGCCTGGAAAACCGGCACGAGCTACGGGTTCAGGGATGCATGGGCAGTGGGAACAACCCCTGACTATGTTATTGGAGTCTGGGCGGGTAATGCAACCGGGGAAGGCAGACCGGGCCTTACGGGTGTCACTGCGGCAGCACCGATACTTTTCGATGTTGCCGGGCTGATGAAATGCGACAGGTGGTTCAAAGCTCCTTCCGCCGAATTGACTGCCATTAAGGTGTGCCCCCTGAGCGGTTTCCGCACAGGCGACAACTGCCCGGATGCCGTCGAAGTGATGGCATGCGTCGAAGGGCTAAAAAGCGGGATCTGCCCTTACCACCGGACCATTCATCTCGACAAAACAGGTTCTAGGCAGGTAATGGCCGGATGCGTACCTGTCACGGAGATGAGGAATGAAAAATGGTTCGTCCTGCCCCCGGCAATGGAGTATTTTTACAGGCAGAAACACCCCGGGTACCGCATACTGCCGCCTTTCGCCCCCGGCTGCACCGGCGAACCGAATGTTCCGGTGATGGAGTTCATATATCCGGTTGGCGGGTTAAGGATCTTCATCCCGCGCGATCATACCGGGGAGCTGACGAAGGTTGTTTCGGAGGTAGTGCACAGGGATCCGTCAAAAAAGATATTCTGGCACCTCGATGACAGGTACCTGGGAACCACGGGCCTGATCCATCAGATGGAGCTGCTCGCCACCCCGGGCCCGCACAGGCTGACTGTTGTTGATGAGGATGGAAATTCGGCGGAATGCAGGTTTTCGGTGATTGGAAAAGAGAAAAATATTGTTGAGTGATGTTTTGTTACACAGAGCTCACTGAGTAGACTCTGTGTAACAAAGTTTTATCTGCCTAAAACAATATCAGCATAAATAACGTCATAAAAATATTATGAGTCTATCTCAGGACGAAGAATGGTTCCCGGTCGTGGATGAGCACGGCAAAACGATATCCAGGGCTCCCAGGAGTGTGTGTCACGACGGGAAAAGCATGCTCCTGCACCCGGTGGTGCACCTTCACCTCTTCAATGAAAAAGGAGAGCTTTTTTTGCAGAAGAGATCAATGACCAAGGATTTGCTTCCGGGGATGTGGGACACATCGGTTGGAGGGCACATGGCACTCGATGAGGGAGTTGAGGAGGCATTGAAGCGGGAGACGGTCGAAGAGCTGGGGTTGACCGATCTGGACTTCAGCTTTATCAGGAAATATGTCTGGCAGTCAACGAGGGAGAAGGAGCTAGTCTACTCCTTCAGGGGTACGGCGGAAGGTGATCCGGTAATCAATCCTGATGAGATCGAGGAGGGCAGATTCTGGCCTGTTTCGGAGATCAGGATGGACATTGGCAAAGGCATTTTCACTCCAAATTTTGAATATGAATTCAATAATGTAATCTGATCCATCGCGAATGACAAAGCAGACAATTTTGGGGCTTACCGCCTGCCTTCTGATTTTGGCTTTGTTTTCTTCATGCAATTACTACAAGGATGATAAGCTGAATCCTCCCGACGGATTTTCCTGTGATACAACGGGTATAACATTCAACGGAAAAATCCTCACCATTCTTTCGGAGAATTGCCTCATCTGTCATTCGGATGTGGCTGCAATTGACAATGCCAGCGGAATATACCTCGTCACTTATGCTGATGTAAAGTCCAGGGCGGCAGCAATCTTGGGCGCGGTTAACCACACCGGCGGCTATTTCCCGATGCCAAAGGGTGCTCCAAAGCTTGATCCGTGCCTGAGGCTTCAATTTGCAATATGGATAAGGAACGGAATGCCTGAACAGTGACAGAACCCCAAATCCTGATTATCATGAAAATCGAATACGTTTTTTTAATCCTGTTCCTGGTGCCCCTGGAGGCTGCCTCCCAGGAGGATATCCTCAATATCGGTACGGGAAGGACCGGGAAGGGCATTGATCTCGTTACGGGGACCTTTATGTCGACAAAGCTGATAAACGGAGAATCGGTCGAGAACCTGGCACAGGGAGAGCTGAACTTTTCTATCGGGCACAGGTTTGGCACCCTGAACACCGGCCTTTACCAGTTCTTTGGGTTGGACCAGGCAAACACCCATCTCGGTCTCGATTACGGAATCACCGACCGGCTGATGATCGGGATAGGCCGCGGATCGTATGAAAAAACGGTTGACGGCTTACTTAAGATCCTTCTGCTGCGCCAGTCAGAGGGTGCCGGAAATATGCCGTTGTCGTTATCTTTATTCACCTCAATGGCAATTAGGACCCTTCACTGGGAGGTTTCTGAACCCAACAACAATTTCTCAGCAAGGCTCTCTTACACCGGGCAGCTACTGCTTGCCAGGAAATTCAGTAACATCCTGTCGCTCGAGATCCTTCCAACATTCATTCACAGGAACCTTGTTCCTGCGGAGAGCGATCCAAATGATCTATGGTCCCTTGGGGCAGGGGGGAGGATCAGGCTTACAGGCAGGATAGATCTTTGTGCTGATTACTTTTATATTGCGAACAGGAAGACCTATTTCAGTGAAAAGGTCTATAATCCCCTTTCGGTAGGGATCAATATTGAAACCGCTGGTCATGTATTTACACTTTTGCTCACAAACTCACCCGGGATGATCGAAAAGGCATTCATTGGAGGGACGACCGGATCGTGGCTAAAAGGTGATATTCACTTCGGATTCAATATATCAAGGGTCTTCGTCCTTAAAAGTCTCAGATAATCTTGGCCTGATCTTCTTAAGATCATGATTAAATCATTAATTTTACGGGTGATAATTTATTAATATGGCAGAAACAGTTAAAATTCTGATCTTCGAAAACGAAATAGAAGCCAACCTGCTCGACAGCCTTCTGAATGAAAGGGGTATTCCGCATATGATCAGGTCGTTCCATGATTCAGCGCTCGACGGGTTGTTCCAGGTCCGCTCGGGTTGGGGAATCCTTCAGGCTCCCGAGGAATTCAAGGACGAGATCCTGAAGCTATACAGCTCAATGTCGGCTGATCAGGGATCTTAATCTGAAAGAGTGTTATTCTTCCTGAAAGAAAAGGTGCCTTTTTCAAGCCCCTTAATGAAGAAGTAATTAAGGATCCCTATTACAGCCATAGCTGCAAGGAAGAGGGGGTAGGATATTTTCCAGTTTGAGGGCCCGGTCATCATCGACCACTCCGACATACCACCGATGCTGGCAATAAGGGTAAGGGGCATAAATACCGTGGTGATTATTGTTAATCTTTTAACAGTGGCATTTGTCTCATTCGACATCTGGGTCATCCGGTTGTTCAGCAATGAAGTGTAAAGCTCCATCAGGCTTGTTTCAATTTCCCGGTAGGTTTCCGTCAGTTCGAAGAATTTGGCAAGATGGTCATATATATCCCGGAAGGGGACAATAGCCTTTTCAGGGATAAAAGGAGAATCGAGCCTGTTAATCCTGACGAGTATTTCCCTCTCGTGATAGAGGCTCTTCCTGAGGTTGACCAGGTAGCGCCTGAGGCGTACCAGCTGCATCGGTTTGAACTCTGCGACCCTGTCAAGCAGGGTATCTTCAGCCTTCTCCAGTTCATCTTCCATGGTGTCAAAAGCCCCGTATTTCTGATCGACGAGGTAGTCAAGGACCTTATGCATGAGCCAGGCAGGGCCGTTCTTTACCTGAGAGAGATCTTCCTCCACTATCTCCCTGACCCTGCATAAAGGCCTCCTGCTGCCTGAATTATGTCCGCTGACAGTTACCAGGAAGTCCCTGCCCAGGATGAGGTTTACCTCATCAATCGACAATGCCTCGTCCTCATAGCAGAATGAATTGAAAAGGATAAAGGTATTGTTCTGGAAGTTTTCCATTTTGGGAACCTGCTTCTCATCAAAACAGTCCTCGACTGACAGGGGATGGACGCCTACCAGGCCGACAAGGGCCGCGATCTCTTCCTTTTCTGGATTAAAGAAATCGAGCCAGATGAAACCTCCCTCCTTTAGTGCGTCAACTGCAGCTTTTGCTGAAGCGACACCGTAAAATATACCGTTCGCGGCGAAATGGTAAAACTTTGAGTCTGACATGACAGGACAGATTAATGGATCCAAATTACGGTAAAATAAATATTCTATGGGCTCTTTGATAGCAGTATCACGAACAATTTATTAATCATGATGTTAAAACATTGATGATGAAAAAAATAGAAGAACCCCTTAGTAAATGAGATTCTCTCTTAAGAAAGCTTTAACCGCAGAGGTCGCAAAGTTTGCTCACAAAGAACGCAAAGAAATGATTATTCATTACTTGACTTTGCGCTCTTTGCGCCTGCTTTGCACTCTTTACGGTTAAAGGTTTTAGTCTATTGAGGCAGTCTTCCATAGACTCGAATATGCTTTCTTAAAGGTGTGGGAACTGAGGGGTAATGCGAGGCAAGGAAGTCAAAATACATTAATTATACCAATGAACAACGCTATTTACAACTTCGGCGAGCCGGTAAACGAAAAAGTGCTGATGTACGCACCCGGTTCAACTGAAAGGGAACTTATTAAATCTGAGCTGGCTGACCAGGAGAACAAGGTAATTGAGATCCCCCTGATCATCGGCGGCAGGGAGATCAGGACGGATTTGACAGGAACCATCGTCAAGCCAACCGATCACCGGCATGTTCTTGCAACTTATCATATGGCAACAGCCCGGGAAGCGGCGATGGCTGCTGAGGCAGCCCTTGAGGCAAAATGTGAATGGATGAGCCTCTCATGGACCGACCGGGCATCAGTTTTTCTCAAGGCGGCTGAACTGATATCAAAGAAATACAGGTATCTGTTAAATGCGGCAACCATGCTGGGGCAGGGGAAGAACGTACAGCAGGCTGAGATCGATTCTGCATGTGAAGTGATAGATTACCTGCGTTTCAATGCCCATTTTGCCTCACTGATCTACGGAGAGCAACCTGTCTCGGGAGACCAGAGCATCAACAGGATTGAATACAGGCCGCTGGAGGGATTCATTTATACCATAAATCCCTTCAACTTTACCGCTATTGCATCAAACCTCAGCACTAGCGTCGCCCTTATGGGAAACACAGCGGTCTGGAAGCCTGCTACGGCATCGCTGCTGTCGAGCTATTACCTGATGAAGATCTACATGGAGGCGGGAGTTCCCGGCGGAGTGATCAATTTTTTGCCGGGACCGGGGAATGTAATAAGTGAAGTTTTGCTGAGGCACAGGGATTTCGCAGGGATCCATTTCACCGGATCAAACCCCACTTTCAACAGCCTGTGGCAGGCGATCGCCAGGAACCTTCCTCTTTACCGGTCCTATCCAAGGATCGTTGGCGAGACCGGGGGTAAGGATTTTGTGTTTGCACACAGTTCGGCTGATCCGTCCGAACTGGCAGTGGCCATTGCAAGGGGGGCATTCGAGTACCAGGGGCAGAAGTGTTCTGCCGCATCCCGTGCCTATATTCCGGAATCTCTCTGGCCACGTACCAGGGAGAAGCTTCTGGACATCATTTCGGGAATAAGGATTGGAGATGTCACCGATTTGGGCTGCTTCCTCAATGCAGTCATTGATGAAGCTTCATTTGATAAGATCATGAAGTACATAAAGATAGCGGAAGCATCTGATGATGCTGAAATAATTGCCGGTGGTAAGGGGGACAAATCCTCGGGATATTTCATTGAGCCGACTGTGATAGTGACCGAGGATCCGCATTTTATCACCATGGAAGAAGAAATATTCGGCCCGGTAATTACCATTTATATTTACCCTGACAAGGATTTTGAAGATGCGCTCAGGCTGTGTGATGAGACTTCCCCCTTCGGCCTCACCGGATCAGTTTTCGGCAACGACAGGTATGCGGTAATAAAAGCCGGCAGGGCGCTCCGGTATTCAGCCGGCAATTTCTATATAAACGACAAACCGACCGGTGCCATGGTCGGGCAGCAGCCCTTTGGGGGCGCAAGGGCCTCGGGGACAAATGACAAGGCGGGAAGCTACCTCAACCTGATCAGGTGGATCAGCCCCAGGACCATCAAGGAGACATTGGATCCCCCCCGTAAATTCGGATATCCGTTCATGGAATAGCTGAAATTTTCAATTTTTTCGGGTCGAAATAGGTTTTTTTCACAAATGCCATTAATTTTAACCGCTTTAATGGAAACTAATCACCAAATGATAATCTGACCCGGTAAATGCTCTCTCCTGAACATCTGCTTTGGCTTGAGCACTGTGTTGTCATCTTTTTCATGACCTTCCTTCATGAGGATGCTGCAATACTCGCTGCTGCTTTTTCGACAGTTGAGGACCAATTGCCGAAATGGATGGCGTATGTCAGTGTTTACCTAGGGATAGTGGTTGGGGACTTGCTCATTTACGGGCTGGGTCATTTCGCGCAGAAAAGCAAGTGGCTGAGGTCGAAGATTATCGGTCCAAAGGTTGAAAGGCTGAGGTTGTGGCTCGAAACCCACCTGGTGAGGGTGCTGGTCCTTTGCCGCGTCACGCCGGGCCTCCTTTTCCCGACATTTGTTGCATGCGGCTGGTTCAGGATCCCATTCACCAGGTTTGCTACGGTCTCTATCCTTGCAGGCGCCGTTTATTCCTCGGTAGTACTGACGATAGTCATCCTTTTCGGGGGATTGGTGCTGAACCATCTTGGTTACTGGGCCTGGGGTGCTGCAGCCCTGGTTATTGTAGGATTTGCAGTCAGAAACTCATTCAAATCGCGTTGGAGCAATACAACTGAAAAAGCCATGGGAGAGATTCCGCCTTCATTTCTGTCGGTATTTAAAAAGTACATGCCGGACCTTAAACTCAAATTCCACGGGATGCCGTCACTTGATGATCTTAAGAAAAGGATCGGCTCGGCAGAACACATTCCCAATAATATCCTTTATATCCCGGTGGGGATCTATTACCTTTTCCTCAGCCTGAGGTACAGAAGCCTTACCCTTCCTTCGGCATCGAATCCCAATATTGAAACCGGCGGATTCATGGGCGAATCAAAGAGTGCGGTGATGAATATGGTCTCGGACGGACAGAGAACATGGATCGCAGAATTCGTGACCATGCCGCGCAGCAATGTGCCCGCTGAAGAGGATCTGGCTGTTGCCCTCGACCTGATGAACGGAAAGAAGCTCGGATTCCCTGTGGTGGCCAAGCCCGATATAGGCTGGAACGGATATGGTGTCAGGCTCGTAGAAGATAAGAGCCAGTTGCTGCAATATATTGCAAGCTTCCCGGTCAATGAGAGTATTATTTTGCAAAAACCAGTAACATACGACGGAGAGGCAGGCGTCTTTTACATCAGGATACCGGGCGAACCAAAAGGAAATCTAAAATCCATTACCCTGAGGTATTTCCCGTTTGTTACGGGTGACGGCAGGTCGACCCTGCGGGAGCTTATCCAGAATGACTCGCGTACCAGGCACCGGGCAGGCTTTTACCTTGGTGGTAGATCAGAGCATGTGGGATTCGCCGACAGCGACCTTGACCAGGTACCGCAGGAGGGCGAGCTGATCCGGCTCTCATTCATCGGGAGCCTAAGGGTTGGAGGCCTCTACCGCGATGCAACGAGCATGATCACTCCCGAGCTCGAGGACCGGTTTGACAAGATCGCACAGAGCATGCCGGAGTTCTATTTCGGGAGGTTCGATATCAGGTTTGAGTCGGTTGAAAAGCTCTCAAGGGGCGAAGCCTTCAATATAATCGAGATCAACGGAGCGGGAGCCGAGGCGATCCAGGCATGGGACCCAAATGTTACACTCTTCAAGCTTTACAGGGAATTCTTTAAATCATACGGGACCCTCTTCCGGATAGGAAATATTAACCGGTCAAGGGGATTCAAGCCCATGACAATAAGGGCATTTATAAAGGCGGTCAGGCATCAGAACCGTTTGATTGAGCAATATCCGCCTGCAGGCTGATCAATTTTTATTATTTTTACGGAGGCAGTCACTCTATAAAACAGACAATGCATTGTCCCACCGCTAGCAAGGCCCTCTTTATCCTTAACCCGAATGCGGGGGTCCCTCCTGTGAAATTCATCGTATCCAAGGCCCTTGACCGCAGGCGGCATGAGCTCTCGTTCTATAAATCCCTGAGCATTGATGAATCGGGTTCACTGATCAGGCAGAACTTCGACAGGTACAATGTGTTTGTCGCTGCAGGGGGTGACGGAACGGTCCATACCGTTGCGACGAAGCTCATCGGGACCGAAAAGATCCTTGGCGTCCTTCCGATAGGCTCCGGGAACGGGTTCGCAAAAGAGCTGGGATTCAAAACAAATATCCCGCTGCTTCTTAAGGACATCTGCAACAACCAGTCGGTCATAATTGATGTGCTCGAGGTAAATAACGAACTCTGTCTTAATGTTGCAGGTGTGGGGCTCGACAGTTTCGTGGCACACTCGTTCGATAAGCTGAAGACCCGTGGCTTCTGGTCGTATGTGGGAGTGACCCTCAGGAATTTCATTCAGCTTCGCCCCTTCCACGCAACCATTACCATCGGGAAGGACCGGACGATCAGCGGGGAGTTTTATGTACTGACTGTGGCAAATACAAGGCAATTCGGCAACTGGGCTTTCATTGCACCCAATGCCTCACCGGGTGACGGGGAGATGGATATTGTCCTCATCAGGCCCTTCCCAAAGATACTTGCCCCGGCTATGGTTTACAGGCTTTTCTCAAAAAAGCTGCCGGGCTCGAAATACGTTACCTGCCTGAAAACAAGCAGTGAGGTGACCGTTGAAACTGAAGAAACTCGCTTCCATATTGATGGTGAGCCTGTTACACTCTCCGGACCGGTTCAGTTCAGGATCAGGAAAAACGCGCTTAAGGTACTCAGAACAAAGCACCTGAAACACGAACTGGCCTCCTCATAGCACCGGATCAGACCGAATCAAATATAAATTTTAAAATATCAAGACCATGAGAAACCTATTAGCTATTCTGCTTATCTTTTCAATGCCGGCCCTTTTCGGGCAAAAACCCGCACTGAACCTGATACCCAGGCCTGTGGATGTTCAGCAGACTGACGGGAGCTTCAGGCTCTCCGGGACCCAGACAATCAGCTTCAATTCCCCAGATGCGAAAATGATTGCCGGGATGTTTGAACAGAAGATCAGCAAGGTCGCCGGCTATTCGCTGAAGCTCCAGAAGGGAACGAGCGGTGCAATAAGGTTCAACCTTAACAAAACTGAAGATGGCAGGCTCGGCAAAGAGGGGTACAGCCTGACAGTCACCCCCGGTAACATCGAATTATCGGCAAATCAGCCTGCAGGGCTCTTTTACGGTATGCAGACCCTTTTCCAGCTGTTCCCGGCAGAGATCGAAAGCAGTAGTAGGGTAAAGGCTGACTGGACCGTACCGGCCGTAAAGATCACGGATTATCCCAGGTTTCCCTGGCGAGGGCTCATGCTTGACGTAAGCCGCAATTTCTTCTCGAAGGAGGATGTCAAGAAGTATATCGACGATATGGCCAGGTTCAAGTTCAATACTTTTCACTGGCACCTGACCGACGATAACGGATGGAGAGTGGAAATCAAGTCACTTCCGAAGCTCACTGAAGTCGGTGCATGGCGGGTCGCAAGAGGAGGCCATTTTGGAGAGAGGGAAGCTCCTAAGGACGGGGAACAGGCAACAGTCGGCGGCTTTTATACACAGGCTGATATCAGTGAGATCATTCAGTATGCCCACGACCGCTTCATAACGATCGTTCCCGAGATCGATGTCCCCGGCCACAGCATGGCGGCGATAGCTTCATACCCCGAACTGTGCTGCACAAAAGATCCCGGGATCAAAGTAAATCCGGGTTCAAACTTTGCCGACTGGTACGGCGACGGAACATTCAAGATGCTGATAGATAATACACTGAATCCGTCTGACGAAAAGGTATATGAATTCCTCGACAAGGTATTCACAGAGCTGGCAGCGATGTTCCCCGGTCAGTATATTCATGTCGGAGGAGATGAATGCTACAAGGGATACTGGAAGAATGACCCGGGATGCCAGGCTCTTATGAAAAAGCTTAATGTTGATAATGTCGAGAAGCTGCAGGGTTATTTCATGAACCGCGTGGAGCAGATCCTACAGGCAAAGGGCAAGAAGCTCATTGGATGGGATGAGATACTCGAAGGTGGCATCTCCCCCGGTGCTACCGTAATGAGCTGGCGTGGTGTAAAAGGAGGGATCGAGGCTGCAAGAATGGGCCATGATGTAGTGATGACCCCAACCACTTTCGCCTACCTCGATTACCAGCAGGGAGAACCGACAATCGAGCCGCCCCTTTATGAAGGGCTCAGGCTGATGAAATGCTACAGCTACAACCCGCTTCCCGAAGGCGTCGATCAGAAATTCATACTCGGGGGCCAGGGTAACCTGTGGTCGGAGCAGATACAGACACTCAGTCACGCCCAGTATATGACATGGCCGCGCGGCTGGGCGCTTGCAGAAGACTTCTGGACACCGAATGAAAAGAAGAGCTGGCCCGATTTTGTCAGAAGGGTTGAAGCCGGGTTTGACCGGAATGAGATCGCCGGGGTGAACTATTCCCGTGCAATGTACGACCCGGTAATTTCTGCAGAGGTGAAAGACGGCAAGACTATCATAACTCTCGAATCGGAAGTCCCGGGCCTCGATATTTTCTATACTGTTGACGATGCAATTCCCGGAAGATATTCCCCGAAATATTCAAAACCTTTTGAACTTCCCGAGGGAGGTCCTGTTACACTTAGAGTAATATCATACAGGAGCGGCAAGCCACTGGGTCATCTTATCAAGCTTAGTGCACAGGATCTGAAAAAGAGATAGTCGGTCTTACATTAATATCTGATGAACACTGCTCTGAAAAAAACCGTTTTTGCAGCGGTACTGGGGTCGGGTTTTCTATTGAACGGCAGCAATACTTTTGCACAGGAAATAAAACAAAGCGATGCGCGTGAGGTTACGCTTCCCAATGGCTGGCAGTTAACCCCTGCCGGTAAAATGGTCCGAATTGGGGACCTTCCGCTGAATATTGCCGTATCCCCCAATGGCAGGATCGCCGCTGTTACAAACAACGGGTATGGTGAACAATCTGTCCAGCTGGTTGACATAAAGCATGCAGCCATTGTTAGTTCTGTTACAATGGGAAAGGCATGGCTGGGGCTGGTCTTTTCGGACGACGGGAAATACCTGTATGCTTCCGGCGGTAATGACAATATCATAATGCGCTTTTCAGTCATAAGGGGGCAGCTCCTCGATCCCGACACAATAAGGATCGGGGCCTCATGGCCTGTTAAGATCTGCATAGCCGGCATTGCCCTTGATAATAAGCGTCAGCTTTTATATGCAGTGACAAAAGAGAACAACTCTCTTTATGTGATCGATGCAGTGGCAAAGAAAGTTGTCAAACAGGTGCCGCTGGGTGGTGAAGGATACGCCTGCATTATTTCCCCCGACAGGAAAACGCTCTATGTTTCATGCTGGGGATGCGATAAAATAATCCTGTTTGATACGGACGGGCAAAAGATAACGGGCGAGATCCCCACGGGTGATAATCCAAACGAAATGTGCCTTACCAGGGATGGGAACAACCTTTTCGTGGCCAATGCCAACGATAACAGCGTTTCGGTGATCGATACCCGGCAGGGTAAACTCATTGAAGTCCTTAACACAGCCCTTTACCCCGGCTCGCCCTCCGGCTCGACTCCAAACAGCGTTGCGCTGACCAGGGATCAGAAAACTCTTTACATAGCTAATGCTGACAACAACTGCCTCGCGGTTTTTGATGTCAGCAGACCGGGCTTCAGCAAGAGCAGGGGATTTATCCCTACAGGATGGTACCCGACATGCGTGCGGGTCACAGGCAATAAGATCCTGGTTGCCAACGGCAAGGGGCTGGCATCATTGCCAAACCCGATGGGGCCCAACCCTGCAAGAAAGGGCGATGTGGTCGTTTATCAGCACGGAGAGAAAGAGGAAAAGGTAAAGGTTCAGTATATAGCCGGCCTCCTTACAGGGACCCTTGGGATTTTGAAAATCCCTGGAGAAAAGGAAATGGGAACGTATTCCCGCCAGGTCTACAGGAATACCCCCTATACAAGGGAAAAGGAGCTGCTTTCTGGAAGTCCAGAAGGCAATCCCGTGCCTGCACAAGTGGGAGGGTCTTCACCAATTAAGCATATCTTCTATATTATCAAGGAGAACCGGACATACGACCAGGTGCTGGGCGACATTAAGGAGGGGAACGGCGACCCATCGCTCGTTCTTTTCGGAGAAAAGATCACTCCGAACCAGCACGCGATTGCAAGGGAATTCGTCCTGCTCGACAATTTCTTCGTTAACGGGGAGGTGAGCGCAGACGGCCATAACTGGAGCATGGGGGCATATGCCACGGATTACCTTGAGAAGACCTGGCCGACAAGCTACAGCGACAGGGGCGGGTACTATGATTCCGAAGGTAACAGGGAGATAGCAAACAATAAGAACGGATTCTTCTGGGATAACTGTAAAAGGCATGGTGTTAGCTTCAGGACCTACGGCGAGTTCATGGGCGACAATGGCCCCAATATCCCGGTCCTGAAAGACCATTTCTGTAAGTATTTCACCCCGTGGGATCAAAAGGTCAGGGACACTGTAAGGTATGGCCAGTGGAAGAGGGACTTTGACTCATTGCTGGCAATTAATGCCGTGCCGCAGTTCAACTCTATCAGGTTCATAAATGATCATACCGAAGGCCTGAGCCTGAACCGTCCTACACCTTTCGCCCATGCCGCCGATAATGACCTTGCGGTCGGTCTCTTCCTCGATCATCTGAGCCACAGCCCGATCTGGGACCGGAGCCTTGTATTGATCGTAGAGGATGATGCACAGAACGGCCCCGACCATGTTGATGCCCACAGGAGCACAGCCTATATTGCCGGCGGTTATGTAAAGCAGGGATTTGTCGATCACACTCCCTATACCACCACATCGCTGGTAAAGACCATGGAGCTCATTCTAGGCCTCCCGCCGATGACACAATATGACGCCGCATCAAATACCCTCTGGGGTTGCCTGAACGACACACCTGGTCATGCACCTTTCAGGGCCAGGCCAATAAATGTCGATCTGAACGACAAGAATGTTGAAACGAGCGAGTGGCAGAGGCTGAGCGAAACGTTCGATTTCACGGCTGAGGACAGGGTGAACGATTCTCAGTTCAACGAGGTGATCTGGAGGGCGGTTAAGGGTTTCGATTCGCCGTGCCCGCCATCGGTCAGGGCGGCGTTTCTCCGGGAGGGGAAAGATTGAAGAACTGACACAGAGATCACAGAGGAGCTCCGTGTCTCCCCTGTGTTCTTCTGAAGGTTCGCCCTCTGGCCCCCTGAAGGGGGTATTTATTACATCGATTTTAAACTGTGTAAGAATGCTTTAAAGAGAAAGCCCCCTTTAGGGGGTTGGGGGCTATTCCTCCGTGTTCTCTGTGTTACAAATTCTTTACCTACTTATTCGGGTTCTCCGCCGGCAGCACAAAATTGACCGGAACCATGTACCACACCGGCACCGGCTTCCCGCCCTGCGTTCCGGGGCTAAAGCCCTTCATTGTGCCGACAACCCTGACGGCCTCATTGTCAAGCAAGGGATTTACACCCTTGATGATTGAAATGCCATCTGTATTTCCTTCCTTGGTAACAATGAACCGGACAATGACCTTTCCTTCAATCTTTAGTGCCCTGGCTTCCTCCGGATAATTTGTATTTTCTGCGATATATTTAAGAAGCGCTCCATCTCCCCCGGGGTACATCGGCATCTCCTCCACCACTATGAAAGGTTCCTCCCCGCCGATTATGTCCGGCAGCTGGAAGCTGACAGTGACGCTTGTCCTGTAAGGTTCATCCACATCCTTGTTTTCAGGCGGGTCCCATTTCGGTGAAGACTTAACCACTCTTATAACTTCTTGAGTGAGTAATGGATCGGCTGAATTTCCCGGTGAAATGCTGCTGAGCGTTCCGTCAAGTTCGACAGTGAAGTTGACAACCACCCATCCATGGATTTTCTTTTCTTTTGCTTCTTCAGGATATCTGACCTGGCTGTTTACCCAGTCATTAAAGATATAATTGGGCTTTCCCTGGAATGTCGGAAAATCCTTCTGATCATGCCTTGGGAAAGGAGTTTTTATCCCCAGTTCCAAAGCTTTTTTCCTGGTCATGATTTCAATTGCCCCATTGGCCCCTTTTTCTCCGTATTTATCTGTGGCTTCTTTATCGGGCAAAAATATTGATGTTCCAAGGTTATTCCCGAGATCTTTTACCACATCCGGATAGCTTTTTTCACTTATAGTACCGTCGACCACTACCAGTTCCGGGGGTCTCGGAGGCGCAGGTTTGTAATCCGGGTCCACTTTCATTGTGACGGCCATGGTCTGGCTGAAATCAGGCTTAAGGGAATTGATTGTATAACCCCTGAGCATAAAGTTAATAGTGGCATCATCAGCAACATTGGTCAGCTTAAAACTCCCGTCTGGGGAAGTGTTGACCATTGACGCCTGGCCCTGTCTACCGGTCGTCATTACATAAACACCTTCGAGAGGTTTCCCGGTTTCATCCCTTACCGTGCCCTTTACTTCTTTCTGAATGATGGGCGGGGGTGAATAAATGGTTGCAGCTGCGGACTGGCCATCCGAAGCTGAATAGTGATAATCCGGTTTTGCAAAAGCGTACAGGACAACCGCAAACACCGGGAGCACAAGAAGCACTTTCAGCTTCCTGTAAGGCGAGATTGCTATCTTTTTCATCATGTCGAACCGTTTTTTGTTAATAGAAAAGTTAAATGTGTCTGAGAGGCTGAAGACCCTTGAATCGAAAAGCTGGTTCAGGAGAACAGCCTTGTAAACTGCCGGATCGGAGATTTGCTGCAGCGTCTCCGCGTCGGCGATATATTCATGGTTCTGCCTGATCAGGCCGGTGTAGATCCACGCAAAGGGATTCACCCACTGCAGCAGGCGCACAATCTCCGCGAGGAGAAGGTCGAACCAGTGCCTCTGGCTTACATGAACGAGCTCATGATTCATGATCATCTCCAGTTCACTTTCATTTATTGAAGGATTGATGAAAACATAATTAAAAAATGAAAATGAACCTTTGAAGCCGGAAGTCCTGATCACTTTTGCCTGCTTCAGGTCTTTAATATCTGAATTGTCAATGGAATTAAACAAAACCCTGATTTCCCTGACCGATCTGACAATGAGAAAGATCAGTCCCGACAGGTAAATTACAAGGAACACATAGCCGGCACGGAATGCCGTTTCTTGAGCAACAGGCTGAATCCCCTGGCCAGCAGGCTGCAGGGCAGGCATTGACCCGGCTGGGATCGCTGCGGGGGCGGGGAGGGTGACCTGGTAATGGATTGAAATGACCGGGAAGATGAACGAGATCAGAATGCCTGCAATGAGGTAATATCTTTTTAGCAGGAAGAATCGTTCATTCCGTAGGAACAGCATGTAAACCAGGGTAAAGCCTGTAAGCCAGACTGCCGACTTGAACAGGTACAAGGCAAATGTTTCCATTATCTCTTCTTTTTGTTCTTTTTCAGCTCTTTCTTTGCATCCTCCAGGATCTCTTCGAGATCTGTGATCGACAGATCCTTCTTCCTCGCAAAGAATGAAGCGAGGGCGGGGAAGGAGTTGTCGAAGTAGTTCTCGAGCAGGCCGAAGAGCTGGCTTCCCGAATATTCCTCCTTTGTTATCAGTGGGTAGTAGACATGCACATTTCCGTAGGCCTTATGACCTATGAATCCCTTTTTCTCCAGGACCCTTACAACGGTCGAGACCGTATTCCGTGCAGGCTTCGGATCGTCGAACCTGTCGCGGATATCCCTCACAATACCCTGTCCCATTTCCCAGAGTATCTGCATGATCTGTTCCTCAGCTTTAGTCAGATAGATGTTTTTCATAGAGTTAAGTAATTGTGCAATTGTGCCATTCTGCAATTTCCCATATAAACCAGGAAACCAGTTAACCTTTTTCAATCCTTCAGTACAAATATACGACTATATATATAGTCATGCAAATATTTTTCAGGAAAAATGACTATAAAAATAGATAAAAGTGTTAAGTAGGTATCAGTGAGTGAGATACAAGATGTAAGAACTTTCACGGAGGGCACGGAGGAGACACGGAGAGTTGGCCTCCAACCCCCTGAAGGGGGCTTAAGACGTGGATATTATGCTATTTGGATGTATTAAAAGTCAAAATCCGATAACCGCAAAGCTCGCAAAGTTTTTTTGCAAAGCTCGCAAAGAGTTTAATATCAGCAAATTACTTTTGCTTACTTTGCGCGAACTTGGCGTCCTTTGTGGTTAAAATCAGGCTTTTGATACATCCTCCAGGGGGGCATTCCTCTGTGATCTCCGTGTAAGTTCTTATATTTTTTACTAATTTGCATTGTGATAATTAAATCAAATCAAACTATGAAAAAGAATATCAATCTGTTACTTACAGCAATCGCTGTAGTCCTTTTGACGGTCCCTTCCTTCGGACAGAAGCCTAATACGCTTACTCCGCAGGAGAAAAAGGAAGGGTGGACACTCCTGTTCGACGGGAAGGATTTTAACGGCTGGCGCCAGTGCAACGGAACGGCTATGCCAAAGGACTGGACCATCGAAGATAACGCCATGAAGGTATTCACAGGTCCGGGGAAACAACCGGGCCAGGGATCCGATGGAGATATTGTCTATGGGGTTAAGAAGTTTAAGAATTTTGAGCTGTCGGTTGACTGGAAAGCAAGCAAAATGGCAAACTCGGGAATATTCTACTATGTGAGGGAAGTGCCCGGCAAGCCGATATACTATGCCGCTCCCGAAGTTCAGGTCCTGGACAACGTGGATGCAACCGACAATAAGATCGCAAGCCATCTCGCAGGTTCATTGTACGATATGCTGCCTGCCGATCCGAAAACGGTAAAGCCGACGGGCGAATGGAACACTATTGTCATCAGTGTGAAAGACGGCAAGGTGACCCATATACAGAACGGGGTAAAGGTGTGTGAATACACCCTCTGGACTCCCGCCTGGGACAAGATGGTCGCAAACAGCAAATTCAAGGATTTCCCGGGGTTCACAGAAGGTATTTCCCATGAAGGGTATATCGGCCTGCAGGATCACGGCTACACTGTGTGGTTCAGGAATGTAAAGATCAAAGAGCTGTAAATCAAATCCTGTTTCCAGAGATTTTTAACCGCAAAGTTCGCAGAGTATCAAAGCAAAGCCCGCAAAGAAGAGAATGTAAAAATTATAGCTTTTCGTTCTTTGCTTTCACATTGCGTTCTTTGCGGTTAAGACATTTATTTACTTTTCCAGCTCCCAGTCGGCGCCGTCCTTCTTATCATTCAGGACAACTCCCGCATCCTTGAGATCCTGTCTTATCCTGTCGGATGTGCTGAAATCCCTGTTGACCTTGGCAGCCTGCCTGAGGTCGATGATTATCTTCACAAGGTTCCCGATGAGCCGGTCATCCTGCCTGGCGTCTTCTTCTTCCCTTAATCCGAGTATTCCAAAGATAAACTCCCTGAAAAGGGTTGTGAGGGATTCGAGATCTGCACTGCTGATCCTTTCCGAACCATCTTTCACAGAATTGATGATCTTCACCCCCTCGAATAGGTTTGAAAGCAGGACAGGGGTATTCATGTCATCATCCATTGCCTCGTAGCAGCTTTTTCTGAGTCGCTGGATATCAACGGTGGATTTATCCGACGGCTTAATCATGCCCAGTGTTTCGACAGCTTTCATGAGCCTTTGGAATCCCTTTTCGGAGGCTTTCAGGGCCTCGTTCGAGAAATCGACCGTGCTGCGGTAATGAGCCTGCAGGATGAAGAACCTGATGGTCATCGGGCTGTAAGGCTGGTCGAGCAAAGGATGATCCCCGCTGAACAGCTGGTCGAGGGTGATAAAGTTCCCGAGCGACCTTGCCATCTTCTGGCCGTTGATGGTGATCATATTGTTGTGGACCCAGTATCTTACCGATTCGTGGCCGAGCGCTGCAGCAGACTGGGCTATCTCGCATTCATGATGGGGGAAGAGCAGATCCATCCCTCCGCCATGGATATCGAATACCTCGCCGAGGTATTTCGTGCTCATCACCGAACATTCGAGGTGCCAGCCCGGGAAGCCTTCACTCCATCCCGAGGGCCATTTCATGATATGCTCGGGCGAGGCTTTCTTCCAGAGTGCGAAGTCGAATGGGTTCTTCTTCTCATCCTGCCCTTCAAGGGTCCGGGTGTTTGCCATAAGCTCGTCAAGGACCCTGCCCGACAGCTTGCCGTAATTGTACTGCCTGCTGTATTTTTCGACGTTGAAATAAACCGATCCGTTCACCTCGTAGGCAAATCCATTATCAATGATCCGCCGTATGAACTCCTGCTGCTCGATAATATGCCCGGATGCCCTCGGTTCGATCGACGGTTTCAGGGTATTGAGCTGATCCATGTTCCGGTGGAAAGTGTTCATGTACATCTGAACGACCTCCATGGGTTCGAGATGTTCGAGCCTTGCTTTTTTCTCGATCTTGTCTTCCCCTTCATCCGCATCGTTCTCAAGGTGCCCGACATCGGTGATGTTCCTAACATACCTGACTTTGTAGCCCAGATGCATGAGGTACCTGTAAAGCAGGTCGAAGGTGACAGCCGGCCTGGCATGGCCGAGGTGTGTATCGCTGTAGACTGTCGGTCCGCAGACGTACATCCCTGCAAATGGCGGATGAAGAGGCTCAAACTTCTCCTTCCTCCGGGTGAGGCTGTTATAGATCGTGAAGTTATTCTGCATATGGGTTTGTTAAGTTTAACAAAAGTAATCTAAAATTTTAATAGTTCACCGGGCTATGCCCCCCAACCCCCCCTGAAGGGGGGCTTAAAGCCTGGTACACCACAACCCCCTGAAGAGGGTTTGGAGAAATTAATTGCAGTCATATCGCAGAGTATGCAATTTTATCCCTTTTGGAGGCCAGTCGTCAAATCTTCAGGAGCTTAGCGGACTGCCTGCACCTTTCTGGTGAAGGATTAAGCAATTTATTCCACTAATGATCCGTCTTTTAACGAACTCAATATTTTCAAAGACTTCCTTATTGGTAATCCTTATGATCTTGATCCCAAGCTTTGTAATGTCATGCTCTCTTCCGGCATCATGTTCCCCTATATCATCGTCCTCATGGATTTCGCCATCAACTTCAATTGAAAGTTTGTACTTATGACAATAAAAATCTAATATAAAAATGTCCACTGGATGTTGTCTTTTCCACCTGGCAGGAAAGTCCTTTTTGTTATTCAGCACCTTCCATAATACTTTTTCTGCCAAAGTCATATTGCGCCTTAGTTCAGCAGCTTTGATGAAAATAATTGACTTTGCACCATAAAACATTTGGCGCTCCGTCATCCTGGTTTTCATTAGATCTTTCTTAAATGCAGCGAGATTATAAATTTACAAAAAATCCATTAAATAATGTATAAACCTTAAAGCCCCCTTCAGGGGGTTTGGGGGCTGACAACAATGGCAGTGAAGATCAAAAGCCCGCTTCAGGGGGTTTGGGGGTAAACTCCTCCGGATTTCCTCCGTGAAACCTATAGCAGCCTGCCCCCTGCCTGAATTTCTTTTTTGCATTTTCCGAAAATTCCCTTACCTTTGCATCCACAAATCAAATATTCCTTCCTTTTAAGGGTGTTTGGTTTTTATTAAGAAGGGCGGAGAGATTAGGCTCTGGGAAACCCTGGCAACCAATCCTGAATATTCAGGGCAACGGTGCCAAAACCTAATCCCGGAAAATCGGGAGATGATAAAAATAAACACGAAAACAATGGGTACAATTCATCTTACCAGTAAGTATTTCAGCATGCCCCTCATGCCTATGTGCATGCGCCATTAATTTTCGGGTCTGAAATTGATAATCACATTATTTAATTATTCACCGGAGATCTTTACAACAGGATTTCAGATGCTGTAATCCGGTACTTTATAAACCTGTAAACTGAAACAAAATGAGCACACATAAGATAAAATTCGAAACGCTGCAGATACATGCCGGCCATCACCCCGATTCAGACACCCTTTCAAGGGCGGTCCCGCTTTACCAGACCTCCTCGTATGTATTCAGGAATTCAAAGCATGCAGCTGATCTTTTCGATCTTGCCGAAACGGGGAACATATACACAAGGATCAACAATCCGACCACCGAGGTATTCGAAAAGCGCGTTGCGGCGCTTGAAGGAGGGGCGGCAGCCCTGGCAGTCTCATCGGGGCACGCTGCCCAGTTCATAACGCTTACAACGATCATGAGAAAGGGCGATAACTTCATCAGCTCTCCATTTCTTTACGGAGGATCATTCAACCAGTTCAAGGTGACTCTTCCCGGGTTCGGGATTGAGGCCCGATTTACAAGGGACCTCGATCCGGCTTCGTTTGAAAAACTTATCGACAGCAATACCAAGGCTCTCTATGTCGAGACAATCGGCAACCCGGGATTCAATATCCCCGACTTTGAAAAGATCGCGGCAGTGGCTTCAAAACATGGTATCCCATTCATTGTGGACAATACCTTCGGGGCCTGCGGATATCTTTGCCGGCCGATTGAGTTTGGAGCCGACATTGTTACGGAATCTGCCACGAAGTGGATAGGCGGCCACGGGACCAGCATAGGCGGGGTGATAGTCGACAGCGGCAGGTTCAACTGGAATAACGGCAGGTTCCCGGTGTTTACCGAACCGTCGGAAGGATACCACGGTTTTGTGTTCGGCGAGAAATTCTCTTCACCGGAAGGCAACCTGGCATTCATTGTGAAGGCAAGGGTCGAGGGGCTGCGCGACCAGGGACCTGCACTCAGCCCGTTCAACTCGTTCCTGTTCCTCCAGGGACTCGAGACACTTTCGCTCAGGATGGACAGGCATGTTCAGAATGCCGCTGCCCTCGCGGAATGGCTCAGGCAGCAGCCAATTGTTGAAAAAGTAAATTACCCCGGACTTAAGGATAATCCTTATCATGATCTTGCCGGGAAATATCTTCCGAAAGGCGCAGGTGGCGTGCTTAGCTTTGTGCTGAAAGCTGAAAAAAACATTGCCTCAAGACTGGTCGAGCATTTTGAGCTAGTGAGTCACCTTGCGAATGTCGGGGATGCCAAAACGCTTATCATCCAGCCCGCAACGACCACACATGCCCAGCTGTCAGCCGAGGAACAGGCGGCAGCAGGGATCGAGCCCGGGTTGTTCAGGGTATCGGCGGGAATTGAACACATCGACGACATAATCTATGATTTCGAACAGGCATTCAAACAGACACTATGTATACACTGATTTACGAAAACTCATTTACTACCGAAACAGGATCGGTACTGCCGGACCTGGAAATTGCATATAATACTTATGGATCACTTAATCACCAGGGCGATAATGTGATATGGATCTGCCATGCCCTTACCGCCAGCTCCGATGTGGAAGCCTGGTGGCCGGGCATGGTGGGCGATGACCTGCTCTTTGATACAAGGAAATACTTCATTGTGTGCGCCAACGTCCTGGGATCATGCTATGGCACCACCGGCCCTGCATCGGTAAATCCGCAGACCGGTGAAAAATGGCTCAGGGATTTCCCGCTGATAACAGTAAGGGACCTGGTGAACGTGCATGAGATATTAAGGAAACACCTTGGTATCAAAAGGATACACACAGTGATCGGAGCCTCGATCGGAGGCTACCAGGCGCTTGAATACAGCATCATGTACCCGGAACTGATCGAAAGACTTATCCTTCTTGCCTCAGGATCAAGGCAAACGCCCTGGGCCCTCGCTTTCAGCGAGTCGATGAGGCTCGCCATGGAGGCCGATTGCACTTTCACTTCAGGGAACCCGGAAGGAGGGAAAAAGGGCCTTAAGGCAGCGCGGTCAATTGCACTCATAAGCTACAGGACCATGGAAGCCTACAACCATACTCAGAAGGAAGAGGATGATGAGAAGCTCACATCATTCAGAGCCTCCTCATACCAGGCATACCAGGGGGAAAAGCTTGTCATGCGCTTTGACCCGTATTCCTACTGGTGCCTTACATGTCTCTCCGACACACATAATATCGGGAGGAAAAGGGGCGGGGTACTGAATGCCCTGAAGCTTCTAAAGGCTCAGGTGCTGTGTGTCGGCATAAAGTCGGACCTTCTTTTCCCCACAGGGGAGCAGAAGCTTATTGCTGAGAATTCCAAAAACGCCGAATACGTTGAGATCGACTCATTTTACGGTCATGACGGATTCCTTATCGAAACAGAGCTGGTGACACAGGTAGTGAGAAAGTTCTGGGCAAACAACTCAAAAAATTAACAAGATGACGACACGTGAAAAACTGAGGATCGGTCTTTTCGGATACGGCTGCGTGGGGCAGGGGCTGCATGATGTTCTGAACAGCAGCCGGGGCTTCAAGGCCGATATCATAAGGATATGCGTAAAGGACAGGAAGAAAAGGAGAAGGATCCCGATGTCGAATTTTACCTTCGACAAGAATGACATCCTCAATGACCCATCCATCAACCTGATAGTCGAGCTGATCGATGATGCCGATGAGGCGTTCAACATTGTCACGACAGCGATGAAGAAAGGTAAGAACGTGGTTACCGCCAATAAAGTAATGGTGGCAAATCATTTCAGGGAACTAGTTGACCTGCAGGAGAAGCATGGCGTTTCGCTCCTGTACGAGGCCTCAGCAGGAGCCAGCATACCCATAATCAGGAACCTCGAGGAATATTACGACAATGAGCTTCTCCATTCACTCCGCGGGATCCTGAACGGGACCACAAATTATGTCCTGACCAGGATGCACAACGACGGCACCGATTACAGTGCGGCGCTGAAAGAAGCTCAGGAGAAGGGATTCGCCGAGTCGGACCCTACCCTCGATGTCGAAGGATGGGATGCCAAGTACAAGCTTTGCATCATAACCGGTCATGCTTACGGCCTTTTCCTTGATCCCGGCGAGGTATTTCATTATGGGATAAACCGGATCTCGACATTCGATATCCGTTATGCAAAGGAGAAAGGGTATAAGATCAAGCTGGTGCCCTTCGTGGGGAAAACTAATGAGAATACGATAACGAGCTTTGTGCTGCCCAGGTTCATCTCCTCCGACAAGTACCTGTATAACGTTGACAATGAGTATAATGGGGTGATAACCGAGGCTGCCTTTGCCGACAAGCAGTTTTTCAGCGGGAAGGGAGCTGGGGGGCACCCCACAGGAAGTGCGGTGCTGTCGGATATTTCGGCAAACTCCTACGGTTACAGGTATGAATACAAGAAATACCAGCAGGGAACAGTTTCAAACTACACTAGGGACCATAAGCTTGAAATTTACCTGAGATACCGGAACGAAAAGGACAGGAAACTGTTTGCTCTAAAAGAGATATCGGAATACTTCAGCAGCAGGCAATACAAGTATGTTATCGGCGTTGTAAACCTCGAGACTCTCTATTCCCTGAGGGAACAATTAAAAGATCTTGATGTCTTTATTGTCAATACCGGGAGAAAGTTTCCCGGGCACCCGATCTCTTCCAGGTAAACTGTTACTGACCTCCCTGGTACTGAGTCAGGTAATGAGGGGGGACGGGCGATGAAGAACTGATTTATAAGAATTAACATGCTTTTGCCGTGAAAACTTCAATAGAGGATATCATAAAGCAGCGCGTGCTGGTCCTTGACGGTGCCATGGGCACCATGATCCAGAAGCGCAAATTGCAGGAACATGATTTCAGGGGCGACAGGTTCAGGGATCATCCGAAACCCCAGAAGGGTAACAATGACCTGTTGTCGCTGACCAGGCCGGATGTGATCGTTGATATCCACAAGGGATATCTTGAGGCCGGTGCGGATATAATCACAACCAATACCTTCAATTCAAACCGGATCTCTATGGCAGATTACGGCATGGAGGACCTGGTTTATGAACTTAACTGCCAGGCAGCAAGGATTGCCGGGCAGACGATAACGGAGTTTGAAAGCTCCGGCGGGGCCGGGACACATTACATCGCGGGAACTCTGGGACCAACGAACAGGACTGCCTCCATGTCGGCCGATGTTAACGATCCAGGTGCTAGGACGGTAACATTTGACCAGCTTGCCGAAGCCTATTCGGAACAGGCAAGGGGATTGATTGACGGAGGGGTTGATATCCTGATGGTCGAGACAATATTCGATGTTCTTAACTGCAAGGCTGCACTGTTTGCCATATCCACGGTCTTTGAGGAAAAGAAGCTGAGAATCCCCGTGATGGTGTCGGGCACCATTACGGATGCAAGCGGTAGGACACTTACCGGGCAGACGCTCGAAGCGTTCCTGGTCTCCGTATCGCATTTCCCGTTATTCAGCATCGGGCTCAACTGTGCCCTCGGGGCAGAACAGCTCAGGCCGTTTGTCCAGGAACTTTCGCAGAAAGCAGGATGCTGGGTGTCGGCACATCCGAATGCCGGGCTCCCCAACCAGTTCGGGGAGTACGATCAGTCGGCAGAGTTCATGGCATCGGTGGCAGAAGATTATATTAAGGAGGGGTGGGTGAACATTATCGGCGGCTGTTGCGGAACCACACCGGCCCACATCAGGCGGATCGCCGAAAAAGCAAGGCAGTACAAGCCCAGGACAAAACCCGAAATTAAAAGATATACCCGGCTCAGCGGGCTTGAGGCGCTTACAATTACCCCTGAAACGAATTTTGTAAACATCGGCGAAAGGACGAATGTGTCAGGCTCGATTAAGTTTGCCAGGCTCATAAGGGAAGGCAAGTACGATGAAGCGCTGGCTATCGCAAGGAACCAGGTTGAAGGGGGCGCACAGGTGATCGATATTTGCATGGACGAAGCAATGCTCGATTCGGAAAAGGCCATGGTGAAATTTGTCAACATGGTAATGTCGGAGCCGGATATTGCAAAGCTTCCGCTGATGATCGACTCTTCAAAATGGAATGTGATCGAGTCGGGGCTGAAATGCATCCAGGGGAAATCCATTGTCAATTCCATAAGCCTCAAGGAAGGGGAAGAGGTCTTTCTAGAACATGCAGGGAAGATAAGGAAATACGGCGCTGCCGCAGTGGTAATGCTCTTTGATGAAAAAGGGCAGGCTGATACCTTCGAAAGGCGCATAGCCGTTGCGGAAAGATCATACAGGCTCCTGATTGATAAGGCCGGGTTCCCCCCGGAGGATATAATTTTCGATCCCAATGTGCTGGCCATTGCTACCGGGATCGAGGAGCATAACAATTACGCTGTCAACTTCATCAGGGCCACCGAATGGATAAAGGCCAACCTGCCCTACGCAAAAGTCAGCGGCGGCATAAGCAACCTCTCATTTTCCTTCAGGGGCAATGACAAGGTCCGCGAAGCCATGCACTCGGTTTTTCTTTATCATGCGATCAGGGCCGGCCTCGATATGGGCATAGTGAATCCCGGAATGCTGCAGGTTTACAGCGAAATACCAGGGGACCTTCTCAAACTGACCGAGGACGTTGTGCTGAACCGGCGCAAGGATGGCACCGAGCGGCTGGTGAAGTTTGCAGAGGACCTGAAGGATGAGGGGAAAAAGGAAGAGGCCGCAGATGAATGGAGGAGCCTGCCCGTGCTTGACAGGATCAGGCACAGCCTTAAAAGGGGACTGGATCAGTTCATTGAACAGGATACTGAGGAGGCAAGGCGTCTCTTTTCGCGATCGATAGAACTTATCGAGGGGCCCCTGATGGACGGGATGAATGAAGTGGGGGATCTTTTCGGATCAGGCAAGATGTTCCTGCCGCAGGTTGTGAAAAGCGCCAGGGTAATGAAAAAAGCGGTTGCTGTTCTGGCACCCTATATCGAAGAGGAAGGAAACGGCCAGGAAAAGCGATCAGCAGGGAAGATCCTCCTGGCAACCGTCAAGGGAGATGTTCATGATATCGGCAAGAATATAGTCGGGGTGGTGCTTTCGTGCAACAATTACGAAATCATTGACCTGGGTGTAATGGTTCCCTCGGAAAAGATAATTGATACGGCTTTAAGTGAAAATGTCGACTTTATCGGATTGAGCGGGCTTATTACACCTTCACTCGAAGAGATGGTGCATGTGGCCTCCGAGATGGAACGGAGGAATCTGAAGCTTCCGCTGCTGATTGGAGGGGCGACCACTTCGGAAATTCATGCCGCAGTCAAAATCGCACCGGCATACTCACATCCCGTGATCCATGTGAAGGATGCTTCGAAGGCCGCCGGGGTGCTCTCATCGCTTCTGCAACCGGATAATTCAGGGTACATCCTGTCGGTAAGAGATAGGTACGAACGGATCAGGAAGGAACATGAATCGCGCCATCGCGAGCGGGAAGTGATACCTGTCGAAAAGGCAAGGCAGAACAGTCTTGAAACCGATTGGGGATCCGCAGGGATAATAAGTATGCCGGCAAAGCCCGGCCGTCACCTGGTTAGCGAATTTGACCTTAATGAGCTTGCGAAGTATATCGACTGGACCTACTTCTTTTTTGCATGGAAGGTTTCGGGAAAATTTCCTGCAGTCTTCAATGACCCTGTAAAGGGAGAGGAAGCTAAAAAACTGTTCGCCGATGCACAAGCTTACCTTAAGGAGGTCATCGACAGGAAGATCATAAGGGCAAACGGGGTCTTTGGCATTTACCCTGCAGTCTCCGAGGGCGACGATGTCAGGTTGTTCCCCGACGGAGATCCCTCAGGATCCGTGATGTTCAGGTTCCTGCGTAACCAGGAAGTGAAGGAGGGAGGCGAGCACAACATGTCGCTTTCAGACTTCATCGCACCTTCATCAACAGGATTGACTGATTACATGGGGCTTTTCGTTGTGACTGCGCCGATTGACCAGGAAAAATACCTGGAATATCATGATGATGATTATGCCACCATAATGATTAGGATCCTCAGTGACAGGATCGCCGAAGCAGCTGCCGAGTATCTTCATGAGAAGATCAGGAAGGAATTCTGGGGATATGTCCCCGGTGAATCCCTGAGCATCGAGGATATCCTGAAGGTAAAGTACAGGGGCATCCGGCCTGCACCGGGCTACCCGGCTTGTCCGGATCATACGGAAAAACGTGTTATCTTTGACGTGCTTGATGCTGAAAGGCTTGTGGGGGCAGGGCTTACCGAGAATTTTGCAATGACCCCTCCGGCTGCGGTCAGCGGGTATGTCTTCGCGCATCCGGCTTCCGTCTATTTCAATGTCGGCAGGATCGGGCAGGACCAGCTGGCTGACTATGCATCAAGAAAGCAGATGGCACTGGACGAGGCAGCCAGGTGGCTGGCCCCTAACTTATGACAATATTCTATGAGTGTTATTGAAAAGCTTAAAAGCGCAAAAGGACCATTATTCACCTTTGAGCTCCTTCCCCCGCTGAAGGGGCACAGCATCGAACGGGTATATGCAACCATCGACATGCTGATGGAATTCAGCCCGGCATATATAAACTTCACCTCCCACAGGAATGAGACAGTCTTCTCGGAGAGGCCCGACGGTCTCCTGGAAAAAAGGATAGTAAGAAAGAGGCCGGGGACAATTGCCCTGGCGGCGGCTGTAAAATACAAGTACAATATCCCGGTCGTTCCGCATGTCCTTTGCGGAGGGTTTTCGAAGGAAGAGACCGAGAATGTGCTCATCGAAATGAATTTCCTCGGCATTGACGACGTTCTGGCGCTTAGGGGCGACCCGCAGAAAGGCAGCAGGACGTTCATTCCCGAGAAGGAGGGTCATACCCATACCTGGGAACTGGTGCAGCAGATCGTCAATATGAATAACGGAAGGTATCTCGAGGAATCGCTTCAGGATACCACCCCGACATCATTCTGCATAGGTGTTGCAGGATACCCTGAAAAGCATTTCGAGGCGCCCAACAGGCAGGTCGATCTTGAAAACCTGAAGCATAAGGTCGAGATCGGTGCAAAATACATCGTCACCCAGATGTTCTTCGACAATGCCAAATTCTTCCGGTTCAGGGAGGAGTGCGAAGCAGCGGGTATAAAGGCTCCGATCATCCCCGGGCTGAAGCCAATCTCAGCAGTGAATGATATTAACCTGCTTCCGCAGACATTCCACATTGATCTGCCAAATGACCTTGTGACAGCCCTGAAAAAGTGCAAAACGGATCATGAGGCCAGGGCCGCCGGAGTTGAATGGGCCATCATGCAATCGAAGGAGCTTATCCGGCGGGGTGTTCCTGGGATACATTATTATACCCTGGGGAGAGGGGATAATATTGCTAAGATCGTAAAGGAATCATTTTAAATCCATTAACCGCAAAGTGCGCTAAGTAATCGCAAGGTTCGCAAAGTCTGTCAGATCTTTACGTTCTCTGCAGCGACTTTGCGTTCTCTGCGGTTAAAGAGGATACGAAGAAACACCTCATCGGGGGGGAAGGGGTTAAATATTGAATGCCTCCCTGATCTTCTCGACGTAATCGAGCTTCTCCCAGGCAAAGAATTCCACCTTCTTTGAAAAGATTTTCTTCCCGTTACCATTCAAGGCTTTCGGAGAGCAGCCCGGCACTTCGTAATAAACATCGACCTCCCTCACCTCGTAATCGCGGCCGAAATGCCCGTACGTAGCTGTCGGGAGAAATATCGGATTCTTTAGCCCGAACCTTTTCACAATGGCATACGGACGCATGTCGAACAGTGAACTGATCCTGGTGGCAATTTCTCCGTCATGGAGTGTATTGCCATGGGAATCCTTCACTTTTGCGGTCCCGAAAGTATTTATATAAAGTCCCACCGGATGTGCGATACCGATGGCATAGGCTACCTGGATAAGCGCCTGGTCGCAGACCCCTGCTGCCACAAGGTTCTTCGCGATGTGCCGGGCCGCATAGGCAGCCGACCTGTCGACCTTTGATGAATCCTTGCCGGAGAATGCACCGCCCCCGTGAGCACCGTGGCCCCCGTAGGTATCAACAATGATCTTCCTGCCGGTCAGGCCTGTATCCCCGTGCGGACCGCCGATCACGAATTTCCCGGTTGGGTTCACGATAAGCTTCATGTCGTCGGTGAAGAGTTCCCGGATCCTTTCAGGGAGAAGTTTCTTCACCCTGGGGACCACGATCCTGAGCAGGTCCTTCCTGATCGCTTCCTGCATCCCTGCTTCAGCTTCCTTTTCAGCCTTTTCGGATTTGTCCTTCGGCAGGATGAACTCATCATGCTGGGTGCTGATCACAATAGTGTTGATCCTGACAGGCTTATTGTTGTCGTCGTATTCGATTGTGACCTGTGACTTGGCGTCGGGCCTCAGGTAGGGCATTTCCCTGCCTTCATGGCGGATGGCTGCCAGCTGCTGGAGAAGGATGTGTGCAAGCTCGCTGCTCAGCGGCATGTAATTGTCCATTTCGCGGCATGCATACCCGAACATCATTCCCTGGTCGCCTGCGCCCTGGTCTTCCGGATTTTCGCGGACAACACCCTGCCTGATATCGCTTGACTGCTCATGGATCGTGGATATTACGCCGCAGGAATCGCAGTCGAACCTGTATTCGGCCCGTGTATACCCGATCTTGCGAATGACCCTCCGGGCAGTCTCCTGAATATCGACCCAGCCCTCAGTCCGAACCTCGCCCCCGCACACCACCAGTCCGGTGGTCACAAAAGTCTCACATGCCACTTTTGATTCCGGATCCCAGCGTAAAAACTCATCAAGCAGCGCATCCGAGATCTGGTCGGCTACCTTATCAGGATGTCCTTCAGAAACAGACTCCGACGTAAATAAATAACCCATAATTACAGATATAAGTTTATAAATTGATCAGATGGGAAAACCGGATGATTGAAATAGGAGTATAGAAAGCGGTTTAGCATTTTTTCCTGTGGTTGCAATCAGCACAAATCTTTCCACCAATTAATACAGTACAAAGGAAATAAATTTTTCAGACATTACAAAAATCAATTAACCATTGGTGAGAAGCCTGAAGACCTCCTCCAGATTGGTTTCCTTCTTTTGGAGAGAAAGAACCGTGAGATTATTGTTCACTGCAAATGAAAAAACCAGGGGGCGGATATCCTGTTCACCGGCAGCTTCCAGGAGAAGGACCTTTTCATTCAGCTTCTTCACGGTGCCGAGCGATCCCAGCTTCTCTGCAAGTTCCCCGCTGATCTCCCTGTCAAACTCCACTTCGATGAGCTGTCCCTTCCTTTTTACCACCGAGTAGATATCGCTTTTAGCCTCGTCGGCAACGATGACCCCCTTATCGATTATAATTACCCGGTCGCATATGGCTTCAACCTCCTGCATTATATGGGTCGACAGAAGGACGGTCTTTTCCCTGCCTGCTTCCGTTATCAGGTTCCTTATTTCCACTATCTGGTTGGGGTCGAGCCCGGTTGTCGGTTCGTCGAGTATGAGCACTGCCGGATTATGGACCAGCGCCTGGGCAAGACCCACTCTCTGCCTGTATCCCTTTGAAAGTGATCCGATCTTCTTTTTCTGCTCCGGCACCAGCCCGGTGACTTTGATTATCCGGCTGACCAGGTCCCTTACAGGGGTTTCAGGCTTATAAAGGGAGGCGACAAACTCGAGGTACTCCCTTATGTACATCTCGGGATAAAGGGGATTGTTCTCCGGGAGGTACCCGATCTGCCTCCTTATCTCCGGCAGCCCTGTTTCGACATCCAGTCCGTTGACACTGACAGTTCCCGAGCTCGGCGGGATGTACCCGGTAATGATCTTCATCATTGTGGATTTCCCTGCCCCGTTTGGCCCCAGGAATCCGACAATTTCACCGGTCCTGACCTCAAAGGAGACATTGTCGAGGGCTTTCTGCTCCCCATACAGTTTTGTGACTGCCGCTGCGGAAATTGACATTTGCCGAATAAATTATGCTGCTAAGCGTGTACTAAGATAATACATCGCAATAATCTGTCAAAATAATTGGAAATGTCAAAGTAATGGTGTAATATTGTTATATATAAATATTACATTAATTATATGTTACAATGATTCAATTTGTACTTGACGTAAAGACCGGCATCCCCTTTTATCGTCAGATAATTGACCAGATAAAGTTCGGGATCGCCTCCGGAAACCTAAAGGCTGGTGAACAGCTGCCCACGGTACGGGCTTTGGCAGTGGAGCTTAAAGTAAACCTGAATACCGTTACAAAAGCCTACAAGGAGCTCGAGATTCAGAACATTCTTGAAACTCAGCAGGGCTCCGGGACTTTTATCAATAAGACCAACATTAACCTTCCTGCAAAGGAGAAGAACAAGAAACTCCAGAGCATTTGCAGCGAATTCCTGACAATCGCTCTGAGCTATGGATTTTCCAAAGAAGAAATAATAAGTGAAATTCAAAAATTTACCGAAAAATGAAAACATCTGCCAGTTTTACCAATCCTGTATCTTCCACAGTAGTGCTGGTCCTGCTCGCACTTTCGGGCGGGTTGTACTACATGCAGATCATTGGAGTGCCCCTTCTTGTGGCATTCGTCATTGTCTCACTTCTGATCGGCAGCTCGATCAAGATTGCCGACCAGTGGGAAAAAGC
>DCFQ01000088.1 GCA_002319915.1 Bacteroidales bacterium UBA1800 | reverse complement strand
GAGTCTCCAATTTTGGAACGCAAAAATAAGGCTTTTTTATGTAAATAATCAAACAATTGATAATTTTTTTATAATCAAGGACAAATAATTCTTTCTTTTCTAACGCCTGCCTGAATCAATTATTGCTCATGTCTTACTAATGACGCAAAAGTAGCCATGAACGTTGCGTATAACCCGGTTATAATTCAACAATTTATCAACAGTTATTAACAAAATGTTACAGTTGATTTGCTTTGTCGTGCCCGGGTATTGCCGCAGCAGGCTCTGCCTGCCCGGTACCTTTTTCACCATCAGTTTCAGCCGGTCCTCTTCCCATTGAAACCAGCCTGATCCCGATCCTGCAATCGAGGCATCTTCTTTTCCTGCAATATTCATCCGTCAGCTGGAGGAGCGCCTGCGTGAAAAATGCGGATTCCGCCTCAATACCTGCAGACCTCCACTCCCGTGTAATAATGTTGTCTTCGGGAATTATTTCCTCAAGGAATGACAGGGCCCTTTCACTCAATGAGTTGTCTGAAGTGTGCCTTCCATAAACGAAAATCATAGGGATAACAGCATTCACCAGGAAGATTGAAGCGGCCTGGGATCCGGTATTCTTCATCACCTGTATGCTTCTCTTGCCGAACACATAGTGTTCATCCCAGTAGCTTGAAGCCCTGACCTCAAAAAGCTTTTCAAGCTGCCTGACATTACCTGCCTCAAGTGTCCTTGAAAAAAGCCCGCCAGTTACCGATAACATGGCTGCCAGCTGGGATATCCTGATGGTGGGAAAATTGACCGGCCTCAGGCGGGAGAATTTCCAAAGCCATCCATGTATCGGCTGCAGAGAGTATTTTGCGGCAAGTATCCGGTACTCCTTTATCAGTTCGAGATAGTACTGATCTGACACCGCCTCCCTGAAAAGTCCTTCATCAAGAAGGCCGGAAGTCCCGAACAGGAGGGACTCGATCTGGAACCTGTTATCGGCATGCTTCCTTATGATCCTGAAAGGAAGGGCTCGTGCCAGCATCTCAAACGGCCCGGTATTTACCCTGAATCCGAAATAACGGGTAAGGATCCTGTAAAAAGTCTCCTCCCAGTCATGATTGGTTTCGGAAAAGATCTTCAGCAGTGTCTCCGATTTTACCTGGAGCCTTTCAACAAGAAGGGAATGAAGCCAGTGCCGGATAAAAAACTGGTCAACACTATTGATCTCGTTGCGGCAGGCTATCAGGGAAGGTTTATTAATGAGCTCCATGTATCTTTCATAATATACCTGATCGTACCTGAGCTCTGCAGTCAGCAGCTTTTCTCCCCGTGCGTTGCAGACTTCGCGGTCGTTGACGCCTACCACGTGCAGGATCACATTATCGAAGGCATGGTCGGTGTTGTGGCCGTGCATGTCAAAGTGCGACGATCGTGTGTGTATCTCGACATTCCCTGCCCACTCGGTTCCGTCGATCAGCAACCTGGCATTGAAAAAGTCAGGTCCTGAATCACGGTTGTGATCACCGGGGCTGATGACCCTGATAATATTTCCGGTATTATCGGTCAGGCTATCTGCAAAATACAGATTATTCTCCCATATGTAATGAAGGAATTCTTCTTTCATTTTAGCACGAGTTTAGAAGTTCAGCGAGAAGACTAAAATACAAAAAAAAGACGCTTTTGTGAGCGTCCTGTTAATTATATTTTCTCCCTCTGTGCTCTCTGTGCCTAATCTGTGTTACTCTGTGGAAAAAAACCATCTTGTTTTATTTCACAGAGGGCCACGGAGAAGGCACAGAGAGCACAGAGTCATTTGGGAATAAGCTCATGTGCCCGAAGATGCATTTCCATTTCGGACTGGATCTCGTGCGCTTTTTCAGCTGCAACCTTGTCAAAGTCCTTTGAGCTGTCGGCAAAGATAATGCCCCGTGAGGAGTTGACCAGAAGGCCGCATTTATCATTTAAACCATATTTTACCACCTCACCGAGGCTTCCCCCCTGGGCACCTATCCCCGGAACCAGGAGAAAATTGTCAGGGACGATCTTCCTGACCTCACCAAGCATTTCTGCCTTCGTGGCCCCAATGACATACATAAGGTTGTCGGCGTTTCCCCACTTTCTGGATACCGAAAGCACTTTTTCAAAAAGTCTCATCCCTTCCCCGATGTGATACTGAAAATCTGCCGCCCCGGAATTTGACGTAAGGGCAAGCAGTATCACCCATTTGTCCTTGTAGCCGAGGAACGGTGTCACAGAATCTTCACCCATATACGGGGCTACGGTAATTGCATCGAAGGAGAGCTGTTCGAAGAAAGCCTTAGCGTACATCTTTGAAGTGTTGCCGATATCTCCCCGTTTTGCATCTGCAATCACAAATATATCAGGATAATTCTTCCTGATATAGTTAAGGGTCATCTCAAGGGATTTCCAGCCGTCGGTCCCGTTGCATTCATAGAAGGCAAGGTTTGGTTTATATGCTACGGAATAGCTGGCTGTGGCATCAATTATGAGCCTGTTGAATTCGAAGACCGGATCTTTTTCCCTGAGAAGGAACTCTGGGATCTTATTATATTCGGTGTCAAGGCCAACGCACAGGAATGATCTTTTTCCCGTGATGTTTTCAAATAACTTTGTTCTGTTCATATAAGAGTGTCAGATGTTGCTCTCTTTGAGACGCTCTGCATTTTCAGCCATCTGCAGCTTGTCAATTATCTCCTGTATGTTTCCGTCGAGGATCGAAGGAAGATTGTACATGGTCAGGTTGATCCTGTGGTCGGTCATTCTTCCCTGGGGATAATTGTAAGTGCGGATCTTGGCAGAACGGTCACCGGTAGACACCATTGTTTTCCGCTTATGCGACACTTCATCGAGGTACTTCTGGTATTCGAGGTTGTATAACCTTGTCCTGAGCTCCTTCAGTGCCTTATCGTAATTCTTCAGCTGCGACTTCTCATCCTGGCATGTAACCACAATCCCTGTCGGGATATGAGTGAGCCTTATGGCTGAATATGTGGTATTTACCGATTGTCCTCCCGGGCCTGAAGAACAATATGTGTCCTTCCTGATATCCTCGTTGCGTATCTCCACATCAAACTCGTCAGCTTCTGGCAGAACCACCACCGAAGCTGCGGAAGTATGGATCCTGCCCTGGGTTTCCGTTTGCGGCACCCTTTGAACACGGTGCACACCTGATTCGTACTTCAGGATCCCATAAACTCCATCGCCGCTGACACCCAGTACTATTTCCTTATATCCGCCGGCCGTGCCTTCAGAATAGCTGTTGATTTCAGCTTTCCATCCCTTCTGTTCAAAGAACTTGGTGTACATCCTGTACAGGTCCCCGGCAAAAATACTAGCTTCATCGCCGCCGGTCCCTGCCCTTATCTCCATAACCGCATCCTTTTCATCCTCCGGATCAGTGGGGATCAGCAGAAATTTTATCTGCTCCTCCATTTCCGGGACTTTAGCATTCAGCTCTTCAAGCTCGGCCTTTGCCATCTCCCTCATCTCATCATCTCTCTCCGTTGCAAGAAGGTCCTTCGTGGAGGTAATATTCGAAAGGGTCAGCTTATATTTTTCATAAGCCTCAATGATAGGCTGAAGATCCTTGTATTCCTTGTTCAGCTTGATATACCTGTCCATATCCGAAAGCACATCGGGCCTGGTGAGAAGATCACCGACCTCGAGGAACCTCGACTTCACCCCTTCAAGCTTATCAAGAATCAGATTATTTGCCATCAGAAAGATAATTTCGGGTGCAAAGATAAGAAAAAGGCAAAAAGGTACAAGGGGATTATTTCCTTCTCAGAGACCTCTGAGCCTCCCTCGTGATCTCCCTGAAATAAAAAAATAGCGGCATTCAATACTCGAAGACCCCAAACTCCGACTTAATGGTAAGCTTGTTCTGTTTTGCCTTCTCACACCGGCCTATCACCCCGGCCTCAAGGTTGAACCCGGAGGCGATATCAATGATCTCCGCGGCATATTTTTCTTCGGTATAGATCTCAAACCTGTGTCCCATATTGAAGACTTTGTACATCTCCTCCCACGATGTACCCGACTGCTCATGAATGATCCTGAACAACGGCGGCAGCTTAAATAGATTGTCCTTAATGATATGGAGGCCGTCCACGAACCTCATTACTTTCGTCTGGCCTCCCCCCGAGCAGTGGACCATTCCATGAATTGCCGGCCTTAGTTCTCCGAGGATGCGGCTAATGACAGGGGCATAGGTACGGGTGGGTGACAATATCATTTTCCCGGCGGTCATATTGATTTCGGGGACAATGTCAGTCAATTTCAGTCTGCCTGAGTAGATGAGGCTTGCGGGGATCGCCGGGTCGTAACTGTCAGGGTACCTGGAAGCAAGGTAGTTGCCAAAGACATCATGTCGTGCCGAGGTAAGCCCGTTACTCCCCATTCCGCTGTTGTACTCGCTCTCCCAGGTCGTCCGGCCTGACGATGAAAGCCCCACGATCACGTCCCCTTCGCGGATTCCGTCATTTGAAATCACATCTGCCCTCCTCATCCTCGCAACTACAGTTGAATCAACCACAATTGTCCTGACAAGATCACCAAGATCGGCAGTCTCTCCTCCGGTCAGCCATATCCCAAGCCCCATCTTGCGCAGATCTTCTAGGATTTCCTCGGTCCCCCTGATAATTGCCGAGATCACTTCACCCGGTATAAGATTCTTATTCCTCCCTATTGTAGATGAGAGGAGCATACCGTCGCAGGCCCCGACACAAAGGAGATCATCGGTATTCATAACGATCGCATCCTGGGCAATCCCTTTCCAGACCGACATGTCTCCCGTTTCCTTCCAGTAAATATATGCAAGCGATGACTTGGTCCCGGCACCGTCGGCATGCATAATATTGCAGAAAAGCGGATCAGCCCCGAGAACATCGGGCACCACCTTGCAGAATGCATCCGGGAAGAGGCCCTTGTCAATCCCTCTAATCGCCTCGTGGACATCTTCTTTGGATGACGATACTCCGCGTTTGCCGTATTTTGATTCGCCTTGCATGATCTCAAAAAATCATCCCAAATATAATAAACTTATCTTCCACTGACCATCTTTGTCGGCTCCGAAACCCATTTGATGGCCTGGAGAAGAAGTCTCCTGTAAACCGGGTTCCGGAAAGTCGGTACATCATGCCCGCTCTGCAGGACAACAACCCGGGCTTTGCCATACTTCTTGGCCCACCCGATCACCTCGTTGCTGCTGGGTTCATCTGTTTTTAAAAGCGGAACAACACCTTCATCAACATAGTAACCCTTGTATGTCTCGTCAAATAAGTCCATCCCAGTGATCCCTTTTGTGACAGGGTGCTGTTTGCAGACCTCCGCCCTGAATCTGATGTCATGGATATAGGAGCATGCCTGGTACTCTTTCCCGTTCAGGACCGTGGGGGAGTGGAAGTATTTGCCCCCGAGGATAGCCCAGTATTCCGGCCAGGTGTCAAATGCGCAGATGCTGTGATGCAGGGCCACAAGAGGTTTACCTTCACGGATGCAATCTGCCATCATTCTCTCCTGCCCGGCGGTGATCTCCTGCCACATATGGTAAAAGACAAGGACGTCATATTCCTGCCGGTTCCCTGGCTCGAACATCCTGAACGCCTCCGGGAACTCAACAACCTTGAAAGTGACTGAAGGTAAGAATGATGAAAACATGGAGTCAAACTCTTCCCTGTTGTACTCATGGCCCCCTGTGACCACCAGCACGCGGATCTGCCTTGCATGATTCCCTGCTCCGGACAGTGTGCAGGAAAGGCCAAGGCTTAAAAGAAAAACAACCAGGTTCAGTTTCATTTCCGGAATTCATTTAATAAGCATTCCCCCTCCTGCTTAATTTCAGCCGATGAGGGGGAACACCTGTTTCAGCAAAATTGGAATTCAGAAAAATTATTTTTTGGGAGCTTCGTAATCAGTTCTGAGGACTTTGAATTCCGTCCTTCTGTTGATCTGGTATGCGATCTCCTTCTGTTCATCGTTAGCAAGCGTATTGACATAGTCATCATTCAGCGTGACACCTTCTTTCAGGAATGGATATTGCTTGTGAATGGAAGCATCCACGACCTTGGGCGTCGATTCCCCGTAACCCTTTGCAGTCAGGCGCGCAGGATCAATCCCTTTTCCGATAAGATAGGTGACCACCGATTGTGCCCTCTTCTGGGAAAGATCGAGGTTATACTCCTCGGTATCGCGGGAGTCGGTATGCGACATCAGTTCGATTGTAACGGTTGGATTGTCGTTCAGGGTCTCGACAAGCTTGTCGAGTGAGACCATCGATTCAGGCCTGAGGTCCCATTTTGCAAAATCGTAGAAAATGTTCGGAAGCTCAATAGGCCTGTCGATCGAGGTAAGAAGGATCGTGACCATGAAGTCGCGGCTCTTGTCCTGCCCCTTGGTCGTCTCCTTTTCCTTTCCGTTCAGATATCCTTTCTTGGAGGCGAGGAAGATATAGTCGACATCCTGCTTGAGCGCGAACTTGAATTCACCTCCTGTCCCAGTCTCTGCCTGGAGGTTTGAACCATCGCTTGCGATCAGCTGAACGACGGATCCGGCAACAGGCAGGCCGGTCTTTTCATCTTTGACAAGCCCTGTAACATTGAATTTTTTCGGAGGAAGCTCGAATGAATAGAGGTCATCATTACCCCTTCCCTTCCTTGTCGAGCTGAAAATGCCCTTTTCCTGGCTGTCCTCGAATATTATCCCGAAATCATCCGCAAAGCTGTTTATCGGGGATTTCATGTTTGTAACTGTCCAGGACCCGTCAGGCTGGGGTACTGCCTTGAAGATATCAAGGCCACCCATTCCGATGTGCCCGTCGGAGGCGAAATAGAGGATCCCATCATCCCTGACGTAAGGGAATAGCTCATCACCGGCAGTATTGATGTCCGGACCCAGGTTCTGCGGTGTTGACCACTCTTCGCCTTCAGCACCCCGGGTCACGACCCAGATATCCTTCGAGCCCGATCCTCCAGGCATATCCGACACGAAGTAAAGCTTCAGACCATCATGCGAAAGCGCAGGATGCGCTGCGACAAGTGAATCGGGGAGCAGCTTAATGTTTTTGGGATCAGCCCATTTGTCCCCGTTTCTCTTTGTATACATTATAATGCACCCTTTCTTCTCCCGTTTCCCGGCTTCGCACCGTGTAAAATAAAGCTCCTTGAAATCGGCAGAAAGTGTGGGGGTTCCGTCTTCAAATTCGCTGTTGATGTTTTCAACCGGGACCGGTGTGCTCCATTTTGATTTCTTGTCAAGGCGGCTTTCAAAAATATCGGTGAACCTCTGACCTGTTGCACCATGCGTTTTGTTCCCCATTGCATCATCCCTTGAGGAAGTAAAATATATCATGCCGAAATCATCGCGTCCATAGGCAGGACTGAAATCCGAATTAGGCGAGTTCAGGTCCTTCATTTCATCAACCTTATAGGGCTCGGGATTCCTTTGCCATTCCAGGGCGAGCTCGCAGGAGCGGATCTCCTGGTCGCTTTTGGAATCCGAGGGTGCGATCTGCTTGTACTTTCTGAATTCTTCGACTGCCTGCTGGTATTTGCCATTCTTCTTGAGCGACTCAGCGAGATAGTACTGTGCTTCAGGCTTTGAAAATGAGGATTTTACTGCGAGCCTGTACCAGGTCTCGGCATCTTTGGGGTCATTTGTCAGCCTGTAGCATTCGGCTATCATGTATACCAGCTCGGTCCGTGATGCCTTATCGGTTTTTCTTGCTTTTGAATAAGCATCCTTAAACAGGTCTATGGCATCGAAATACTCGCCCGCGGTAAAGGACGAATATGCCCTTTCAGTTTTTCTTTTCTGGGCATACGAACCCTGTATGTCAATGATGATCAGCAATATGAAGAACAACACAAACCGTCTCATAACTCCTCCTCAATTTGTAATAAAGGTAAAAAAATAAATGGGAACGACACCAATTTTTTTATTTAACGGCTGATCGGACTAATTATTACAACAAGAAGGGGACACCATATTTCAGATGTCCCCCAAAGCCTAAAACCCGCTTTAATCTGACCCGGATTATCTTGTGAACAGGAGTTCCCTGTATTTAGGCAGCGGCCATATTTCGTTGTCAGCAATCAGCTCGAGCTTGTCGATATGATTACGGATCTCATCAAGATAAGGTTTGACATCCTTTTCGTACACGATCGCCTTATCAAATGAATTCTCGATGACATTTGCCTTCTTCCTGGCTTCGATCATATCATTGACGAGCTTCTTGATCATCGAAATATGATCTGAAATTGTAATTATAAGCTCTTTCCTTGCGCCTGCCAGCCGTTCGAAATCCTTTTCCCCGAACACTTCCTTGATAGCCTTGACATTCTCAAGCAGGGAGGTCATATAATTAATTCCTGTGGGAACGATATGATTTATTGCAAGATCGCCCAGGACCCTGGCTTCGATCTGCACTTTCTTGGTGAATTTTTCAAATTCCACCTCCATCCGCCCCTCCAGCTCTTTTTCACTGAAAATCCCGGAAGCGATAAGCACCTCTTTTGATTCAGGGGTCAGGTAGCATTTAAGCGACTCAGGAACACCGGCAATGTTGCAGAGCTTCCTTTTTTCGGCTTCCGCATGCCACTCCTTGCTGTAGTTGTCACCCTCAAAGAGGACATTCTTTGATTCGAGGATATATTTCTTGATGACCTGGAAAATTGCTTCATCCTTATTCCGGCCCCTGGCAATAATTTTGTCAACCTCCTTTTTGAATTTCTCGAGCTGGTGAGCCACGGCGGCATTGAGAACAATCATCGAGCCCCCGCAGTTGGCTGATGATCCTACGGCCCTGAACTCAAACCTGTTGCCGGTAAAGGCGAACGGAGAGGTCCTGTTCCTGTCGGTATTGTCGAGCAGGATCTCAGGGATCTTCCCGATGCCAAGCTTGAGCTCGGTCTTCTGGGCTGGCGTCATTTTCGCTTCAGTTACCTTCCGGACGACATCGTCGAGCATTTTCGAAAGGTAGGTGCCCAGGAATACCGAGATGATTGCCGGCGGAGCTTCATGGCCTCCAAGCCGGTATGAGTTGGATTCATTCATGACCGAAGCGCGGATCAGCTCGTTGCTGTCGTGCACAGCCTTTATCACATTCACGAGGAATGTCAGGAACTGCAGGTTTGATTTTGGATTCTTCCCGGGCGAAAGGAGGTTGACCCCTGTATTGGTAGCCATCGACCAGTTATTATGCTTACCGGATCCGTTTATACCCGCAAACGGCTTTTCATGGAAAAGCACCCTGAAGTTATGGCGCCTGGCAATCCGTTTCATCACATCCATAAGCAACTGGTTGTGATCTACTGCGAGATTTACTTCCTCATGGATCGGGGCACATTCAAACTGGTTGGGAGCAACCTCGTTATGACGCGTCTTAACGGGAATCCCAAGCTTGTATGCTTCACATTCGAAATCCTCGATGAAACACATCACCCTTTCGGGGATCGATCCGAAATAATGATCCGACAACTGCTGATCTTTTGCCGACTGGTGACCCATGAGAGTCCTTTCGGCCAGGACAAGGTCGGGCCTGGCATAATAGAGAGCCTCGTCGACCAGGAAATATTCCTGCTCGCATCCGAGTGTCGCAATCACCTTCGTTACATCCTTATCGAAATACTGGCAAACATCAACGGCCGCCTTGTCAAGCTTCGACAATGCCTTGAGCAGCGGTGCCTTGTAATCGAGGGCTTCACCCGTGTAGGAGACAAATATCGTCGGTATACAAAGTGTTGTGCCAACTATGAAGACAGGAGAAGAGACGTCCCATGCGGTATAGCCCCTGGCTTCAAATGTGTTCCTTATACCCCCGCTGGGAAAACTCGACGCGTCGGGTTCAGATTGAACCAGGACTTCACCGGAGAAGCTTTCTACAACATGGCCCTTATCACCCATCTCAATAAAGCCGTCATGTTTTTCTGCAGTGCCGTCAGTCAGCGGGTGAAACCAGTGGGTAAAATGCGTCGCTCCTCTTTCAAGTGCCCACGCTTTGAGTCCGATAGCAACCTGGTTCGCTTCCTGCCTGGTCAGTGATTTGCCTTCGTCGATGGCCTTCCTGACAACATTGAACGCTTCCTTTGACAGGTAATGTTCCATTTTGTGCAGATCGAAAACGTTAAGCCCGAAATAATCGGAAACGTTTTTTGACGGAGCCTCCGTTTTGATTGGTTCCCTGCGGGTTACCTCTACCAATGCTTTAAATCTCAATATCGCCATTATATTATATGTTAGGTTCACAACAATTGACAATTATAGGTATCTTTTATCGATGGAATTCGTCCAACTTAATTATTTGATGAACAATCTAATAAAATTTAATAACCGCCCCACCCCCCTGTTTTGTTAAAATTCAACTGCCAGATTCAGATTGTCCCGCTGCAAATATAAAGAAAATTGACCATTACAAGCATAAATTATATATTTTTCCTCAATATACCCTATTTTTTAAGGGATTATATCTGATATTTATACTGTTTTTTTGTCAACAACCCATATTTTTCAGAGGGTGTGCTGACTTTTATACCGCCTGCAGGCTGGTCAGGTTAAATTCCGGGAAAAACATGAAGAGCATTAAAACCGGTTTAAGGGCGTTTCCACAGAGGAAGGGATAAATTTTAATTTTCCATGCTTTTCTCATAATGAAGTTATTTGTTATATTTGTCGCCTGTTTATAAAACACCTATTACTATTTAAAACAAAACAAGTTATATAAATGTCAACACTTCAATTCTTAAGGGAGAAGGCGGGAATAGTCGTAGCCGGGATCATTGGTTTTTCACTTTTTCTGTTTGTTGTCAGTGATTTTTTCGGTAACGGAAGAGGTCAGAGAATAAAAGCAAGGAAATACTACGAAATCGGCAAGGTCGGCGATCAATCCATTTCATACCAGGATTTTGAAAAACGTATTCAGAACCTTATCGAGATCTATAAATTGTCGGGAAATACCAATCTGACTGAGGCTGCCACCGAATCATTGAGGGAACAGGTCTGGCAGCAGATGGTCAGGGAAACGATCCTCGACAACCAGTATAAGAAACTTGGAGTTGGAGTGAGCAATGAAGAACTTGATGAGCTTGTGCTCGGGAACAATCCGCACCCTATCGTCCTTCAGCTTTTCACTGATCAGAAGACCGGAACGTTCAATAAGTCCTTCCTGGTAAACTTCCTCAAGCAGACGGAGGTGGATGAAACCGCCAAGAAGTACTGGCTTTTCTTTGAGGATGAAATTGTCAATGACAGGATGAGCAGCAAGTACAACACCCTTGTGGCGAAGGGGCTCTATGTTACAGGCAAGGAGGCTGAATTTGAAAAGAATCTCACAAGCAATACAGTCGACTTCAGCTTTGTAATGAAGAATTATTCCTCCGTACCTGACTCATTCGTGAAGTTCACATCCGGGGACATGGAGAACTACTATACCAGGCATAAGAACAGCTTTAAAAGGAATGCCCTGCGGGATATTGAATACGTGTCATTTGAAGTCACCCCTTCAGATGAGGACATTAAACAGGCCGAAGACTGGATAAACAAGAATAAACCTGACTTTGCAGCCGCCACGGATCCCGTCCAGTTTATAAATCTGTCGGCCGACACAAGGTTCGTTCCCCATTTCGTTACCCTTAATGAAGTTCCGGCAGAACTTAAGGATTTCGCCAGAAAAGAGGACCTGAAGGAAGTTTTCGGGCCATACAATGATAACGGGACCCTCAAAATTGCAAGGCTTATCGCCGTTGCCGACAGGCCTGATTCAGTGCATGCCAAGCACATTCTCCTGTCGGTCGGTGCCTCCAGGACCCTCGATCAGGCAAAACACATTGCCGACAGTCTTGCCACCCTGATAAAGAAAGGTACAAGCTTTGAAACTCTTGCAATGACAAATTCGGACGACAAGGGTACGGCTCAGCTTGGCGGCGATCTTGGCTGGTTCCCTGAAGGAAGGATGATTACCCCGTTCAATGATGCATGCTTTACGGGCAAGAAAGGAGACCTGCTGACTGTCGAAACAACCTTCGGGGTACACATAATAAAGATTGCAGACCAATCGAAGCCTGTAAGGAAGTATGAGATAGGAATTGTCGACAGGAAGATCAATGCCGGTTCAATGACCAATCAGAGCGTTTACAGCCAGGCAAGCCAGTTTGCCGGAACGAATAATACTTTCGACAAATTTGAAAAGGCAGTTACGGACCAAAAGCTCAACAAGCAGGTTGTGAATGACGTCACACCACAGCAAAAATCACTGCCCGGCCTTGATAATCCCAGAGGCCTGATCATCTCCTTATTCCAGACCGGAAAGGATAAGATCGTGCTGGACGCCAATCAGCAGGCCGTATTCCAGGTAGGTGACAAGTATGTTGTGGCGTACTGCACCAAGGTCCAGGAAGAAGGGATCGCACCGATCCGTGATGTTGTAAATGATATACGGTTCGCCCTTACAAAAGAGAAGAAAGCAGATATAATTTCCGCAGGTTTCATAAAGGATAAGCAGGCAGGAAAATCACTCGATGCCATTGCAAGCCAGGATATGCTCAAGGTACTGGAAGCAACCCAGATAAATTTCAGGTCCTATATGGTCCCCGGTGCAGGTTCGGAAACTGCCCTGATTGCAGCTGCCTCGGCATCTAAGCAGGGGGTGCTGGAAGGACCTGTTATTGGTGACAACGGCGTTTTCATGCTTGATGTTAATAATATAACAACATCAGCCGGCGAGGACCTTAAAGCCCTTAAAGCGAGATTGACTACAACGTATGAGATGAGGGGAGGCTATGAAGCATATGAAGCGCTGAAGAAGGCTGCCAATATTGTCGACAAGAGATATAAATTCTATTAGCAGACGATACGGGGTTTCAGAACTTGATCCTGTCCTGGTTCAGCCTGAATCGCTCGATCACTGATTCATCTTTCATTTCCCTGGAGAGCCCCTGGACAAAACCCGGGGGCGTATTGTATACATCCAGTATTATTAAGCCGTCGAGACAATCATTGAATTTCGGATCTATGTTGAATCCTATTATTTTACCGTTGATCTCGAGGTATTTCTTCAGGAGTATCGGCATCCTGTAGCCGGGCTCAATATTCATTATGATCTTTTCAATTTTATTGATGTCAGCCTCTGCCGCATCAATAAAAATCTCCCGATCGATCAGCTTATCAGGTTTCACCAGGAACTCCCTCTTGGGTGTAATATACCTGGCCTTCTCCTTGTCGAAAAAATAAGTTGAGATGAATTCGACAATTAGGCTTTTTGAGAATCTTGAGAATTCATTGCTCATGCTTACCGGTCCGATGAGGTACCTGTACTCGGGGTTGCGCAGAAGGAAGATCATTATGCCCTTCCAGAGGAGAAAGAGTGGTATCGCTTTTCGCTGGTAATCCTTGACAATGAACGATCTCCCAAGTTCCAGAGATTCCCGCATGACGGGAAGGAATTTCCTGCTTATCCTGAAGAGGGAGTTTATATAAAACCCATTCAATCCGTAAATACTGCTGATATCGAAACCCTTTCCTATCCGGTATGCCCCTACGATCCTTTTATCATCCATATCCCAGATAAACAAATGGTGATAATAGAGGTCATATTCATCGATATCCAGGCTTTTATTCGTCCCTTCGCCAACCTCCCTGAAAGTCAATTCCCTCAGCCTTCCGATTTCATTGAATATCCGGGGGATCACCCAAGCCGGGGCGCAGACAACTGAATAATTCCCGGTGGTGAACAGCTCATACTTCTCCCGGAGGCATTCGAACTCCGCCGCAAGCAAATCAGCCGCGACCGGATCAGCAACAGGCTGGACTTCAGCCTTTTTTGAATATCGGCGCTTCAAAAAGAAATTTCCTGCCTCAAGGGACGACCCGAGAAGATAAGTCCTTGCTCTCAGGTATCTTCCATACCTTGCAATGTCCCTGAAATCAGATTGCTCCTTTAAACTTACCGGGGATCCAATCCTGACTTTTACGATCCGGTTCTTTTTATTGTCCAGTTCCGATGGCAGGTCTGCAAATCTGGTGAGCGGGTTCAGCTTCCTTAATATAAATGAAAGCTTTGACTTTGTTCCGTGAAAATAGACGGGTATTACCGGGACCCTCGCATTTTTAATGAACTTAAGTGCCGCTGTCTGCCATTCGGAATCCAGCATGTACTTTGAGATCTCGAATTCGGAAGTCACCTCACCCGCAGGAAAGAGCCCCAGGCAGTGATTATTCCGAACATACAGAATCCCATCCCTTACCCCTGTGAACAGTGATTTCCTTTTGTATGGACCTTCAGAATTTTCTACAGGAATTATTATTTCCTTGAGAGGTTCTATTCTCTGAAGGCTTTCGCTTGCCATTATTTTGAAATCCTTTCTTTTCTCAAGGATGATTTTCAGAAGCAATATAGAATCTATACCCCTGTAAGGGTGGTTTGAAACCGTGATAAAGCCACCCGAATCAGGTATGTTCCTGAGGTCTTCCTCAGGGATCTCATATTTCAGGTCCAGTTCGTCGAGAAGGGAATTAATGAGCACTACCGGATCCTTTTCGCAGTTGCTGCAGTATACTTTGTTAAGTTTCTTATACTTGAGAATCTGGAGCAGCGTTTCCTCGACAATCGTTCCTTCGGGGATGTAAGATTTTGAAGTTTCGTTTGAATGGTTGAAAGGAAGAAGTCTCATGTCGGAACCGATCTGGTTTGGTCGGGTTAAAGATAGTGATTTTTTTTAGAGGATTCAGGGTTTCACGGATTGGCTCGTTGTCACTCTGTGTAAGTTCTTAAAACAAAAAAGCCCTA
>DCFQ01000097.1:8674-16432 GCA_002319915.1 Bacteroidales bacterium UBA1800 | reverse complement strand
TCAGGTATCCCTCATCGGGACCTTCCTTGACCCTCTGTTCAGAGCAAAGCAGATGGTCTTCCCTTCCTGCGGGCCGGGGGATTATACCAAACAAATACTTATCATAATAGCAACATCCCGGCAGCAGCGTTGCGCGGGCAAAAAGGAAAAGGGGCGAACCTCGCCCCCGTAATGAAGAATAATCTCAAAAATCTGAGGGTGCCCTTTTGAGGCACCCTCAGGATATCTTCGTCAATTCTGATATTAATTATAATTGACAGTTACTGAGAAAGGAGTGGCCGAGGTATATGTGCCTGCTGCCTGGCTTCCTGCAACATGCAATGTTGCGCCGACGGTAAGGGTCTGTGTGCCCGATCCGTTAAGGGTACCCGTACTGCTTGGGGAACTGGTCCACGTGTCAACTGTCATGTTGTTGGCACCTGAGCTTATTGTCGTTGCGGTTGCGGGCAGAGTAATGGCATAGGTGTAGTTGGCTACCCCGTTTACGGTGAAGGAGGCGACAGCCGGGCTGCCAGCAACAGCCGGAAGCGTACATCCGCCGGTTACCGACCTTACACCTGCTGTACTCATAACTACCGTACCGGCTGAAGCATTGACACCGAGGTTGCCAAAATTCAGATTTGCGGTATTCGAAATAGAGATCGGCGTAACAATTGTTGCCGATGCTGTTGCTGTTGCTGAAACCTGTGCATTCATTGATGCTGAAAATGCGAACATCATTAAACCGATTACTGCGAAAATTTTAGTTGCTTTCATTTTGTTTTATTTTTTAGTTTGACATTTTATTATTGTTGCTTTTTTTTTTCTGAAAATCTATGCGACATTTGCTTTCAACACTGGCTTTAACGAGAATACGTTTCCATAAGTTACTCATTTTTAGGATATTCCATAAACGGCAAATCCTGTGTGACAAACGGAGGATTCTGTATGATCAAATTCGGGATAGACCCGTACCGGCCGGTCGGGTGAAAGACGGGAATGGATATAATTACTTTGAAGCGCCGGCTATAAAATGGTCAAAGGTTAAATGTATAGGTATACTTGACCATTATTGCGCGTGAATTGTAAACAGGCAGGTTTGGCATTTCACCTGTCAGGCGGGTATTCCGGCCCTCGTTAAGCACTATGTAAAAATCATTGCCTTCCTTTGGGTTATACCGGAACCTTACGTTGGAGATTATTTCATTAATGGCTGTATTGTACTGGATGAAAGCGCTGAAGGATAACCGTGTACTGGGCATATAGAGCGCTTTGAACCCGACGATATGATTGGTCATTCTGACATCCCTCCTGTCGAAGGCAACATGGTCCAGGTTATATGTGCCGCCGAACTCGAGATGCTTCGAGACATTCCATGTCGGCTGCAGGCCCACTGATATCCTGTTCCCGTCATAATACTGGCCGATCTGGGTGTTTATCATCAGATAAAAAGGCTTCGCAGACGGAGTGACCGCCAGTCCCCTGAAATTGTAATACTCATACCTGGCAGGCGGAACATAAACCTTGTTCTCAAGAATCTCAAGGCTGTCCCTGAGGATCTCATCATTGGCAGAGCCGTTCAGGGATACCATCCATTGATTCTTTGTCTGGAACTGCCATCCTGCTTCTCCGAGGACACTCATAAGCGATCCGTCATCGACATAGTGGTTATAAATAACCATAATTTCAGGCGAGTGTGAGTACAGTTTCGATTTTTCAGGTGATATCCAGCCATAGCTGAGCGAACCGAAGAATGCAGCATAGTCGTCCAGCATCTCAAATCCGATACCCGGGTTGAAGTTGACCCCTGAGCGGGCATAGCTGAAATTGTATCCGAGCCCTGCCTTTGCCCTTCTTTCCCACGAAAACTGGATCATTGTTGGCTGATCGATCGATTTGTTCCTGACGCTGTCCTCAAATGTCTGTGCCCACCGGAAGTTCAGGTAGTCCTCACCGAATAGCCTTACAATGCCGTCGATCCCATAAGCGACATTATAGGATCCGTCGGCACCCAACCTGGAGGTCACCATTGTTCCGATGTAGGAGTTTTCGTTGATCACCTGTCTTCTGAACCTTATCGCACCGAAATTCTCAGATGGCTGGAGGACATATTTCGAACCCAGGGAGCTTTTTTTCCAAAGGGGCGCGGTTTGCATGTCCAGCAGTCCTGTGTCCCACTTTTTCAGCCGGCCTGTAACTCTCAGCCCCCCGTAGATCCTTATAGGGTCTCCGTCGTCGCTCAATCCGATCCTGCGGCTGTAGAACAGGTTGCTGTTCCCGTCAAGGGCAAAATCAAAAATGCTTGACCGTTCAAGGAAGAACATCCTCTTCTCAGGAAAGTACAATGAGAATCGTGAAAGATTTATCATCTGGTCGTCGGCTTCAACCTGCGCAAAGTCGGTATTTGCGGTCAGATCCATGACGAGATTATTCGTGAGGCCGTACTTTACGTCAAGGCCGGCCTCAGTTACCGGGCGGGTCGATTTAAAATATGCAGTCTCAGAGTCATTGAGATCGTTGGAGGCAGAGTATCCTCCCAACACATAAGGTGCGATGTAGAGAGGCTTATCGGGGACAAGCCCCTTAAGTGTGATCTCTTTTGCCTGCGAGGGTTTAATGTTTGATCCCTGGCCCCAGTTGGGCGGGATTGAAGGGAAAATATCCAGCTCATTCTTTGCCGGGATCCATCGCTGAAGGATCAATCCCATCCTGACGACCCCGCCGGTAACCTGGAACCGGAGGCTCGAAAGGGGGATCCTGATCTCAGCTGACCATCCGCCCGCATTCCTTTTGGTACGAACGTCCCAGAATGCATTCCAGTTAATGTTCATCGGTTGCTGATCGGGCATATAGGTGACGGCATCTCTCTGGATATGGGCATCAAATCTCAGCCCGTCAGGAGAGGTGAAAAATGCCAGCCCGTTTTCCTTGTCATTGAATGTGTCGAGGATGAGGCCGAACCAGTCGCCGCTCATGCCCATATAATCGCGCTTCAGGCTGGCTGATCGAACCATCGAGGGGTCACTGAACCGCATTTCCCCTGAAACGAAAAGGTACTGAGAATTGTAACCTATCCGGATATCAGTCGATTCGGTGGGTTCTTTACCGAACACCGGGGAGAACATAATAAGATGAACAGGGGTGATCTTGTTCCAGGCTTCCTCATCGGGTACTCCGTCAAAATTGACAGGCAGCTGAAGCTCAGGAATTTCCAGCGGAGCAACCACCGGCCTGGCAGGTTCCGTCTGTGACATGAGTTTTGCACCCGTTATCAAAAAGAGAAACAGTAATAGCTTGATCCTGACCGGCATAAAAATATCCTCTGCAGATATGAATTGTAAAACACGAATATAGCAGATTTTAAATGCAGAAAAAACAGGGAGACAAAATATTACGGGAAAATGGGTAAGGCAGGGGGGGGACCACCGCAGGGAGCGGTCAGATCCTTGTGAAAACCACATTCTCGCCTTCGTCGAGGGTATCACCGTCATTGTTCAGATCACGGGTCAGTGTAAGGGTGGAATCAGCAGCCTTGTAATCTGCCTTGATGACCAACCCGAAGAATTGTGCATTGTCGGTCCAGTACTGGGTTCCTTCGTGGTACCAGATCACCGAGGAAGTGCAGGCATCCAGGGAATCCTTTGCACAGGTTCCAAGCTTCTGCAATTCAAAAGTGATATGGTTATGCGACCTGATGATCCGTCCGCCGGTCCCGATGATACCTGAAATGGTCTCAAGGCTCTGCCGGGTAATGACATAAGTCTCCTCGTATGAGTTCCTGGTAAGGTGAAGCGTCCTTGTGGTGGTATATACCATCTGGTCGGCAGTTACCGTTTCCACAGACTGCCAGTCGCCAACATACGGTTCTTCATCCTTCAGGCCCTGGCATGAATCAGTGAGCAATGCGGAAACCACAGCAATTATGATCAGGAGAAATGATCCTGCGGCAGGTTTTATACCGGGCATTAACTAAATTTTTTCCTAAAATAAGAAAAATATGCCAATTTCAATGGGAACTCCTAAAATGTTGATGGATCAGCCTGGTAGACCCTCACGTAATCTACCTCATACCTGATGGGGAATGATGACCGGGAAGGATCACCCCCGTTCATCCCGATGGCGAGGTTCAGCAATATGTAATGCGGCTGACGGAAAGGATTAAACCCGTCAGGATTCGCCGTTTCAGACAGGGAAACCGAATTCAGGATCTTTCCGTCGAGCCGGAGAGAGGCAGAATCTTTAGTCCAGTCCATCCTCCATATATGAAATTTACGGGCCCAGTCGGGATCAGTTGAAGCCAGATCAGACAACGGTTTCCTGAGGTCCTTCCATTTTGCAGAGAACCGCTTTTCGGTTCCCCAGGCGAAATTCGCGAGGATGGTGGGAATGTCGTTTACCCTGTAGAATTCCATGATATCTATCTCACCGTTCGACGGCCACTCACGGGAAATCCCGAGTGTCCATATTGCAGGCCAGGCCCCATGCGCCGTATCGATCCTCGCACGGATCTCGAACCTGCCATACTGCCATTGATGGAAGCCCCTTGTCTGAATGCTCGATGAAGTGTATCCGGCAAATTCGCGTGAATACCTCCAATCATTGCTCTGCTTGTCATAGAGTGGATTTTTAACCGCTTCCTTTTTCCCCTCGATGATGAGCAGTCCGTTCCTGCATGCAGCATTGGATGTCTGGTACCATTGAAGCTCCATATTCCTGACAAACCCCTTCTCGAATCTCCAGGAAAGGGAGTCAGGTGTCCCATTCTTATTGAACTCATCATGCCATACCAGCTTCATCCCCGGGATTGACGGAGGGGTGGCGTTATCAGGAGAATACCTGTCCGTTTCCTGGCCGAAAGCCCGGAGGCCTGCAGCCGCAAGAACAAAAATACACAGAGCCAGCTTTTTCATCTTAGCGGGATTTATTTATTGCCTGAAAGTTTCAGAACTCCTTCATCGAAATATGGTAAGCCTCCATCGCCCTTTCCCTGGCGAAGGTGTGATCCACCACCGGTGCTTGATATGCCGGAGATCTTTTTTCCGGGACCCATTTGCCGGTATATTCTCCTGACGGATCAAATTTCCTCTCCTGCGTCAGGGGATTGAAGATCCTGAAATACTGCGCGGCATCACATCCGGTGCCTGCTGCCCATTGCCAGTTCCCATTATTCGACGACAGCTCATAATCGAGCAGCTTCGATGCAAAATACGCCTCCCCGAACCTCCAGTCGGTCAGGAGGTGCTTGCAAAGGAACCCCGCAGTTATCATTCTTACCCGATTATGCATGAATCCTGTCAGATTGAGCTGTCGCATTCCTGCATCGACGATGGGATACCCTGTCTCACCGTTGCACCATCTTCTGAATTCGGATTCATTGTTCCTCCAGCGGATCCTGTTGAAGGAGGGCCTGAAATTATCTGTCACAACAGCAGGGAAGTGAAAAAGGATCTGCATGAAGAATTCCCGCCAGATCAGTTCTTCGAGGAACACCTGGTTAGTCGCTGACGCCAGGCTGACAATCTTCCTGATGCTCACGGTGCCAAACCTGAGGTGGGGAGAAAGCCGGCTCGTCCTGTCTGCAGCAGGAAAGTTCCTGTACTTCCCGTAATCCTTAATTACTGAAAGATCGTATGGACCGACCCTTGTCTGGTTTTCCCTGAACCCCAGCTGTTCAAGGGAGGGAAAAGAATGGCTGCTTTTGACAAAATCCCCCTCAACCGCCTCCCCGGCAGGTTGTTGCGTATTCAGGCCTGCAGCAAACCGCTTAAGCCAGGCGTTTTTGTAAGGGGTAAATACCCGGTAAGGGCTTTTGTCTTGTTTGACCACCTCATCTTTCTCATAGATCACATGATCCTTGAATGTAAGGAAGCGGATATTATGCTTTTTCAGGAATACCGATACGGCTGAGTCCCTTTCGGCCGGATACGGCTCATAATCCCTGTTCGCATAAACAGTATCGACGCTGTATGCCTGCAGCAGTTTCCCGAATTCTTCAAGAGGATCGCCTTTCAGTATGCAAAGCGAACCGTTTTTCAGGACAAGCTCCCGGTTGATCTTCCCGAGCGATTCATAAATGAACCCGATCCTGGGATCATCGGGCGGGAGGTCTTCCGTGATATTGGTGTCAAAGATGAACAGGACGAGAACAGGGAGCCCCGCCATTAATGCGGAGTCGAGTCCCGGATTATCGTCCAGCCTAAGGTCCCTTCGAAACCAGAAAAGGTTGATCTTCATGGTCTGAAGTTAATCAACCCGGGTAAATAAAAAAAGGGTTGTTGCCCGGATATTCCCGGCTGACCGTCCAGCCAGCCGTCCCGGGCAACAGCCCCGACATTGCCCTTTATTTCCTTCTTGAAGGCTTGCTCTCTTTACCAGAGCCCTTCTTCCCGTCGCTTTTATCTGAATTATTGTTCTTCTGATTGTTGTTGCTCTTTATGCTTCCGCCATTCCCGCTGTTGTTGCGTCCGGATTTATTGGTGTTAACGGACGATTCCCTTCTCGAGTTCACATTTTCGATCTTCCTTCCCGATTCAGGTTTTGAATTATTCCCCGAGGGAACTGTCACATTGGTCCTTCCTGTATTTCCCTGGTTTCCGTTTGACCTGTTCTTCCAGTTTGTTGCCTCCCCGTTTGGTTGGTTCTTGTCACCGTATTTGTTATTCATCTTATCGCCCGAGGACCTTCTTCCGGTGTTTGCATTATTCCCGGTATTGGGAATTGTACCGGTATGAATTGTCGGATTGTCCACGGTTGTGCGGTTCGACCTGCGATTGTTGATGTTGTTGTTCCGGCCGTTGTAGGTGCTGTTCGAAACTCTTCTTCCGTTGTTTACGGATGTAACCGACTCACGCGAGCCATGATCCTTATAGGTCCTGTAGTAGAGGTCCTCACCTCTCTTACGCTCTTCAGGATGTGAGTAGGTTGTCCGGTAGACACCGTTGTTTATCCTGACCGAGATGTTTGGGGAGTAGACCCTTCTCCCGTGGTAGTAAAAGTCGTCCCAGTGTGAATAGCGGTGTGTTTCCCAACGGCGGAAACGGCCATAGTAGTAAGGGTTCCAGTGTGAATGGTACCCGTAGTAGTAATGCCAGAAGAATGGGCGCCATGGATGCCAGTAAACCGGATAATAGCCCCAGTACCAGGATGATCTCCAGACCATATAGTCGGGCATGAAAATGAACCTTACCAGCGGCCATGCAGCTACCTGGACGGTAGTTGTACGGACAACTGTCACATTCCTTCCGTCAGCCCTCCCCATGTAACCGGGATTCGGGGTTTCATCATAAATCGGCTCAACAATGTAGTTCTTCCCGTACAAAGCCTCGTCACCTGTAAGCTGTATCTGAACTTCTCCGTCATTGAAACGCTGAACAGTGAACACTGCAACGTCCTGGCTCTCGTTCCTGTCCAGAACAGCCTGGAGTACTATATTGTGAACATTGCCATCGACATAATCAGTAACCCTGATATAGTCGGTCAGGTTATCGCCGTTCAGGTCAAGGTTGTTGATCCTGCTGTTTTCATCATTCAGGCTCCGTTCGAATCCTTCAATGGTTTCGGATTCCTGGAATAATTTCATTACGGCATATAAGTTAAGGTTATCCCCGGGTAACCCGAGGTATCCTTCTGGCTGATCCTGAGCCATTACTGTGGCACCGGCGGCAACTGTTGCTGCGAGGATCGCGGTGATTATTAGCTTTTTCATGACCTTTTGTTGTTTGAAGAACATTAATCTCAATTGAACACGGGCAATATCTATGCCAATTATTTTCAGTGTAT
>DCFQ01000097.1:0-8344 GCA_002319915.1 Bacteroidales bacterium UBA1800 | reverse complement strand
AAATGAGCCGGATTTACTATATTTGACTTCCATGAAATACTATTTTTCTTAAACGAATACCTGTTTGAACAGGAGACTTCTGCGACCAGTTCTTAATAAATGGTCAACGAAAAAAGTCCCCTTAATGTTGCACTGACGCGGAAACAGAAGGAAAAATTGAAAGCCACCATTAAAACGGGATCCACCCTCCTCGAATACCTGACAGGACAATTCCCTGATTCCTCAAAATCAAAGGTCAAGAAGATCCTGCAGAGCGGAAGGGTTATGGTCAATGGCAGCCCGGTTACCCTTTTCTCCAGTATCCTTAAGCCCGGGGATGAGGTTGAAATCATGGCCCGGAGCAGGCACACCCTCAAGTCAGAGCTGCCATTCGCGATACTCTATGAAGATGATGAAGTGATAGTTGTCGAGAAACCTGCCGGCTATCCGACATCGAGCACTGACGGGAGCCTTAGCATCCAGGCGATCTTATCAGCGGCCCTCAGGGATTCCTCAAAGGGGAAAATCCGGGCATATGTGGTTCACAGGCTCGACAAGGAGGTTTCAGGGGTACTTCTGTTTGCCAAATCGCAGGAATCCGTGGATAAGCTGAAGGATGAATGGTCGAAGACAGAAAAACACTATTATGCATTGGTGGAAGGGAATCCCGGCAAGGAGGAAGGCACAATTAGGAGCTGGCTGATCGAGGATAATTCGCAGAAAGTCCATTCGACTGAAAAGAGAGGGAATGCCAAGTTCTCGGTAACGCATTTCAGGACGCTGAAGCAGGTGGGTGACCATACGCTGCTCGACGTAAGGACCGAAACAGGGAGGAAAAACCAGATACGGGTGCATCTTTCAGACATCGGCTGCCCAATTGTCGGCGACAGGAAATACGGGGCATCAGCCATATTTATCAGAAGGATCCGGCTGCATGCCTGCTCGCTTTCATTCCCGCATCCGGCAACAGGCAATATTGTGGTTGTCAGGTCAGAGATGCCTGACGGCTTTCTCAAGCTTAAGCCAAAGAACGAACATTACAAGTAGAGAGCGGGGTTTCACCCTCAGCACAGCTCCTGGAACGCTTTCCGGAAGCTAAGGGGCTTTGCAATATTGTGAAAAGTCTCCCTCGTGCCGCCGGTCCCGATCACGGTGATCGATCCGTAGTTGAATATCCTTGCCATAACCGACTGGTCGACATTTACACTTTCGATCTTCGAAAGGTTCATTTCAAAAGTGGACCTGGCAATGAACCCTGTCTTTATCACGACGCGGCGGTTGGTGATCACGAACTCCGATAGCGATCTTTCAATCCATGGTGAGATGGTCAGAGTGAAAAGCGACTTGATTGTCAGGAAGATGACCCAGTGATATTTCGTCTCGAACACCACTGATTCATCCTTTATAAGATGGTTATTTACATATCTGCCCATTACCGGAAATTCATGATTGTATTGTATACTCTCGACCGGGTCTCTTCCGCTGTCGGATTGAGCTCACCGGTTGTGAAACTTCCCCGCTCGGCATCAATTCTCTCAAAGACCATAGTGTAAAGATCGTAAATTATTTCCATGCCCAACAGGTATCGTTCTTCCAGGAATGGCTCTATCCTGTCCATTATTTCCCTTGTCCTGGTCCGGTAACTGTCGGCAATTTCCAGATAATGACGGACAAGGTCACGGAATCCCCCGGGCACTGGGCTTCCATGAGCTATTTCAAAAAGCTTTTTCCTGGTCAGGCCAAACTTCATTACAAGATCATCGGCAAAGTAATTCAGATTGTTGAACTGGTCCTTCTGGAAATCCCGTATTATATGAACGAGATAGCTGAAAACGGCACACGGGGTGGCAGCTTCCCTAACGTCGAAGGCTGGAGACTTGTAGTTTCCGTTGCTGCCCGAAATGCCGCTGAGATGGACAAAGATTGAAGCGGGAGCGACGGAGGCCCCCTGTGCGTAATCAAGGAAAGCCTCAAAAGTCGGAAATCCGTCGTTATTGATATCATAGACCATTGCTCTGGCAAAGGCTTCAAGAGGCCACAAGGGGATCACGAATCTTTTGACGGTTTCAGTAAGCATCTCTTTCTCAGGATCGCCGTCTCCCGGGACCATAACCCTTAGCAGCCATTCATTCACATCAGATATGAATTTCCCTCTCTCCTGCGGGGATATCCCTTTCTGCTGAGCCTTATGGTTATCGATCAGGTCGTCGATAGCACGCATGAACCTGTAGCAGGTCTTAGCTGCCTCATACCTGTCATTGTCCCAGAACCGCGCTGCAATCAGGATATTGGGATGATCCTTTATTTTCTCAAAATCGATCCGGCTGAAAATCTCTAAGTACTTTTCCTTTTGTGAATTCATTAACAATAAAAATCATTTGAGGTTTCTTATTCAATATTATCCTTCAAGATCCTTTCGGATGTAAGCCTGGCCGACAGGAGTACATTGGGAATGCCGTTTCCCGGGTGAGTGCTGCCTCCCACAAAATAGAGGTTCCTATATTTATCATGCCGGTTATGTGGCCTGAAATAACCCATCTGGAAGATGTCATGGCCGAGGCTCCCGAAAACGGATCCTCTTGAAATATTCATTGCCGACAGCCAATCGTCCGGGGTGTAGGCAACTTCAAACTTAATGTGATTTTCAATATCTGCCAGTCCAATCCTTTTAAGCCTGGCAATGACCGCATCCCTGGCCCTCTTCTTAAGGAAATCCCAGTCCTGGCTGAATTTCCTGTCAATGCTTCCTGCAGCAATGATAAAAGAAAGTGTATCGCCCCCGGGAGGAGCAGCCGCCGGATCGGTCCTTGATGGGGCGTGTATATAAAAGCTGGGATCTTCACTGACAGATTTTTCCCTGAAAATTGTCCTGAGTCCATGCTCAAAACCGTCGGACAGAAAGACACTGTGCTGCCCCAACTGGGGATACTGCTTATCGAGGCCCCAGTGGAGGCAAATAGCGGAACATGAATAGTTTAGCTTGTCGAGATGACGCGATTTCCTGCGGTCAGGGAGCAATTCCCTGTAGACATACGGGAGATCGGCATTTGCGACGATAAGGTCAGCCTCAATCCTGGACCCGTCATCCAGGGCCACTCCCAGCACTCTGTTTCCGGCTGTGATTATTTTTCCCACAGGCTGCCGGTAATGGAATTTGACTCCGTACGATGAAGCGGCTTCAGCCAGCTTTTCCACGACCGCATGCATGCCTCCATGCATTGGAGAGAATGAACCTTCGGTAAGCTCGGCAGCCGGCACCATTGAAAAAAGCGCAGGTGCATCGAAAGGACTCTGCCCTACATAAATATTCTGAAAGGTATATGCCATGAGAAGATGGGGATGGCGAAAGAACCGCTTCGCATAACTGAAATGAGGCGTAAATGCCTTGATTTCAAAGAGGACCGGCACCATTGCAGGATTAAGGAACTGGGAAACATTGAGGAAATTGACATCGATGAGCTTCTCCAGGGACTTTTTGAAAATCGAATATCCTTTGGTAATGTATTTCTCAGCTTTTTCAAAGCTTCCCGGCTCTATCGCTTCCAGTTGGGCTTTCATCCGTTCCTTGTCGCTGGTGAACGCAAGTACCCGGCCATCGTCAAAGTATATCCTGTATAGATCTTCCAGCGGCTTCAGTCCCAGACTCTCCGTGGCATCGAGACCGAGGGAGCCGAACACCGATTTGTAAATTTCCGGCATCATGATCATTGTGGCCCCGAGGTCAAAGCGGTGCCCATCCCGGACCAGCCTGCTGCAGCGGCCCCCGGCACCCGAGTTCTTCTCGTACACCGTGACCGAGTATCCATTTTTTGCAAGAAAAGCTGCCGTGGCGATGCCGCCTATTCCGGCCCCTATTATTACCGCCTTCCTGGTTCCTGCCATATATGATTCTTCTTAAAAATTAAGTTTGCCATGACTAAAGACTGATTTTAGATCAGGTTGCTGAAGCAAGAGCAAAATTATCTTTTCTTTTTTATCGGGATTCACTTAACGGATTATTTGCAATATCAGCCTCATTATCATAAGCCCTTTCCCGGTTTATTTATTGTGATCAGCAGATATTTGGCTTGTTGAGGATATGGGTCAGACCGGAAAGACTATTTTTTGTCAATTGTTCCGGTCAACTTTTTCACGACCCTGAATTCCTGCAGGAATTCCTTGGCAATAACCCTGAGGAGTGTGTAAACCGGAACTGCCAGCAGCATCCCGACAAGCCCTGCCAGTCCGCCTCCTATAATTATTACAAGGAATATTTCGAGAGGATGTGATTTGACGCTTTTGGAATAAATGACGGGGACAAGGATATTGTTATCGATGAAGTTGGCGATCAGGAATACCGCTACGAGCTTTATGGTAAGCGGCAGGAGGATGTCGTAAGCGCCGGTGGCGAGGGTTGAGCTGACTCCCAGTATCACACCGATCACAGTACCGATTACAGGGCCAAGGTAGGGGATGATGTTCATCAGTCCGCCGAAAAAGCCGATAAGAAGGGCGTTCCTGATCCCAAGGATCCATAGCCCAATGGTAATCAGCGACATCACGCTCAGCAATTCCAGAAGGACGCCAAGGTAATATCGTACGAGAAGGCCCTTGGATTCGGCTACCACCTTCCGGGTCGATTCATGGTGCTTTTCAGGGATCAGGAGCAGCAGGCTCTCTTCAAACATATTTTCATCCTTCAGGAAAAAGAAGGCAATGAAAATGATTGAAAAGAGCCCGATGAACAGGCTTCCGGCTGTGCTTATGAACCTGGCGATGAGCGTTCCCACACTTCCGAGGCTGACAACCGTTTTAGCCTTTTCGATCAGAAAATCCTGAAGGGTCTGGGTTCCGGGGATCGCACCGAACTGGTGGAGCTTTTCATCGATCCAGTGAAGGGGTCCCTGAAGATTCGCGGCCAGCTGGCTTACATCGATCCTTGAAATTGTATCGGCCTGGCTGATTATCAGCGGCACAAAAATGGCGACTAACCCAAGGAGAGCAAGTATGATTACAAAAAGCGCAAGAACAGCGCTTACCGTATGTGGCATTTTTATCTTCCTGACATGCAGCCCGTCGAAGAACCTGACCAGTGGATGACCCATAAAAGACAGAACAGCAGCAACAAGAACCCAGATCAGGATGTAATAGAAACGGTATATCAGATAACCTGCCAGCAGCAGTATAAGGATATATCCGGCGTATTTAAGAACCTGTTTCATGTCAGAAAGCTTGAATTTATTTCATAAAAATGTTTGCATTGCATTTAGACTGTCGCACCCGGGAGACAATCGAAAAACCTGCCAGGTACTTCCGGGTAATCAATGATAAAAATATATTATTAAAAGAATTAATATACAGTTCAATTTACAAAATAGTTCAGTATTTGATCTTAAGGATGAGGCTGGTATCTCCCTCAATCCTGAAAAGCCAGTCCCGGAACGGCTTCGGGCCGAACATGCCGTAGGCGTTGTTGGAAAATCCGTATCCCTCCACGGGAATGCCAAGCTTGTTTTTGTCAAGTTCCCCGTTCAGGTTTACATCCTGGAAGTACCTGACGGCATATGACCCGGAAGCGATATTGTTAATGCGCATTTCACTGATGCCATCCCCGATTGCCCCCTTTTCCTGGCCGGCTACCTGCTCCAGGGAGTCGAGGAGCTGGAGCATGATCACTCCCTTGTCATTCTTTATCCCCGTTATTTTGATCCCCAGGGAGAACTGGGAAAAGGCAGATGACTGGAAAACCAGCAAACCGGAGATGAGCAGGCATAATCTTGAGATATTTGACATATGGTCATTCTTTATGGTTTCAGCGAACAGGGTTCATCATGGCACGAGTCCGATATCCAGGCCTGAAGTGTTCTCCAGGATTTTGTAAGATTTCCCCTTCCCGGTGCTTTTCAGGCTGGAAATCTTACCCTGATAGCTCAGCCTAAGAGGATTTCCCAGAAGCGAGGTGACGGTTGCCTGCCGGAGTTTCCCGTTTTCCCAGTAAATATCCACTTCGAATCCGCCGCGTGCCTTCAGGCCTGTAATGTGTCCATTGGGCCAGGAAGAAGGAAGGGCAGGCAGCAATTCCACCTCACCTGCATGGCTCTGGAGGAGCATTTCCGTGATGCCGGCAGTGCCCCCGAAATTGCCATCGATCTGGAAGGGCGGATGATTATCAAAGAGATTGTCGTGGGTTGATTTCTTCAGAAGCTCCATTACATTTTCATACGCCCTGTTGCCGTCTTTCAGCCTTGCAAAGAAGTTAATGATCCATGCCCGGCTCCATCCGGTATGACCTCCACCGTGTGAAAGCCTATATTCAATGGTCTTGCGGGCTGCCTCCATGAGGTCAGGCGTTGACTGCCATGTGATCTGGTTCCCGGGGTGCAGGCCAAAGAGGTGCGACATATGCCTGTGACCGGGTTCAGGTTCCTGGAATTCCTCCGGCCACTCCATTATCCTTCCGTCTTTGCCGGTCCTGACAGGAGCGAGGCGGGCAAGGGTTTTTTCGATCTTTGTCCTGAAGATGCGGTCAGTGTCGAGGGCGGAACAGGCCTTGATGGTGTTCTGAAAGAGGTCACGGATTATCATGTGATCCATTGTCGGACCCATGACCAGGCTTGAGTTTTTATCAGTCCCGGGAATCCTGAAGCTGTTCTCGGGTGAAATTGAGGGGCCCGATACGAGAAATCCCGTTTTGGGATCTTTGACAAGCCAGCCAATACAGAATTCCGATGCTTCTTTCATAATGGGATAGGCTTTGTCACGCAAGTATTCCTTATCTCCGGTGAATTCGTAATGATCCCAGATATTCTGACAGCTCCATGCAATCCCCATTGGCCACATTCCGTAAACAACATCTCCCAGGGGCTCTGTATAATGCCACACATCTGTTGTGTAATGGGCCACGATCCCTTTCAGACCATACACTTCCAGGGCGGTCCGTCTTGCATTGGGCCTCATGTCGTTTATGAACTCCGTGAACGGCAGTTCCAGTTCGCTCAGGTTCGTAATTTCAGCCGGCCAGTAATTCATCTGGATGTTTATGTTGATATGATAATCGGCGCTCCATGGCGGCGTCAGTCCGTCGGCCCATATTCCCTGGAGATTCGCAGGGAGGTCTCCCGGGCGGGAGCTGCTTATGAGGAGATACCGGCCGAACTGGTAGTAGAGTTCAACAAGGTCGGGGTCTTCGAAACCGTTTCTTATTGCCGTTATCCTGGAATCAGTCGGAAAATAATTGCCGATACCGGCTCCGAGATCAATGGTCACCCTGTTAAAAAGCGATTGGTAATCTTCAACATGTTCCTTTCTTATTTCATCATAGGGAAGATTGCAGATATCCTGCATTTGCGACCCTGCCGTTGCAGAAGGATCGTTCCCGCGGTAATCGGTCGAGGCTGTAAGGAAAATCGTGACTGCACCGGCATTCTCCACTCTTATGCTGTCACCGCCGGCAATGGTTCTCCCGGCTTCGGGAACTACCTTCAGGATTGTATGCAGCCTTACTCCGACACCATCACCCGTGTGTTCACTCATGACAATTTCGTTGCCTTCAGCTCTGATGTCAGCTTTGTTTCCCGGCCTCGACAGGCGCGAAGTGAAAGTGATGGAGCCGGGTTTGTCGGAGGTTAATCTAATGACAATTGCCTGGCCGGGATGAGTTGAAAATATTTCCCTCTTAAATCTTACTCCCCCGGCATTATAGCTGATGCCGGCAATTGCATCACTGATATTGAGTTCGCGGCTGTAGTCCGAGATTGTACCTGTGTGGCTGAAATTAAGCCAGAGGTCGCCTAGAGTCTGGTATGAGGAGGCGTTATCGCGCCGGAATTTTCCAAGAATTCCTGACTGGGCCAGTTTTTCCGCTTCTTCATACTTCTCTTCGAAGAGCAGTTTCCTGACTTCAGGGAGAGTTTTGAGGGCATCAGGATTGGCATCCCAGCGGGGCTGGCCTGTCCATACTGATTCCTCGTTAAGCTGGAGATGTTCATTGTTAACCTCTCCAAAGACCATTGCTCCGAGCCTCCCGTTACCGACGGGCAATGCTTCGTTCCAATCGCCGGCGGGACGGGTAGACCATATCCTGAGATCGTTTGGGGTCTGGCAGTGGAGCATGGTGCAGTTCAGGAGGAGCAGGCCCATTGCAAAGGCAGGGAGTATGGATTTTACTGGTTTCATAATCAGATCATCTGGTGTATAGAATGGTTTTTAAAGTTACACCGGATAAATTCAAAAAAAAACACAAAATTGACAATATGAGGGTAACAAGCTGGACAAAAAGGCTTATTGACAGGTTACCCGGGGATATGTGCAAATGCGAATAAGGGTAAATGCCCCTAGGGGTAGATGCCCCTAGGGATAAATGCCCCTAGGGATAATTGCCCCTAGG